>NZ_CP033325.1:2059265-2745687 GCF_003710105.1 Georgenia faecalis
GCGAACTCGGCGTCCTGCCCGACGCCGAGTTCGCCATTGTGTGCCGAGTTCGCCAGGCAGAACTATCGAACTCGGCACGAACCAGCGAACTCAGCACGAACCAGCGAACTCAGCACGAACCAGCGAACTCGGCACGAACCAGCGAACTCGGCGTCCTGCCCGACGCCGAGTTCGCCACTTTGTGCCGAGTTCGCCAGGCAGAACTATCGAACTCGGCACGAACCAGCGAACTCGGCAGCAACTAGCGAACTGGGCACGAACTAGCGAACTCGGCACGAACCAGCGAACTCGGCACGAACCAGCGAACTCGGCACGAACCGGCGAACTCGGCGGCGTCGGGGTCAGACCCGGGTGCGCTCGGCGAAGGCCTGCGCGAGCCGCTCCCCGGCGACGCCGGCGCCCAGGAGCACGTGGAGGAGGAGCCGCGCCTTGCGCCCCGACAGCTCGCCGGCGAGCAGGACGCCGACGCCGCGCAGGTACATCTCCGAGCCCACGTACCCGTACGTCACCCGGCCGGTGCCGCCGCGCGTGGTCCGGGAGGACACGGCCACGACGGCGCCCTGGGACACGGCGCCCGCGAGGACCTCGGCGGTGGCCGCGGACGTGTGGCCGAGACCGCTGCCGTCGACGACGAGGGCGCCGAACCCGGCGTCGAGCAGGGCGCGCACCACGCGGCCGTCGTCGGCGAGCGGCGCCTCCACGAGGGCGACGTCGACCGGTCCGGGAGGCGGCGGGGGCAGGGGCGCCGGACGCGGCGGTGCGGGCGCGGCGAACCGGACCTGCTGCTCGAGGATGCGCCCGGCCGGGCCGAAGCCGGGTGAGGCGAACGCGTCGAGCGCCGTCGAGCTGGTCTTGGTGACCCGGGCCGCGAGGTGGATCTCGTCGTTGAGGACGACGAGCGCCCCGCGCCCGCGCGCGTCCGCAGCGAGGGCGGTGTTGGCCGCGGCGAGGAGGTTCGCCGGCGCGTCCGTGCCGGGGGCGTCGGCCGGGCGCATGGCCCCGGTGACGACGAGCGCCTCGGGGCGGTCCCAGAGCAGGTCGAGCAGGTAGGCGGTCTCCTCGAGGGTGTCCGTGCCGTGGGTGAGGACGACGCCGCGGGCGCCGTCGTCCACCTGGCCCCGCGCCCAGCGCAGGGCGTTGAGGACGTCGTCGACGGTGATCGAGGCGGACGGCTTGGCGCAGATGCTCGCGTGCCGCACGGCGGCCAGCGCGGCGAGCTGGGGGACGCCGCGGACGAGCTCGGCGGCGTCGAGGGTGGGCAGCGCTCCGACGTCGGGCACGGGCGAGGTCATGGCGATGGTCCCGCCGAGGGCACCGACGGAGAGGAGGGGCTGCACGTCTACTAGTGTCGCCGATCCAGTCCGAGGAAGGCCCCGAGCTCCTCGAGCCGCTCGGGCCGGTTCGGGAGGTAGTCCGTCAGCGCGGGCGAGCGGACGACGACGGCGCACCACTGCCCGCGGGAGACGGCGACGTTGACCCGGTTGCGGCTGAGGAGGAACTCCATGCCGCGCGGCACGTCCTCCGGCGTGGACGCCGCCAGGGAGACGATCACCACCGGCGCCTGCTGCCCCTGGAACTTGTCGACGGTGCCGACCCGCACCTCGCCGAGCCCCGCGGCGGCGAGGGCGCGCCGGACGGTCCACACCTGGGCGTTGTAGGCGGCGACGACGAGGACGTCGCGCTCCCCGAGCGGCCGGTCCTCCCCGGCGGCGGGGTCCCGCCAGCGCCGACCGAGGACGGCGCGCACCTCCCCCGCCACGGCGGCCGCCTCCTCCCGCGAGGCCACGGCGTTGCCCTCGTGGACGACCGCGACGGTGCGGACCCCGGGCGCGACGCCCTCGAGGGACCGTTCGGCGGTGCACGGCATGGAGCGGAGGCGGTCCTCGTAGGACAGCCGGGAGACGGCGGCGCACAGGTCCGGGTGCATCCGCCACGTGCGGGCGAGGAAGTACCCGTGGCTCTCCGGCAGGGTGTCGTGCCCGTCGGTGAGCCAGCCCAGCGCGGAGCGGTCGACGGGCTCGGGGTGGCGGCCCTGGCTCACCTGCGGGAGCTGCTGCGGGTCCCCGAGGAGGAGGAGGTTGCGGGCGGCCGTGGAGACGGCGAGGGTGTTGGCAAGGCTGAACTGGCCGGCCTCGTCGACGACGAGGAGGTCGAGCGGGACGTCGGGCAGCCGCGTGGGGTTGGTGAAGTCCCACGCCGTCCCGCCCACCACGAGCCCCCCGGGCTGGGCGGCGTAGAACGCCGGGAACCGGGTGTCCTTCACCCACGTCCACGGCGCGTCGCCACCGGTGCCCGACGGGGCCTTCTTCCCGATCCGGTCGGCGGGCACCCCGGCGGAGGCGACGGCGTGGAGCATGTTCTCCACGACCGCGTGGGACTGCGCGACGACCCCGACCCGCCACCCCTGCTCGACGAGGCGGGCGATGACCCGGGACCCGACGAACGTCTTCCCGGTACCCGGCGGGCCCTGGACGGCGAGGTAGGAGCCGTCGAGGTCGCGCAGCGCAGCGGTGATCGCCTCGATGGAGCCGTCCGGGTGGTCGCGCGGCACCGGCAGGGCGGCACCCCCGCGCAGCCGCGGCGGCACCCGGCGCAGGAGGTCGAGGGCGGGCTGGGCCGGGACGTGCGGCAGGGCCGCGACCACCCGCTCGGCGAGGCCGCGGACGGCCTCCTCCAGGCTCGTGGTCGACGGCCCGCAGGCCGGCACCAGGGCCATGGGGACGGCGTCGTGCACGCAGTCCGAGGCGCGCAGCCCCTCCTCGACGACGAGGACGTCCCGCCCGTCGTCGAGGGCGTCGACCGCGCGGACGGTGAGCTTCTCGCCCCACCCGCGCCGGCCGGAGGTCGACGTCTTGAGGCACCCGGGCAGGGGCGCGTCGTAGAGCGTCCAGGCGGTGGCACCCGCGGTGAGCTCGCTGCCCGGCTCAAGGCGGCCGACCATCCGCAGCAACCGGACGGGCACCCGCTTGCCGGGCGGCACGCCCCACGGCTCGAGGACCTCGACCTCGTCGGCGACGAAGGTGTTGCGAGCATCGGTCCACTCCGCCGGGTCTGCCGAGAGCCGGTCGTAGTGCGCCCACCAGAACGGCTTGGCCTCGCGCCGGTGGTACCCGAGGGCGGCCGCGAGCAGAGCGAGCGCCTGGTCGTCGGCGTCCCGCGCCGGCCCGTCGCCGGCCGCGGCGAGAAGACGCTCGACGAGGACCCGGTCGGCCAGGTCGTCCCGGCGGGGGGCGTCGGCGTCGTCGGGTCCGGCGGCCGGGGCCCCGGGCCGGGCCCCGAGCCGGGCCGCCTCGGCGAGCAGCCAGTCCCGCAGGCGCAGGGTGGACAGACAGTCGACGCGGTTGTACGCGGCGATCTGGCCCAGGCGGCGCTGCCACTCGGCGTCGTCGCCCGCGTCACGGCGCTCGCACGCCTCGGCGTACTCGACGATGGAGTCCCCGGCCGTGGTGACCTCGCCGGCGCGCGCGGCCGGCATGTACAGCGGCTCGAGCTTCTTGAGCGAGTAGGAGTCCTGGCCGGTGCGCAGGCTCGCCCGCACCGTGGCGTAGAGGTCGACGAGCACGCCCTCGCGCAGGAGCTGGTCGACGACGTCCTCGCCCACCCCGTGCCGCCCGGCCAGGCGCAGCAGCGCCGTCTTCTCGTAGGCGGCGTAGTGGTAGACGCGCATGCCGGGGTGGGCGGCGCGCCGGGCGGTGACGTAGGCGAGGAAGTCCTCCAGCGCCTGCTTCTCCTGGGCGCGGTCGTGCGCCCAGAACGGGCGGAACACCGGCTCGGCACCGGCCGCGGTGGGCGCCTCGACCACCCCGAAGAGGTACTCCAGCCCCCAGGCGTCCTCCCCCGCGCCGCCGTCCTCGCTCCACAGGGGGTCCCCCTCGAAGTCGAAGAAGACGTCGCCGGGGTTCGGTGCCGGCAGCGCCGCGATCGCCGCGGTCGCGTGGATCTCGTGACGGACCGCGCCGGGAGCCGTGCCCGGCGCCCCCGGCCCCGGGGGCTGCTGGGCGACCTGGAGGCGCGCCTGGGCGCGGAGCTTCTCCACCGTCGCGGTGCCGATGCCGGCCACCGCCGCGTCGCCGACGGCGAGGGCGTCGATGGTCGCGATCCCGGCGGCGCGCAGCCGGGCCCGCTGGGTCACCCGCAGGCCGGCCACGAGGAGCACGTCCCGGCGGGCCGCGAGCTCGGGGGCGCAGACGGCGCAGCGCAGGCAGGCCCGGTACCGCTCGTCGCCCCACGCCACGGGCCCGGCCTCCGCCTGGTGGCCGTCGAGGATCGCCTCCAGCCGCGCCCGCCGGTCCCGGTAGACGGGGAGCAGGTCCGCCAGGCGGTGGCTGGTCCGCGTACGGTCACCGAGGAGCAGGTGGACCTGCGGGTCCGGGTCGAGCCCCGCCGCGAGGAGCTGGTCGGCGTACGCGGCGAGCTGGAGCAGCGCGGTCACCTTGGCGTGCCGGGCGAGCTTGGTGTCGTAGACGGAGTAGCGCCCGGAGTCCGCACGGACGAGGAAGTCCGCCCAGCCGGAGAACCGGCCGTCGAAGAACCCGGCCTGGAAGACGACGTCCGCCCCGGTGCGCAGGGCATCGAGGGTCTCCTCGCGCTTGGCCTCAAGGAGCGCCCGGTCCGGGCGGCCGTCCGGCCGCTCGATCTCGACGACCCCGGTGCCGGCGGCGCGGTCCCACGGTCCGAAGCGCTCGACGAGCTCGGCGAGCACCCGTGCCTCGTGCCGGTCCCCCAGCCGGGCGGCGCGCTCGAGCATGGCGTCGGCGGGCAGGTCGAGCGGCGCGGACCGGCCGAGCTTGCCGTCGAGCACCCGCAGGAGCGCGAGCTCGCAGTCCGCGGCGGCCGCGAGGTCGCTGGCGCTGTAGACGATCGTGCCGTCGTCGAGGAGGAACACCCTCGCGACTATAGGGACGCCCACCGACATCGGGCGCCGCGACCACGCCCGCCCGGGGGCGACGGGCTACCGCGTCGCCGCCGGCTCCTCCGGCTCCGCACCGGCCTCGATGTGGGCCACCTCGGCCCGCCACCACGGCGTCACGACGAAACCGCGCTTGAGGGTGAGCAGCTCCAGCGAGGCCGTCCACCCCATGACGCCGGGAAGCTCGGCGAGCTCGGCGGTGATGAAGGAGTAGAGGTCCTCCGTGCGCCGGGCGATGACCTCGGCGACCAGGCCGTTCGCGCCGAGCGGGAGGGCGAGGTAGCGCACCTGCGGCCGGCGACCGAGCTCGTGCGCGACCTCGGTCAGGCGCGCCGGCTCCACGTCGATCCGTAGCTGCACCTCGGACTCGAAGCCCAGCGCGGCCGCCTGGACGAGCGTCGCCACGTGCAGCCACCGGCGGGACACCAACCGCTCGAACCGGCGGCGCACCGTGGACTCGTTGAGCCCGACCGCCTCGGCCATCTCCGAGAACCCGACCCGCGCGTCGACGGTGAGCCGCTGGAAGATCGCCTCGTCCACCTCGTCGAAGTGCGCCGCCTCGTGCTCCTCGCTCACCGGCTCGGACCCCGCCGGCGCGAGGCCGAGGAGCTCGCGCGCCCAGTCGTGACTGACCTTGTAGACGTGGAGGGTGAGCTCGCCGCTGACCGTCTCCACCCCGGGGATCATCTGGATCTCCCGCACCAGGGAGTGGTAGGCCTCCGCCTGCCGCGGGATCTGCGCCTCGGCCATGACGTCGTACTGCCCGGTGATGAGCGCGACGAAGCGGATGTCCGCCCGCTCGGCGACCTTGGCCGCCACCTTGATCGCCATTCCCGGACCGCACTGCAGCCGCAGCGAGTGGAACTCGTGCAGCCGGTCGGCCCCGACGCCCTTCATCACGGCGACGGTGACCGCACCGTCCTGCGTGAGCTGCTGGACCCGGCGGGCGGCCGTCGGCCCCGTGGTGCCCGAGAGCTCGGCGATGGTCGCCCAGCTGGCCCGCCCGTCCAGCTGCAGGGCGGCGACGATCTTGCGGTCGAGGTCGTTCAGGGTGCGGCTCGACGGGGTGCCGTTGCTCATGCCGGTTGCGCTGCCTCCGCCTCGGCGGGGACTTCGCGAACGGTCATGGTTCACAACTGGGCCTCCTCGGTCTGCGGGAAATTCCGCAAGAATACTACGAGACACGAATTCCGAATGGGACCGACCGGTTCCGCGTGGGGGCATCCGGCGCTGCGGGGAATGGTCCGCGATGCCATAGGACGGGACGCCGGAGAGAACATGGCGGCGGTTTCCGCGTCGGCGCGTCGCCGGGGTGGACTTACCGTCGCGGGCCCCCGCCGCTGTCAATGGCCAGCGGTCGGCGGCGCGGGCATTTCTGCCATGCGCCGGCGACGCAAACACCGGCGGGCGCGGTAACGGCGCGCCGCGTGCGGGTGGCCCCGTCCGCGGCGCGCCGTCGGCCGATCACGTCACCGGCACGTGCTGGCGGCGTAGGAGACGGACAGGGAGTCGGTGACGACGTCGCCGTCGCGCGTGGCCTCGGCGGTCACCTCCACCGAGCCGCCCTCGACGCCCACCTGGCGGGTGGTGAAGGCGTAGGACACGCTCCGGCCGGGCGCGAGCGCCGCGGTCTCGCGCGTCCCGTACGGGGAGGTCGCCCCCACCGCCACCGGCACGTCCTCCCCGTTGGTCACCGTGACCACCTGGACGGTCTTGCCCGCGACGCACCGCGCGCCGACGGTCGCCGTGACGTCGAGCCCCTCGTCGGGCACGCCGACGACCGTCACGCTGGCGCGCACGGTGATCGCCGTGGAGCTGTACGGCACCCGGTCGGGCGCGTTCCACGCCGTCGAGCCGCCGGCCCCGACCCACTGGTTGAGGTTGGCGCCGATCGAACGGACGGTGCCCGTCACCTGGTACTCACCGGCAGTCGTCAGGTCGACGGTGGCGGTGTCCCAGTCCACCGGGAGGTCCGCCGTGCCGCGCTGGTAGGCGAGCGTCACCTCCGCCGTCGCCGGGAGCGCGGCGGTGAGGTCGTCCGCCGTCGCGCCCTCCTCCACCGTGACGGTGCCGAGGTCCTCGACGACGGCGCTCACCGCGTCGGCGGCGCGCACCGTGTCGTACTGCGCCTTGGTGAGGGAGACGACGCCGCCGTGCTTCGTGCTCGGCGCCATGAAGAAGTCGGGGCTGGTGAGCAGCTCCCAGCCGGCGTCGAGGTCGGTCGTCACCATCGGCCGGTACCCCACCGTGGGGATGACGTCGACGTAGAGGTACCACCGGTCGGAGTCGTTGCTCTTGAAGACCGCGGGGCCCTCGACGCCACCGGCGTTGCCGCCGGCCCACTCCGCGCCGATGCGCGTCTGGATCGTCGTCCAGTCCGTCCCGGCCTCCCACCAGCGCGCGTCCGCCGTCGACTCCATGAAGATGCCGCGGCCGGCGGCGTTGTCCTTCGTGATCCGGTACGTCGTGCCCTCGTCCTGGACCACCGTCGTGTCGATGGTGTTCCCGCCGTCGTCGATGAGGACGCCCCCGTAGGCGTAGGTTTCCTCGGTGAAGTCGGTCGTCGCGCCCCACAGGACCCGGCTGTAGCTCGTGCCGGTGTGCGCCTGGTCCGGGTAGACGTTCGAGGACCAGTAGAAGACGAACGCACCCTCGCCCTCGCCGTCGTAGTCCTCCACCCAGGTGGCCTCGGGCGCCCACGCCATGCCCATCTCGGGAGCGGCGCCGACGCCGAGGTCGATCTGGCGCACGTCGCTCCACGTGACGAGGTCCGTCGACTCCCACACGTTGAGCATCGTGCTGCCCTGGCTGGACCAGTAGCACCACTCCATGCACGAGCCCGAGCCGCGGTCGCCGCCGAAGACCCGCAGGTCGGTGGCGATGATGTAGTACGTCCCCGTCTCGGGGTTGTACGTGAGGAACGGGTCGCGCACGCCGGTGGTGCCCAGGTGCGAGGCGAGGATGGGCTCGCCGCCGTTGAGCGGGTCCCACTGCTCGGGGTTGTCGCCGCGGGAGACGTCGAGGTAGATCTTCTCGGCGTACCCGGCGGAGTCCTCGATGAAGTGGACGAGGAGGTAGCCGTAGGCGTCGTCGGCCGCGGCGACCGGCTCGATCGTCACGGGTACCTCGGCGCTCGCCGTCGCGCCGCGGACGGTGGCGGTCGCGACGAGCGTGCCCTGCGCGGCCGGCTCGCCCGGGGCGGGCTGGACGGCGGTGAGCGTGCGGCCGTCGGCGGCGACGACGAGGCCCTCGCTGGCCGATGCCCAGCGGACGACGCCGTCGTAGTCCGGCAGGACGGTGGTGGAGTCGCTCACCGTGACGGGCGCGACGTCGTCGAGGACGGCGCGGGCGGCCGCCGCGAAGCTCTCCTCGTGGAGGAGGGCGTCCGCCTCGGAGACGTCGCGCACCTCGTCCGCGCTCAATGCGCGGTCGTAGACGCGGAACGTCGAGACCTCACCGGCGAACATGGGGTCGGGCCACGGCGAGCGGCCGATGGTGTTGAGCGACTGGTCGGTGATCGAGGCGGGCGTGAGGGTCGTGGGTGCGGACGCCACGCGGACGCCGTCGACGTAGAAGCTGATCGTGCCGGCCTCGCCGTCGATGACGGAGGTGAGGCTGTACCAGCGCCCGGCGTCGAGCCCCGCGCCGGCGCGGGCGTTGACCTCGCCGCCGCCCGACGACGTCGTGATCGCCGTCCGGGGCGTGTCCCGGACGGAGACGAAGTAGTACGCCTGGTTGGCGTCGTTGCCGATGTTCCAGAGGAAGTTGAACGTGTTCTTCATCGAGGCGGCGATCGACACCTCCGTCGTGATCGTCGCGGAGCGCTCGCCGGCCAGAAGGTTGTCGGGGAGCTCGACCCAGCTCGCGGTCGGGCTCGTCTTCGCCCCGCCCGTGAACCGGAGCGAGTCCCCCGTCCAGAGCGCGTCCGAGCCGTTGACGACCCGGGCGTCGCCGACGGCGCCCGGTCCGGAGACGGTGTTCGGCACCGTCGCACCGGCCTGCTGGGTGAAGAGGTACTCGGCGACCAGGCCGTCGTCCGGCGCGGCCGCGGCGACGGCGGTGGGCGCCGCGGCCCCCGCCGGAGCCGCCGCCTCCGCGGTGCGTGCCGCCGCCGGCGCCATGGCGCCGAGGGTGAGCAGCGCGAGGGACGCGACGCCGGCGATCAGGCGCCGGGACCGCCCCCGGTGGTCTGAGCGGGTCATGGAGTGCATGGGGTCACCTCTGTGTTCGGCCGCGCCGAGGTCTCGGCACGGGTCAGCGCTGGCGGCGCCGCTCATCGGCACGTGCTGGCGGCGTAGGAGACGGACACCGAGTCGGTGACGACGTCACCGTCGACCGTGGCCTCGGCGGTCACCGCGACGGAACCGCCGTCGACGCCCACCTGGCGGGTGGTGAAGGCGTAGGAGACGCTCCGGCCGGGCGCGAGCGCCGCGGTCTGGCGTGTCCCGTACGGGGAGGTGGCCCCCACCGCGACCGGCACGTCCTCCCCGTTGGTGAGGGTGACGACCTGGACGGTCTTGCCGGCGACGCACCGGGCGCCGACGGTCGCCGTGACGTCGAGGCCCTCGTCCCCGACGACGGTCACGGTGACCGTGACGGTGCGGTTGCCGGGGGCGATCTCCTCGTCCGCCTCCATGTCGAAGACCGGCATGCCGTCCGCGGCCCAGTGGACGCGGCGGACGAACATGTCACGGCCGGAGAGCCCGTCGTGGTCGGTACGAGCGTGGAAGACGTAGAGGAGGTTGCCGTCCTCGTCGTAGGACCACATGCCGTGTCCGGTGCCGAGCTGCCACTCCCCGTTGAACATCCCCGACTTCTGCACGGGGTAGTTGAGCTTGTCCCACGTGGCCGGGTCGGTGAGGTCGGCGCCCTCGCCGGCGGGCGCCGTGATGAGGCCCGTCGTGTAGGTGTCACCGACGGTCGAGCCGGAGTAGATCATGTGGAGGACGCCGTCACGCACGTGGACGTTCGGGCCCTCGGCGATGGTGTTGTCCCACGCGTACTCCGGCGCGATGATCCGCACCGGGTCGGACGTGATCCGGGTCGGGTCCGCGGGGTCCATCTCGGCGATGTAGACGGCGCCGAGCATCTGCCACGCGTAGTACGACTGCCCGGAGTCGGTGAAGTAGGTCATGTCGAGCGAGATGTCCTGCACCGGGTTGAGGATCGACCCGTCGGCCCGCACGACCTTCTCCGCCTTCGTCCAGTTCGCCGGGACGGCCGGGTCGAGGTGGTTGCCCTCGGCGTCCTGCTTGAGCTGGATGATGCTCGCGCGGCCCGTCCACATGTCCGGGCGCCCGTTCGAGCCGTCGTAGCAGGGCATGAAGAGGATCGACAGGGTGCCGTCGATCATGTGGAGCTCCGGGGCCCAGAAGCACCCGGTCATGACGCCGCCGTCGGCGTCGGTGTCGCCGGCGCGCAGGAGGTCGACCTCGACGTTGCGGCCCGCGGCGAGCGCCTCGTCCGAGAGGTCCTCGATCCGGTCGGCGACGCGGAACGGCATGTGCGGCCCGTTCGCGGGGTCGATGGGGTTCATGTTGAGGTCCTCGGTGGCGATCATGAGGAACTTCTGCTGCCCGTTGTAGTCGAACCGGAAGATCGACGGGTCGGCCCGCTCGTCCGCGAAGGGCGTCGCGTACTGCGGCGCCTTGATCGTGCCGGTGACCTCGTACGTGCCGGGCGTGGAGGTGTCGACGGCGGCGAGGGACTCCGCGTCCCACGCGATGGCGCGGGTGGCGGTCGAGCCGTCGTTGTAGCCGAGCTCGGCGCGGGCCGGGAGCGCCCCGGCGGCCAGCTCGGCGCCCTCCTCGACGCTCACGCCCTCGAGCGGGCGGACGTCGGTGTTGACGATGCGGCCGAAGCGGACCTCGAGCGCCTCGGCGACGTCCGCCGTGACGGGGAGCGCGTTGCCCGAGGCGTAGTTGGGCACCCCGGTGCCCTCCGCGCCGGCCGTGGCCGCGACGGCGCCGCGCTCGACCGGCCCGCGCGTCGCGGGGTCGGTGAGGTCGGCGAACGTCGTGTACATCGCCGCACCCGCGTCCGACGTCCAGGTGACGACGTACCGCTGGGAGGCGGTGTCGAAGACGACCGCCGGGTCGTTGACGCCGCTCGTCACCCCGAGGTTGACGAGCCCGACCTCGGTGTAACTGAGCAGGTCGGTGCTGCGGGCGAGGAGCATGCTGCTCGCCTGGGTGCCGTCCGAGCCGCCGTCGCGGGCGGTGCGGGTGGCGACGACGCCGAACGAGCCGTCGGCGAGGTAGAACAGGTGCGGGTTGCGCAAGCTGCGGACGATGCTGCTCGAGGTGCCCGCCGTCGGCGGGGTGACCGAGGTCCTCGGGAAGAAGATGCCGTAGTTCTCGTTGAGCGGGGTCCACGCGTCGTCGCCCTCGAGGGCGAGGTGCATGCTCAGCGCGACGTCGGCGTTGTTGGCCTCGGCGGCGCTGGTGGGGACCCGGCTGTAGGCGAGGAGCTGCGAGGTGGAGCCGGCGGGCAGGACCCGCGTCGTGAAGGTGCGCAGCACGCTCACGCCGGTCGCCTCGTCAGTGACGCGCAGGGCGATCGTCGCGACGGCGGGGGTGTCCCCGCCGGAGACGATGGCGCCGTCGACGACCTCGGCCCCGGCGACGGCCTCGACGACGACGCGCGTGCCCTCGGGGGCGGCGGGCAGGGCCGTCCCGGACTCGACGACGGGCGGGACGACGACGCGCTGGGCAAGCCTCTGGACGCGCTGCTCGGCGCTCTCCGTCGACGGCAGCACCGTCACGGTGATGGTCTCGCTCGCGCTGATCCCGCGGACCGAGGCGGTGGCGGTGAGCTCGACGTCGACGGCCGGCTGGCCCGCGAGCGGGGCGGTGACCGAGCCGTCGACGCCGACAACGGCGGGGTTGCTCGAGGTCCACGTGACGCGGCCGCCCGCCGTGGGCAGGTCGACGTCGCCGCTCGTCTCGAGGTCGGTGAGGGCCAGGCCGTCGAGGACGGCCTGCGCCTGGGCGCGCAGCTCGCCGGCGTGCACCTCGGCGTCGGTGGCGGAGACCTCGGCGACCTCCGCGGCGGTGAGGGCCCGGTCGTACACGCGGAAGGCGGAGACGGCGCCCTGGAAGAGCGGGTCGGGCCACGGCGCGCGGCCGATCGTGTTGAGGGACTGGTCGGTGATGTCCGCCGGGGTGAAGGGGACCGCGCCGTGGGCGACCCGCACGCCGTCGAGGTACAGCGAGGCGGTGCCCGCCGCGCCGTCGACGACGGTCGTGACGTTGACCCACTGGTTCGCGGCGACCCCGCACGAGCCGGACTGGACGAGGCTCTCGGAGCCGCCGGCCTTGATGCCGACGAGCGGCGAGCGTCCGGAGCCGCAGTTGAGGGAGGCGAAGAAGTACTCGGTGGCCGAGGACTCGTTGCCGACGTTCCAGAGGAAGTGGAAGCCGTTGAGCATCGCGGCGGAGGCCTTGACCTCCGCGGTGACGGTGGCCGACGTCGCGCCGGCGAGGATGTCGTCGGGCAGCTCGACCCAGTTGCCGGTGGAGGTCTTCGCCCCGCCGCGCATCGTCAGCGACGTGCCCGTCCAGTCGGCGGCCTGGACATTGCGCACGGTCGCCGCCCCGAGCTCGGCGCCGGGGGCGCTGTTGGGCACGGTCGCGCCCGCGGGCTCGTCGAAGAGGTACTCGGCGACGAGCCCGTCGTCGGGGACGTCGGCCAGGGCCGTCGTCCCCGCTCCGAGGATGACGGCGCTCAGGGCGGCGACGGCGATAGCCGCTCGCGGCGTGCGGGACAGCAGTCTCATTCCACTCTCCATCGGGTGTGTCGAGAAAACGTGATGATCAAGGTCGGCGGTGCGGTGCGGTGCGGTGGGGCGGCGGTGCGGTGCGGTGGAGCGGCGTGCGGCGCGGCGGTGGTGCGGCTAGCCGCAGGCCCGACGCGCGTAGGGCGCGGTGAGGGTCGTGCTCGCCGGCAGCCCCGCGGCGGTCGCCGTCACGGTGGCCTCGCCGGCCGGGACCGACGTGAGGCGCGTGCTGAAGGTCAGCGACGCGGACCGGTCCGCCGCCACGGTGAGGGTCCGGTTCCCGTACGGCGTCCAGACGACGGCGGTGACGGGCGCCGCGGAGTCGTTGGCCACCCGCACGGTCTCCACGACCTTTCCGGCGACGCAGCGCGTGTCGGCCGTGGCCGTGACGTCCGGGCCGGCCGGGGGCAGCTCGATCGTCTGCGGGGGCACGCTCTCGAGCGTCGGGGTGACCGGCTGGATGAGCCCGTCGGGCCCGAACTCGAGCCGGTCGATCGTCGTCTCCCGGTTGTTCCCGTTCCCGCCGGGGATGGCGAAGCGGTGGTAGACGATGTACCAGTCGTCCGTGCCCGGCACGTTGAGGATCGAGCTGTGCCCCGGTCCCTTGATCCCCAGCGACAGGTCCTTCTCGAGGATGACGCCGCGGTAGGTCCACGGCCCGTCCATGCTCGTCGCCGTCGCGTACCCGACCCGGTAGTTCTCCGAGCCGGTGTCGTCGATCGAGTAGGTGAGGTGGTAGAGGCCGTCCCGGTAGTTGAAGAAGACGCCCTCGCGGAAGTCGGTGAGCCCCTCGATGCGCTGGTACGTGCCCGGCTTGATGGAGACCATGTCGTCGGCCAGCTCGGCGAGGACGGGCCCGTTCGACGGCCCGCCGTTGCCCCACCCGAGGTAGTACTTGCCGGTCACCGGGTCGCGGAACGCCGCCGGGTCGATGGCCTGGCCGGACGTCACGGCCTCGTTGTTGAGGATCATCGCCGTCGGCTGGGCCGTGAACGGCCCCTCCGGGCTGTCGGCGACGGCCACCCCGATCGTCTTGCGGTCGTAGGTGGCGTTGTGGCCGCTGAAGTAGAAGTAGTACTTCCCGTCGCGCTCGATGACCGTCGGCGCCCAGGCGTTGCCGCTCGCCCACGGGACGTTCCCGTTCGCGCCGTCGAGGGTGAGGAACGGCTCCTCCGAGCGCTCCCAGTCGACGAGGTCCTTCGAGCTCCACACGTAGAACTCGTTGCCACCCCACCCGGGGTAGCCGTCGGAGGTCGCGTAGATGAAATACGTGTCGCCGAACACGGCGATGTTCGGGTCGGCGTACAGGCCCGGCAGCACCGGGCTCCCGACGACGCGCGCCTCCATGCGCCACGTCACCGTCTCGCCGGCTGCGTCCGTGAGGACGTACTCGACCGGCGCGCTGAGGTCGACGGTCGTCCCGGACGACGGCGACACGCTCACGCCCGCCGCGGTGGTGAACGTCGGCGCGAGGGCCGTGACGTCCGTGCCGCGGGTGACGGGAAACAGGACGGTGTGCGCGTCGGGGTCGACGATCGGTGCGTACCGCAGGACGTCGGGGTCGGTGAGCGAGACGTCGAGGAGCTGGTCGGTCACGCCGGCGTTCTCGAGGACCTCGCCCGCGGAGAGCGCCCGGTCGTAGACGCGGACGTTGTCGAACCAGCCCTGGAAGGCGCGGTCGCCGGAGTAGAACGAGCGGCCGAGGTAGCCGGCGAGGTTCGTCCCGAGGTCGTCCACGCTCATGCCGAGGGCGGTGTTCTCCCCCAGCTTCACGCCGTCGGCGTAGACCACCATCGTCGTGCCGTCGAGGACGACGTCGAGGCGGTGCCACTGCCCGGCGGCCACCGACCCGGTGACGGCGGCCTCGTTCTGCCACGACGTCTGGGTGATGGCGCTGCGGACGTCACCGCCGCGCAGGCGCAGGAAGTAGTACTTCGTCGAGTCGGTCCCGAAGGCGAAGGTGAAGAAGTTGCCGCTGGTGAGCTCCGACTTCACGTCCATCGAGATCGTCATGGTGTCCCGACCGTCGAAGAAGCCGGTGGGGAAGGACGCAAAGCCGCCCGCCGACCCGTCGAGGCGCAGGGCGCTGCCCTGGGTCGGGTCGGTCGCCACCCGGGCGGTGCCGCTCGCGGTGAGGTCCGCGTCCCCGACGGAGTCGGTGAGCGTGCCGTCGTCGAAGGTGTACTCCGCGATCGGGCCCTCGTGCGGCTCCTCGGGCTCCTCGGGCTCCTCGGCGCCGTCGCCGTAGGCGGCGAGGAGACGCCGCTCCTCGGCGGCCGAGAGGCGCAGGACCGAGCCGTGCCGGAAGCGCTGGGCGAAGGAGTACTGGTCCGGGCCCTCGCCGACGCTGAGCTGGCGGAACTGCAGGCTGGCAAGGGTGTCGGTGACGTGGCCGTAGTACCCGCTCTGGTCGCCCATGACGGCCCAGCGCCCGTCGGGTAGCTGGTAGACGGTGTGCCCCTCCATCGAGGCCCGCAGGCCGTGCGCGGCTGCCTCGCCGCGGCCGATGACCGTCGTCCACGGCCCGTCGAGGCTGGGCGCGGTATCGACGATCGTGTGCCAGTCGGAGGTGGAGAAGCGGTAGTAGACGCCGTCCTCCTCGGCGATGGTCGAGTCGATGATGTTCGGCCCGCCCGCGCCGTCGCCGGGGGCGTTGAGGGACGCCCAGACCTCGGGCTCGGTGAAGGTGACGAAGTCGCGGGTCTTCGTGAGGTAGACCCGCAGCGCCCAGTCGGGGGTCTCGTTGTCGCGGCGGTCGCGGGCGGACCAGTAGACGTAGTACTCCCCGGTCGCCTCGTTCCAGGTGGCCTCGGGCGCCCAGACGTTGCCCGCGTGCGGAAAGCCGGCGAAGGCGATGCGCTGGTCGCTCCAGGTGACGAGGTCCGTCGACTCCCACACGACGAGGTTCTGGCTCGCGTTGAGCTGGTCCCAGCCGGAGCCCCCGGGTCCGCCGCCCTCGGCGTGGAGGTCGGTGCCGATGATCCAGTACCGGTCCCCCTCGGGAGAGCGGACGAGGTGCGGATCGCGGACGCCGAGGTCGCCGCCGAGGTTGGCGAGGACCGGCGCGTTGTCGTTGAGCGTGGACCAGTGGAGGCCGTCCTCGCTGTGGCCGAAGAAGATCTTCTCGTACCCGCCCTGGGCCGCGAAGTGCGTCCACAGGTACCCGGCCGTGTAGTCGGTGTCGAGACCGGCCGGCGCCGCGGCGACGGTGACGGCGATGGTGCGCACGGCGTCGGTGCCCGGGACGGTCGCGGTGAGGGTGACGGTGGTGTCGGTGGCGCCGCGGGTGACGACGCCCGCAGGCGTCCCGCCGTCCGCCGCCGTCGTGATGACGCCGGCGGGCGAGGCGGTCCAGACGATGTCGTTGCCGTGGACCGGCCCGGTGGCCGGCAGGGTGATGTTCCCGCGGACGTCGTCGGCGTCGGGGATGACGACGGCGTCCAGGTCCTCCTGGGCGAGGACGTCGCCACCCGGCTCGGGGAGCACGGTCGCGACGAACGCGCGCGTCCGCGACGCCGAGCCGAGGCTGAGCCGGGCGGTGAGCGTCACCTCGGCCGGGTCCCCTCCCGCGGGGCGGGTGACGGCGCCGGAGGCGGCGATGACGCCCGGGTCGCTCGAGGTCCACGCGACGGACGCGCCGTTCGGGCCGGTGGCCGGGAGGCTGAGGTTCCCGGTGACGGCGGGGAGGTCGCCGAGGGTGAGCGCCGCGGCGTCCCGCTCGAGGCGGACGTCGTCGGTGGGGTGCAGTGCCGCAACCTCGGACGCGGTGAGGGCGGCGTCGTAGATCCGCACGTCCCGCAGACTCCCGGCGAGGTACCGGTCGGCGGTGTAGACCGAGCGGCCGAGGTAGTTCGCCGCAGTGGCGGCGTTGCCGATCGCGCCCGGGCGGATGGTGACGCCGGTCTTGACGCCCACCTCGACGCCGTCGAGGTAGAGCCGCGCCGTGTCGCTGGCGTCGTCGAGGGTGTACGTGATCGTCTTCCACACGTCGCGCGGGAGGTTGGCCCCGCTCGTCACGGTCTGCTCCGTCGACCAGTTCCCCGTGGCGATCGAGGCGCGGTAGGCGTTGCCCGAGGAGAAGAGGTACCCGTTCCCGACGCCGGCGGCGTCGGTGTTGCCGAAGCCGTAGATGAAGTAGGGCGTGCCCTGGGAGGCGCGCACGAGCACCTCGGCCTTGATCGTCACCGAGTCGAGCCCGGCGAGGACGTCGTTCGGCAGGCGGACGTGGTCGTCGACGCCGTCGAGGCGCACTCCCCCGCCGCCGGTGAGCGCCGGGGCGCCCACGTACGTGGCGTCGCGTCCCGCGCCGGAGGCGTCGACCGCCACCGTGCCGGACGTCTCGTCGAGGGGGTAGTGCGCGACGAGCGCGGCGTCGGCGGACGCGGGCTGCATCGCGAGGAGCGCCCCCGTCAGGCCGAGAAGGGCCGCGGTCGCGCCGGACACCGCACGTCGGATCGGTCTCGGCGTCATGGCACTTCCTTCTCCCGTGCTCCGAGGTGGAGGAATGCGTCGTCGATGCGTGCGGCGTTGCAGTCATCCGTCGGACGCCCCGTCGGTGGAGCGTCCGTGAGCCGCCGGCCCTCACATTGAGAGGCAGTGTTAGCGCAAACAGTCGCGGCCTGGCTCGACCGTAAGAGGTCGCGTCCGGGCTGTCAAGAGATGCCCGCCTGCCGGGTGGCCTCACGCGAGATCACCGACCGCGGGCCGGGACGGGTCCCTCGGCGGACGTGGGCGAGCGCAGGCGGTCGCCGCTGGGGCCCGCTGCGGGGCGCTGCTCACCAGGCAGGCGGGAGCGGCTGCCGCGGCACGCTGGAGACGCCGGGCCCGGCAGCCGCCCGGGCGCACCCGAGCCGCCCGGCACTCGGTGCCGGACGGCTCGACGGGTGACGCGCGGCGCGGCTCAGCCGTCGGAGGTCGCTCCCCGCCGGCGGCCGGCGAGGATGGCGAGAGCTGCACCCGCGGCGAGCAAGGGGGCGGTGAGCCCCAGCGCGCCCGCGAGGTCCGCGCCAGTGTCCGGCAGATCCCCGTCCCGCGTCGGCCCGTCCGTGGGCGCAGGGACGCCCGTCGTGGGCGAGGGGACGCCCATCGTGGGCGACGGCGCACCCGTGGGCTCCACACCCGTCGGCGGCTCGCCGGCCGTCGGCTCCGCGGAGGTCGGCTCGTCGGTCGTCGGCTCGTCGGTCGTCGGCTCGTCGAGCGGCTCGATGTCCACCCTCACGCCTACCCCGTCCGAGTCCTCGGGCGCGGCGACCGCCGAGGAGGGCGTCAGAGCGACGACGAGCAGCACGAGGGCCGCCAGCGGGGCACGGACGCTCGCGGGGCGACGACGGGTCATGGGGTCTCTGCTTTCTCTTCAGCGGACTTCCGGCCCTGCTCCCGCGCGTCGGCGAGGAGGGCGTCGAGCTTGCGCCGGGAGCGGGTGCGCCCGGACATGACGGCGATGACGAGTAGTGCGATCCCGGCGAGGATCGCCAGATGGGGCCACGGGATGGCCCAGAGGGTGGTTCCGGCGACCACGGGATCGAGGGTCGACGTCGACCCGTCGGCCGTGACGACCTCCGGGGCGAAGCTGACGTCGACGGGGACCGCGAAGAGGGGCCACACGCCGTCGACGGGGACGCTGATCTCGCGACTGTCTCCCGGAAGGAGCTCCTGGCGGTTCTCGTCCTCGGGCGGGAACGCCGTACTCCCCCCGCCGGCGTTCACCGTGCCCTCCGCGAGGAGTCGCGTGTTGCCCTCGTTGACGAGCTCGAACGTCACGGTCGCCTCACCGGGGCGCAGCGGGTTCCATGAGAGGTCGTAGACGCCGTCGACGTTCTGCACGGCCGCCGCCGGCGTGATCTCCCCGGTCACCCGGGTGAGCACCCGGAACCCGATGCGGCTCTCGACGCCCACGCTCGTGCCGTCGTCCCCGGTCTGCACCGACAGGATCGACGCGGTGATGCCGGCGGCGTGGTCGCCCGGCTCGGCGCGCTCGGGCACGGTGAGGGAGAAGTCGACGATCTCCGTCTCCCCAGGGCCGACGGTGACGCTCTCAGGAACGGTGATCCACGTACCCGCCCCGACCGATTCCCGGTCGGAGGCGAGGATGTCGAAGCGGCCCGTCCGCGTGTAGAAGCCGTCGGCGGCCGTGAGCGTGAAGGTCACCTCTTCCTCGCTGATGTTGCGCACGGCGAAGCGGTCCTCGACGGTCTCCCCCGGGTCGAGCTCGTGCTCGACGACCCTCCGGTCGTCCGGCCCGGACTCGTCCGCGGGCGAGACCGACCACCGGAGGTCCGGGGGCTCGTCTGTGGCCGCGGCAGCGGGCAGCGCGGCGAGGAGGGCAGCGCAGAACGCGAGGGCGAACGCCGCCGTGTGGAGCAGCGTTCGGGCGAGCGCGTCGAGGCGCAGAGGGGAGGTGGGCACGGCAGTCCTGGTGATCGCAGGGGTTGGGTCGTGATCAGGCCCGGGTAGGGGCCTGCGGCGGGCCCCGGGTCGGGGCCGCGCGGTGCGCGCGGCCCCGACCCACGAGATTACGTCTCGGTCAACGGTCCGGTCAGAGCTCGTCCTCCCACAGGGTCAGCGTCAGCGTGGCCTCGTAGCTGCCCGGTGCGACGTCCACCGGCGTCTTGAGGAAGAGGTCGGCGCTGGCCTCCCACTCGCCCTGCACGCTCGCCTCCTGCGAGTCGAGCGAGAGCGCGAGGAGCTCCTCGGCGACGAGGCCGACGGCGTTGGGCCCCTCGTCGAGGACCGTGAGGACCTCGTCGCCCGCGGCGACAGCGCCGGTGCCGTCCTCATCGGTGACCTCCGGCGTCCAGCCGAGGTGGCCGGCCGGGAGGTCCGTCGCGCCCGCGTCGTCGGATGAGAAGGCCGAGGACTGCCCGGTGACGTACCAGAACACGTCCTCGGGGACCTCTTCCCGGTCGTCGCTGACCGTGACGGTGGGCAGGGTTCCGTTGAACTGCCGGATGTCGGGGTCTCCGGAGTCGACCTCGGTCAGGGTGGTCGAGTCCGCCGCGACGCTCATCGTGAGCGCGCCGACCGGCGGGACCTCCGCGATCTCGACGTTGATGTCGACGTTGTCCTGGTCGACCTCGTCCGCGATCGCCGCCCCGGCGACCGCGGTCAGCAGCATTGCTCCCGCGGCGCCGATGCCGGCGCGAGCGAGCAGCCCATTCCTGTTCATTCGGTTCTCCAGTTCCCGGTCGGCGCGTGGCCGAACCGAACCTACGAACGACCGGGACTTCCGGCCGTCCGGGTGCGCCGGAGCGTCAGCCGCAACGGGCTGCCCCGGGCCCTGCGGAGCCGTCGGACGGCCCCCCATCACCCTGGTGCTCATGACCCGGATGGGCCCGGTGACTGCACCGGGTTCCACGCCGAGTCGATGTCCGCGCGTGCGCCGTCGAGCACCCCGTCGTGTCCTCGCGGCACCCTGGCCGTGCCGTTGCACGACATCGGGCAGCGGGGACTCCTCCGGAGCATTGCATCAGCACCTTTGCTTCAGATCCACGTCGGAGACGACGGGGCTCACCACGGATGCTAGCGGGCAGTGTTAGCGCACACAAGGGCGTACGAGCGCTGCTCTCGGGGAGTGGGCAGATCGCCGGGCGCGCGCCCGGTACGACGCATTCGTCACCCGGGCGCGCACGGAGCTGCGGCGGCGCACGGCCACGCCCCCGGCCGGAGCGGTCGCGTGCGTGGCGCTGGGTCAGCGCGGAGAGGTGGGCTCGCCGAGCAAGGACTTCATCTTCCCGGCGATCATGTCCGTGGCCCGGCGCGGGGACAGCCGCGCGAGGAGGTCGAGCCCCCGGGCGTCGTTGCCGAGGGTGGCCCGGTAGGCCCCGCGTTCGACCGCAGCGATGATCATCCGCGCCGCCTCGGCCGCCGACGTCGTCTTCGTCGTCGAGCTCTTCGCCGACCGCGCCCGGCCGGGGACGGCCGCGCCGGAGTTCGTCGTGATGTTCGTGGCGATGGCCCCCGGGAAGACGACCGTCACCGCCACCGGCGTGTCAACCAGCTCGGCGTACAGGCCCTCGGTGAAGAGCTTGACGGCGGCCTTCGACGCCCCGTAGACGGACTGCCCGGGCACGGGCGCGAGCGCCCCCATGCTGGCGACGTTGAGCAGCGCCGCGCTCGGCCGCTCGAGCAGGTACGGGAGGAACGCCTTGCACATGTGCACGGTCCCCCAGAAGTTCACGTTCATGACCTTCTCGATCTGCTCGTACGTGAGATCGTTGACGCGGACGAAGGGCTGGATGATCCCGGCGATGTTGAGGACGCCGTCGACCTGACCATGGGCGGCGACGACGGCGGCCGGCAGTGCCTCCACGGCGGTCCGGTCGGTGAGGTCGAGCGCATGGGTGGTGAGCCGCTGGGCGGCGTGGGCGAGGTCGGCCGTCTCGGCGAGGCCGGTCTCGCTGACGTCCACGGCAGCCACCCGGGCGCCGCGCGCCAGCAGGCCGCGCACCACCTGGCGTCCGATGCCGTTGCCCCCGCCGGTGACGACGAAGACCTTGCCCGTGATCTCCACGGTGACTCCTCTCGCTCTGGGCCCCGGCCGTCGGCGGCGGGGTCCCACAGAGCGGGGCGTCCCGCGTCGAGTGTGCTCGGTACGGCCGATTCTGCCCGTGGTGCCGTACCTGCCCCGGGACCATGGTCCCGGGGCCGGGAGGCCTAACCGACCCGACGATCAGCGGCGCCCCGCAGGGTGCCCTCGCCGGCACCCAGCCGCCCGGCGGCGTGTAACGCGGCGACGTAGGCGAACGTGACGCCCTGGCCGATGGTCGCCCCCGGGCCCGGGTAGTAGTGGCCGAAGGCGTTGCCGGCGCAGTTGCCCGTGGCGTAGAGCCCGTCGATGGCCGTGCCGTCCGGGCGGAGCGCGCGGGCGTGCGCGTCGGCCCGCACGCCGCCGCAGGTGCCCAGGTCGCCGGGGACCACCCGGACGGCGTAGTACGGCGCCTTGGTGAGCGGGCGCAGGTTGGGGTTGGGCGTGTTCGTCGGGTCCCCGTAGTAACGGTCGTAGTGCGACAGGCCGCGGTCGAAGTCGTCGTCGTGCCCCTGGGTGGCGAGGAGGTTGAACCGGGCGACGCCGTCGCGCACCCCGGGGATTCCGAGCGCGCCGGCCAGCTCCTCGATGCTCGACGCCTTGTGCGCCAGCCCGGCCTCGTACCAGGCCTTGGGCAGCGCCTGGCCCGGCATGAGGCCACCCCCGAAGACGTAGCTGTTGCGGTACTTCTGGTCGAAGATCAGCCACGCCGGAAGGTGCGGGGCCTCGCCGTCGTCGTGGCCGAGCATGATGCGCCCGGCGGTCATGTAGTCGCACGACTCGTTGAAGAACCGGTGACCGGTGCCGTCGACGATGAGGGAGCCGGGCAGGGACCGCTCGGCGAGGAGCACGCTCGGCTCCCCGCCCGGGGCGGCGGGCGGGACCGCCGGGAACCACCACGACTGGCCCATCAATGTGAGGTCGGCGCCGGCGTCCTGCGCCAGGCGGAGAACCTCACCGGTGTTGGCCGGGTTGCCGAAGCTCCACCCTGCCTCGAGCGCCGTCGACTGGTGCTCACGGCGCATGGCGAGGTTGTGGTCGAAGCCGCCGGCGGCGAGGACGACGCCGCAGCGCGCCTCCACGCGCACGGTCCGGCCCTCCCGTTCGACGACGACGCCGACCACCCGGTCGCCGTCGAGGACGATCTCGCGCAGCGGGCTGGAGGTCCACAGCGGGACGCCGGCCCGGCGCGCCCCGGCGACGAGGCCGGCCGCGAGCGCCGCACCACCGGCGACGTAGTTGCGCTTGATGACCTTGCCGCCGATGCCCTGCGCGACGCGGCCCGCCACCTTGGGCAGGGCCCGCTGGGGCATCCGGGTCATGAGGTTCATCCACTTGTAGTCCATCGAGGTGATGGGCATCGGGACGGGCGCCTCGAGGCTGCCCTTGCGCACGAGGCCGGCGTCCTCGCCGAGGGAGGCGAGGTCGAAGGGCGCGGGCTCGATGGACCGGCCGATGGCGGAGCCACCCCTGGTCTCGGAGAAGTAGTCGGCGTACTCGCGCATGTGGGAGAAGCGCAGCGGCGTGCATCGGCGGAGCAGCTCGACGGCGTCGGCGTCGTGGTCGAGGAAGGCGACGCGTCGCTCGCGGGGCGCGGTCTCACCGACGACCTCGTCGAGGTAGGTCTCAGCGCGCTGGCGGCTGTCGGCGATGCCTTTCTCCCGCAGGACGTGGTTGCCGGGCATCCACATCCCGCCGCCGGAGAGGGCGGTCGACCCGCCGAGGTACTCACTCTTCTCGACGACGAGGGCGGTCAGGCCCTCCTCGGCGGCGGCGAGGGCGGCGACGATGCCGGTCCCTCCCCCGACGACGACGACGTCGTAGGTCTCATCCCAGGTCACGTTCTGCACAGGAACTCCTTTGTCCGGTCAGGTACCCACCACGCTGGCAGCCGGACCGGGTGGTCGCTACGACCGAAGGTCCTAGGTCGACAGAACGGCGTGTCAGACCTCCTCACTGCCCCCGTCTCGCTCCGACGGCTCCCGGGGCTCCGGCGTCGGTGCCAGGCCTGGCCGACGCCGCCGTCGCCGCGGGGCCTCGGCGCGCAGCCGCGCAACGACCTCGCGCACCGGCGGGACGACGACGCCCTCGGTCGCCATCCGCCGTCGCGTGGCGCGGCGCGACCACACGAGCCCGACGAGGCCGACCGCCCACACCAGCCCCTGGCTGGCGAAGGCGAGGCGGAAGTCCGCGAGGTCGTACGCGCCGTCCGGCCGGACGAGGTCGAGGACGAGCCCGACGAGGTAGATCGCCGCGAGCGAGGAGACGAACCCGCCGACGTTGACCAGGCCGGTCGCGGTGCCGAGCCGCGCCGAGGGCACAAAACTGCGGGCGAAGTCGAAGCCGACGTTCGCCGCCGTCGCGGAGAGCGAGAGGACGACGACGAGGAGGACGAGCTGCGCCATCGGCCGCGGCGTGGCCGGGACGAGCACCGACGCGTAGACGGCGATGGTGAGCGCGACGGTCCCGACCACCAGCGACGACCGGCGCAGCGGGTGGCGCCCCTGGAGGGTGCCGATGACCGGCCCGCCGACGATCCCGGTGAGCGCGGCGACGGTGAGCAGCGCGCTCGCGGCCTGCGCGCTCATCCCCTGGCCCGCGGTGAGGAAGGGGACGCCCCACAGGAGCATGAACGTGTTCGTGGGGAACAGGGAGACGAAGTGGGTGAAGAACCCGAGCCACGTCCCGGGCAGGGCGAGCACCCGCCGCAACGGCTCGGGGCCCGGGCGGACGGTGGGCACCGCCGTCGTCCGGTCCACGCCCTGCGGGGTCGGGGCGTCCCGCACGACGGCGAGGACGAGGATCGTCGTGAAGACGCCGAGCCCGGCGAGGGAGAGGAACGCCGGGGCCCATCCCTCGGCGTGGAGCAGGGCCATGAACGGGACGGCCGAGATGATCTGCCCGGTCTGGCCGACGATCCCCGTCATCTGGGTGAGCACCGGAATGCGGCGCACGGGGAACCAGCTGGGGATGAGCCGCAGGACCGAGACGAACGCCGTCGCGTCACCGATACCGACGAGCACGCGGGCGAGCAGCGCGAGGGGAAGGGTGTCGGCGAGGGCGAGGGTGAGCTGGCCGGCGGCGAGGATGACGGTCCCGACGGCGATGAGGGCGCGGGAGCCGACCCGGTCGAGGATGATCCCCACCGGCACCTGGGCGGCGGCGTACACGGCGAGCTGGACGACGACGAACATCGACAGCCCGGCCGCGGAGATGTCGAACCGCTCGGCCGCCTCGAGGCCGACGACGCCGAGGGAGGTGCGGCCGGTGACGGCGACGACGTAGGCCACCAGGCCCGCGCCCCACACCGCCAGGGCGGTCCGCGCCGGGGCGGGAGCCTGGAACGAGATCACGGGGACATTCTCTCGTCCGCCCGGGCCTGGTCCGCCGGACCGCCCCGTGCTGGTGACCGGCGTCCCGTGGCTCGTCCGGCCCCGCGCGGTTCGTCCGGCCCCGCGCGGTCCATCCGGCCCCATGGACGCTGTCCCGTCCCGGCCGGCGGTCCCGTCCCGCGCACGCCGCCCGGCCGGGCATAGTGGGCACCGATGCGCCACATCGACGACGACGAACGCCGCAGCCGACTCGCACTGCGCCACGGCCTGCACCCGGACCACCGCCTGCCCGACGCGGTCGCGGTCACGCGCGCGATGACGGTCCTGCACGCCACCGAGCCGGCCACCGTCCACCTCGCCGTCCACGCACGCACCACGTCGGGGACGCCAGAGGACGTGGACCGTGCACTGTACGAGGACCGCAGCGTGGTCAAGCAGCTGGCGATGCGCCGCACGCTGTTCGTCTTCCCGCGCGACCTGCTTCCCGCGGCGCTCGGCAGCGCCTCCGCGCGGGTGGCCGCCGAGCAGCGCCGCCTCATCACCCGGGACGCCGAGAAGCACGGTGTGGCCGACGACGGCGCCGCGTGGCTCGCCGCGGCGACGCACGCCGTCGTCGTCCGCCTGGCCGGATCAGAGCCGCTCTCGGCACGGCAGCTGCGGGAGCAGCTCCCCGAGCTCGCCGGGACGGTCACCGCGAACCTCGACAAGAAGTACGGCGGGACGTTCCAGATGGCGCCGCGCGTGCTCACGCTCCTCGGCGCCGAGGGGCGCATCGTGCGCGGACCCAACGCCGGCCACTGGCGCATCGGCCGGCCCACGTGGACGCTCATGGAGTCGTGGCTCGGCGAGCCGCCCGAGCCGCTGACCGAGGCGGAGGGCTACGCCGAGCTCGTCCGCCGCTGGCTGCGCACCTTCGGCCCCGGCACGGTCGACGACGTCCAGTGGTGGCTCGGCTCGACCAAGGCCAGCGTGCGAGCGGCGCTCGCCGCCGTCGACGCCGTCGAGGTGAGCCTGGACGGCGGGCAGACCGGCTGGGTGCTGCCTGACGACGTGGATCCGGTCCTCCGGCCGGAGCCGTGGGCGGCGCTGCTGCCGACGCTCGACCCGACGACGATGGGCTGGAAGGGCCGTAGCTTCTACCTCGACCCCGCCGACGTGCCCTATCTCTTCGACAGCAACGGCAACGCCGGGAACACCGCGTGGTGGGACGGGCGGATCGTCGGCGCCTGGGCGCAGGACGATGACGCTCGGGTTCGCGTCATCCTCCGGGCCGACGTCGGCGCCACCGCCCGCGCCGCCCTGGACGCCGAGGCGGCGCGGCTCACGGCGTGGCTCGACGGGGTGCGGATCAGCAACGTGTACGCGTCGGCGCTCATGAAGCAGGCACCGCTGCCCTGAGCGTAGGTCGCGCCAAGGGCTGGGCTCCCGAGGGCAGGCTCCCCGGGGGCCCGCAGGCCTAGTGTGGCGTAATGATCAGACCCGCCCCGTCCGATGTGTCCGAGGACGTGGCACGCCAGTACGTCGTCGGACGCGCAATCTTCATGGCCGCGGCCTACACGGTGCTGGCCCTCGTCCTGCTCATGTTCGCGTCGGGGCTCCTCGCCGGCGGCCAGTTCGGGCCGCTCAGCGACACCAAGTGGGACGTGATCGTCCCCTGGCCGGCGGTGCCGGTCCCCGCCGCCCTGATGGTCGTGGTGTGCCTGCTCGCCCCGGTCGGTGCGCTCGTCCTCGCACCGAAGGCACGCTGGGAGGACGCCCCCGACTTCCTCCTGCTGCTGGCCATGACCGTCGTCCTCTTCGTCGTCATGCCCATCGGCTTCTCGCGGATGTATCCCGAGGCCGGCGGCCCGGCCTTCGACGAGGCGCACCCGGAGCTCGGGCTCGCACGGCACTGGATGGGGGCGCTTCCCCAGGTCGTCACGCTCGCGGTGCTCGGGGTCCGGTTCGCGAGGCTCGCGCCGGTCTACAACGCCGCACGACGCCGCGCGCTCGAGAACCGGCGCTGACCAGGGCGGCGAAGGAGCCGAGATCGGCGCCCCCAGCTCCGGCACTCCCGGTGCTCACCACCGACCCGGCCACACGGGGAGGTGCAAGGACGGACACTCCTCGGCGGGTGTCATCGACCCGCCGGACGCTAGACCGGCAGGCGACGGGCGAGGAACTCCGTGGTGATCCGCCATGCGTCCGCGCGCGCGGCCTCGTGGACGAACATCGGGTTCGGGTTGTCGAAGGCGTGCCCGGCGCCGTCGTACAGGTGGAACTCCACCTCCGGCCCGTCCACCGCGGCCCGGATCTCCTCGACCTTCTCCATCGGGATGTAGGCGTCCGCCGTGCCGAAGTGGTGCAGGCTTGGCGCGCTCACCCGGTCGGCCAGGGGCAGCAGCTGCGGCAGGGACGAGCCGTAGTAGGAGACGAGGGCGTCGACGTCGGCGACGGCGGCGACGTTGAAGGCCACTCCCCCGCCGAAGCAGAACCCGACGACGCCCACGCCGCCGTCGACCTCAGGCCGGGCCCGGAGCGTGTCGAGGGCGGCGACCGCGTCGGCCACCGTCTCGTCCCAGTCGAGCTGCGCCTGCAGCGCCATCCCCTGCTCAAGAAAGTCCGGACGTGACTCGTCCACCATGGTGCCCGTGCGCCAGTACAGCTCCGGCGCGAGGACGACGTAGCCCAGGTCGGCGAGGTCCTGAGCGCGGTCCCGGATGTAGGCGCTGACGCCGAAGATCTCCTGGAGGAGCAGCAGCCCGGGACCGGTGCCGCCGGGCGGCAGCCACACGTGCGCCGGCATCTCGCCGTCGGGGCGGTGGACGGTGGTCGTCGCTTCACTCGCGGACATGCAGGCCGCTCCCGTTGTCGTCACAGTCGGGCAGGGGCCCGCGCAGGCCGTCACCATATCGAGCGGCACCAGCACCAGCACCGGCACCGGCACCGGCACCGGCACCGGCACCGGCACCGGCACCATCGCGTCGGTGCATCGCGCGGAGTCCCGCCGCCCGCGAGCGCCAGCGCGGCGGACCTTCATCGACCCACCGACCACGCACTTCACTGCAGCATCGGCTCGTTGCGGGTGTGGAGCGGGGTGGTGCCGAAGGTGTGGCCGTTGGGCCGGACGAACCGCCACTGGTCGGGGTAGCGCTCGATGCTCAGCTCGCGCTGATGGACGAACCCGTGGTGGTAGCGGCACAGCAGGATGCCGTTGGCCGTGTCGGTCTTCCCGTGCTGCGCGTACCACCACAGCGAGTGGTGGATCTCGCCCTGCCCCGGCGGCGCGGTGCAGCCGGGGAATCGGCACTGCCCGTCCCGGGCGATGATCCCGCGGGTCTGACCGGTGGTGAACAACCGCTCCTCCCGGCCGACGTCGAGGATCTCCGAGTCCGCACCGAACACCACGCGGTGCAGCGCGGAGTTGCACGCCAGCTGCGCGAAGAGCCCGAATGGCATCGGCGTGCCGTCCTCGAGGGTGGCGGGCTCGGTGCCGCCGAGCTGTGCGTGATCCAGCGCCGTCTCGATCGTCCCCAGCAACTCACCCCACATCCCGCCCCCGGCCTCGAGGTCCGCGGCACCCGTGCCGGCACCTGCGCTGCGAGCCCCGCCGGCGGCGGCGGCCGCTCCGGGGCCGGCATCGGCGGCGCGGACGTCGGCAGCCGGTCCCGCATCCGTACTGCCGAACGCGCCCGGTGCCGCCGGGGGTCGGCACGGCGCACCGGGGCGCTGGGCGCGGACGATCGCCGTGAGCGTCCCGATCGTGGCGGTGATCGCGATGTGGGGCCGGATCCGCGCGCCGGGCTGGAGCTTTCCCGAGTCGAGCATCGTCCCCGCCAGCTCGACGAGGGCCGCCGCGCGGCGCTGGTTCGGGGTCCGCAGGTCATCCTTGCCGCGGCGCCCGGCCCTCGCCTGCAGGGCCGCGAGCACCAGCGCGCCGTTCACCTCGGAGAGCCAGACCTTGCCGTGGTAGCCATCCAGCGTCTTGGCCAGGGAGAGCTCCTCGCGCTCGGACTCGTCCTTCCACCGCCGGTCCCCGGCCGCCGGATCCGCACGCAACGCCCAGTTCTTCATCACCGTGTGGAACCGTCCCGCGTCCAGCACCCGCGCCTGGCGAATGAGGAAGCCCTCACCGACGTCCGGATCCGCGAGCACCCGGATGCACTCCGGCGACGCCGTCCCCAGCCGCACGATCGACGCCACATGGTCCGGGCCGATCTCCCCGGCGGCCAGCGCCTTCGCCGTCCCGGGCAGGTGGTCCCGCAGCGCCCGCGCCTCACGCGTCATCCGCGACGCCTCCCGGTCGAAGCGGCCCGTGTGTTCCCGGATCCACGCCGGAAACGATCGCGCCCCACCGGCGGCCCACGTCCCGTCCGCGTCGATCGCCGCCACCAGCCGTGCGCGCGCGGCGCACAGCCGCCCCTCCACCGCCTCCAGTCGCGTGAGGCCTTCCGCCAGCGCCTCACCCGACAGGTCCGCCAGATCGACCTGCGCCAAGGTGGCCGCGGCGCGCTCCAGGTCACTCAACGGCTCCAGCACCGCGGCCACCCGGACCACCTCCTCGAACGCTTGTTCGACTACTAGGAGCAGTCAACCACCCACCACCGACATCCCGCCGGGCCTCCTCCCGGGGTGTGGATAGACCCACGCGTCCGCAAAAGCAGGGACGCTCGGACGCGCCGTCGACGTCCACAGTCACCAGCGCATCAGTCATCCGCACGGCTCTCCCTGCCGGGATCGCCGGCGCGCGAACGGCGCCGCCGGGCCCATCCCCGGGGTGTGGATGGCCGCTGCTACCGTCCCCGGCATGCTCGGAACGGTTCTCGCGCTCGGTGGCGGTGGCTTCTCGATGTCCGACGACGGGACGTCCGCCCTCGACGACTTCCTCCTCGACCTGACCGGCGCCGCTCGACCCCGGGTCTGCTTCGTCCCCACGGCGAGCGGTGACGACAACGACTACAGCCGCCGGTTCGAGGCCGCGTTCGCCGACCGGGCCGAGACGTCGGTGCTCTCGCTGTTCTCCCACGAGCCCTGGGGCTACCGCGACCCCCGCATGCTGCTCGAGCAGGACGTGATCTACGTCGGAGGAGGGTCGACGGCGAACCTGCTCGCCGTCTGGCGCCTCCACGGCCTGCCGGAGCTCCTCCGTGAGGCGGCCGCCAACGGCACCGTGCTCGCCGGCGTCAGTGCCGGCATGAACTGCTGGTTCGAGGGGGCGTCGACCGACTCGTTCGGGCCGCTGGCCCCGTTGCCGGACGGCCTCGGCCTCCTGCGCGGCAGCGCCTGCCCGCACTACCTCGGAGAACCCGGACGGCGCGAGAAGTACCTCGGCTGGGTGGCCGACGGCGTGCTCGGTGACGGCTACGCCGCCGACGACCACGCGGCCCTGCTGTTCCGCGACGGCGAGCTCGTCGAGGCCGTGGCAGAACAGGACGGCCGCCCCGTGGTCCGGGTGGAGCGCCGGGGTGACCAGGCGGTGGAGACCGAGGTGCCCGTCCGCCGGCTCGCGTGACGAGCCCGGCGTCAGCGCCCGGCCCGAGAGGGCTAGGCCGGTACGGGCACGCGCGCGTCCTCGTCGACCGGACCAGCACCCGCAGCACCCGCCGCCCGCCGCTGCCGCACCTCGAGCAGAGCCGAGCACGCGAGGAAGGCCAGGCCGACGACGGCGAGCCCAGCGCCCACGAGGTTCGGGGCGCGCAGCCCCGCACCGGCGGCGATGACCAGGCCGCCGAGCCACGCGCCGATGGTGTTCGCCATGTTGAACGCCGACTGCACGCCGGCGGAGACCATGGTCGGCGCGCCGCCGGCCTGCTCGATGATGCGCATCTGGATCGCCGGGCCCATGCCCAGGCTGGCGAACCCGAGGAGGAAGAGCAGCGCGATCGCGGCGGGGGCGCTGTGCAGGAGCGCCGCGAGGCCGGCGAGGACCGCGATGACGAGCACGATCCCTCCGGCGAGGGTCCCGAGCGTGCTGCGGTCCGCGAGCCGCCCGCCGACGACGGAACCGACCGTCATCCCGACGCCGACGACGACGAGCACCCACGGCACCGCCGACTCCTGCAGCCCCGACACGTCGGTGAGCATGGGGGCGACGTAGCTGTAGGCGGCGAACAACCCGCCCATCCCGAAGACGACGACGGCGAGCGTGAGCAGCACCTGCGGCCTCGCGAAGGACGCGAGCTCGGCGCGCAGCGATCCGGTCGCCGAGCTGCCGGCGTCGTCCCGGGGGGCGAGGGCCGCGACGGCGAGGGTCGCGGCGAGGCCGATGAACGCCACGACCGCGAAGGTCCAGCGCCAGCCGACGCTCTGCGCGACGAACGTGCCCACCGGGACGCCGACGACGTTGGCGAGGGTGAGGCCGAGCATGACGGTCGCCATCGCCCGGCCACGGCGCTGCGGGTCCACCAGCGCCGCGGCGACGAGGACGGCGACGCCGAAGAACGCGCCGTGCGGCAGGCCGCTGAGGAAGCGGGTGGCCAGCAGGGTCTCGTGCGTGGGCGCGAGCGCGGACAGGAGGTTGCCGACGGTGAAGAGCACGAGCAGACCGACGAGCGTCCACCGGCGCGCCAGTCGCACCGTCAGCGCCGTCAGCAGCGGTGCCCCGACGACGACGCCGAGCGCGTAGCCGGAGATGTACTGCCCGGCGGTGGGCACGTCGACACCGAGGTCGCCGGCCACGTTGGGCAGCATGCCCATCATGACGAACTCGGTGGTCCCGATTCCGAAGGCGCCGAGGGCAAGGGCCAGGATGGCGATGGGCACAGGTGAAAGCTCCTCAGGGGAATGCCGTGGAGTCGGGTGCCCCCGACCGGGGGCCACACGGGGGCGCCGTCACGCGGGGGCGCCAGCGGTTCGCCGGCACAGGCACGGCTCCCTCGGCCACGCTAGGCGGGTCCGACGGCGCGCCGCGCGTCAGGCCGAAGTGTGGACCTGAGCGATGCGTCACACCCCCGGACGAGAGATGCGTGACACCCGTCGACGAACGGTGGTGGCCGCCGTCGTCGCCCGGCATAAATCGCCGCCCCTCGGGGTTGCGCAAAAAGCCTGGCGGACGCCGGGTAGGGCGACCGTAGACTCCACCCCCGGTGCGCGACGCTGCCCCTGCGGGCGGGAGCGTCGCCGTCGTGGGGGCATCGCGGCCGTCCGAACCACTTCCCCCAGGAGCCGCACCATGAGCGTCGATCAACGCACCACCTCGCCCGCGGGCGCCCCGTCACCAGAGGCGACCGTGTCGGCTCAGGTGAAGCTCGTCATCGGCGTGCTGCTCGTCGCCTCGTTCGTCATGATCCTCAACGAGACCGTCATGAGCGTGGCGATCCCCAACCTCATGGACGAGTTCGCCGTCACCGCGGCGACCGCGCAGTGGCTCACCACGGCGTTCATGCTCACCATGGCCGTCGTCATCCCCACGACGGGGCTCATCCTCACGCGGTTCTCCACCCGGGCCGTCTTCATCGCGGCGATGTCCACCTTCACGGTGGGTACCGCGCTGGCCGCGGTGGCCCCGCTGTTCCCGGTCCTCGTGGCCGCGCGAGTGATCCAGGCGAGCGGCACCGCCGTCATGCTCCCCCTGCTCATCACCACGGTGCTCACGTTCGTGCCGATCTCCCGCCGCGGCCGCACGATGGGGCTCATCTCCATCGTCATCGCGGTGGCGCCGGCCGTCGGCCCGACGTTCTCCGGGTTCATCCTCGCCAACCTCGGGTGGCGCTGGATGTTCCTCACGGTGCTGCCCATCGCGGCGGCCGCGGTGATCCTCGGCGCCAAGCTCGTCAAGAACATCACCACCCCGCGGGCCGTCCCCGTCGACGTGCTCTCCATCGTGCTGTCCGCCGCCGCGTTCGGCGGGCTCATCTTCGGCCTCAGCAGCATCGGCGAGGCCACCGAGGGCAACGCCGCCATCTCCCCGGCGGTGCCCCTCGTCATCGGCGCCGCGGCCCTCACGGTCTTCGCCTGGCGCCAGATCCGCCTCCAGCGCGACGACGCGGCCCTGCTCGACCTGCGCCCCTTCCGCTCCCGCACGTTCTCCGTCGGGATCGGCATGATGCTCATCTCCATGGGCGCCCTGTTCGGGACCCTCATCCTGCTGCCGATCTTCCTGCAGAACGTCATGGGCCTCACCGCGCTGGAGACCGGCCTCGTCCTGCTGCCCGGCGGGCTCACCATGGGCCTCATCGCCCCGTTCGTCGGCCGGCTCTTCGACCGCGTCGGCCCCCGCCCGCTGGTCATCCCCGGCTCCGTCGTCGTCGCCAGCGCGCTCGGGACGATGACGCTGCTCTCGGCGAACAGCGCCACGTGGCACGTCGTCGCCGCCCACGTGATGCTGAGCATCGGCCTGGGTTGCCTCATGACCCCGCTCATGACGTCGGCGCTCGGCTCGGTGGAGCCGTCCATGTACTCCCACGGCAGCGCGATCATGAACACGCTCCAGCAGCTCGCCGGCGGCGCCGGCACCGCGCTGTTCATCACCGTGATGAGCACCCGGACCGCCGCGGGCGTCGCCGACGGGCTCGGCGGTGTCGAGGCACAGGCCGGCGGCATCCACGACGCGTTCCTGTGCGGGGCGGCGCTGGCCGTCGTCGCCGTCGCCTTCTCGTTCCTCGTCCGCAAGCCGACGACGGCGGGAGCCGAGCAGGTCCCGGCCGGCGTCCACTAACAGCGGTACTGAAGACCGACAGACGAGGGCCGGGCGACGCGTTCGCCCGGCCCTCGCCTGTCGGAGGACGTAGCCGCCGGCTCAGACGGCCCGGCGGGCGACGGCCATGAACACGGAGTAGGGCACGCCGTCCTTGACGAGCTCGCCGCAGTCCTCCACGGACACGTCGCTCAGGCCGGCCTCGGCGAGCTGGGCCGTGAGCTCCGCGCGGTCGAACCCGGGGTGGCCGCCGAAGTCGGCGCCGTGGAAGCCGGTGTCCTCCCGGTCCATGTCGGCGATGCACAGGTAGCCGGTGGGCACGAGAAGCTCGACGAACCGGCGCAGGACCCCCGCGATGTCGCGGACGTGGTGGAGCACGAGGGACGTGACGACGACCTCGAACTGCTCGTCCGGGGCGGGCTGCGTCTCCAGGTCGAGGTCCCACACCCGGGCGCCCGGGAGCACACCGGCGTCGATCTTCTCCTGGATGACCGCCCGCATGCCGGCGGAGTTGTCCGCGAGCGTCACGGCCCCGACGCGGTCCACCAGCGCCTGGGTGACCAGGCCGGTGCCGGCGCCGTACTCGAGCAGCCGCATCTCGTGGTCGAGGGGCACGGCGTGCGCGACGGCGTCGGCCACCCCCCGCGCGCGGGCGACCTTGGCCTCGTCGTTGTCCCAGTCAGCGGCAATGGCGTCGAAATGCTCGGATCCCATGGGGACACAGTGCCACCTCGGGCGAGGACCGCCGCGCGCTCGACGTCGGCGCCGTCCGTGGCGAGTGCTCCCCTCGCGCGCCGCCCGTCAGGCGGGGTCAGTGCCCAGCCGCTCCTCGACGCGCTCGACCTTCGCGGTGAGCTGGCCGTCGTGCCCGGGGCGCAGGTCGGCCTTGAGGACCAGGCTCACGCGCGGGCTGAACGCCGCGACGGCGTCGCACGCCGCCTTGATGACGGGCATGACCTCGTCCCACTCCCCCTCGATGGTGGTGAACATCGAGGTGGTCTCGTTCGGCAGGCCGGAGGCGCGAACCACCCGGATGGCCGCGGCGACCGCCTCGGAGACCGAACCGTCGGCGGCGTCGGTGACGGTCGGGGCCACGGAGAAGGCGAAGAGCATGCGGCACATGCTAGGCGCGGGTCCTAGCGCCGGCCCGGCGGCCGGGGCACGCGGGGCTGGCTCCGCCGGGGGACGGCAGCGCGGCGGGCGGTCAGGCGGTGCGCAGCACCAGGAGGAACTGGCCGCCGCCCGGCTCGACCTGCGTGGTGAACGCCCGGTCGGGGGCGAAGCGCGACAGCCGGTCCACGAGCCACGCGGCGGCGGCGTCGGCGTCCTGGCGGCTCGGGCAGCGCGCCACCACCTCGCGACCACCCTTGCGCCCGAGGCGCTCCACGGTCGCGACGATCGGGGCGGGGTCGACGACGAAGAGGTCCGGCGACCACGGCACCACCGGCGTCACCGCGCCCTTGCGCGTGTTGCAGGCGCGGTGGGCGAGCCGCTCGACGGCGGGTGCGCCCTTCTTCGGCTTGGCCATCCCGAGGTCCACGCTGGGGCCGCGGTCGGAGTTCACCGAGGCGTCCGGGTCCACCGGCTCGTCGCACAGCCAGCAGCGCCAGGAGTCTCGGTCGCCCACGGCGGTCAGGTTGCTCATAGCCGCACCGTAACCCGGGGGCCGTGAGCGATGACTCTCGCGCCCGCCGCCGGTCTACCAGGGCATGACTACTTCACCGTTCGAGAACACCACCGCTTTCTCCGGCTTCTCCGTCGACGACGTCGAGGCCGCGGCCCGCTTCTACCGGGACACCTTGGGCCTCACCGTGACCGGCGCCGGCGAGCACGGCACCGCCTTCATCGAGCTGCCGGGCGGCGCCCGAGTCCTTACTTACGCGAAGCCCGACCACACTCCCGCGAGCTACACCGTCCTCAACTTCCCGGTGCCCGACGTCGAGGCGGCCGTCGCGGAGCTGGGGCGCCGCGGCGTGACGTTCGAGCGGTACGCCGGCACCCCGATGGAGACCGACGAGCAGGGCATCTTCCGCGGCGGCGGGCCGCTCATCGCCTGGTTCACCGACCCGGCCGGCAACGTCCTCTCGGTGCTGCAGGACTCCTGAGCGCGTCGGACTCGCACACGGCCGCCGAGAGCACGAGCCGGCGCCCGGGGCGAGGCCCTTGGTCCCGGGGTCGGCACGCCCACCCGCGTAGCGTCGAAGCCACCAAAGGAACGTTCCTGTCACGATTGATAAGGAGCCGACATGCGGAGCGTCGTCGTCACCGGTCCGGGCACGGTCGAGATGCTGGAGGTCGAGGCACCGACCGCCGGTCCCAAGGACGTGCTCGTCAAGATGCGCGCGAGCGGGATCTGCGGCTCGGACGCGATGTACATCTCCGTGGGTGGTATCCCGCCGCACCAGGGGGCCACGCGCCTCGGCCACGAGCCCGCCGGTGAGATCTGCGAGGTCGGCGAGGAGGTCACGGGTTTCGCCGTCGGCGACCACGTCGTCTTCGACACGATGGCCTTCTCCGACGGTCTGCTGGGCAGTGGTGGCGCGCAGGGCGGCCTCTCGGAGTACGTCGTCGTCCGCGACGCCCAGCCGGGACGTCAGCTCCGGGTCATCCCGAGCGACATCCCGTGGGAGGTCGCCGCGCTCAACGAGCCGATGGCCGTCGCCCGCCACGCCGTCAACCGGCTCGAGCTCACGCCCGGCGCCAAGGTCGTCGTGTTCGGGGCCGGCCCGATCGGCCTCGGTGCGGCCCTGTCCGCCAAGGCGGTAGGGGCCAGCCACGTCGTCGTCGTCGACATCCAGCCGAAGCGGCTGGAGACGGCGCTGAGGGTCGGCGCGGACGCCGTCATCAACTCGGCGGAGGAGGACGTCAAGGAGCGCCTCATCGAGCTGCACGGGACCGCCGGACCGAGCTTCGTACGCGACACCCGGCCCGACACCGACGGCTACGTCGACGCCGCCGGGGCGCCCGCGGTCATCGAGTCGATCCTCCGGATGGTCAAGCACCGGGCGGTGGTCTCCATCCCGGCGGTGCACAAGAAGCCGGTGCCGGTGGACTTCGGTGACCTCCTCACCACAGAGGTCGATATCCGCCTCGCCATGGGCTACCCCACCGAGATCTTCGAGGTCACGGACGACATCATCGCCAACGTCGACAAGTACCGGGAGATCGTCAGCGACGTGCTCCCGTACGACCGCGCGCTCGAGGGGATCACGCTGGCCGGCACCCCCGGTGCCGCCGACAAGGTCGTCATCGTCATGGAGTGAGTGCAGGCGTGATGCGCGGCGTCGCGGGCGCTCACCGCGGCGCCGTGCGTCGCGGCCCGAGACGGGCTGCGTCCCCCGACCGACGGCGTGCGAGGCTTCCTGCATGACGTCGGCACCTCCGTCTCGCTCCACCCGCCCGCCCCGCGTCCGCGCCTCCGAGCTCGTCGGCCGCGGCTGGCTCAACACCGGCGGGCGCGAGCTCAGCCTCGCCGACCTGCGCGGAAAGATCGTCCTGCTCGACTTCTGGACGTTCTGCTGCATCAACTGCCTCCACGTCCTCGACGAGCTCCGCCCGCTCGAGGAGCGCTACCGCGACGTCCTCGTCACGGTCGGGGTCCACTCCCCCAAGTTCGTCCACGAGGCCGACCCCGACGCCCTCGCCGCCGCCGTCGAGCGCTACGACGTCGCCCACCCGGTCCTCGACGACCCTGAGCTCGTCACGTGGTCCGCCTACACCGCCCGCGCCTGGCCCACGCTCGTCCTCATCGACCCCGAGGGCTACATCGTCGCCCACATGGCCGGCGAGGGGCACACCCCCAACCTCGCGGTCCTCGTCGAGCAGCTCGTCGCCGAGCACGAGGCCAAGGGCACCCTCCACCGCGGCGACAGCCCGTACGTCCCGCCGGAGCCCGCCCCGGGTCTGCTGCGCTTCCCGGCCAAGGCGGCCGCGCTGCCGGGCGGGAACGTCCTCGTCGCCGACGCCGGCCACCACCGCCTCGTCGAGCTCGCGCCCGACGGTGAGACCCTCGTCCGGGTCATCGGCTCCGGTTCCCGCGGGCGCACCGACGGGCCGGCGGAGAGCGCCGAGTTCAGCGAGCCCAACGGCCTGTGCGTCCTCCCGGGCGACGTCGCCGCCGAGGTGGGCTACGACGTCGTCGTCGCCGACACCGTCAACCACCTCCTGCGCGGGGTGCGGCTGGCCGACGGCCACGTCACCACGCTCGCCGGGACGGGCGAGCAGTTCCTCGTCGGCGCCCCCGACAACGTCCTGCCCGGCGACGAGCCGGCGACCGAGGACTACGGCCCCGCCGGGCGGCTGCGGCAGTGCTCGCCGTGGGACGTCGTGTGGTCGGAGCATGCGGGCGCCGTCGTCGTCGCCATGGCCGGCGACCACACGCTGTGGACGTTCGACCCGGCCGCCCGCTACCTGCGCCGCGTGGGCGGGACGCGCAACGAGGGCCTGGTCGACGGCGACCTCATGCAGGCGTGGTTCGCCCAGCCCTCGGGGTTCGCGGTCGGCGACGACGGGCGGATCTGGCTCGCCGACGCCGAGACCTCCGCGCTGCGGTCCGTCGACCTCGCCGCCGAGCAGGTGCGCACCGCGATCGGCCAGGGGCTCTTCGACTTCGGGCACCGCGACGGCGCCGCGGAGCAGGCGCTCCTCCAGCACCCGCTCGGCGTGGCCGCCCTCCCCGACGGGCGCGTCGCCGTGGCAGACACCTACAACGGCGCGGTGCGGCTGTACGACCCCGCCGCCGGCGAGGTCACGACGCTGGCCCAGGGGCTCGCCGAGCCGTCGGGGCTGCTCGTCGCCGACGACGGCGCACACCTGCTCGTCGTCGAGTCGGCCGCCCACCGCCTCACGCGCGTCGCGGTGCCCGACGGCGGATCGGGCACCCGGCACGACGGCGCGGCGCACCGGACCGCGCGCCCCGTCACCGAGGTCGGGCCGGAGGTGACGCTGCGGGTGGTGTTCACGCCTCCCCCGGGCCAGAAGCTCGACGACCGCTTCGGGCCGTCGACGCAGCTCACCGTCGGGGCGTCGCCCAGCGAGGTGCTGGTCACCGGCGGCGGGACGGGCACCGACCTGGAACGGCACCTCACGCTCGACCTCAGCCTCACCCCGGCTGCTCGTGATCTCGCAGATCCGCAAGATCACGAAGTGGGAGGAGGGGCGGCGCAGACCGTCCTGTCCGTCACCGCCAAGGCGGCCTCCTGCGACGGCGACCCGTCCGTGGAGTTCCCGGCCTGCCACCTCGCGTCCCAGGACTGGGGCATCCCGGTCCGCGTCGTCGACGGCGGCCCGAGCGAGCTGGTCCTCACCCTCCACGGCTGAGCGGTCCGGGCGGCGACTCGGCGGGCGAGCCACTGAGGTGCCCCTGCGCGGCGACGCGCGCGTCGACAATGGAGGCATGGACCCGACGTTCGTTCCGGCTTGGCCCGCGGAACCGCCGATGCACGGTGCCGTCAAGCTCCGTCCAGTCGCGGAGCGGGACGTGGCCATGGCTCGCGAGCTGTCGACCGACCCTTACGTGCCACACATCGGCACGCTCCTCCCGCACGCCGGGGAGGACGAGGCTTTGGCGTGGGTGGGCCGCCAGCAGGAGCGTCATGCCGCGGGCGCGGGGTTCTCCTTCACCATCGTGGTGAGGGAGACGGAGCGCGCGGTGGGACACTGCGGACTCTGGCTCAAGGAGCTCAGCGAGGGGCGGGCGACCGCGGGGTACTCCATTGTTCCGTCTGCTCGTGGCAGCGGCCTCGCTACCGACGCTCTCGTCGCGCTCACGGAGTTCGCGTGGAGCATTCCGGAGCTCTTCCGCGTTGCCCTACTCATCGAGCCGTGGAACGTCGGTTCCGTACGCACGGCCAAACGAGCCGGATATGCCCGTGAGGGACTGCTCCGCAGCTACCAGGTGATCGCCGGCCAGCGCCGGGACATGCTTCTCTATGCCACCATCCGTCCCGATCGAGCGAGCGCCATGGCGGCCGAGACGTGACGCAGCCACGCCTCGTGCGGGCGAGCGCCCCGCGACCTCGACCCGTGGTGGTCAGAGGTGGAGCAATTCGGCGACGACGGCGACCAGCAGACCGACGAGAAGGCCCGCTCCCGGAGGCGCTACCCCGCCGGGCGGACGACCACCTTGAGCCCCTCGCGCGCGGCCGCCTGCTGGAAGGCCGTCGCCGCCTCGGCCAACGGGAAGCGGTCGGTGACCAGCGAGCGCACGTCCACCTTCCCGGACGTCACCAGCGCGAGGGTGCGGGGGTACATCTCCTTCATGCGGCGCACCATCACCAGCGTCACGCCCTTGCGGCGCGCGAGCGCGGCGGGGAACGAGGACCGGTCGCCGTCGGGGATGCCGACGAGCACCACCCTCGCGCCGGGCCGCACCGCGAGGAGGCTGGTGGCGATGGCGTCGTCCGTCCCGGCGGCCTCGAACGCGATGTCGCACCCGATGCCGGCGAGCTCCGTCCAGGTGGCGGCGTCGCGCGCCTGCGTCGGGTCGAGCGCCACCTCGGCGCCGTAGCGCAGCGCGGCGGCGCGCCGGTGCGGCAGCGGGTCGACGGCGATCACGCGGGTGGCGCCCGCGGCGAGGGCCAGCTGGACGAGGAGCAGCCCGATCGGTCCGGCGCCGACTACCGCCACCGTGGTCGCGGCGCGGGCATGGCCGAGGTCCCAGGCGTGCAGGGCCACGCCGAGCGGCTCGAGCATGGCGCCGTCGGCGCCCGTGACGCCCTCGGGGAGCGGGTGGAGCAGGCGCGTGGGCCAGGCGAGCAGCTCCTGCATGCCGCCGTCGACCCCTTTGTTCCCCGCGAAGCGCACCTGCGGGCAGAGGTTGCGGTGGCCCTCGACGCACAGCTCGCACCGCTCGCACGGGATCGCCGGGTCCACCGCGACCGGTCGCCCGTCCCACGGACCGCCGACGACGACGCCGGCCATCTCGTGGCCGGGGACCAACGGGTCGTCGATGCGGGCGTCGCCGATGCCTCCCTCGGTGAACCAGTGCAGGTCCGACCCGCACAGGCCGACGTCGGTGATCCGCACGAGGGTCTCGTCCGGTCCCGGGCGAGGCTCGGGCTCCTCGTGCAGGCGGACGTCACCGGTACCGTGCAGACGGAGTGCGCGCATGCGGGTGATTGTGCCCGGCGACCGGCCTGCGCGCGCCTCGCCGCGCCTCGGCCCGACGCGCGGCCCGTCGCGACGTGCGGCCCGTCCCGACGTGCGGCCTGCCGGGCGGGACGGGCGAGGCAGTCGGGCCGCGCTTCCGCTGTCCCGACCGGGAGCGCAGCGGCACACTCTCCCCATGGCCACATCGACGAAGACGGACACCGGGGACCTCAACCCCGAGGCTGCCGGGTTCACGACGACGAAGATCCCGAGGAAGGTCTACGAGGCCGAGCTCTACCGCCTGCAGGGCGAGCTCGGGAAGCTCCAGGCGTGGGTGAAGGAGACCGGGGCGCGCGTCGTCGTCGTCTTCGAGGGCCGTGACGCGGCCGGGAAGGGCGGCACGATCAAGCGGATCACCGAGTACCTGTCCCCGCGCGCCGCCCGGATCGCCGCCCTGCCGGCCCCCACCGAGCGCCAGCGCGGGCAGTGGTACTTCCAGCGCTACGTCGAGCAGCTGCCGGCGGCGGGCGAGATCGTCCTGTTCGACCGGTCCTGGTACAACCGGGCCGGCGTGGAGAAGGTCATGGGCTTCTGCACGCCCGAGGAGCACAAACGCTTCCTGCGCCAGTGCCCGATCTTCGAGCAGATGCTCGTCGAGGACGGCATCCACCTGCGCAAGTACTGGTTCTCCGTGTCCGACGACGTCCAGCTCGAGCGCTTCCGCAAGCGGCTGCACGACCCGCTGCGCCAGTGGAAGCTCTCCCCCATCGACCTGGAGTCGATCACCCGCTGGGAGGACTTCTCCCGTGCCAAGGACGAGATGATGGTCCACACCGACACTTCCGTGGCGCCCTGGTACCACGTGGCCTCGGACTCCAAGAAGCAGGCGCGGCTCAACATGATCCACCACCTGCTCGCCTCGCTCCCCTACACCGACGTCCCGCACGAGAAGGTCACGCTCCCCAAGCGCCCGGCCGGCACCGGCTACCAGCGGCCCTCGATCGAGGTGTCTTCCTACGTGCCGGACCGGGCCTCCTCGCTCGTGGAGGACCCGGCGGTGGCCAAGAAGGCCGGCCGGTAGCGCGGGCGTGAGAATGACCCGATGACCTCGTCCCCCGACCGCATCTCGGTCCGCGGCGCGCGCGTCCACAACCTCAAAGCGGTCGACGTCGACATCCCCCTGCGCGAGCTCGTCGCCATCGCCGGGGTGTCGGGCTCGGGCAAGTCGTCGCTCGCGCTCGGGGTGCTCTACGCCGAGGGGTCGCGCCGCTACGTCGAGGCGCTGTCCACCTACACCCGGCGGCGCATGGCCCACGCCCCGCGCGCCGCCGTCGACTCCGTCGAGCACGTCCCCGCCGCCCTCGCGCTGCGCCAGCGCCCCGGCGTGCCGGGGGTGCGCTCGACCTTCGGCACCTCCACCGAGCTGCTCAACGTCCTGCGGCTGATGTTCTCCCGCCTCGCCTCCCACGTGTGCCCGAACGGCCACCGGGTCCCGCCGACCATCGACGTCGCCGCCGAGGTGCCCTTCGCCTGCCCCGAGTGCGGGGAGCAGGTCCAGGCACCGGGCGCCGAGCAGCTCGCCTTCAACTCCGAGGGCGCCTGCCCCGTGTGCACGGGCACCGGCGTGGTCCGCGACGTCGACGACGCCTCCCTCGTCCCCGACGAGTCGAAGACCCTCGACGAGGGCGCGGTCCTGCCCTGGCAGATGTTCAACTTCAAGGTCCAGCCGACCATCGTCCGAGAGTTCGGGGTGCGCACCGACGTGCCCTTCCGGGACCTCGCGGACTGGGAGAAGGAGATCGTCCTCGACGGCCCGGAGGAGAAGAAGCACATCGTCTTCGCCACGAAGAACGGGGTGCATGAGCTCGACTTCACCTTCCGCAACGCCCGCCTCACCGTCACCGAGGAGCTCAAGCGCGCGACCGACGAGAAGCGCCTCAAGCGCGTGGCGCGCTTCCTGCGCGAGGGCACCTGCCGCGCCTGCGGCGGCACCCGGCTGAGCGAGCGCGCCCGCCTGCCCCGCATCGGCGACCTCGGCCTGGCCGACGTCACCGCGATGACGCTCGACGACGTCGTCGCCTGGGCCCCGTCGGTCACCGCCACGCTCCCGGCCGAGATGCGCGAGATGGCCGACGCCCTCGTCGAGACCCTCCAGCACATGGCCCTCCGGCTGGTCGAGCTGGGCCTGGGCTACCTCACCCTCGACCGCGCCGGCTCGACCCTGTCCACCGGCGAGCGCCAGCGCGTCCAGCTCGCCCGCGCCGTGCGCAACCGCACCACCGGCGTGCTGTACGTCCTGGACGAGCCGTCCATTGGCCTGCACCCCTCGAACGTCGAGGGGCTGCTCGGCGTCATGCACGACCTGCTCGCCGACGGCAACTCCGTCGTCTTCGTCGACCACGACGTCCAGATCCTGCGGGAGGCGTCCTGGCTGGTGGAGATCGGCCCCGGGTCGGGCACCGACGGCGGCCGCGTCATCGCCCAGGGCACCGCCGCCGACCTCGCCGGCGACCCCGGCTCGCTGCTCAGCGGCTTCCTCACCGGCGCCGAACCCGTCGTCGTGCGCGAGCGCGCCGAGGAGGCGGCGATGTTCGACGGCGGCCGGATCCACCTGGCTACCGACGCCCTCCACACCGTCCACCCGCTCGAGGTGGACCTCCCCCGCGGACGGCTCGTCGCCGTCACCGGGGTGTCCGGCTCCGGCAAGACGACCCTCGTGCTCGAGTCCCTCGTCCCGGCGCTGGGCGCCCACGCCGACCCCGACGGCGGGACCCGGCTCCCGGCGCACGTCCGGGCGCTCGACGCGCCCGGGATCCGCCGCGTCCACACCGTCGACGCCACGCCCATCGGGATCAACGTCCGGTCGACCGTCGCCACCTACTCCGGCGTCTTCGACGACCTGCGCAAGGCCTACGCCGCCACCGAGGAGGCCCAGCGGCGCGGGCTGAGCGCCTCGGACTTCTCCTACAACACCGGCTCGCTCGCCTGCCCGCGCTGCCAGGGCACCGGGCAGGTGTCCCTGGACGTGCAGTTCCTGCCCGACGTCGACATCGCCTGCCCGGACTGCGGCGGCTCGCGCTACGCGCCCCAGGCGAGCGAGATCCGCCGCAACGGCCTGTCCCTGCCCGACATCCTCGCGCTCACCGCCCACGAGGCGCTCGACGCCGTCGGCGACGTCCCCAGGGTCGGGCGCCGGCTGCGGGCGCTCGTCGACCTCGGCCTGGGCTACCTCACCCTCGGGGAGGACACCCCGGCACTCTCGGGCGGCGAGGCCCAGCGCCTCAAGCTCGCCACCGAGCTGCACCGCGACCAGTCCGACGCCGTCTTCGTGCTCGACGAGCCGAGCGTCGGGCTCCACCCGCTGGACGTGCGCACCCTGCTGCGGGTGCTCGAGCGCCTCACCGACCGCGGCGCCACCGTCGTCGTCATCGAGCACGACCTCGACCTCATCGCCAACGCCGACTACGTCATCGACATGGGCCCGGGCGGCGGTGAGGCCGGCGGGCGGATCATCGCCGTCGGCACCCCCGAGGCTGTCGCCCGCGACGAGCGCAGCGCCACGGGCCGGTTCCTCCTCGAGCACCTGGGCGGGGAGAGGGTGACCCGCTAGCGTGGCGAAATGACCTCACCGACCTCGAACGAGTCCACCACCTCACCGGCCGACCGAGCACGCACGCTCTCCGCCCTGCACGCCGCGCCCGAGATCCTGCGGGTGGTGAACGTCTGGGACGTCGTGTCGGCGAAGGCGATCCTCGCGCTGCCGGAGACCAGGGCGATCGCCACCGCGGGCCACTCGATCGCGGCCACCTTCGGCTACCCGGACGGGACCCTCCCCTTCGAGCTCACGCTCGACATGGTCGGGCGCATCGTCGAGGCCGCCGGTGACGTGCCCGTCACCGCCGACCTCGACGACGGCTACGAGGACACCGGCGAGACCACCCGCCGCGCCATCGGCGTCGGCATCGTCGGGGCGAACATCGAGGACCGGCTGCGGCCCGTCGCCGAGGCGGCCGCACGCGTCGAGGCCGTCGTCGCCGCAGGCGCGGCCGAGGGCGTGCCCTTCTCGCTCAACGCCCGCACCGACGCGTTCGTGCGCGGCGGCGGTCGACCCGTCGACGAGTCGATTGCCGACGCCATCGAGCGCGGCCGCGCCTACCTCGCGGCGGGCGCCGACATCGTCTTCGTGCCCGGCGTCCTCGACGCCGACGTCACCCGCCGGCTCGTCGAGGGCATCGGCGAGCGCAAGGTCAGCGTCATCGGCCTGCCCGGCGCGCTCACCGCCGCGGAGTACGAGGCCCTCGGCGTCGCCCGCATCTCCTACGGGCCCACCACCCAGCGCGTCGCCCTCACCGCGCTGCAGGACGTCGCGACGAGCCTCTACGCCGACGGCGTGATCCCGGCCTCGACCCGGGCGCTCAACTAGTCGCGGGGCGGGGACAGATGAGTTGCGCCGCTGGCCCTGGGCCCTGCCATGGTCTCCCACGCCATCTGCTCGCTCGGCGACTTCCTCCACGCCCGCGACCTCATTAGGCAGTAGCGCCACCCGTCCCTTCGCCGTCGGCTCCTGAGTCCCAACCCGGGACCACCTTGCCGTGCATCGTCAACAAGCGAGCGAACTGCCGGTACATCGTCGGGTGGTACCGCTTGGACGTCGGCTTGTTCTTGATGGTCGTATGCAGGAAGTCCTTTGCATCCGGGTCATCGCTCGACAGGTGGATGCTGCCACCTGCGTCCGCCCAGATCTGAACTTCTCCAACTCGACGTACGTGACGTTGGCCTTCGTACGCGCCACCGCAGCCTCCTCACCCCGTAGTTGCGACAAGACTGCCATGCGCGTCGACACTGCGGGCCGGCTCGATCACGGAGCCCCCGATGCGGACGTCGAGAGCCGAAACTCCATCACCTCGCTGACGAACCAGCGCAGAGCATTCTCGACGGCGAGGCGCGCATGATCGTGCGCAAGGAGGTCCAACTCGAACCCCGGCCTCATCCCGAGCTTGGACTCGGGCAATTGCACACCACCCACCTCGTTAAACTTACGACGCAGCATGTCCCGCCGATCTGCATCGTCGAAAGGCGGGCGCGATTTGAGGTACTGGAAGACCACCTCAAACTTGCCCGATGGATAGACGGCAGCGGGCCAGATAGCGTCCCGCCCCTCACCCAACACCAGGAAGCACGTGGTCTCGCCCGCGGCGCCGAAGGCAAGAGCACCTCCCATGGAGACCCAGGAATCCATCACCGAAATGACGCCCCGCACTGCGTTCTCGTCGGCGTTGACAGCTAGTTGGTCAAGGAAGGACTGGCGTCGGCCATTGACGGCGCCGTCCCCAACTCCCGACAACTCCTCACCCGGCAGGTCGATCCCAGCGAGCTCGGCCAACTCGTCCGCGCTGACGTGCTGGCTACTGTCCGCCCTGCCGTCGGAGCTGAACACCACCCCTTCTCGCTCAAGCAGCTGCCGCTGAGACTCGGATCGTTCGTGGCCCGGCGGCCAACTGAACCCCGGAGACAACGACCCGTCCAGGCGGAGGACCCTGTAGCCGTTCGGGACGGGATGATGGGCAAGTCGTTGACCCACCGGAACCTGATGGCTGCCTATCAGTCGCGCAACGTCTGAGTACGTCGTCCAAGTCCCCTCAGGCAACACCGCCAGCGCGCGGTCCATAAGGCCCCAGGACTCTCGAACCGGCTCGTCTGACATGCTCGCCTCGGGCGCTGGCCACTGCAAAATAATCCGCTCCGCGAGATTCGCCGCACGCTCCAGGATCTGCGGCCGTCCCCACACTTCATGCCGCGCGATCCACTGGTTCATTCGGAAGCCGCTCTCACCGTAAGCTTTGCGCTTGGCTTTAAATGGCTTGTTGCCGAGCGCCGAGTTGTAGCCCGTGAGCGTGAGGTTCCCCAGCGTGTGAACGAGCCCGTCGTAGACGTCGACCAGGTTTTCTCCCGGTTCCATGTGCTCGCGAAGCATCGACTGCCACGCAGGCGTCATTGTCTGCGGCATGACATGTTCCACCGTGCACAATGACGGGTCGACCGGTTCCTTGTTGTCGAACGTTTGCTCGATCCAAGTCAGGAGCAGCTTCCGTTGAGATGCACGTCCCGAGTAGTAGAAGGACACGTCGCGCGCGCCAGCACGCACCTGGTCGTCGGAAGCAAAGAACTTGCGCCCCGTCGAGAGATAATGGCGCAGTGCCGCGTCAGCCGGCGTCCGGTCGCGAATCTCGGGCACCGCTCTTAAGAGAGTTCGATTGAGACCTGCGGTTGCCCGACCGGTCAGCAAGCGGCGGACGAGGTAGCTCTCGGCGTAGAGCATGGCCGAAGCAATCTCTTCACTGCTAGCTGCGCCGTGTTCCCGACGCTCAAGTAGATGAAGCAGGAGCGGATAGACGGTCGTGGTACCCCACGCATTCAGCCGTCCTAGCCGTTCCCGAACGGCAGGGTCACTCTCCCGCTCGGGGTTGAGGATCCGCTCCAATAGCGCGCTCAAACGGTGGAACCTCTCCACCTCGCGCTCCACGTCGGTCTCGTCGGCGAGACGGTCCATACGGGCAACCTGCGCCTGGTAAGTATCACGTTGAGTGACGGACTCGTTCGTCTGGACAGCGTCGAGCCAGAAGAGAAGCTCCAATTGATCGTTGTCGAGTCGCTCCTGCAGTGGGAGCCACTGCGTCTCGTAGACCCTTGGGCCGTGCGTCGGCAAGCGCATGAAGAGGTAGTTGCGGAGCAGATCGCCCTGCGTTAGACGCACACCGGTGTTGTTGAGCGACTCAAAGATGCGATGGACGTTGTCCTCGCGGCCTGTGGTGACCGACACGAGGGTTAGCCCGGAAAGGACGGCCTCCTCCAGCCGCTCGATGTCAAGAGCATCGTCGGGGTCGTCATGGTCGGTCAGTCTGCCGCGGAAATACCTGTAGGCCTCGCGGACTCCGTCGGCCTTGCCGGCGACAGGCGTCGCCTCGACGCAGGCTCGGTACGACCGTCGGTCCGCTTGAGTCGGCATCAGTTTCAGGCGCTCCGAGTCAGGCCGCCACTTGTTGACGAGGTACTGCTCGTTAAGCCTGTCTCGGTGCTCCGGCCCCTCGGTTTCAGCGCGGTGATCGCGCAACGCCGCGAGCAGGAGGGTAAGCGTCGTGAGGCGCTGCTGACCGTCGACGACGAGGTACCGCGACACACCCACCGGCCCAACGTCAGGGGTCGGAGCGAGCACCATCGAGCCCAGGAAGTGCGTGATCGCTTGACCGTGCGCTTCGCGGTCTTCCGCTAGGCGAACGAGGTCAGCCCACAGGCGTTCGAAGTTCTCGGACTTCCACGAGTACGTGCGTTGGTAGAGCGGCACTTGATACTGCTTGGCGCCCTCCAGCAGTTCTCTGAGACTGGTCTCGGCTGCGTGTACCACCCGGTGCCCCCTTGTCGGTGCGGTCACTCACACCGTATGCAAGAAGTTGTGAGCAATACGCCGTGTTCGCGCACGGATTTTCCCCTGAGAGACTTGCCCGTCCGAGAACCGGGGTGTGCCCATCCCTCCGCGCTTCTGAATCTTCCTGCCTACGACTTTGGGGCAGAGCGGTTCCGCCCGCGCACGGCTGCGAGCCAGGTACTGCACCATGGCGTCCAGCTCGTAAACCAGGCGAGCGTTGCTGCCGCCGTTGCGCGCCGGCGCCCCGGGCACGACCGAGGTGGAGGTGCGACCATGATGCGGTGATGCGCGCCACGCGAGCGGGCGCCGAGCTGGCCGGGTTGGCCGCCGGCGCGGCGACGCTCGGCGTCGCGGAGCTGCTCACCGGCCTGCTCACCCGCGTCACCTCGGTGGAGGGGACGCCCTCGCCGCTGCTCGCGGTGGCCGACGCCTTCGTCGACCTCACCCCGGCGTGGTTGAAGGACTTCGCCGTCGCGACGTTCGGGACGGCGGACAAGACCGCCCTGCTCGTCGGCATGGGCCTCGTCCTCCTCGCCGCGTGTGCGGGTATCGGCCTTCTCGCCCGGCGGCTGCTCGCGGCGGGGCTGGTGACGTTCGCGCTGCTCGGCGTCGTCGGGGTGGCGGCCGTGCTCAGCCGGCCGGGCGCCACGGCGACGGACGTGGTGCCGACGGTGGTGGGCGTCGTCGTCGGCGTGCTCGTCCTCGCCTGGTTCAACCGCGACGTCACGACGACGACGGCGGGCGTCGAGACGCCGGGCGACCTCTCCCGCCGCTCGGTGCTCGTCGGCGCCGGGTCGCTCACCGTGGTGGGACTGCTCGGCGTCCTCGCCGGGCGGGTCCTCAGCGGCGCCGGCGAGGCGGTGCGCGCCGCCCGGGACGCGTTCGTCGTGCCTCGGGTCGCCGCCCCGGTGACCGTGCCCGCGGCGGCGGACCAGGGCGTGCCCGGCCAGACGACCTACCGCACCCCGAACGACGACTTCTACCGGATCGACACCGCGGTCACCGTCCCGCAGGTGGACCCGGGCACGTGGCGGCTGCGGGTGCACGGGCTCGTGGAGCAGGAGGTCGAGATCGACATGGCCGAGCTGCTCGCCCAGCCCATGGTCGAGGCACTCGTGACGCTCACCTGCGTGTCGAACTACGTGGGCGGCGACCTCGCCGGCAACGCCGTGTGGACCGGCTGGCCGGTCCGGGAGCTCCTCGCCCGGGCCCGCCCGCTGCCCGAGGCGGACATGGTGCTCTCCACCAGCGCCGACGGCTGGACGGCCGGCACCCCGCTCGAGGTGCTCACCGACGAGCGCAACTCCCTGCTGGCCGTCGGGATGAACGGCGAGCCGCTGCCCGAGCAGCACGGCTTCCCGGTGCGGATGGTCGTGCCCGGGCTGTACGGCTACGTGTCCGCGACGAAGTGGGTCGTCGACCTCAACGTCACCCGCTTCGCGCAGGACGAGGGCTACTGGACCCCGCGCGGCTGGTCCGCGCGCGGGCCGATCAAGACGGCGTCCCGCATCGACGTGCCCCGACGCGGGCCGATCGACGCGGGGCCGACCGTCGTCGCCGGTGTCGCGTGGGCGCAGCACCGTGGCGTCAGGGCCGTGCAGGTGCGCGTGGACGACGGCGAGTGGCAGGAGGCGACGCTGGCCGCCGAGCCGACGGTCGACTCGTGGCGGATGTGGATGTTCGAGTGGGACGCCGACCCCGGGGAGCACACGCTCACCGTCCGGGCGACGGACGGCGACGGCGAGATCCAGACCGACCGGTTGGCGCCCCCCGCGCCGGACGGGTCGAGCGGGTGGCACTCCAGAGACGTCGAGGTTCGGCGGCGCCGATCGGAGTCTTAGCGAATCCGATCCTGCCTTCCCGGCCGGCGCGCTCGGGGGCACCATGGCCGGATGGAGAGCCTGCCGCTGCGGTCGGCGCGTGGCCGCTGGGTGGTGCTCGCCGCGACGCTCGCGTCGGCGATTGCCTTCCTCGACGGCAGCGTCGTCAACGTCGCGCTGCGACCGATCGCGCTCGACCTCGACGCGACGCTCGTGGACCTGCAGTGGGTGGTCAACGCGTACATGCTCACCCTCGCCTCCCTCATCCTCGTGGGCGGCTCCCTCGGTGACCGGCGCGGCCGCAGGCGCGTCTTCGTCGTCGGGATCGCCTGGTTCGGCGCCGCGTCGGTCGCCTGCGGGCTCGCGCAGGGGGTCGAGCAGCTCGTCGTCGCCCGCGGGCTGCAGGGCATCGGCGCGGCCTTGCTGGCACCGGGCAGCCTCGCCCTCATCCAGTCCCTCATCGCCGCGGAGGACCGCGCCCGCGCCATCGGCTACTGGTCGGCGTGGTCCGGCGTGGCCGGCGCCGTCGGGCCGCTGCTCGGCGGTTGGCTGGTGGAGGCGCTCTCGTGGCGGTGGGTGTTCTTCATCAACGTGCCGGTGGCCGCCGCCGTCATCGCGATCGCGCTGCGGCGGGTGCCCGAGTCGAGGCCGGCGGCCGGGCAGGGGCGCTTCGACGTGCCCGGTGCGGCGCTGGGCGTCGTCGCGCTCGGCGGGATCACCGTCGCCCTCATCCAGGGGCTGTGGCCGGCGGCGGTCGTCGGGGCGGTGGCCGCGGTGGCCTTCGTCGTCGTCGAGGCCCGCACGCCGCATCCCATGGTCCCGTTGGGGATCTTCGCCGACCGGACGTTCTCGGTGGTCAACGTCGCGACCTTCCTCATCTACGCGGCGCTCGGCGCGGTGACGTTCTTCCTCGTGCTCCAGCTCCAGGTGGTCGCGGGGTACGGGCCGCTCGCCGCCGGCGCCGCGACCATCCCGTTCACGCTGCTCCTGCTCGTCTTCTCCCCGCGCGTGGGCACCCTCCTCGACCGCACCGGCCCGCGGCCGCTCATGGCGCTCGGCCCGGCCCTCGCCGCCGTCGGGGTCGCGCTCCTCGCCGGCATCCCCGACGACGCCTCCTACCTCACCGACGTCCTGCCCGGCGTCCTCGCCTTCGGTGCGGGCATCACGCTGCTCGTCACCCCGCTGACCGCCACCGTCCTCGCCGCCGCGCCCGCCGAGCACGTCGGCCTGGCGAGCGGCGTCAACAACGCGGTCGCCCGCGCCGCGGGACTCCTGGCGATCGCCGCGCTCCCCGCCCTCGTCGGTCTCGACGGCGAGCTGGTGGCCGACACCTTCGGCGCGGGCTACACCCGGGCCATGTGGTGGTGCGCGGGGCTCCTTCTTCTCGGGGCCGCGGGCTCCGGGGTGCTCCTGCCGGGGCGGCGCGCGCGTGCCGCGGACGTGACCACGTAAGGCGAGGTCGCTAGGAGCGACCCACGACGACGGCGGACCCACCCTGCGAGGGTGAGTCCAACGTCGTCGTGCTCGGGGACGCGAGCGGGGTAGTCCTCCCCTGCCGTTGCGTCAGGCGGCGCCGGCCTCGGCGGCGTAGTGGTTCACGAACACGACCATGTCCTCGAGGCTGACCTCCTCGGGCGTCGCGGTCACGGTGATGACGCCGTCGGTCGTCCGCAGGTAGCAGGTGATCGAGCTCCCCGACTCGTTGGTTCCGCAGCTTCCGGTGCCCGCGGGGGTGTTGCTGGTCGCGATGTACTCGACCAGCGACTCGTACGGGGAGCTGAGCACGTTGCCGTCCACGGCGATCCTCACGGTGAAGTCGTCGTCGGCGTACATGCGGGCGGGGCCGCTGGCCTCCTGGAGCGTGAAGGGACCGATGGCCTGCGGGGGCGTCGCCACCGCGTCGGCGGGGATGACCGCGCCCTCGGGGGCCGGGCCCGGGTCGGTCGCGCCGAGGTCGGCGGGCGCGCCGGAGTCGGCGGCGCTGTCCGTGGGGGCCGCGCTACCGCTGTCGGTGGACTCCTCCTCCGTGGCGGTCTTCGTCTCGTCGGCCGTCGGCTCCTCCGGCGTGGTGGTCTCCTCGCTCGCCGTCGTGGGCTCGGCGGACTCGGCGCCGCCTCCGGAGTCGTCCCCGCACGCGGTGAGGCCCATGGTGGCCAGGGCGAGCGTGGACATGAACAGGAGGGACTTGCGGCGCATCGAGACGATCCTTCGGTGTCAGCGCACGGGCGTGCGCGTGGGGTTTGGCGACACGTGACCCTAACTAAGAGGGGCCTGCTGCACGAGTGGGAAGGAGGTGGGGTCATCGACGATGCCGCGGCGCGCGGCGACGGCACGGTTGAGCCCCGCCTCCGCCAGGCGGAGGTGGGGCCGCTGAAGAATCGGGAAGCCGTCTACCTCACGCCGAAGTCGTACGCGCTTTCCGGGTGCCCGAACTTCTCGCGCAGGAAGTTGCCCGTGGTGGTCAGCTGCGCCGGCGTCCGGCTGTACCGGCTGGTGTACAGGGACTGGGCCTGGGCGGAGAGGATCTGCAGCTGCTCGGCCAGCTCCTCCTTGGGCGTGCGGCCGTTGGGCTGGCGGCTGTCGACCATGCTCGGCGGGATCGCCAGGTAGGCGCGGACGACGGCGGGCAGGTACTGCTGCACCATGGCGTCCAGCTCGTACTCCAGGCGCGCGTCGCCGGACGGCTCCTGCTTCTCCGCCACGATGACCGCGTCGAGCGTCCGGCACGTCTCGAGGAGGCTCGCGACGGCCGTCGGCGGAAGCCGGTGCCGGTTCCGGCGCGCGTCGTGCGCGACGGCGGCCAGGGCGGAGGACCGGGCGTCCGCAGGCTCGAGCGCCGCCGTCGTCGACGGCGCGGCCAGGGCGGCCTGCCCCGGCGACTCGGCCGGGACGAACCGGTGCCACCAACGGCGCCGGGCCGGGAGCCAGAGGTCGCGCAGGTGCCAGGCGCGCACGCCGGACGCCGCCATGGAGGCGAGGCCGAGGAGGACCCCGGGTCCACCCCAGCCGAGCTCGAAGACGGCGACGGAGAACCCGGCCGCGTAGACCAGACCCTCGACGATCGCCCGGACGTTCTTCTTCACCGCGCCGATGAACAGGACGAGGTAGGCGAGCAGGGGCAGGAAGACGACAACGAGGCCCACCTTGACGGCGTTGCCCAGCGTCAACCGCGACATGGTCAGCTCCTCGGGGAGTCCGGAGTGGGGGCGTCGGAGGAGTGGCTGCGCTCGAGCTGGAGGCGGGCTCGGCCCACCTGCCCCTCGAGCACCTCCACCGTCTGCTTCATCGACCGCGCGGCCTCCACCTTGTACCGGTCGATCTCGTCGATGGCCTGGAAGACGTTGTCGAAGGCCTGCTGGAGCTTGGCGGGGTCGACCGTGGCGCGGCCGGCGCTCTGCTGGATGGCGGCGCCCTGGGAGCGGAGCAGCTCCGACGTCGAGACGATCATGTCGGCGGTGGTCGCGTTGAGGGCCTCGACCTGGGAGAGGACGATCTCCTGCTGGGCCAACGCCTGGGAGACGGTGACGGCCACCCGCAGGGCCGCGAGGGTGGTGTCGAGCGCGCGGTCGACGCCCTTGATGAGCTCGGTGTTGTTCTTCTTCACGACGTCGAGGGCGAGGTAGCCCTGGACGGAGACCGCCATCTGAGTCATGAGGTCCTGGTGACGCTGGCGGACGGCGAAGAGGGCGTCGCCCTCCAGGGTCGCCGCCTCGTCGGTCTTGCCCTCGGCGCGCAGGGCCGCGATCCGCTCCTCGAGGCCGTCGCCGAGGTGCCGGGCGAGCACGGCGTAGTTGGCCAGCTGCCCGAGCGTCGCCCACAGGGCGTCGCGCTCGGTCTGAATCGCCGCGTTGTCGAGGCGGAGCTCGTCCTGGCCGCCCTTGAGCGCCTTGGTGATGGCGTCGAGCTGGTCCTGCGCGGACTCGTACTTGCGGAAGTACCGCTCGATGGGGCTGCCGCTGGGGAGGAACTTGAGGAGGCGCTTGGCGCCGGTGAGGTCGTGGCGCTTCGGGTCGAGCTCGGTGACGATCTCCCGCAACTCGGCCAGGCTCTTGCCGGTGCGCGATGCGGGGTCCGCTCCCCCGGCCCCGAGCGCCGCCGCGGGCCGCTGAAGCATGCGGTTGGCCGAGTCGCCGGCCTGGCGCACCGTCTCCTCGCCCATGCGGGTCAGCTGCGCCAGCTTCGTCTCGAACTCCGGGCTGTGCAGCGGCGCGGCGAGCAGGTCGTCGAGGAACGCGCGCGCCGTCTCCGCGTGCTTCCGCTGGGCCTCGGCGTCCACGAGGATGACGCCGCCGACCTTCTCCGGCTGATGGACCTCCACCTCGGCCGCGGGCGCGGGCGGCTCCAGCTGCAGCGGGTTCTCCACCGCCGCAGGCTGGTTCTGGCCAAGGTCGAGCGGGTTCGACATGCCGTGCACTCCTCTACGCCGGGGCTACCCACAGTGTCTCAGGGGCGGCTGAGAGCGGCGCCGGGAATTGGGTTGCTCTCTCTACCGGTGAACGGTCACGGAGGTGGTTAAGTTCCAGCAGCGTCCGAACAGTGGGCACGCTCGAGGGCCTGGTAACCATGGGGCAGACGAGTAAGTTCCGCAGATCGAAAGCGAACCCAGGGTGCGCAACCAGGTAGACCGAGGCAGGCGAAGCGCGTGGGACACCTTCCAGGCCACTGCCCATCCGCGGTCAAACGTGGTTGAGTTGCCCACATCCGACAACTCGGTGTTGAGCGGTCACAAGCCCAGGCGGCGTTGAGTCTGCGCCTCCCCTAGCGGGCCAGACAAGCTAGGGTCGCATGCTGGGCGGCATTGCTGCGGCGCGCGTCGCGCCGCCGCCGCGCATTGGGGAACCCAGAGATGTTGTCTGCGCTACTTCCGCCGACGGTCGAACCGCCGGAAGTACACAGAATGAACCCTGCACTACTATGAGCTGTCTAGGGCGAAGACCGTTGGAGGAGCGAGCGTGGCCACGAGGACAATGAAGAAGACGGTCGCGTTCTTCGAGGTGTGCGACGATAACAGCGAACCCATGGCCGCCGAAGACTGGCAGCAGCACCTCCGTAAGCTTCGCGATCGGCAGAGGAACCAAGGCGCCACGTCCCTCCGCCACGAAATCTATGGTCTTCGACACTACGCGCACGTATACGAACACCGAACCAAACTGAGTCTCGTTGTTGCCCGCGAGCGTGACGAACCTCCATCGTCGCTCGACGAGGACTCCGGGCAAATCTTCGACGAGCAGACACAGGCCAACCGCCCATGGGTCGAAATATGCGTTGCATCATTCGTTGAGAACACGAACGTCTTCGGCTTCGTCCTGGGCGGGATGGCCTCGCCGCGGGCGGGTGTTATCGCAGACTGGATAAATGAAGATTCCCGGCTTTTTGGCGAAGCCATCTCGGTGCGTCCCTACGTCGCCAACAACCTCGTAGGAATGCTGCAAAACGGATACTCCGAAGCACGCATGGTACGCCTCCAGCTCGATGCGACACAGATCGATGCCGAGGTTGTTGACGGCTCTGGGCTTTACTCGGCGGCGCAGCGCATGGGCCAAGAACTGGACCTCGGTCCGGAGGTCAATGTCGAAGTGGTGCTGCGTATCCGAGGACGATCTGACGGCGCAACGGAGGCTACGCGCCGGTCACTCGCTGATCGTGCCCGGGAGCTGATTGGGCGGCCTGTCCGCAGCGCTCAGGCAGAGATTGTGGATTTCCAGCCGGACTCTACGAACGGCCGGGAGTTGGTCGACCTTGTGAAGCACCGGATGGCCACCAAGGAGAAGGTCTCTGTGATGGACGACGACGGCCACCAGGTGCGCATCCCGTCGGCGATCGACGCGATCAGCCGGGCTGCCAGCCGTCTCCAGGTCGTCGCTACCGCCCGCTAGACGGACTGTCTGAGCTCCCGTCTAGTGTCGCCGTCAAGCGAAGAAGGGGTGATAGGCATGAGCGGCAACGGCAACGTTCAGACAGGTGGCGGGAGACGAACCTTCCCAGCCCGAGTCGTAGACTGGTGGCTGGCCAGAGTCTGGCCAGATCTAGCGCTGGTCGTCGTTCTCACGCTGCTGCACTTCGTCCTCTATCGCCACTGGGAGTGGGATCGCGTGGACTTCGCGATCCAGGAAATCGCGACCGACCAGCGCCGGTTCATCTACGTCGGCTTGGCGACGGTGGCAGCTCTCGTCGCGGGTAGCAACAACACGGCAGTGGGCTCGTATGTTTCCTCAAGCGGCGACGTCATGAAACACATCCGAGTTAGCCACGGGAAGTCGATGAGAAAAGGGTTGCGAAGCAACGGGCTGTGGCTGTGGGCCGTCGCTGTCATGTCCCTGGTTTGCATCGGCCTCGATCCGATGGATCCCAACGATCCCCACAACACGCGTGGTGCAGCCTGGATCGCCGAGGCGGCACTTCTCTTGATCGTCGTGAAGTACGGGCGCCTTGTGATGATGCAGGACGTCCTGCTTAAGGCTAATGACCTTTCCCGGCAGCGCGAGGCGCTGGCTGAGAAGCGCAGCAATCGGCGGGCGTTGAAGAAGCCGCCTACCGGCTAGGTCGCGACATCGTGACCCTTCTCGTCAAAAGCGCCGCGGAAGGTTCATAACGCGGTGTGTGGCGCTTGCCCGGCGGGATGAGCACAGCGCGAGGGCAAGCGCCGCTCATTCGATTGTCCCCGCGACCTGACCAGCAGCCTTACGTGGCGTCTTTGCCGTAGGTCGAGCGGAACACTGCGTCGGTTAGCCAGGTCTTGAAGTCGGGATTGTCGACGAACTGCTTGAAGAGTTGTGTTTCGTCGCGGAGCATGCCTTGCATGACCTTGGCCAGGGCGGCAGTCATGGCGAGCTTGGCGTTGTCAGCGTCGTTGTTCGCGCGGGCGTTGGCGTAATCCTGGTCGACGAGGACCTTCTCGGGAATCTCACTGGTGATCCGCTCCCGGATTCGGTCCTCATCGTCCCAGTCAATGTTGCCGAAGAGATCGTTGAACTGGTCGAGGATCTCCGATATGCGCTCCAACTCAGGTTCGACTCTCCGGCCGCCACCCCCAGCCGGGACCGGCTGCAACTCTCCCTCGGCCTCCGCGAGAGCGATCGAGACTTCCTCGCGCTTTTCAATGCGGTAGGAGTCCAGGTCGATCGTATCGAGGATCCCGGCCGATAGGTCGGTCTCCTCCGGTGCGGGCAGCTTGGGGATGAGCAGGCCGAGGAAGATCGACAGCTTCTCCCACTCGATGTTGCTGAACGGCAGGACGAGGGAGAGGAACGAGTAGGTCCTCACGAAAGCCTTGGCCTGACCCTTGAACTCGATCTGCTCGTCCTCGTCCATCTGCTCCATGTACTCAGCGGCGCAGTGGTCGAGGATCGGGTCAAGCTGGGAGCGGTCGACGCTCTCGTCGAGGAAGAGAGCGATGAACCGATCAACGTGCTCATCGGAGTACACGCCAGCTCGGGCGAGAGCACCCTGCAGGTCGTGCAGCTTGTCCGGATCGGTTTCGCCGGCCAGCACGGTGGTGCGGTAGTACGGCTCGAACGCGGCGCGGATCTCGTCGGCGGTGTTCGCGAAGTCGAGCACGGCGGTGTCAGTCTTCCCCGGCCATGCACGGTTGAGCCGCGACAGCGTCTGCACGGCGAGCACGCTCGACAGCGGCTTGTCGACGTACATGGTGTGCAGCAGCGCCTGGTCGTACCCGGTCTGGTACTTGTCGGCCACGACGAGGATCCGGTACGGGTCCTGCTGGATCCGGTCGGGGATCTCCTTTCCGGGGAAGCCGTTGTAGTCCGCCTCGGTAACCTTCCTGCCATCCCGCTCGAAGTCGGAGAACGCCACGATCGCCTTGTACGGGCTCCCGCGTTCGACAAGGTAATCGCGGATGGCCTCGTAGTAGTCGATCGCGCGGGCGATCGTCTTGGTCACGACCATCGCACGGCCCCTGCCGCCGATCTTGTGCTTACCGATCACCTGGGTGTGGAAGTGGTCGGCCATGATCTCGGCCTTCTTGCGGATCGCGGTCTCATGACCCTCGACGTAGGCGCGCAGCTTCTTCGACGCCCTGGACGCGTCGAACTCCGGCTCGTCCTCGACCGTCTTGACGAGCTTGTAATAGCTTTCGATGGGCACGTACCCCTGCAGGACGTCGAGAATGAATCCCTCCTGTATCGCCTGCTTCATCGTGTAGGAGTGGAACGGGCGCTTGCCCAGCGCGCCGGGCACCGGCTCGCCGAAGAGCTCGAGCGTCTTGTTCTTCGGTGTCGCGGTGAACGCGAAGTAGGAGGCGTTGGCCGGCAGCTTCTTCTGCTCGACCATCCGAACCAACATCTCCTCAGCCGACTCCTCATCACCCTGGGCGCCTTCGGTTGACAGAGACCCGGAGAGCGCCGCAGCAGCCTTGCCCGTCTGTGACGAGTGTGCCTCGTCGATGATGACCGCGAACTTCCGGGCACGGTGCTCGGCGCCCAGGCTCGCGACGATGTAAGGGAACTTTTGGACCGTCGTGATTATAATCCGCTTGCCGGCCTCAATCGCGTTCTTCAGGTCGCTGGAGTGCTCGGCATGCGCGACCGTCGAGCCGACCTGCGTGAAGGACTTGATCGTCTCCTTGATCTGACCGTCCAACAGGCGACGGTCGGTCACGACCAGCACCGAGTCGACGGCGTTCGCGCCGTTGTGCTTGGCCTCGATGAGCTGGTGGGCCAGCCAGGCGATCGAGTTCGACTTGCCCGACCCGGCCGAGTGCTGGATCAGGTACCGGCGCCCGGCACCGTTCGCCTCGACGTCGGCGAGCAGCCGGCGCACGACGTCGAGCTGGTGGTAACGTGGAAAGATCCTCTTCTGGGACTTCCTGCCTGTCTTCGTGTCCTTGGTCGTGGTGACCTGGACGTAGTTCTCGATGATGTCGGCAAGCGATGGCGGCGCGAGAATCTCCCGCCAGAGGTAGTCCGTCATGACCCCGTCGGGGTTTGGCGGATTGCCCGCACCGTCCTGGTAGCCCTTGTCGAACGGCAGGAACCACGACTTGGGCCCGGCGAGCTCGGCGCAGAACTTCACGCGCTTGTCATCAACGGCGAAGTGCACCAGGCACCGACCAGGCTGGAACAGCAGCTCCTTCGGGTTACGGTCGACCTGGTACTGCGCGACGGCGTCGGCGACGGTCTGCTTGGTGATGTAGTTCTTCAGCTCGAACGTCGCGATCGGCAGACCGTTGACGAACGCGACGAGGTCGAGGGATTTACCCGCGTCCACCGACGAGTAGTGAACTTGCCGGACCACGACCCACCGATTCGCCGCGTGCAGCGCCTCAGCCAACGTGTTCCCGCGCGTCGGGATCGGGTAGTAGAAATTGATGTGCGGCACGGCACCGTGGCCGAAGCCGCGCCGCAGCACCTGCACGACGCCGTTCTTGGTGATCTCACCCTGGAGCTTGGCGAGGAACTTCGTCCGGGCAGGGGTCTCGGTCGCCCAGCCCTCGCCCAGCCCGACCGCCTCCGCGACAGCCGGCTGGGTCTCCTGAAGGAACGTCGTGAGCTGCTGGACGTCGAGCCCGTAACCGCGCGCGATCGATACGCGCACCTGTCGGTCAGCGTCGACGACGGCGAGTGCGGGAACGATGATTCCTTGCTTCCAACCTGCCTCCGCCATCTGCTTGACAACGAGGGCCTCCAGGCTCTCCTCGTTCATCATCGCCCCGTTCATCCGTCCTCCATGAAGGTCTCGTCGGTCGGCTCATCGTCCTCTGCTTGGTTCGCCCCTACGGACGCGGCGAACATATCAGTGAGGTCGATCGGCGGCAGGCGCGCCGCGATCGAGCGCACATCTACCTGCCCTGTTACGACGTCGGCGGTCAAGCGATCGCCGAACTCCACGAGCAAATCGATTTCGCGCTCGATTCTTCGAATCGGCTCGCTTGTCGCCGACACTTCAGAATCAATCCGGCCAGCAATTTCTCGCTGTTCATCAACCGGAGGGATCGGCACGACCGAAGTCTTCAGATATGGCCAGTAGATCGAGCGCTGAATGTCACCGACCCCTTTAGAAGCAACGACGTACTGGTCGATCATGGGCCGGGCTGCGAGGAGGTACCTCGCGTAGTCAGGATCTATTGCCTGCGTCAGTTCTCCGACCACATATGCGGGACTGACGATTCCTCGTCGCGAAGAAACGCCAACCGATCCCCGCCAGGCCTGTTGATTGTTCATCACGAGATCCCCGGGCTTGACGAGCTGGTACGCGGAGAGATCGAGGCTTGGAGCATGGACGCGCTTCCCACCTTCTGCATACCGAATCACACCACGCCCAAGATACACCGAGAGTAGATCCTCGTCCGCGTGTCCGATCCGCTGTACTGGCGTCACCACCTGCGAGAAGCGCCTTATTGCCCAGCCTTCGGGTATCTTCCCTATAAATCGGTTCCCGGTGTCCACGAGCGGCGCGCTCGCATTCGTGCCGCGAAGCACCAATTCAACGATCACAGCCTGCTGACGCTCGCGCAGCAGCCCAATGAGCCGACGCTTAGTACGGATCGCCCGGTTGATCCTCTGGTTCGCATGTGCGAGGTACGTGACGATCGCCTCTTGATCCTGGGGCGGCGGAACAGGTAGCCGTTCCTCCGCGAACGAAGCCCATCGGTAATCGGTCGACCGCTCGCGCACCCCCCTTGCGTTCGCCTGAATCCAGCCGGTGAGCGCCAATCGCCGGATGAGGTGCGCATAGTAACGAGGCGAAACATCGCTCCGAGGGACGCAGGCTGCGTACACCGGGGTCGACTTGCCGTCGTCCTCCGCGACTCCAACGGCGCCAGCGAATGCGTCCATCGCGTGGATGACGAGGTCACCGCGACGAATCCCCTGGTAACCGATCTCCTTGAGCGATTCGGTGTATCCGGTAGTGCGTCGGCGAGACCGAAGCGTCACCCGTCCATCGCGAAAGCACGTGACGACCCCGTCGTCCTCGCGAACGGGGCGCTCCACGCGTGTGAACAATGTCTTGCCGCGGGTAATGGTCCAATGGCTCGGGAGCCTCTGAAGCCATGGAAGACTCGCGTCCACGTACGCCGGGTAGGCCTTAAGTTCCTGGAACATCAGTGGGCGATCTCCGCGATGAGTGTGTCGGACTCGGCCTCGAGGGCGCGAATGTCGGCGCGGATTTCGGCCAGGGTCCGCAATGGTGCGGGCTTGTAGAAGTGCTTAGTGAAGCTGATCTCGTAACCGACCTTCGTCTTCGACGCGTCTACCCAGGCGTCAGGCGCGTACGGGAGAACCTCGCGACGTATGAACGCCTCGATGCCATCGCGCCACTTCCCGGCGGGCTCGAGCAGGGGAATCTGCTCGTTGTCGCGGAGCTGGGAGTCGGGAGCGTAGGCGACGACGCGCGTCTCGCCACGGAACTCAGCTTCGAACAGGCCGATGAGCGGGTCCGGCTCGGTGCCCTTGGGGTGAACCTTGGTGATGACAGGCGCCGCGCTCGGATCGCGCTTGGCGCCGTCCTTGAGGAGCTTGTTGATCTGGGCGGTGCTGTAGATCGTATTGGCGGCGATGCCCGCGATGCGCAGCGGTCGTTCGACCTGCACCTTGGAGTACCCAAACTCTGCGTTGACGAAGACCTTGGAGCGATCGCCGTCGTCGTTGGAATTCTCGAAATCGTTGAACACTCGCATGATCCGCTCCACGTCGTCAGGGCCCAGCTCGCGGTTCTTCTCGCCGAGGTTCCTGCGCAGCGGTGTGTACCACTCGGTCGCGTCGATGAGCTGGACCTTGCCCGCGCGGTGCCGGGGCTTGCGGTTGGTGAGAACCCAGATGTAGGTCGCGATGCCGGTGTTGTAGAACATCTTAAGCGGCAGAGCAATGATCGCCTCGAGCCAGTCGTTCTCGATGACGTAACGGCGGATGTTCGACTCACCCTGGCCCGCCTCGCCGGTGAAAAGCGAAGAGCCGTTGTGGACCTCGGCGATGCGGCTTCCGAGCGGGGTGTTCGTCTTCATCTTCGAGACCATGTTGGCCAAGAAGAGCATCTGTCCGTCGCTGGACCGGGTGACCAGGCTGAATTCTGAATCCCCGTCGTGGTCGACGATGAAGCGGGGGTCGATTATCTCCTTCTTGCCACCCATGCGCTGCTGGTCGGTGGACCAGCTCTTGCCGTAGGGAGGGTTGGAGAGCATGAAGTCAAAGCTACGGCCCTGGAAGGCATCGTTCGACAGGGTCGAGTATTCAGGCCCGCCGACGAGCCCATCGGCGTTGGCACCCTCGCCCTTGAGCAGGAGGTCGGCGACGGCGATCGCGTACGTCTCGGCGTTGATCTCCTGGCCAAACAGGTTGGTGACGATTCGCTTGCCGCTCTTGGCGGCAAGGTCCTGGAGGGTTTCCTCGGCGACGGTGAGCATTCCGCCGGTGCCCATGGCGCCGTCGTACAGGGTGTAAGTGCCGTCGGGTATCTGGTCGGCGACCGGATCGAAGATGAGCCTGGTCATGAGCCGCACGGCGTCACGCGGCGTCCAGTGCTCGCCGGCCTCCTCGTTGTTCGCCTCGTTGAACCGGCGCACGAGCTCCTCGAACACGGTCCCCATAGCGTGGTTGTCCAGGCCCTCGGGACTGAGGTCGATGGCCGGATCGAGGAACTTCTCAATAAGCGCGCCGAGCGCATCGGCCTTGGCGAGCTTTGGGATCTGCTGGCGCACCTCGAAGTTGTTGATGATGCGCTGGACATTCGGGCTGAACCCGTCGAGGTATGCGATGAAGTCCTGCTGCAGCCGGGCCTGGGAAGACCGACCGCGCAGTTCACGCATCGTGAACGGCGAGGTGTTCCAGAATGCCTGCCCGGCCTCCTGACGCAGAGCCTGGTCCTGGTCGATGATTCCAGCGTCATCGAGGATCTTCTTCATGTCCAAGACGTTCTTCTTGGTCGGCTCTAGGACGGCGTCGAGACGGCGCAGCACGGTGAAGGGTAAGACGACGTCGCGGTACTTCCCGCGGACGTACAGGTCGCGCAGGACATCGTCGGCGACGCCCCAAATGAACGAGGCGATCTTCTGAACGTTGGCGGGGCTCATTCGGCGGTTCCTTCAGGGTTGGTGCTGGTGAGGTCAACGTCGTAGCGGAGTGCGGCGAGGTAGGCCGTTCGCACGGTCGCGGCACCTTCTGACAGTCGAGCGGCTAGATGCTCGACCTTTTCAACCCCCCGAAGCGATGTCACGATGCTGTGCTGCTCGGCGAGGGGCACAAGTGGGACTTCCAGATCGCTGAGTTTGGCGCGCGGGATCGTGCTTCCGCGGAGGAATCGCTTGTTCCAGGGACCTGCGAGTGTGATCGCGAGGTACTCTGGATCGAGCGCCGCTAGGTCCCGTATTTTCACACGGTGGACACCGGCCCCCGGCAGGTGGCTACCAGCGACGTCGATGCGCGCTCGCACCTCGTTCCAGGTCGTGACCAGTAGGTCGCCAGCGTCGGTCAGGTGCGGCTTGTGCAGGTTGCTGCCAGGTTCGACGGGCAGTGGGGACGAGCGCAGCCTTCCGTCGTGCACGTCCGAGGCAGTGGCGACGCGCGCGAGGAAGGACTTCGGGTAGCCCATGTCGGCGTACTTCTCCTCCGGGCGGCCACCTCCCCAAATTTTGAGTATCCCTTCTGACGTGAGCTCGCCCACGGTGGCGATCCTGGGTCGTGTGAACGTGACGGCGGTAGGTGCGGCGGGCGCCTGCTCATCGATCTCGCCGGCAGTCTGAAGCACCTCCTTCCAACCATCCGTGAAAGATCGAACGACCTCGCAGGCGTCTGGACCGACTGCGGGCAGCCAGGCGCGGGGCTCCAGCCGTGCGTCCTTCGCCAGCACGTCGGCGGCGCCGACGGTGATGTGGGGCGGGCGAACCAAGTCGCTAGGATCCGAGAGCCATCGCGCGACCTCGTGTTCCGGCGCGACCTGCTCGGAGGCATCGATAAACAACACCTCTGACTCAGCGGCAGGCACGGACGGTCGACGGAGGACCAGCAGTGCGAGGGGAACCGATACGTGCGGCAGCATCTTCCCGGGAAGTCCGACCACCGCCTCGACACAGCCAGCACCAACGAGCCCCATGCGAATGGCTCGTTCGCTCGCGCGATTGAGTCCACCGGACGTCAGGACCACGTAAGCGCGCCCACCATCTTTGAGGTGTTCGACGACGTGCTGAACCCACGCCCAGTCGCCCGAGGACTTCGGCGGACGCCCAAAGCGATAGCGCGGGTCGAAGAGGGCGTCTCGAGCCGAGAAACTCATTCCGAACGGCGGTTCGGCGATGATCACGTCGGCTTTGAGGTCGGGAGCCAGGTCGTGCTCGAGCACATCGCCGAGTGCGAGCTCGATGTCAACATCGCGAAGGAAGGCGCGCTGGCGCGCCACGCGGACCGCGGCGCGGTTGATGTCATGACCCACGACTCGGCTCGGCTTGATACCGGCGTCGACGGCGCGCATAAGTGCGGCTCCGATCCCGCACGCAGGGTCGTAGAGCGTGCCTCCGGCACTTTCGGCGCACAGACTGGCCAAGAGTGCGGAAGTTCGTGAGCCCGTAAAGCCGCAGTCCGCTCCCATCTTGCCCTGCGAACGCGCAAGCCGTTCGAGGACTACGTCGGTCGTGTATGCGAGGTCCGGGACCTTGATCGAGTCGACCGCGTCGATAATCTTGCCCACTCCTGCCGGCGGCAGAAACAGCCGACTGTGCTCGAAGGAGAGCAGATCACCGTGGGGGTCCAAATAGTCGAACGCGGTCTGCAGCGCTTCTGATGCGCCCCGGGCGTTGACGACGCCCGACTGTACGTCGTGCCATGTCTGCGCAAAGGAGGACCGTCGTTGCTGCTCGGCGAGCTTGCGCGCGCATGCGAGGGTGACGATGAGCATCGCGGCCTCGCTCATGTCGAGGCTGTCACGCAGGACGTTCAGTGCTGCCCACATGGCGCTCTCACCGCGGTCCTTCTTGACCGGCTTGTCGTTTGCTTCAAGCCACGCCAGGACGTGCTCGCGTGGGAAGAGCGGGTTGGCCGTGGTCCCGGCGACCGCCTCGGGGAAGTCGTTGGACCGGCGTCGCCAGTTGCTCACCGCGCCCCGCGTGTAGCCCGTGAGGCCGGCGATGTCGCTCGGCGACACGAGCCCTTCCGGATTGTTGTTGGTCATGCAGCACCTCCAATTCGAGTCTGTTCAGCGCCGATGTACCGGGTCTGGGCCGCCGCGAGCCGGAGCTGCAAGGCGACTTGACCCGGGTGCCCGACGACAGTCACGCGCACGCCTGCTTCCGCCAGTGCGGCGACGGTGTCAGCGAAGATTCCGTCCCCCGAGAAGAGGAAGACCTCGTCGAACCTGGAGGCGATGCCCTCGTTCTGGAGGACGTCCAACAGTACGAGGTCAGCGCCGTCGCGACCGGACCGGACGAGGACCCGCGCTCCCGGCCAGGCACACGCCGTCGAGATGAGTCCTACGTGGCTCACGCCGATCACGACCTGGTCAGTCATGCGGCCGACCGCACGGGCGACCACCTCGCGCACCCACGTGGCGGGGCCAGCAGTGAGCACCGCTCCTCCGACACAGTTCTCGATGTCCACCACCACGAGCCGACGTCCGCGGAGTGCGCGCTTTCTGAGCGAGAGCACAGCCGCTTCCTGCGTAACCATGGTACCTCCATATCGCCGACGTGAATGGGGTTTTCACCTGCGGCGCTCATGCTACGCAGCCGAGCGACAGCCGTCAACTGTGAACCGCATCTACGGGCTACCCTCGCCAGTCGGTGTAAACGTCGGCCCTTCTGGGAGTGGGTGTGTGCGCTCGGTTCGACATCCCATGACCGTCGAGCCGCGCCGTGACCCGGCGCAGCGGACCCGAGTGCAGGAGCCGGACCCATGAGCGAGTACCCCGACCGTCCCAGCGAGCAGCGTCCCTCCCCCGCTCCGCCGACCCCGGCCGCCGGGTTCGCCATCCCCCAGCACCAGCCGAAGGACGGCCGCCAGGGCGTGCCGGTCCCCAGCCGGGTCCGCGTCCACCACCTGCGCGCGATGAAGGAGCGCGGCGAGCCCCTCACGATGCTCACCGCCTATGACACCGTCACCGCCCGCATCTTCGACGAGGCCGGCATCGACCTCCTCCTCGTCGGCGACTCCATCGGCGACAACATGCTCGGCCACCCCAGCACCATCCCCGTCACCGTCGACGAGATGATCCCCGCCGTCCGCGCGGTCTCCCGCGGCACCACCCGCGCCATGGTCGTCGCCGACCTCCCCTTCGGCTCCTACGAGGCCTCCCCCGCCCAGGCCCACGCCACCGCCGTGCGCATGATGAAGGAGGGCGGCGCCCACGCGGTGAAGTTCGAGGGCGGCGCCCACCTCGCCGAGCACACCCGCCTGCTCGCCCGCTCCGGCATCAGGGGACAGCGGCGAACCGCGCCGTGAGGACTACGACGTGTGCTTCACCGGCGCCGAGTGGGAGCGCCCGAACGCGATGTTCGCCGACGGCGTCTGCGGCTGGTCGGCGCCGGGACAGGGGCAGCAGGGCCTGGCCGGAGTCTGGCAGCAGTTCAGCTGACCACGCCGCCCTCGTCGGGCTGCAGGCCGCGAGAGTGATGCACTGCTCCCCGACGGCGACGGCGCACGTCTGGCCGCGTGGCCTACGAGCCGCCCGCCTCCGGTCGAGCGCCTCCTCTGCTCCTCGACGAGCAACGGAGCGACAACCCGGCGTGGCGAGGCGGCCCCCCGTCGTCAGCGGATGACCAACGGAGGCGACCCGCACAGCTGCACCGCCGGCACGTCCATCGACAGCATCGCAAGAGTGCCGTCCACCCCGTTGGAGATCTGCCACGACCAGAGCCACACGAGGAGGCGACGTCCCGGCCGCAGCCGGACGATGACCGGTGCCAGCGGGATTGGCCCGAAGGTGCCGGGCTGCACGGGGCTCGACGCGCTGGCGAACGCCCCCTTGCCCGTGCCGCCCTGCAGCAGCCCGGCGCCACGGACGTCCCACAGCCGCACCTGTCGAGTGAACACAGGGTCCGACTCGCCGTCGGCGTAGATGGTGATCCCCAGCCCGCCGAAGCTCCGCCAGTCCGGTGCGTCCGCCGCAGCGAACCAGGAGAACGCGTAGGTGCCCTGGGGCGTGATGCTCATGTCGACCTCGGCCGGCGAGCCGAGGTAGAACCCGACGCCTCCCGCGGACTCGCCCTCCGTGCTGATGCTCACGACCTCGCCGTCGTGCTTGGCCCCGAAGCCGAACGCCGTGCCGACGCTGTACTCGACGTCGTACGGGGTGCCGATCAGCCGGCACCCCGTGCCGATGGTGAAGTTGATGTCGCGTGCGACGGCGCCGATCCGTTCCTCAAGGCGGTGCAGCACCGTCCTGCGCAGCAGGCTGCCGTGTCTGCCGAGGCGCTCGTCCGCGGCTACGGGGACGTCGAGCTCCTCCGTCTGCCGTGCCAGCTCGCCGCTGATGTACTGGGTGAACACCTCGACGTCGGTGTCTCGGGTGGTCCGCCCAGGGGCCTCCCGCTCGAGCGCGAGGACGTCAGCTCGTCCGAACAGCTGTGCCAGATCCTCCATGATCGTTCCCCTCTACAGGGCCTACGGCCGCGAATCATGACCGCCCGTGTGGCGGCGGGGTATCGGCTCCTGGATCGGGGCCGAGGGATGCGGGCGAAGAGATCAGCGGCTTGAAGCCGACGGCTGTCACGCTAGACCTCCAGCGTGGAGCGGTCGAGACCCGTCAGCGTCCGAGGGGAGTGACGGTTGCCCCACAGTGGCGACTCACTCCGCGAGGCCCATCGCCGGGACGTGCCAGAGCCGGACGCCCCCGTAGGCTTCCCATGACCGACGAGCTGCGCCGTGACCCGGCGCTGCGGACCCGAGTGCAGGAGTTGGACCCATGAACGCGAACCCCGACCGTCCCAGCGAGCAGCGTCCCGCCCCTGCTCCGCCGACCCCGGCCGCCGGATTCGCCATCCCCCAGCACCAGCCCAAGGACGGCCGCCAGGGCGTGCCGGTCCCCAGCCGGGTCCGCGTCCACCACCTGCGCGCCATGAAGGAGCGCGGCGAGCCCCTCACGATGCTCACCGCCTACGACACCGTCACCGCCCGCATCTTCGACGAGGCCGGCATCGACCTCCTCCTCGTCGGCGACTCCATCGGCGACAACATGCTCGGCCACCCCAGCACCATCCCCGTCACCGTCGACGAGATGATCCCCGCCGTCCGCGCCGTCTCCCGCGGCACCACCCGCGCCATGGTCGTCGCCGACCTCCCCTTCGGCTCCTACGAGGCCTCCCCCGCCCAGGCCCACGCCACCGCCGTGCGCATGATGAAGGAGGGCGGCGCCCACGCGGTGAAGTTCGAGGGCGGCGCCCACCTCGCCGAGCACGTCCGCCTGCTCGCCCGCTCGGGCATCCCCGTCGTCGGGCACCTCGGGTTCACCCCGCAGGCGGAGAACATGCTCGGCGGCAAGCGCGTCCAGGGCCGCGGCAACGAGGCGGCCGAGACGCTCATGTCCGACGCCATGGCCCTCCAGGACGCCGGCGCGGTCGCCGTCGTCCTCGAGATGGTCCCCCGACCGGTCGCCGCCCGGGCGACGGAGATCCTCGCCATCCCCACCATCGGCATCGGCGCCGGCGCCGAGTGCGACGGCCAGGTCCTCGTGTGGACCGACATGGCCGGGATGACCTCGTGGTCGCCGCGCTTCGCCCCCCACTTCGGCGAGGTCGGCGCCGCGCTGTACGCCGCCACCCGCGAGTACGCCGCCGCCGTGCGCGAGCGGACCTTCCCCCGCCCCGAGCATTCCTACGAGGAGTGAGCGCGACCGGCGCCGCCCTCGTCGGGCACCAGACGCGGGTCGAGTGGATGGGCCGGGAGGTGCTCACCCTGGCGGACCTGTGGCCGACGGACGTCCGCGCGGCGATCGTCGGCCTCAACCAGCCACCGTGTGGCGTCGAGGTCGGGCACTACTACCAGGGGCGGAACGCGCGCACCGGCCTGGCACGGCTCCGCGCCGTCGGGCTGCTTCCCGCCCACCAGGGCGGCCATGACGACGACGAGGCGTTGCGTGCCGGGATCGCGTTTATCGACGTGGTCAAGCGCCCTACCGGCCGGGCCGCCGAGGTCAGCGCGGCCGAGATCGCGCACGGGCTGCAGGCGCTTGAGCGGGAACTTTCCCGGCACCAGGTGCCGCTCGTCGTCTGCATGTTCAAGCCGGCGGCCGAGGCCCTCCTCGGCGGGGCCGACGCGCCCGGAATCCAGCGGCGGCGAGCCGCCTCCGGCAGCGTCGTGTTCCGGATGCCCGGCCCCTACGACGCCCGCGAGCGAGTCGCCGCAGCGATGGGTGAGCTCGCCGAGCATCTTCGCGCCTGATATCCGCGCCCGGTTCCACCAGACTGGCCGCATGAGCTGCATCTTTTGCGCGATCGTCGCCGGCGAGGAGCAGGCTCACGTCGTCCTGGAGACCGACGACGTGGTGGCCTTCCTCGACACCCGCCCCGTGTTCAAGGGTCACGTGCTCGTCGTGCCCCGCGAACACGTCGTCACGCTGCCGGAACTGCCGACGACGGCGATCGAGCCGTTCTTCGCTGCGGTGCAGCGGGTGGCGGCGGCGCTTCCGGACGCCCTCGGCGCGCAGGGCACGCTCGTCGCGATGAACAACATCGTCAGCCAGAGCGTGCCGCACCTGCACGCCCACGTCGTGCCGCGCACCAAGGGCGACGGCTTGCGCGGGTTCTTCTGGCCGCGGCACAAGTACGCCGACGGCGAGGCGGCTGAGTACGCGAAGCGGGTCGCTGCGGCGCTCGGCCCTAGCGATAGCTGGCGGTACATCAAGTCCGCCCCCGGAAACGACACGTGCTGCGTGACGGTAGGTCAGGCTCGCTCCATGACGACGAATACCGAGCCTTCCTCGCGGACTCCCCTCGACTGGCCACCAATTGCGGACGAGGTCCTTGCCGGCGCATTGGAGCAGGCGTTCCTGGCTCTCTCCGACGACGGCCCGTCGCCGGTTGGCGAGCGACTCGCCCGCTACTACGACGTTGCCGGCAACTACGTGGGCGCGACGTTCACGTCCTTGCAGCCCAACGAGCAGGACGGTGTTACCTCAGCCGACCTCCATGCCACCACGCTGATGAACGTCAAGCTCGGGCCGCGCGCCACGCGCCAACTGCTCACCGGGCCGATGCACGACGGGGTGGTCGCCGCGATGATCTCTCTGCCCGACGTCACCCTCGCTGACGCCGACGACGCAGCACTCGAGGCGATGTACGCGTTCTACATCGCGGTCAAGGAGGCCATCTCCAGTCCGTTAGCCGCGAAGTCCAACCCGTGGGTCACGACGAGCAAACTCTGTGCCCGCAAGCGACCGCACCTCTTCCCGGTACGTGACCGTGACGTGTGCACGCTCTTGGGCGTTCGAGCGTTGAAGGACGTCCGCGCCGACTGGCAGGTGTTTCGCGCGCTCATGCAGAACCCGCAGATCCGCGAGGCGATTGCCGCTCTGCCGGAGGCCGCACGTGCCGCGGCGCAGGAGCGTGAGCTCCTGCTCGATGACTCAGACCTCCGGCTCCTCGATGCCGCGCTCTGGACGTACACGAAGCGAGGCACGCCTGAGGAGCCCCCGGTCGAGGAGGAGTGACCAGCCTCTATGCCACCGCCCGGCGAAGCCCCTCCGTCGCCTCGGCCGCCAGCGCCGTCATGCCCTCCCCACCGCGTAGTCGAGCAGCGTCGCGCTGACGTGGACAGCGAGCGCGCGCGCCCGGAGCTCTGTGTCGCCGTCGACCGGCCCGTAGGCGTCGCCGAACGCCGCGCGCGCCGGCCCCGCCTTGACGACCACGTGGATGTCACCGTGGGCGAGGACCGGCTCGGCCGCCGAGACCCGGACGGACTCCGCTGTCTCGAAGAGCTGCTGGATCGCCTCCCGGAGTACCGCCAGCCCGGCCGCCTCGAGCGCGCTCACCGGCTCAGCGGACGCTCCGGATGTGCACGGTTGTATGCGTCGTAGACCTCGGGGCGCAGCCGGACTGCTTCCGGGCTTTCGGGAGACGCGACAGCCACTAGCTAAGCCGGCACGACGGGGTTCTCCGTGCGAGCCCCCTTGCGCTCGTACCGCAGATTGGCAAACGGGAGCGAGCCGTACTGCGAGACGAAGTCGCGGATGAGGGAGTCTTCAACGTCGGTCGGGCTCTCGCCATCGACGACCTTCCACGCGACCGTGAGGTCGGCATGGTCCGCGAGCTGCCAGATGAATCGGCCGCCCCAGTGCCCGACCGGCTCACCGTTGCCGATCCGGCGGTACTCATTCAGGCGCTTACGCAGGCCGCGCCGACTGGTGCTGCCCTGAGTCGCCTTGCCGATGTAAAGCACGGGCACGTCGTCGACCCATTTCCCCTCCAGTCGCTCCACGGAGACCGATGGGGTCCTGCCCTTGAACATGCCCGCGACGCTTGCACTAAGGAACGCCGGCGCGTCCGCTCGCTCTCGGAGCACGACGTATACACCGGGCGCCTCCGGCACATCGCTATCGGGTAGCTCGGCAAATGTCACGAAGCCCTCAAAGTTGCTCGCGCGTAGGCCAGCCGAGTTCCAGTCCATGGTGCACACCGTATTGAAGGCACCTTCACCGCTACCGCTGTTCAGGCGGCCGCGAACGAGAATCAGCGGCCAGACACGCGACGTGACTACTGCGCCGCCCGCCGCAACCCTTCCGACGCCTCGGCCGCGAGCGCGGTCATGCCCTCCCCCACCGCGTAGTCGAGCAGCGTCGCGCTGACGTGGACGGCGAGCGCGCGCGCCCGCAGCTCCGTGTCCCCGTCGACCGGCCCGTAGGCGTCGAAGAACGCGGCGCGCGCCGGCCCGGGGAACGCGGCGTAGGCAATCATGAGGTCCACCGACGGGTCGGCCAGCGCGGTGTCGCCCCAGTCGACGACGCCGCTCGCCGCCCCCGCCTCGACCAGCACGTGACGCACATGCAGGTCCCCGTGGACCAGCACCGGCTCGGCCACGGAGGCCCCGACGGGCTCCGCGACGGCGAAGAGCTCCTCGATCGCCCCCCGCGGGACCGCTACCCCGGCCGCCTCGAGTACCTCGAGGCGGCCCCGGGCACGCTCCGCCGTCGACGCCGGGTCGCCGCGCCGCATGGGGTCCACCCGCAGCGCGGCGCCGGCCGCCTCGGCCGCGGTCGCGACGCGGCGGGCCAGGGCCGGGTCGTGCAGCGCCCGGAGGAACGTCCCGACACCCCGCGCCACCTCGACCCGTGCCTCGTCCGCCAGGCCGGCCTCCGCGAGCTCTTTGCCCGGGATGTGCCGCGCACCCCAGAACGGCCACTCCACCTCCGCCGTCGGCCGGCCCACGCGCTCGGGGTACGGGATGGGCAGCGGCAGGGAGTTCGCCAGCTCCGTGAGCACCGCGAGCTCGCGCCGCGCGCCGGGCAGGGCGATCGCTCGGTGGATGAACCGGAACAGCCAGTCGTCGCCGACCGCGAACAGGACGTTGTCCCACCCGGCGCCGAACGGCCGGACCGGCAGCCCGGCGAGGTCCGGGAACTGCTCGGCGACGACGGCGGCGGCCAGACGCGCGTCGATGATCCGTTCGGGCGTCCACTCCGGCACGGTGCTCATTCGGGAGAGGCTAGTGACCCGCCCGCTGGCACCGCCGCGTAATTTCGCCCGCCCCGCCACGCCCCAAGCCGCGCGCTCCCCGCCGGGGCGGCGTCGCGCGGCTTCAGCGGCCCTCCCCCTGAGCGACCGCACTCGACTGCCCGAGCACCTCCGCCTCCATCCGCGCGTAGCTCGTCTCCATGCCGTCGGTCATACCGGTGGCCAGCACCGTCTCGCGGAGCTCCGCGTCCGGGTACGTGATGACCACGGTGAGCAGGGTCCCGCCCTCGACCTCCGTCAGCGTGCGCTCGTTCCTCGTGCCCGGACCCTCCATCCCGATCATCCGCTCCGTGGTGACCTCGCGGTACGGCGGCTCCGTCTCGAGGATCTCGCCGGTGAACCCGAACCGGCCCTCGCCGTCGTCCTGCTCCCACTCGTACCGGTAGGTCTCCCCCACGGTCGAGGCGACGTCGCACACGGGCATGGTCCAGCCGTCGGGGCCGAGCATCCAGCGCCGCACGAGCTCGGGGTCGTGGTGGGCGTCCCACACCTGCTGGACCGACCCGCGGATCACCCGGCTGATGCGCACCTGGGTGTCGCCGATGAGCTGGGCCTCTGCCGGGCGGGTGGCCGCGAACGAGGTGAGGTCCGCGACGACGTCGTCGATCTGGCTCATCGCCGACGTGAGGCCCTCCTCCATGCCCATCCCGATCAGCTTCTCGAGCTCGTCGAGGGAGTTGAACGACGTGGTGGTCACCAGTCGGCACCCGACGTCGGTCTCCTCAAAGGTGTAGACCATCCGCATCGAGGGCATCTCCCGGTTCGGGGCGCCGTCGGGACCGGCGAAACCGTCGCGCACCTCGAAGGAGCGGCCGGGCTCGACGGCGAGGAACTCCCAGTACCCGCCGGCGCGCTCGCCGTCGGGGCCCGACATGTAATAGGCGGAGCGCCCGCCGGGCGCCATGTCGTGGCGGGTGAACGTCGCCGGCCACCCCTCCGGGCCCCAGAACTTCTCGAGCTGGCGGGGATCGGCGTAGGCGTCCCAGAGCCGGCGCGCCGGGACGGGGAAGTCGGCAACGACGGTGAGGGTCAGGGCGTCGAGGTCCTTCTCGACGGAGGTGATGGGCATGACGAGCGCCTCTCTGGTCAGTCAGTCCTCGGCAAGGAGCGCGTCGAGCCGGTCGATGCGGCCGCGCCAGATCTCTTCGTACTGCGCGAGCAGGGACTGGGCCCGGCGCAGCGTGTCGGGGTTCCCGCGCACGAGTCGTTCGCGGCCGTGACGGCGCTTGGTCACCAGACCCGCCTCCTCCAGCACGGCGACGTGCTTCTGCACCGCCGCGAACGACATGTCGTACGACGAGGCCAGCTCGGACACCGTCGGCTCCCCGCTGAGGGTGCGCCGGACGATGTCACGCCGGGTCGCGTCGGCGAGTGCCCGGAAGATCCGGTCGATCTCGGCGTCGCTCAGGGCGGTGGGCTGACCACTTCGTGCAACCATGTGGTTGTACGTTAGGCCCGGGCCGGACGGCCGTCAAGGGGTCCGGGCGAACGGCGGAGCGGGACTCGGCAACGCGGCCATGATCTGTCCGCAATGGCCCCTAGCGTGGTGATCATGAACGCCCCGAGCACCGCCGTCACCCCCTTCACCCTCCACGTCCCGCACGCGTCCTTGGCGGCGTTGACCACCCGCCTGGAGCAGACGCACTGGCCGGTCGAGGACGCCGGGACGGGCTGGGACCACGGGGTCCCCGTCGACTACGCCAAGGAGCTCGCGGCCTACTGGGCCACCGAGTTCGACTGGCGGGCGCAGGAGCGGCGGATCAACGCGACGCCGCAGTTCACCACCCCGATCGACGGGCACGACGTGCACTTCTTCCACGTCCGCTCGGCGCACGACGGCGCGACGCCGCTGCTGCTCCTGCACGGGTGGCCGGGAGCGCCGACGGAGTTCCTGCCGATGGTGGACGCGCTCGTCGACCCGACTGCGCACGGCGGCGCTGCCGAGGACGCGTTCGACGTCGTCATCGCCACCATCCCCGGGTTCGGGATCTCCGGTCCCGCGATCGGCTGGAACACCGACCGGGCCGCAGCGGCCATGGTCACCCTCATGGCCAGGCTCGGCTATCAGCGGTATGCCGTCCACGGCTACGACACCGGCGCCCTCATCGCGCGCACGATGGGCCTCATCGACCGCGACCACCTCATCGGCCTGCACCTCACCGACGTGCTCGGCGGCGAGGAGCTCACCTACGAGACGGCCGACCTCAGCGACCCGCGGGAGGCGCGAGCCGTCGAGCGCTCTATGCGCTACCAGTACGAGCTCGGTGGGTACGCGATCGTCCAGTCCACCCGCCCGCAGTCCCTCGGCCTCGCCCTCACCGACTCCCCCGTCGGCCTGCTCACGTGGCTCGTCGAGCGGTTCCGGGACTGGTCGGCCGCCTCGGACGGGCCGGACGAGGTCTTCACCCGGGACGACATGCTCACCACCGTCAGCATCTACTGGCACTTCGCCACGATCTGGTCATCGATGCGCTACTACAAGGAGGCCACCTCCGAGTGGGGCGCCGAGCCGGAGACGTCGACGACGCCGCTCGCGATCGCCGCCATGCCGCACGACCTCAGCGGCGCCGTGCCGCGCATCATCGAGAAGACGAACAACCTCCTCCGGTGGGAGGAGCTGCCCGCCGGCGGTCACTTCGCCGGCTGGGAGCAGCCGGACCTCATGGTGCGGGACCTCCGTGCGGCGGTCCGGGTCCTGCGCGCCCACGACGACGGTCCGGGCGACGCTCGCGACGCCTCCGACACTGCGGATCCCGTCAGCCCCGCAGCGCCGCGTTGAGCCGCGCGGCCTGACGCGTGAGGTGGTCGCGCTCGGCGGCGTCGTGGGCGAGCCGCGCCGCCTCCGCGTTCAGGCGCGCCGCGGTCGCCGTCTCCCCCGACCGCTCGTGCAGGTAGGCGGCGACGGCGGTGTACCGCGGCAGCGCCGGATCCAGCCCGGCGAGCGCCGCGAGGCCCGCGCGGCCGCCGTCGGCCTCCCCCACGGCGACCGCCCGGTTGAGGCGGGCCACCGGGCTGCCGGTGAGGCGCACGAGCTCGTCGTACCACTCGACGATCTGCACCCAGTTGGTCTCGGCCGCCGTCGGCGCATCCGCGTGCAGGGCGGCGACGGCGGCCTGCGCCTGGTACTCCCCCAGGTGGTCGCGGGCCAGCGCCCGCTGGAGGACGGCGACGCCCTCGGCGATGAGGGCGGTGTCCCAGGCGCTGCGGTCCTGGTCCGCCAGCGGGACGATCCCGCCGTCGGGCCGGGTGCGGGCGGGCCGGCGGGCGTGGTGGAGCAGCATGAGCGCGAGCAGCCCGGCCACCTCCGGGTGGTCGACGAGGCCCGCGAGCTGGCGGGTGAGGCGGATGGCCTCGGCGGCGAGGTCGACGTCGCCGGTGTACCCCTCGTTGAAGACGAGGTAGAGGACGCGCAGCACCGTGGCGACGTCGCCGGGCTGGTCGAGGCGTACCCGGGCGACGGTCCGCTTCGCGCGGCTGATCCGCTGGGCCATCGTCGCCTCGGGGACGAGGTAGGCCTGGGCGATCTGCCGCGTCGTGAGGCCGCCGAGGGCCCGGAGCGTGAGCGCGACGGCCGACGCCGGCGTCAGCGACGGGTGGGCGCAGAGGAAGTACAGCCCGAGCGTGTCGTCGACGGCGACGGCCGGGCCGGGCGGCGGCTCGAGCTCGACGCGGACCTCGCGCCGGGACCGGGCCGCCTCCGCCCGGGCGACGTCGAGGTACTTGCGCCACGCCACCGCCACCAGCCACCCCTTGGGGTCGCGCGGCGGGTCGTCCGGCCACAGGCGCACCGCCTCGACCAGCCCCTCCTGCACCGCGTCCTCTGCCGCCGCGAAGTCGAGCCCGCGGCGGCAGAGGACGGCGATGACCGCGGGGGTGAGGCTCCGCAGCAGGGCCTCGTCCACGGGTGCTACTCCGTGACGGCCGGGGGCATGGTGAGGAAGGGCCGCAGCTCGAGCCACTCGTGCAGCGGCTTACCGGCGGGGCCGGGCGCGGCGGACAGCTCGCTCGCCAGCTCCAGCGCGCGGTCGTAGCTGTCGACGTCGATGACCATCCACCCGGCGATGAGGTCCTTGGTCTCCGCGAACGGGCCGTCGGTGACGGGCGGGCGCCCCTCGCCGTCGTACCGGACGAACGTGCCCTCGGGCGCGAGTGCCTGGCCGTCCACGTACTCCCCCGTGCCCTCGAGCCGGGCGGCGAAGTCGTCCATGTACTGGATGTGCGCCGAGACCTCCTCGGGCGCCCACCGGTCCATCGGGGTGTCGGTGAGCGGCGCCGGGCCACCGCGGTAGTGCTTGAGCAGCAGGTACTTGGCCATGGTTGTCTCCTCGGTGAGGTACGGCCCAGTGTGGCCGTCTCACTCCCAGGACGGAACGGGGTGGGGGTTCTCGACATCGGCCCCCCGGCGCGGCGCGCTCAGCCCTCCGCGTCGCCGTCCCAGTCGCGCCGCCACTTGCGGTCCGCCTCGTCCCACATGGCGTTGCGCGCGCCCGCCGCGTCCAGCGCCTGCTGCGCCGCCTCGCGCGTCGGGTAGGGCCCCATCCGGTCGTCGGCGCCGCTGATCTTGCCCTCCTCCACCTGCCGCGTCTGAAGGTTGAAGTAGTACTCGCGCTCGTCGCTCACTGCGGGCTCCTCATCGGTGAAACGTAGACTGGAGGCCATGCTCGCCGAACGCGCCCCCCTGGGCACCCTGACGCCGGGGGAGATCTCCCCGCGCCTGCCGGTGCCCGCCTCGATCCCCCGCCCCGAGTACGTCGACCAGCCCGCGCCCGCCCCGTTCACGGGCAGCGAGGTCAAGGACCCGGAGACCATCGAGCGGATCCGTCGCGCGAGCCGGCTCGCCGCCCAGGCGCTCGAGCTCGTCGGCAAGGCCGTCGCCCCGGGCATCACCACGGACGAGCTCGACCGCATCGGGCACGAGTTCCTCATCGCCCACGGCGCCTACCCCTCCACCCTCGGCTACCGGAACTTCCCCAAGTCCCTGTGCACGTCGGTCAACGAGGTGGTCTGCCACGGCATCCCGGACTCGACCGTCCTCGTCGAGGGCGACATCGTCAACGTCGACATCACCGCCTACCTCGACGGCGTCCACGGCGACAACAACGCGACGTTCTGCGTGGGCGAGGTGGACGAGGAGTCCCGGCTGCTCGTCGAGCGCACGAAGATCGCCCTCGAGCGCGGCATCAAGGCGGTCCGCCCGGGCCGGGAGATCAACGTCATCGGCCGGGTCATCGAGTCCTACGCCAAGCGGTTCCACTACGGCGTGGTGCGCGAGTTCACCGGCCACGGCGTCGGCGAGGCCTTCCACACCGGCCTCATCGTCCCCCACTACGACGCCGCCCCCGAGCACGACACCATCATTGAGCCCGGCATGGTCTTCACCATCGAGCCGATGCTCACGCTCGGCACCGCCGACTGGACGATGTGGGACGACGACTGGACCGTCCTCACCGCGGACCGCTCCCGCACCGCCCAGTTCGAGCACACGCTCCTCGTCACCGACGACGGCGCGGAGATCCTCACCCTGCCGTGATGCGAGCCTGGGAACAGCGCCTTTCGTCCTGCTTCGGTCAGCTATCGGTGAGGGGCGTTTCCAATGCATGAAGCGCGCTCGACGCCGTTATGCCGGGCTTGAGAAGCGGACCTCAAGCCGTCTGCAACCGATGAGTCCCGCTTCGCGCGGTGCGGGCGCCTCCCCAAAACTGAGCGGCGAGTGATGAACTAGGCGAGGAACGCGGCCGGACGAACGGCGCAAGCTCCGGCCTACGGCGACACCGAGGAGTCGTCGGACTTGCGCGCGGCCACCCGCGCCCGCCGCATCCGAAACAACTAGCGACCCCGAGTGATACTCGCCGCCAGGAGGACCCACACCCTGATTCGTAGCGGACGTCCGAAGAACCGCTCAACTGAATGTGAGAGCCTCCAAGGCGGCGCCGACGGCTCCGCCAATCTCGGTGTAATCCGTATCCGGTTCCACCCGCAGACTTGCATGCAACGTGGCCTGCCGCTGGACGGAACGCTTCTTGACATCCCTCCAACCTGCCTTGCTCAAAAGCATCCCTGCGTTCGCAAGGCGGTCAGGAAGGTACTTTTCTACACCCTTTCTGCTAAGGGTCCCATCGTCCGCCCATTCGATCTTGAGCGACACGTCGAAGGAGTTGGCTGCGCCTTGGATTCGCACAGTGGGACCACTCGCCACACTGTACGTGGCTGCGTCGCGAGTATAGTCCCAGGCGTATCCGTCGCTAATGAGGGGGCTACGGGCGGCGATTTCCTCCGCGGCGAGATCACCGTCAAGAGGTGTTGATCGGACACTATTAGCCTCCTGAATGCGCTTTGCCTCAGCCAGAATAAGGTCAACGCTCCACCTATCGCGTTGCGCCTCGTGAGTGGAGTTAACAATTAGCCGCTCGACACGACGAGCCGTCGCTCGGTAAAAGGGCGCCTCTGGCACGCGCGTCGCGCGCCGTACCAGGTACTTGAAGTTCCCGTCTCGCTGGAAGTACGGATTGGGTTCTTGGCGACCCGCCAGGTAGTACAGCGTCATCCCGAGGCCAAACGAGTCAACAAGGGCGCTACGAGATCCTGTATCGGACTTAAACTGCTCCGGGGCCAAGTATCCCAAGGCGCTCCCCTCCGCGATTACCGACTCGGTTTTCGCCCCGGAGTAAGTGGCGAGGTCAAAGTCGAGAACAACAACCTCAAACACGTCTCTTGATGACCAGGCATCCCTCAACATAATATTCGCCGGCCGGATATCCCGATGGAGAACCTTCTCTGGTAGCCGATGAGCCTCGTTAATTATCGCTGTCGCCTTAATAAATACGTCAAGGATTGCCTGCCAGTCCTCAACTAAGTGCGCCTCCTTCGCCGCCTGGAGGTTCGGCCCCTCTACCCAGTCCATAGTCACGAAGGTCGGAATTTCCGATGCGTCACGGTAGGCGACCATCCCAGCAACCTTGCGCGATTCTAAGATCTTCATCGCCTTGACCCCTCGACGAAATGCGTGGATCGATGCAGCGTCGCCACGAATTTCACGTTTGAGTAGCTTCAGTGCGATCTCATGTCCGGTAGGGTCCACGGCGCGATAAACGGAGCCGAAGGCGCCCTTGGCAGAGTAGTCTGTTATCGTATAATCGAAGATCTTGTAGTCTATCGGCTTCGGCGGGATATACCATGATCTATCAATCAACTCGTCATACTCGTGCAAAAAGTCGTTGTACGAATCTAAGTCGCTCCGCGTGAGAAGGAACTTGGCGTACCCGTTCAGGCGTTCCCGGATTTGATCAGTTTGCAGCCTCGCCAACATATCTGGCGACTCGATGTGGTCTCGATATTTTGCGTACTCTCGTGCGACAGGCGTGGCCGATGGTTCATCGGGCTTTGCTTTCCCTAGCGCCCGAAGCATGTCGAGGACCTGCTCATGCTTCCCTCTTGTGTAGATAACCCGCTCGACCATCGCGGCGTCGGCCCACCGGACAGCCTCTTCGTCAGTCCTGTCGGTGATCCAAAAGTGCTCAGGCCCTTGTATTCCGGCCTTCGCAAGCTCTTCGAGAGGACCACCTATCGCTATGTCGTCCGCACTGACCCCGACGAAGACTACGTGAAATTGCGTAAAGACCGTCCTAAGGAAACCCAAGTAGCCTGGGCTGGAATACAGTTCTTTTAGTTCTCCTTGCGTAAAGACCCAGGACTCTTCGTCGTCGAAGTGGCCGTGCAACTGATATAAGAATCGGTGATGCGTGCCGAGCATCCTCTGTAGCTTGCCAGCTTTATGACCCTCGAAGATCTTAATTTCACCATCATCGCCGGCCATGCGAGCGGCGCGGCGAGCAAAAGCATCCAAGTTTAGACTAAGAATTCCACGCAGTGGCAGGGCCCAAAGGGCGCTATATGGCGCCGGCACCGCATTGCTATCGGACTTGCCGAACTCTTGCCTGATAATATTTCGGTATGCTACTGGAATAGCCTCTTTGAGTATGCCGAACTTCTCCCAGTACCCAAGGTTCGGATTTTCGATTTTACTTATAACGGGAGCAAAGCGCGTGGGATTGTTGTCGGAGAATGCGGCTTGGCCTTCCAGTTCTTTTGCCAGGGCTTCGCAGAGTCGACTCCAACTGCTGATGTCCGGACCGCTGAGTCCTGCTCCGACGACGGCGACCCAAGGTCTCGCGGCAACGGCAACCATTTGAGTTAGCCGATCGAGAGGCCCATTGCGTTCGACCAGCCCAGCTTGTTCCGTCACGTCAAGTCCTTGTCTGTCTGGCGGGCGGCCGTGCCGCCGCTCCTCGCGATGCTGCATGAGCGGAGCGGTTAGTGTCTCGCGGTGCCGTCTCAACGTCACGTCGTCGGGACGACACAGATGCTACTTGAGGATCGACGAGGTGACTGATGTTTCACTCCTGCCGTGTCGGTCGCTAAGTCTGTCTCGCTTCGCGAAGGTTATGGCGTTGAGCAGGCGCCTGGAATCTGGCTCAGCGGACAGGAGTGGAGCCCGTCATCAAGAATTCCTTGGCGACCAGAGGAGAGTCGGCGGATCGTGTTAGGAGTCCGCATTTTCTCAGCCGGCCGTTTGCCCCTCGGGCACCGCCGACTGGACGATGTGGGACGACGACTGGACCGTCCTCACCGCGGACCGCTCCCGCACCGCCCAGTTCGAGCACACCCTCCTCGTCACCGACGACGGCGCGGAGATCCTCACCCTGCCGTGACCGGCCCGCCTCCCGCGGCCGGCCCGCGCCGGTAGCGCGACGGCGGCACGCCCACCACCGCGGTGAACGCCCGGGTGAAGTGGGCGTGGTCGGCGAACCCGAGCGCCGCGGCGAGGGCGGCGAGGTCCCTCCCCTCGCCGGCGTCGAGGGCGGCGACGGCGTCCTGCAGCCGGTACCGGCGCAGCACGTGCAGCGGCGTCGCCCCGACGTAGCGCGCGAAGAGCCGCTGCAGGGTGCGCACGGAGACGTGCAGCCGCTCGGCGACCGGCGCCACCGCCACCTGCCCCGGCTCGTGCATGAGGGCCACCGCCGCGCGCACCGTCCGGTAGCCGTCATCGGCGGCGATGCGGTCCCGGTGCGGTTCGAGGCGCGCGGCGAGGTCGGCGGCGAGGAGGTCGCGGCGGGCGGCGTCGTCGGGCTCGGCGAGGACGGCGACGGCGAGGTCGCCGGCGCTCGCGCCGAGGATCTCCTCCGCCGGCACCACCCGGTCGGTGAGCGCGCGGACGTCGGCGTCGAGCAGCGCGGCCAGGCCACCGGGGTGGAACGCCAGCCCGGCCACTCGCCCGGCGAGGGGAAGGTCGACGGTGAAGACGCGGGTGACGACCCCGTGGACGAGCGCCGCCGGCACCGCCATCCCGTGCATCCGCCCACCCTCGGCCGCCTCGACGGTGAGGTGGGTGACGGGGTGGCTGAGCACCTGCTGGCGGAAGGGCGCCGCCGCCGCGCGCCGCCAGGCCACCGACCAGAAGTGCGAGGCGACCAGGCTGAGCGGCTCGGGCAGGGCGAGGCGGTCGGTGGCGAACACGTCCTGGCCCGCGGCCGGCCACAGCACCGCGCCGCGCTCGCCACGCTCACCGCGCTCGCCGCGCTCACCGCGCTCGCCGGCCGCGCCGCGCTCACCGGCCGCGCGGCCGGTCGGCCGTCCGCGCGGTCCGGGAGGTTGTCGCGAATGTGCAAGCGCCACCCTTCGCACTCTAGGGACGCTGGGCGGCATGAACACGCACTATCGCCCAGAGGGCTACACCACGATCTCCCCGTTCGTCGCCGTCTCCCCCGCGCGGGAGGCCATCGACTTCTACGGCGCCGTCTTCGGCGCGCGCGTCGTCACCCGGGCCGACGGGCCCGACGGCGCGGTCATGCACTGCGAGCTCGACCTCGGCGACGGCCGGATGACGCTCGCGGACCCCGACCCCGAGTACCACGCGACCGCCAACGACCCCACCCGCGACGACGCCACGTTCAGCCTCGGGATCTACGTGCCCGACGTCGACGCGGTCACCGAGCGGGCCCGCGAGCGGGGGGCGCGGGTGCGCGAGGAGCCCATGGACTTCAAGGTCACCGGCGACCGGTTCGCCTCGATCCAGGACCCGTTCGGCGTGCGCTGGACGATCATGTGCCGGGTCATCCCGCACACCGACGCCGAGGTGCAGGCCGGCCTGGACGCGTGGACGGCGCCGACGACCGAGGCCGCCACGTCCTGACGTCGCCCTGCCTGACGCCGCCCTGCCTGACGCCGGGGCCAGACCGCCGCCCAGGGGCATCCACCCCTCGCGCGCCTCAGAAACCCGCACCGCCCGTTTCCCCCTCAGGACCACTCCGCGCCTGCCATGATCAGATCCCAGTCACAGGCCCGTAGGAGGCGTGATGAGGCGCATCGTTGCCGGTCCCGTCAGCGGATTGGCGTGCGCCTGTCTCGTGGTCGCGGGAGCAGGCCTGCCGGCCAGCGCGGATCCCGACCATGAGGTGGGCCGAGCCACGGCGTCCGCGCCGGAGGGAACGACCCCCGCGGCCGTGCCGGACGATCTCGGGCTCACCGCGGATTCCCCGGAGTTCCTCGCCGCCATGGAGGTGGCGCAGCAGCAGCAGGAGATCAAGGCGGCGCTGGACCAGTACGGGATCCTCACCGGGTTCCCCGATCTCCGTGCGGGCGGGGGCTGGGTCGAGGGCGAGGACCTCCTGGTAGTCCAGTACGACCGTCGCGCCAAGCCGGCGCGGTTGGCGGAGTTCCTCGCGGCCACGGAGGCCGCCGCCGGCCTCGACCTGCCCGTCGACGTCGAGTACCGGCCCGTGGACTTCAACGAGGCCGAGCTCTCCGAGCTGGCAGAGGAGATCTCCATCGACGCGGACGGGTCCTGGTCGGATCGGCTCGGCGTCGACAGCATCATCTGGACCCACGGGGACACGGAGACCGGCGCCGTCGTCGTCGGCGGCGAGGGTGCCGAGGACATCGCGGGCGCCAGCACGATGCGGAGTAGTACCGGCGTGCGGATCATCGTCAGGGAGGCCGCGCCCGAGGATGTCGTCCTGCTCCAGGGCCCGACCGCGGACCCTGCCCCCTGACCGTCGCGAACGGGACAGAGTGCCTCGATGACCGAAGCCGCCGCGTCCTGACTGGCGAACTCGGCACGAATTAGCGAACTCGGCACGGATTGGCGAACTCGGCATGGGCGGGGACGGCGAGTTCGCTGTTTTGTGCCGAGTTCGATAGGTGGGACTAGCGAACTCAGCACGGACTAGCGAACTCGGCACGGACTGGCGAACTCGGCGCACGTAGCCGGCGGCGGGCCTGGGCCAGGCGGCCGGGCCCGCCCCTCAGAGCCCCGCGCCGCCGGTGAAGTGGAACGACGCCGGCGGCGCGGCGTCGCGGGTGCGCGGCCAGCGCTCGGTGACCACCTTGCCGCGGGTGTAGAACCGCGCGCCCTCCGGCCCGTAGATGTGGCTCTCGCCGAACAGCGAGTCGCCCCAGCCGCCGAAGGAGTGGTACGCCACCGGCACCGGGATCGCGACGTTGATCCCCACCATCCCCGCCGACACCGCCCGCTGGAAGGTCCGGGCCGCCTCCCCCGAGGCGGTGAACAGCGCCGCGCCGTTGCCGTAGGGGTTGGCGTTGATGACGCCGACCGCCTCCTCCAGGCCGGTGACGCGGACGACGTCGATCACCGGGCCGAAGACCTCCTCGCGGTAGATCTCCATGTCCGCGGTGACGCCGTCGACCACGGTGGGCCCGACGAAGAACCCATCCTCGTGGCCGTCCACGACGTGCCCGCGCCCGTCGACGACGAGCCGCGCCCCGGCGCGCTCGGCGCCGCCGATGAGGCCCTCGATCCGCTCCTTCGCCGCCCGGGTGATCACCGGCCCCATGTCGGCGTCCGGGTGGTCACCGGGCCGGACCCGCACGGCACGCGCCTTGGCGGCGAGCAGCTCGACGAGCCGGTCCGCGGCGGCATCCTCGACGAGCGCGACGGAGACCGCCATGCACCGCTCCCCCGCGGAGCCGAACGCGGCCGCTGTGAGGGCGTCCGCCGCGGACTCGAGGTCGGCGTCGGCGAGGACGACGGCGTGGTTCTTCGCCCCGCCCAGCGCCTGGACGCGCTTGCCGTGGGCGACGGCGGTCGCGTGGACGTGCCGCGCCACGGGGGTGGACCCGACGAAGGACACCGCGGCGACGTCGCGATGGCGAAGCAGGTGGTCCACCGCCTCCCGGTCGCCGTGGACGACGTTGAGCACCCCGTCCGGCAGCCCGGCCTGGCGCAGCAGGTCGGCGAGCAGCAGGCTCGCGGACGGGTCCCGCTCCGACGGCTTGAGGACGACGGTGTTTCCCGTGGCGACCGCCACCGGCACCATCCACAGCGGCACCATGACGGGGAAGTTGAACGGCGTGATGGCGGCGACGACGCCGAGCGGCTGACGGAAGGAGTAGACGTCGACGCCGGTGGACGCCTGGTCGGAGAACTCGCCCTTGAGCAGCTGCGGGATCCCCGCGGCGAACTCCACCACCTCGAGCCCGCGCGCCACCTCGCCGCGGGCGTCGGACAGGACCTTGCCGTGCTCGCGGCTGATGATCCCGGCGAGCGCGTCGGTGTGCTCGACGAGCAGCTCGCGGAACCGGAAGAGGATGCTCGCCCGCCGGCCCAGCGGCACCTGCGACCAGGCCGGGAACGCCCCCAGCGCCGCGGCCACGGCGGCGTCGACCTCACCCGTGCCCGCGAGGGGGACGTGGGCGACGACCTGCCCGGTCGCCGGGTCGTGGACCGGCGCCGTGCGGGCGCCGGCCCCGCCCGCCGCGGGCCGGCCGTCGATCCAGTGGCCGAGGGTGGGGGTCTCGGTGCCGCGGGCGGTGGTCGTCATCGTCGTCGTCCTTGGTTCGGGGGGAAGCGCCGGCTCTAGAGGAAGCGCCGCTGGTCGCGGCGGGCGTCGTCGTACGTCTCCCGCGCCTGCCGGGTGGAGTCGAGCGTGGCGACCTCCGCCACGGGCACGTCCCACCACGCCGACGACGGCGGGTTGGGGCCGTCGATGTCGGTCTCCACGCAGATCACCGTGGTGCGGGTGGCGGCGCGGGCGGTGAGGAAGGCCTCGCGGAAGTCGTCGACGCCGTCCGCCACGAGGACGTCGGCGCCGAGGCTGCGGGCGTTGGCCGCGATGTCGAACGGGACGAGGCCGCCGTCGAGCTGGCCGGTGGCCGCCTGACGCATCCGGAACCGGGTCCCGAACCGCTGCGAGCCGAGGGAGTCGGACAGCGCCCCGATGGAGGCGTACCCGTGGTTCTGCAGGACGACGAGGATCACCTTGAGGCCCTCGGAGACGATCGTCGTGATCTCCTGCGGGTTCATCTGGTAGGTGCCGTCGCCGACGATCGCGACCACCTCCGCCTCGGGCGCGGCGAGCTTGGCGCCCATGGCCGCCGGGATCTCGTAGCCCATGCAGGAGAAGCCGTACTCGAGGTGGTACTGGCGCGGGGAGGACGCCCGCCACAGCGCCTGGAGGTCACCGGGCATCGACCCCGCGGCGTTGACGAGGATGTCCTCGGGCCCCATGAGCGCGTTGAGCACCCCGAAGATCTCCGTCTGCGCGGGCAGGTCGCGCCCGCTCGGGGCGTAGCAGCGCTCCGTGACGGCGGTCCACTGCGCGACGAGGCCGGAGGCGCGGTCGGCGTAGGCCTCGCTCACCCGGTACCCGGCGAGCGCCTCCCGCAGCGCGCGCACGCCCTCGCGGGCGTCGGCGACGAGCGGGTGGGCGGAGAGCTTGGCGGCGTCGAAGGCGAGGACGTTGAGGTTGACGAACTGGACGCCCGGGTCGGCGAAGACCGTGCGGCTCGCCGTCGTGAAGTCCGTGTACCGGGTGCCGACCCCGAGGACGACGTCCGCCTCGGCCGCGAGCGCGTTCGCCGCGCTGCTGCCCGTGGCCCCGATCCCGCCGACCGCCTGGGGGTGGTCCCAGGCGATCGCGCCCTTGCCGGCCTGGGTGTCGGCGACCGGGATGCCGGTGGCGGCGGCGAGGCCGGCGAGCGCCTCGCTCGCCTGGGAGTAGACGGCGCCGCCGCCCGCGACGATGAGGGGGCGGCGCGCGGCGGCGAGGACGGCGACGGCGCGGGCCAGGGCGGCGGGCTCCGGCACCGGCCGGGCCACGTGCCACACCCGCGGCCGGAAGAACGCCACCGGCCAGTCGTACGCCTCGGCCTGGACGTCCTGCGGCAGGCACAGCGTGACCGCGCCGGTCTCCGCCGGGTCGGTGAGCACCCGCATCGCGGCCGGGGCGGCGGCGAGCAGCTGCTCGGGGCGGGCGATCCGGTCCCAGTACCGCGACAGGGGCCGGAACGCGTCGTTGACGGAGACGTCGCCGGTGCGCGGGTCCTCGAGCTGCTGGAGCACGGGGTCCGACGCGCGGGACGCGAAGGTGTCCGACGGCAGGAGCAGGACGGGGATCCGGTCGACGGTGGCGAGCGCGGCGCCGGTGAGCATGTTCGTCGAGCCCGGCCCGATGGACGCGGCGCAGGCGAACATCCGCATCCGGTCGCTCGTCCGGGCGTACGCGACGGCGGCGTGCACCATCGACTGCTCGTTGCGGGCGAGGTAGAAGGGCAGCTCCTCGGGGCCGGGCTCGACGCCGTCGTAGCCCGCCTCGAGCGCCTCGACGTGGGACTGGAGCAGGGCCTGGCCCAGCCCGGCGACGTTGCCGTGCCCGAGGATGCCCCAGCACCCGGCGAACATCCGGTGCCGCACGCCGTCGCGCTCGGTGTGCTGGTGGGCGAGGAACCGGACGAGCGCCTGGCTCACCGTGAGCCGGACGGTCGGGCCGTCGGCGGTGCGCGTCGTCGTCGGCGCGGTGTCCGTCATGGGGCCTCCTCGGGGACGCGGGCCGTCGCGGGGCCGGCGGGGCGGGCGGGGGCAGCGCCAGCGCTACGGGGGGCAGCGCCGTCGGGCAGGAGACGGGGGTCCACCGGCTGGCCCTCCCACGTCGCGCGCACCCAGGCGTGGGCGGGGTCGTCGGTGGCGAGCCAGCAGCCGTCGTCGGCGGGGCCGGCCATGACGTTGAGGTAGTACAGGTCGTACCCCGGCGCCGCCATCGACGGCCCGTGGTAGCCGTGCGGGACGAGGACGGCGTCGCCGGTGCGAACCTCGGCGAGGACGTCGACCGGCTTCCCGGAGGCGTACACCCGGTGGTAGCCGACCCCGGGCGCCGCGCCCACTTCGGCCGGGGCGGCAGCGACCTCGAAGTAGTAGATCTCCTCGAGCGGGCGCTCGTCCTCGGCGTGGACGTCGTGCTTGTGTGGCGGGTAGGAGGACCAGTTCCCGCCCGGCGTCAGCACCTCGCAGACGAGGAGCCGGTCGACGTCGACGTCGGTGCCGAGGGTGTAGTTCGTCACCCGGCGGCTCATCGCGCCCGCGCCGCGCAGCTCGACCCGCGCGTCCCTCGCGGCGAGGCGGCGGCTGGGGAGCGTGCGGGTGGCGCGGGCGGTGGCCACCGCCACCCGGGCCGGGGCGTCGTCGGGGGCCACCAGGGTGGCCCGGCTCCCCCGGCCGAGGAAGACCGCGTCCGTGGGGCCGGCGAAGACGTCGCGGCGGCCGAGGAGGTCCACCGTCACGCCGTCGACCTCCACCCGGACCGCACCGGCCAGCGGGAGGACGAGCGCCTCGTCGGCGCCGCCGCCGAACCGGTGCCGGCCGCCCGGGGCGAGCGCGAGGACGGTGAGCCCGGAGTAGGACCACCCGGCGGACTCGGGCGTGATGGCCTGGACGACGCCGTCCCCCGCGCGCCCGTCCGGGTGAGGGGTCCGGTCCGGACCGGGGGTCCCGCCCGGGCCGGCGGTGCCGCCCGGTCCAGCGGCCCAACCCGCGGTCCCGGCTCGCAGGACGAGCGGCCCGGCGCTCACAGGAGCCCCACGGCCGCGTCGACCGCCGCGGCGACGTCGTCGCCGGGAGGGAAGAGGAGCGTCCGGCCGACGACCAGGCCGGCGACGGTGGGCAGGGCGAGCGCCCGCGCCCAGCCGGCGAGCGCGGCGTCGGGGTCGGCCGGGACCTCCCCGCCGAGGAGGAGGGCGGGCAGGGGCGAGGCGGCCATGACCCGCTCCATGTCGTCGACCACGGGGACCTTGAGCCAGGTGTAGGCGGAGGTGCGGCCCAGCCCGGAGGCGATGCCGATGGCCGTCATCACCGCCTCGGGCGTGAGGACGGTGCGCACCCGCCCCCCGACGCGCTCGGTGAGGAACGGCTCGACGAGGGCGATGAGGCGCCGCTCGGCGAGCGCGTCGACCGCGTGCGCGCACGCCTCCAGGGTGCGCACGGAGCTGGGGTCCTCCCCGTCGAGGCGAAGCAGCATCTTGCCGCCGTCAAGCCCCGCGGCGGCGATGCCCGCGGCGTCGTACCCGGTGAATCGGTCGTCGAGCTCGAAGGCAGCGCCGGCGAGACCGCCGCGGTTCATCGACCCGAGGACGATCTTGCCCTCGAGCGCCCCGAGCAGCGTGAGCTCCTCGACGAGGTCGGCCGTCCCGAGGAACCCGTCGACGCCCGGGCGGGCGAGGGCCGTGACAAGGCGGGCGACGAGCTCGCCGCGGTCGGCCATGGCGGTCGGCCGGGCGCCGGCCGCGAGCGCGCCCCGGGCGGGGTGGTCGGCGGCGAGGATGAGGAGCGGCCGGGCGGGGGCGGTGCGGCGCGGCGCCCGCGCGCGCTCCTGGAGGCGCTGGGCGATCCGCTCGGGCTCGAGGGTGCGGATCCGGACGATGTCCTCCCGCCCGAGGACGGTCACGGGCGCACCGCCCCGGTGGCCCCGACCCCGCCGGCCCCGACCTCGCCGGCCCCGACGTCGCCGGCCCCGACCTCGCCGGCCGCGACCCCGCCGGCGCGGACCTCGGCGACCTCCGCGGCGGTCGGCATGGCGGCGGCGCACGCGAGGCGGGAGGCGACGATGGCGCCCGCGACGCCCGCGAAGGCGAGGGTCTCGGCGAGGTCCCAGCCGTCGAGCAGCCCCCGGCACAGCGCCCCGCCAAAGGCGTCCCCGGCGCCGAGGCCGTTGACCACGCCCACCCGGGTGGACGGCACCTCGACCCGCTCGCCGCGCGTCTTCGCGAGCGCGCCGTGCGGGCCCCGCTTGACGATGGCGAGCTCCACCCCGCGCTCGAGCAGCGCGTCGGCCGCGCGGTCGGGGTCGGACTCCCCCACCGCCATCCGGCACTCGGCCTCGTTGCCGACGACGACGCTCACCTTCTCCAGCACCCGCGCCACCTCGCCGGGCGCGTCGTCCGGGTCGGCCCACAGAACGGGGCGGTAGTCGAGGTCGAGGACGGTGGGCCGGCGGCCCGCGCGGGCGTCGAGCGCCGCGTGGTGGGCGGTCCGGCTCGGCTCGGCGCTGAGGCCGGTGACCGTCACCCAGAACAGCCGCGCGGCGGCGATGGCGTCGAGGTCGAGGTCCTCGGCGCCCACCTGCAGGTCCGGGGCGAGGGGGGCGCGGTAGAACCACAGCGGGAAGTCGTCGGGCGGGAACAGCGCGCAGAACGTCACCGGTGTGGGGGCGCCCGGACGCACGTGCACGAACCGGTCGTCGACGCCGAGCGCGCGCATCTCGCGCCGGACGAAGCGCCCGAAGGGGTCGTCGCCCACCCCGGTGACGACGGCGGAGCGCGCGCCCAGCCGGGCGGCGGCCACCGCGACGTTGGTGGCGCTGCCGCCGAGGAACTTGCCGAAGGTCTCGACGTCCTCCAGGCCCACCCCGGACTGCAGCGGGTACAGGTCGACCCCGCAGCGGCCCATGGTGAGGACGTCGTACGGCGCCTCGGCTCGCGTCCCGGTCACCCGATCTCCTGCATCGTCGTCGTCGCAGCTCGTCACCGGCTCACGCCGGTCGGTGCGGCCCCCGTCGGCCACCTCGGCACGACGATGCACTGCGCAGCGCCGCCCGTCAATGATTGTCCGGACATTACGTCTAGAACGGTCGCCCATCGGCTAGATTCTGGTCACCGCGGGGCCTCGCCTGCGGCACAGGCGCCCCGCCGACAGGAGTCCCGTCATGCCCGAGCAGCCGCAGATCACGGTCGATCGGTCGTCGCCGGTGCCGCTGTACCACCAGGTGGCCCAGGCGATCGAGGCGGCGATCCTCAACGGGACGTTCGCCGCGGGGGCGCGGCTGGAGAACGAGGTCTCCCTCGCCGCGCGGCTCGGCATCTCCCGCCCGACGGCGCGCCAGGCCCTGCAGTCGCTCGTCGACCGCGGGCTCCTCGTGCGGCGGCGGGGTGTGGGCACGCAGGTGGCGCAGTCGCGGATCCGGCGGGCGATGGAGCTCACCAGCCTGCACGACGACCTCGCCGGCACCGGCCGCGCCCCGCAGACCCAGCTGCTCGCGTACATCACCGCCCCGGCGGAGGCATCCGTGAGCGAGGCGCTCGGGCTGGCGCCCGGCACGGAGGTGGTCACCGTCCGACGGCTGCGGTTCGCCGACGGCGCCCCCCTCGCGCTCATGACCAACCACCTGCCGGTGGGGCTGTGCCCCGGCGAGGAGGTGCTGCGCACGCAGGGGCTGTACGAGGCGCTGCGGGCCCAGGGGGTGCGGCTGCACGCCGCCCGCCAGCGCATCGGGGCCCGCCTGGCCCGGGCCGCGGAGGCGCGGGTGCTCGGCGAGCCCCCACGCTCGGCGCTGCTCACCATGGAGCGCACCGCCTTCGACCCGGCCGGCACCGCCGTCGAGTACGGGAACCACGTCTACCGCGCCTCGCGGTACATGTTCGACACCACGCTCCTCGCGCGCTGACCCCCGCCGCGGCGACGCTCCCGCGCCCCCGCTGAGCCGGCTCCGCACCCCCACGCTGATGCCGCCCCGGACCCCCGGCGCGCCCCCGCTCCCGCCCCCCTTTGTCCTGACAACTCATTGACAGACGATCAATGCCCGACCTAGATTGCCGAGCAGGCGCCACCGCGGGGCCTGCACCGACGACGACCAACGGGGGTCGACGATGACGGACGGGGCACGAGCGGGGGTGGCACTCACCTCCACCTCCAGCGCGGACGACGTCGCGCCCACCCTCCGCGCCGCCCGGAGCACGCCGACGGCGCTGTGGAACGACTCCGCGGACCTCGACGAGCTGCGGCAGGCCATCGCCCACGGTGCCGTCGGCGCGACGTGCAACCCCGTCATCGCGCTCACCACCCTCCGCACGCACCTCGACGTCTGGGGCCCGCGCCTGCATACCCTCGCCGCCGAGCACCCGGACGCGAGCGAGAACGACCTCGCCTGGCTCGCCATCGAGTGGATGTCCGTCGAGGCCGCGTCCCTGCTCGAGCCGGTGTTCGGCGAGCGCGGCGGCCGGGACGGGCGGCTGTCCGTGCAGACCGACCCGCGCCTGCACCGCAGCACCGAGGCGCTCGTCGCCCAGGCCCAGCGGTTCGCGGCGCTGGCCCCCAACATCATCGTGAAGATCCCCGCCACCCGCGCCGGTATCGAGGCCATGCGCCAGGCGACCTACCTCGGCATCAGCGTCAACGCCACCGTCTCGTTCTCCGTGGCCCAGGCGGTCGCCGTCGCCGAGGCGGTCGAGGAGTCCCTCGAGCGCCGCGACGCCGAGGGGCTCGACACCACCACCATGGGCCCCGTCTGCACGATCATGGGCGGGCGGCTCGACGACTGGCTCAAGGTCGCCGCCGAGCGCGACCGGGTCCTCATCGACCCCGGCTACTACGAGTGGGCCGGCGTCGCCACGCTGAAGAAGGCGTACCACCTGCTGCGCGAGCGCGGGCTGCGCACCCGGGTCCTGTCCGCGGCGTTCCGCAACCACCTCCAGTGGAGCGAGCTCCTCGGCGGGGACCTCGTCATCTCCCCGCCCTTCGACTGGCAGCGGCGGATCAACGAGAACCACCTGCCCGCCGAGCCCCGGATCGACGTCCCCGTCGACCCGCGGATCGTCGCGACCCTGCGGGACCGCTCCCCCGAGTTCCGCAAGGCCTACGACGAGGACGGCATGAGCGTCGACGCGTTCGCCGCCTTCGGCGCCACGCGCCGGACCCTGCGCCAGTTCCTCGAGGCCGGCGCCGCGCTCGACGCCCTCGTGCGCGACCTCCTCGTCCCCGAGCCCTAACCCCCGAGCCCTGCCCCCCGGAGCCCCGAGCCCCTGCCCCCACGGAGCTCCCGCCCCCCCACCGACCAGCCCCCTACGAAGGAGTCCGGCGTGACCCAGCACCGAACAGCGCTTATCACCGGATCGGCCGCGGCGGTGGCCCTCGTCCTCGCCGCCTGCGGCGGGACCGAGACGCCCGAGCAGGACGTCGACGTCACCCGGAACGCCGATGCCACCGAGGTGACGCTGACCTTCACCTCGAACGCCATCCTCGGCGGCAAGAACGAGGCCGAGGCGCAGTGGTACGAGGACTACGTCATCCCCGAGTTCGTCGCCCAGCAGGCCGAGAAGGGCGTGGACGTCACGGTGACGTTCGAGCCCAACGGCGTCGACGACGAGCAGTACAAGACCAAGCTCGCGCTCGACCTGCAGTCCGAGGGCGGCGCCGACGTCATCGCCATGGACGGCATCTGGGTCGGGGAGTTCGCCGAGGCCGGGTACATCGCCCCGCTCACGGACGTGGCCGGCGACGACGTCGACGACTGGGAGGGCTGGGAGCAGATGTCCGAGGCCGTCCAGCAGGCCGCCGCGTTCGACGACGAGCGCTACGGCATCCCCATGGGCGCCGACGGCCGCGTCCTCTACTTCAACAAGACCCTCTTCGAGCAGGCCGGCCTGCCCACCGACTGGGAGCCGACGAGCTGGGAGGACATCCTCGAGGCGGCCCGCGCCCTCAAGGACGCCGGCGTCGCCATCCCCATCCAGCTCAACGCCGGCACGGCGATGGGCGAGGCGACGACGATGCAGGGCCTGCTCCCGCTCCTCGCCGGCACCGGCACCCAGGTGTGGGAGGACGGGATGTGGATGGGCGACACCGAGGGCCTGCGCGACGCCCTCGAGCTCTACCGCACCATCTACGTCGAGGAGGGCCTCGGCGACCCGATCCTCCAGCAGGAGGCCGCCGGCCGGGACACGTCCTTCAGCGAGTTCGCCGCCGGCAACGTCGGCATCCTCCTCGAGAGCGACTACCTGTGGCGCTCGGTCGTCAACCCCGACGCCGGCACCGCACCCATGGCCGACCGCGACGCCGTCGTCGGCTACGCGCGGATCCCCGCCCGGGAGCCCGGCGCCGGGGTCGAGGGCCAGGACTTCGTGTCGATGTCCGGGGGCGCGGCCCGGGTGCTCAACCCCAACACCGAGTTCCCGCAGCAGGCGTGGGAGCTCCTCGCGTTCATCCACTCCCAGGAGGCCTTCGAGAACCGGGTGGCCTCCAGCCCCATCATCACCCCGCGCGACGACGTCAACGAGGTGGTCCTCGAGGACAACCCCATGCTCAGCTACGTCGCCACCGAGGTCCTGCCCATCACCCTGTACCGCCCGGGCCTGGCCGAGTACCCCGAGGTCTCCCTCGCGCTGCAGGAGGCGACCGCCCAGGTGGTCGGCGGCATGCCGGTGGAGGAGGCGGCGGCCGCCTACCAGAGCGCCCTCGAGGGCATCGTGGGGGCGGACAGTGTCTCGACCGACTGACGCCGCCGGCGCCCTGCCGGCGGTCGTCACCGGCGGGGTCCGGCGGGGCTCCGCCCGGCACTCCGACGTCGCCGGCCTCGGCAGGGCGCGCGCGGGCGCGTTCGTCGCCCCGGCGCTCGCCCTGGTCGGGCTGTTCCTCGTCTTCCCCGCGCTGTGGACCGCCTACCTGGGGATGACCGACTACCGGCTCACGGGGCTCAGCGCGCAGGCGCCGAACTTCGTCGGGCTCGACAACTACACGGACACCCTCACCGACCCGGCGTTCCACGCCTCGCTGCGCCTCACGCTCGTCTTCGTCCTGCTCTCCGGCGTCCTCGGCCAGTCGCTGCTCGGGTTCGCCGCGGCGTGGGTGCTGCGCACGACGAACCGGGCCGTGAAGAGCGCGATCGAGTTCCTCGTGCTCCTCGCGTGGATCATCCCCAGCTCGGTGGTGTCGTTCCTGTGGATCGCGCTGCTCGACCGCGGGGACGGCACGCTCAACGCGATGCTCGGCACCGAGGGCATGTCCTGGCTCACCCAGTACCCGATGACCTCGATCATCGTGTTCAACATCTGGGTGGGGACGGCGTTCTCCATGCTGCTCTTCAGCTCGGCGCTGGCGTCGGTCCCGCCGAGCCAGCTGGAGAGCGCCCGGATGGTGGGGGCGAGCACGTGGCAGCAGCTGCGCGACGTCGTCCTGCCCCACATCCGGGGGCACATCCTCACCAACACGCTGCTCATCACGCTGTGGACGTTCAACACGTTCACGCCGTACCTGCTCACCGCGGGCGGGCCGAACCACGAGTCGGAGATCCTGCCCGTCTACATCTACAAGGTGGCCATCACCGGCGGGCGCCTCGGCGTCGGGGCCGCGATCTCGCTGATCATGCTGCTCATCAACCTCGTCATCGCCACCGTGTACCTGCGAGTCCTCCGGGAGCGAAAGTGACCGCCACGACCGGGACGCAGGCGCAGGGACGGACCACGACCGGGGCACCGCCGCCGGGTCGACGCCGCTCGAACCCCTCGGTGGGGCACTTCGTCGGCACCGTGCTCAAGGCGGTGCTGTGCGCCGTCATGCTCGGCTTCTTCGCCCTGCCGCTGCTGTGGCTGGCGACGGCGCCGTTCGACGCGGCGCCGTCGCTGTCGGTGTCCTGGCCGCAGTGGACCCTGGCGAACTTCCGCACCATGGTGGAGAACCCCTACGCCCTCGGCAGCCTGGTCAACTCGGTCCTGCTGTCCCTCGGGGTGGTCGTCCTCGTCCTCACCCTCGGCTCCATCGCCTCCTACGCGTTGTCCCGGGTGGTGATCCCCGGCCGGGACGCGCTGCTCTACGCGCTGCTGCTGCTCTCCTCGATCGTCACCGGGACGGCGGCGATGGTCCCCACCTTCCAGCTGATGAACCAGCTCCGCCTCATCGACTCCCAGGTGGGCGTCATCCTCGTCATGGCGGCGGGGGTGATGCCGACGGTGATCTTCATCCTCAAGGACTTCATGGACACGGTCCCCAAGTCCTACGAGGAGTCGGCCCGCCTCGCGGGGGCCGGACCGCTGCGGATCCTCTGGGACGTCGTCGTGCCCATCGCCCGCCCCGGCCTCGCGACGATCGCCGTCTGGTCGGTGGTCCAGGTGTGGGGGAACTTCCTCGTGCCGTACATCCTCCTGCGCAGCCCGGACAAGCAGCCGGCCGCCGTCGTCATGTACACGTTCTACACGGAGGGCGGGCAGCCCAACCTCGCGCTCATCTCGACCTTCTCCCTGCTGTTCTCGGTGCCGGTCGTGGCCATGTACTTCTTCGTCAACCGCAAGTTCGGTTTCCGGTTCCATGGAGGGATCAAGAGCTGATGGCCGCCATCACCACCACCGCACTCGTCAAGGAGTACCCCGGCGGGGTCCGCGGCGTCGACGACATGGACGTCACCATCCACGACGGCGAGTTCTTCGCGCTGCTCGGGCCGTCGGGCTGCGGGAAGACCACGCTGCTGCGCACCATCGCCGGGCTGGAGGAGGCGACGTCGGGCAGCATCGCCATCGGCGACCGGGACGTCACCCACCTCAACCCCGGCGACCGCGGGGCCGCGATGGTCTTCCAGGACTACGCCCTCTTCCCGCACATGAACGTCGAGGACAACATCGCCTACCCCATGCGGGTGCGGAAGGTCGCCAAGGAGGCCCGCCTCGACGTCGCCCACCGCACCGGCGCCGGCCTGGCGCTCGACGGCCTCATGGCCCGCCGGCCGAACCAGCTCTCCGGCGGGCAGCAGCAGCGGGTCGCGCTCGCCCGCGCGGTGGCCACCCGCCCCGACGTCCTGCTCCTCGACGAGCCGCTGTCCAACCTCGACGCGCGGCTGCGCCTAGAGGCCCGCACCTTCCTCAAGGAGCTCCAGCGGGACCTCAAGGTGACGACGGTCTTCGTCACCCACGACCAGGCCGAGGCCCTCGCGCTCGCGGACCGGATCGCCATCATGAAGGCGGGCAAGCTCCAGCAGCTCGGCACGCCCCGGGAGGTGTTCCGCCGCCCGGCGAACACCTTCGTCGCCGGGTTCATCGGGTCCACGCCGGCGAACCTCGTCGACGCCACGCTCGGGGAGGGCACGATCCTCGTCGGCGACCAGACGGTCCCCCTGCCCGGGTCGCTCGCCGACCTGCCCGGCCTCACCCCGGGGCGGAAGGTCATCTGGTGCGTCCGCCCCGAGTACCTCACGCTGTCCCCGGTTCCGGCGGACGGCGCCCTCACGGGCGAGGTCACCGTCATCGAGAACCTCGGTGCGTCCTCGCTGGTGTCCGTCACCGTCGGCGAGCACCGCCTCCAGTCGGTGGTCGCCGAGGACGACGAGCCGGACCCCGGCACGCGGGTCTGGCTCACCGCCTCCGAGCGCCACTCGCTCCTCTTCGACCCCGACTCCACGCAGCGCCTCACACCGTGAGGACCCGGACGATCGCACGACACTTCACCCTCGAGGACCGGGCGGTCGACGCGTGGCCGCTGCTCCCCTTCGACCTCGCCCCCGGGGAGCGTGCCCTCGAGGTGGTGCTCGACGTCGACCGCACCCGCGGAGTCGTCGACCTCGGCTGCGTGGGCCCGGGCGACGACGGCGCCCCGACGGCGTGGCGGGGGTGGTCCGGGGCGGCGCGCGACCGGTTCGCCATCACCGCCGACGACGCGACGCCCGGCTACCTCCCGGGCGAGCTCGCCCCCGGCGAGTGGGCGGTCGTCCTCGGGCTGCACCACCTGCCGGCCGAGGGGCTCGACGTCACCGTCACCGTGACGACGGGCGGCTCCCCCGCCATCGAGCGTGAGCCCTCGGCGCCCCGGCCGGAGGCGGCGCCCCGGGGCTCGGCGCGGGGGCTGCCCGCCGCCGACGGGTGGCGCTGGGTGGCCGCCGACCTCCACGCCCACACGCTCCACTCCGACGGCGCGCTCAGCGTCCGGCAGCTCGCCGCCCTCGCCGCCCGCGAGGGGCTCGACGTCCTCGCCATCACCGACCACAACACCACCAGCCACCACCGCCACCTGCCGCGCGCCGGCGCCGAGTACGGCGTGCACCTGCTCCCCGGCCAGGAGGTGACCACCCCCCGCGGGCACGCCAACGCGTTCGGGGACATCGGCTGGATCGACTTCCGGGAGCCGGCCGACACCTGGTTCCGGACGGCGGCGGAGCGGGGCGGCGTCGCCTCGGTCAACCACCCCCTCGCCGCCGACCGCGCCTGGCAGCACCCCCTCGCCCTGCCGCCGGACTGCATGGAGATCTTCCACTCCACCTGGCTCGCCGACCGCGCGTCGACCGCGCCGTGGGCGCTGTGGCCGCGCTGGCCGTGCTCGGTGCCCATCGGCGGCTCGGACTTCCACCGCCCCGGGGACCGGCTCGCCCGCCCGACGACGTGGCTCGCCGTGCCCGACGGCGAGCTGACCGACGCGGCCGTGATCGACGCGCTCCGCAGCGGCCGGACGGCGGTGTCCCTCGGGGTGCGGGACGCCGTCCTGCTCCGGGTGGGCGACGAGCTGCGCGCCGTCGGCGCCGACGGCGCGACCCTCGTCGACGCCGACGGGCACACCCGCGTCCTCCACGGGGACCACGTGCGGCTGCGGGCGGACGCGACCGCCGCCGTCGCCGGCGTCCCCGGGGCCGGCTGGGGGCCGTACCGCCTGGAGACCGCCGACCGGGAGATCCTCGCCATCACCCCCTGACGCCGCGGATAACCGAGTGCCGCATCGGCACCCGATCCCCCACGATGGGCACATGACGCTACCGACCCCCGAGCTGCACACCTCTCGGCTGCACCTGCGACCCTTCACGGGCGCCGATGCCGACCACCTGGCCAGGCTGCACACCGACGTCGAGGTGATGCGCTACTGGGACTCCCCCCGCTGGACGGACCACGCTCGCGCCGAGCGTTTCCTCGCGGTCTGCCAGCGGCTCGCGGAGGAGGGGTCCGGTGCCCGGGTCGCCATCGACCGCGCCTCGGACGGGGCCTTCGTGGGATGGTGCTCGGTCACGGGGTGGAACCCCGAGTTCCGCAGCGCGTCGTTGGGCTACTGCCTGGACTCGTCCGGGTGGGGTCACGGGTACGCCACCGAGGCGGCGCGCGCCCTGCTGCAGTGGGCCTTCGCCGCGCTGGACCTCAACCGGGTGCAGGCCGAGGCGGACACCCGCAACCGCGCCTCCGCGCGCGTCCTGGAGAAGCTCGGCTTCGTGCACGAGGGCACGCTGCGCGAGGACTGCATCGTGGACGGCGATGTGTCCGACAGCTGGGTGTACGGACTGCTCCGGCGCGAGTGGCGGCAGGCGGGAGCGACCGTTCCGGCCCCTGTGGCCGTTCGCCCGTAGCCCTTAGGCGCGGCTGACCGCCCGCGGCTCGGCGTCGGGCGCGTCCGCCCCGTCCTCGCCGTCCGGGGCGCACTCCCCGCCGAGCGTGAGGCCCTCGGAGCGCGCCAGCGCCCGGGTCATCGCCTGGGCGGTGAGGATGTCCGCCCGCCCCTCGGCGACGCCGGAGCGGGGCGGGACGCGGTCGACCACCATGGCGTGGAACGCCACGAGCTCGGTCTCGAAGGCCTCGCCGTCACCGCGGAAGGTGCTGCGGTGCTCCCCGGTGCCCGTCGCCGTGACGACCGTGAGCTCGGTGGGCCGGTTGAGCACGTACGGCACGGCGAAGACGAGCTGCACGGAGCCCGTCGCGTGATGCACCGTCAGCGTCTCGCGGTAGGCGGGGTAGTCGGGGAGGTAGTGCCAGCCGAGGTGGAGGTGCGCGCCGCCGGCCACCGTCCCGGCGACGTCGATGGAGCCGGGCATCACCTCCGGCGGCCAGTGCCGGACCCGTTCCACCGTCTCGATGCCGCCGAGCAGGAGCCGCAGCAGCGAGATGTCGTGGACGATCGAGCCGAGGAGCACGTTGGTGTACAGCGCCCGCAGCATCGCGGGGGTGTCCGCGCCGATCGCCGCGTCGACGAGCGCCGCCGTGCGGCGGGTGAGGACGTCGACCGCGGCCACCGGGACGTCCGCCGTCGGCGGCAGCAGGTTGCCGAAGGCGAGCTGGGCGCCGTCGGCGGGGTGCAGCACCTCGACGTCGACCGCCCGGATGCCGTCGGCCGGGATCTCCTCCATCGCCCGGTCGACCGCCTCGTCGTACTCCTTCATGTAGCCGAGGAGGACGAGCGGGCGGCCCTGCTCCGCCTCCGCGGCGGCGAGCGCGTCCGCCTCCGCCACGGTGAAGGCGAGCGGCTTCTCGCACAGCACGGGGACACCGCGGCGCACGCACTCGAGCGCCTCGGGGCCGTGCGAGCCCGCCGTGAGGAGCACGACGCCGTCGAGCGTCTCGGCGTCGAGGAGCCGGACGAGGTCCGCGTGCCGGTGCTCGGGCCCCACGCCGTAGAGGTCTCCGACGGCGTCGCGGCGCGCCGGGGAGATGTCGGCGACGGCGACGACCTCCGCGAGGTCCCACCGGCGCCGGATGAGCGGCAGGTGCGCCGTCTGGGCGATCGCCCCGAGGCCGACCACCCCCAGGCGCAGGCGCCGGCCCGGTGCGGCGCTCACGGGAGCCACCGCCGCAGCGCCTCGCGGTTGGCGCGCTGCGCGCGGAACGCCGTGTCGGCGGGGTCGTCGGGCGCGGGGATGTAGTCCTGCTCGACCACCGCCCAGCCGCGGTAGCCGGAGGCGAGCAGTGCGGGCATGAACGCCTCCGCGTCGAAGTCCCCCGTGCCCATGGGGACGAACGCCTTGCCGGCCCACACCGCGCGCATGTCGCCCTGACCCTGGACGATCGCGTCGAGCTCCGCCTTGTCGGCGTCCTTGAGGTGGACGTGGTTGATCCGATCGCCCCAGGCCTCCAGCGCGGTGAGGGGGTCGCCGCCGCCGAGGATGAGGTGGCCGGTGTCCAGGCACAGTCCGACGTCGGTGCGCGCGAGGAGCTGCTCGACCTCCTCGGGCGTCTCGACGTAGGTGCACACGTGGTGGTGGAAGGTCGGCTCGAGGCCGGCGGCGCGGAACCGCTCGACGACGCGCTGGAGGTTCGCCGCGAAGACGTCCCACTGCGCGTCGTCGAGCCCGAGGCCGGGTGCCTGCCCCCCGGGGTGGGCCTGGCGCAGCGGCGAGCCGGCGCTGGCCAGGGTGGGGCGCGGCGGGCGGTCGGGCATGACCTCGGCGGCCTCGAGGAAGTTGGCGATGATGTCGTCGAGGGTGGCAGAGGCCGCGCGGAACGCGTCGTCGTCCTCGAAGGGGTAGTCGACCCAGCCGCCCGCGAGCCCGATCCCGTGACGGCGCAGGCGCTCCTGGAGCTCGGCCCCGCGGCCGAGGAACCCACTGGGACCGAGGTCGATGCCGTCGTAGCCCGCCTCGGCGACCCAGGCGGCGCACTGCTCGCCGTCGGGCGTCCGGCCGCCCTTCTCGCCGCCGAGCTCGAAGACCCCGTAGTTCACCGGGGCGTCCGCGACCCAGACCTCGCTCGCCATCGACCGTCGCCTCTCGTCGCCATCGACCAGCCCGAACCGGGCAGCGCCGCGCGGTGAGCCGCACGACGCCGCCGAGCATGCCCGGGGGACGCGGACCGCGTCAAGAAATTGTCCTGACATCCGCGCAAAGGGGGTACGGGTGCGGGCGGCCTCGGCGCCCCCGCCCTTTCACCGGGCGTGACGGCGGGCGGCCGGTAGGCTCACGGACGTCCGGACCGGGGCTTCCCGGCTGCCGGCTCCCCACCGTCGTCGAGCCCCACGGAGCGACCCATGTCCACCCCCCTCGCGTTCGGCATCGACATCGGCGGGTCCGGGATCAAGGGCGCCCCGGTGGACCTGGCCACCGGCGAGTTCTCCGGGGAGCGGCTGCGGATCCCCACGCCCAACCCGTCGACGCCGCTGGCGGTGGCCGACACGTGCGCCGAGGTCATCGCCGGGTTCGACCTCGCCGACGACGTCCCGGTCGGCCTCACCTTCCCCGCGCCGATCAAGCACGGCGTCGTGCCGTTCATCGCCAACCTCGACCAGTCGTGGAAGGGCGTCAACGTCCCCGAGCTCATGTCCGAGACGATCGGGCGCACCGTGATCGCCGTCAACGACGCCGACGCCGCCGGGTACGCGGAGACCGTCTACGGCGCCGCCAAGGGCATCGACGGCGTGGTCATCGTCGTCACCCTGGGCACCGGCATCGGCTCGGCGCTCATCGTCAACGGCACGCTCGTCCCCAACACCGAGCTCGGGCACCTGGAGATCGACGGGTACGACGCCGAGAGCCGGGCCGCCGACTCCGCCCGCGAGCGGGAGGACCTCAGCTGGGAGAAGTGGGGCAAGCGGCTCCAGCGGTACTTCGAGACCGTGGAGATGCTCTTCTCCCCCGACCTCATCGTCGTGGGCGGCGGGGTGAGCAAGAAGCACGAGAAGTTCCTGCCGCTGCTCAAGCTCCAGGCACCGATCATCCCCGCGGACCTGCGCAACAGCGCCGGGATCGTCGGCGCGGCCGCGCTGGCTGCGGCGCACTACCACTGACCCCGCCCCCCGGTCCCCTTCCCCCTTCCCCCTTGCCCCTTCCCTCGTGATCGTGCAGAAACGCTGGTGGTCGCCGGCGTTTCTGCACGATCACCGGCACGGGGAGGGGGCCGCGGCGCTGGGTCGGCTTCGCGCGGGGGCGGCAGGCGCGGCAGAGTGCGGGGGTGAGTGCGAACGGGGCCGCCGCAGCGGCACAGACGGGTGGGCGCCCCTCGCCCGGGCAGGGCGTGTGGCGCCGACGGCTCCCTGGGCTCGTCCTCGTCGCGCTCGTCGCCCTCGCCTGCCTGTGGATCGGCCAGTTCGTCCCCGTCGTCTCCCCGCTCATCCTCGCCATCGTGCTCGGGATCGTCGTCCGGAACGCCGGCCTGCTCCGGCCCGTGGTCCGCACCGGCACGGAGTGGTCGACCAAGCGGCTGCTGCGCGCCGGCGTCGTCCTCCTCGGCCTGCAGCTCTCCGTCGGCGAGGTCCTCTCGCTCCGGCCCGGCGAGCTCGTCACGATCCTCGCAACCGTCGTCATCACGTTCGCCACGACGTGGTGGCTCGGGTCGAGGATCGGCACCAGCCGCACCACGTCGCTGCTCATCGCCGCCGGGTTCTCCATCTGCGGCGCGTCGGCCGTGGCCGCGATGAGCGCCGTCGTCCCCGAGGACGAGACCTCCGACGACGACGTCGCCACCTCCATCGCCATGGTGACGCTCTTCGGTGCGCTCGCGCTCTTCCTCCTCCCGGCGCTCCAGGGCGTCGTCGGGCTCGACGACCACCAGATGGGCGTGTGGATCGGCGCCTCGGTCCACGAGGTCGCCCAGGTGGTCGCCGCGGCCTCGGCCGTCTCGGCGGCCGCCCTCACGGTCGCCGTCGTCGTCAAGCTCGGCCGCGTGGTGCTGCTGGCGCCCATGGTCGCCCTCGTCGGCGGGCTGGAACGGCGCCGGGCCGCGCGGACGGCGAGCCGGGCCGACGACGGCGCACCCGTCCGCGTCCCGCCGCTCGTACCGCTCTTCGTTTTGGGGTTCCTCGCCATGGTCGTCGTGCGCAGCCTCGGCGTCGTGCCCGAGGACGTCCTCGAGCGGGTCGAGCTCCTCACCCGGTTCCTCCTCACCGCCGCGATGTTCGGCCTCGGGACCGGGGTGCACCTGGCGACGCTGCGCCGCACCGGCGGCCGGGCGGTCGCCCTGGGGGCCGCGTCGACCCTCATCGCGGCGACCGTGAGCCTCGTGGGCATCCACACGCTCGCGTGAGCCGACGGGAGCCGACGTGACCCGACGTGAGGCGCGAGCGATGATGCGGCCATGAATCCCGGGCCCGACGGCGCCGCGCGTGACCTCGTCGCGGTCGCGCCCGGCGTGTGGGTGGCCACCGCGGACCGGTGGACGACGACGTCGACCGTCGTCCTCGGCGACGACGGCGGCTGCCTCGTCGTCGACCCGGCGCTCACGGAGCCCGAGCTCGCCGGCCTCGCGGCCGAGATCGACCGGCGCGGCTGGCGGGCCGTCGCCGGGGTGAGCACGCACCCCCACTGGGACCACCTGCTCGGCCCGGTCGCCTTCCCGGGGGTGCCGCACTGGGCGACGCCCGCCGCCGCCGCGTGGGCCGCCTCGCACGCCGCCGACATCCGCGCCGAGGCGGCGGCGGAGCTGACGGGGCCGGTACCGGCCGGGCTCAGCGCCGTCACCGCCCTGGACCCCGCCCGCCCCCTCCCCTGGCCCGGCCCGCGCGCCGAGCTGCTCGCGCTGCCCGGCCACGCCCCCGGCCACGCCGGCCTGCTCCTCGCCGGGGCCCGCACGCTCCTGTGCGGCGACCTGCTCTCCGACGTCGAGGTCCCGCTCCTCGACCTCGACGACGCCGCCTGCCTCACCTCCTACCGCGCCACGCTCGCGGCGATCGAGGCGCTCGTCCGCGCCGGCACGGTCACCGTCGTGGTCCCGGGCCACGGGGGCGTCGCCGACGGCGGGGCGACGCTCGCCCGGATCGCCGCCGACCGCCGCTACCTCGACGACCTCGAGGCCGGCCGCCCCAGCGCCGACCCGCGCCTGGCCGACCCCTGGGTGCGCGCCGAGCACGACCGGCAGGCCGCGCACCTGGTCCCCGGCTCGCCCTGACGACGCCGCACGCGCAGCGGGGCGCCCGTGTCGGCGCCGCCGCCTAGGCTCGTCCCATGGGACAGATCGGTGCACACGTCCGTGACGACGACCCGGTGCCGGCCGCGCAGGCGCTCGACGCGGAGATCGTCCAGTTCTTCCTCGCCGACCCGCAGGGGTGGAAGAAGCCCCAGCCGCGCCCGGACGCGGCGGCGCTGGTGGACTCCGGCCTGGGGATCTACGCCCACGCGCCCTACCTCGTCAACGTCGCGTCGACGAACAACAAGATCCGCATCCCCAGCCGCAAGATGATCACCGAGCACGCCGCGGCGGCCGCGGCGCTGGGCGGCCGCGGGCTCATCGTCCACGGCGGGCACGTCGGCGCCGGGGACGACATCGCCGAGGGCATGGCGAACTGGCGCAAGACGTTCGAGCGCGCCACCTTCCCCACCCTCGTCCTCATCGAGAACACGGCCGGCGGCGAGAACGCGTGCGCGCGCACGCTCGACCGCCTCGCAATGCTGTGGGACGCCGTCGGCGAGTTCGAGGTGGGCTTCTGCCTCGACACGTGCCACGCCTGGGCCGCCGGGCTCGACCTCGAGACCGTGGTCGACGACGTCCGGGCCATCACCGGGCGGATCGACCTCGTCCACGTCAACAGCTCCCGCGACGAGGCGGGCTCGAACCGCGACCGGCACGCGAACTTCGCGACGGGCACCATCCCGCCCGAGCTGCTCGCGCACGTGGTCCGCGAGGCCGGCTGCGACGCGCTCGTCGAGACGCCCGGCGAGCGCCAGGCCGAGGACATTGCCTTCCTGCGAGCCGCGCTCGCGTGACGGCAGCCCTCGCCTGATAGGGGCCAGGCCTGCGCGCCCCCGGGCTACGCGCCGGCTGCGCCGGCCAGCGGGCTGAGCACGCCGGTGAGCAGCAGGACGACGATGGCCGCGGCCAGGGCCAGCCGGTACCAGACGAACGGCCAGTACGACCGCGTCGAGATGAGCTTGAGGAACCAGACGATCACGAGGAAGCCGACGCCGAAGGCGACCAGGGTCGCCAGCGCCGTCGCCCCGGCACCGGGCGCGCCGGGCGTGGGCTCCGCCGTGACCAGCTGGTAGAGCCCCGAGCCGAAGACGGCAGGGACGGCGAGGAGGAAGGCGTACCGGGCGGCGGCCTCGCGGGTGTAGCCGAGGAGCAGCCCCATGGTGATGGTGCCGCCGGAACGTGAGACGCCGGGGATGAGCGCGAGGGCCTGGGCGAGGCCGAAGAGGATCCCGTCGCGCCAGCTCATCTCGCCCAGCTGCTTGGTCTTCTTGCCGGTGGTGTCGGCGAGGCCGAGCAGGAGGCCGAACCCGGCGAGCATGGCGGCCGTGATGGCGAGGTGGCGCAGCGACGTCTCGATGGCGTCCTCGAAGAGCAGGCCGAGCACCACGATGGGGATCGACCCGAGGATGATGAGCCACCCCATGCGGGCGTCGGGGTCGCTCCGCGGGACCGTCCCCTTCCACGGGCCCACCGGGAGCGCCCCGAACCAGGCCTTGACGATGCGGACGATGTCCCGCCGGAAGTACAGCAGGACCGCCGTCTCCGTACCGAGCTGCGTGATGGCCGTGAACGCGGCCCCCGGGTCACCCCCGCCCGGCAGCAGCTCGCCGACGACGCGGATGTGCGCGCTCGAGGAGATCGGGAGGAACTCCGTGAGTCCCTGAACCAGGCCCAGGACAACTGCTTCCCACCATGTCACGAGGGACCACCCTAGGCGCCGGGACGTGCGGGAGCGGTCAGGAGGTCGGAGCCACGCCGGTGCGCCGGTAGCGTGGCCGCCATGGAGCAGCGCAGGGTGGGGCGGACGGGCCTGACCGTCTCGAGCCTCGGTCTCGGGACGATGACCTGGGGCCGGGACACCGACGAGCACGAGGCAGCCGACCAGCTCACCGCCTTCGTCGACGCCGGCGGCACCCTGCTCGACACCGCCGCCTCCTACGGCGGGGGCGCCGCCGAGGAGCTCCTCGGCGCGCTGCTCGGGGACCGCGTCGACCGCGAGGACGTGGTCCTGTGCTCCAAGGCCGGGGTGCGCCGTCGCCCCGGTGGCCCCGGCGTCGACGCCTCGCGCGGCAACCTCCTCGACACCCTCGACGCCACCCTCGCCCGGCTGAACACCGACCACCTGGACCTGTGGCTCGTCCAGGCGCCCGACCCGGTCACGCCCCTCGAGGAGACCGTCTCCGCGCTCGCCCACGCGGTGCGGACCGGCCGCACCCGCTACGTCGGCCTCTCCAACCACCCCGCGTGGGCGACGGCGCAGGCCGCGACGCTGCTGGCCGCCGAGCGCACGGGGCTGGCCGCCGTCGAGTGCGAATACTCACTTCTCGAGCGGGGCATCGAACGCGAGGTGGTCCCGGCGGCCGACGCCCTCGGCTTCGGCGTCCTCGCCTGGTCGCCCCTGGGCCGCGGGGTCCTCACGGGCAAGTACCGGCGCTCCGTGCCCGCCGACTCGCGCGCGGCCTCGCCCCACCTGCGCGGGTTCGTCGAGCCCTACCTCACCGAGCGCGCCCACGGCGTGGTCGAGGCGGTGGCGACGGCGGCCGAGGGTCTGGACCGTTCCACGCTCGAGGTCGCGCTCGCCTGGGTGCGCGACGCCGCGCCGGTCGCCTCCGCTGTCGTCGGGGCACGGACGGCCGCGCAGCTGCGCGGCGCCCTCAAGGCGGTCGACCTGGACCTGCCTCCGGCGATCCGGGCGGCACTCGACGACGTCACCGCGCCGATGCTGGGCTACCCCGAGCGGCGCTGAGTCGTTGCGCCGGTGATGCGGAGCGGATGGCTCAGTGGTCCGCGTCGTTGAGCTCGTCGAGCTCCTCGATCTCGAGCTCCTCGAGGTCGTCGTCGTCCTCGTCGTCGTCGTCCTCGCCGTAGGCCTCGAGCGGCACCGCGACGTGGAAGCGGGTGTACAGCGCGTCGTCGTAGGTGAAGAACGCGTCCTCGACGGCGTTCGCCGCGGCATCGACCGCCGGGGAGTCCGGGTCGGACGAACCCCGGGCAGCGTCGTAGTGCGCCTCGAGCGCGGCGATGAAGCGGTCGAGCGCGGCGCGCGGGTCGGTAGCCATGGGGAGACCGTACCCTGGCGGGAAGCAATGGCCCACTCCGCCATGGACGGGCCTGTGACGAGGAGAGACGTCCCTGAGCATGACGTGGTATGAGCCGGAGTCCGCTGCCACCGGCAAGGTCCGTGGCGGCGTGGAGTACGAGTTCCGTGTCCTGTCCCTGCCCCGCGACACGAGCCGTGGCGACGTCCGGCGGCTCCTCACCGAGCAGGCGGAGTACGGCCGCTGGGAGCTCGCCCGCTCGCGCCTGTACATCGGCGGCACGCGCAAGGTGTGGCTCCGTCGCAAGATCATCCGGGTCCGCAGCACCCTCTGACGCGCGGCCGCCCGGACCGGGCCGCCGCCCGTCCGGTTGTGCGGGCGCCGTCGCCCGTCCGCTCTACGCGCGGCCGCCCGACGACGCGCGGCGTCAGCAGGTGCGCAGCAGCCGGGCGAGCACCCGCACGCCGAACCGCAGCGCGTCGACCGGCACCCGCTCGTCCACGCCGTGGAACATCCCGGCGAAGTCGAGCTCGGCCGGCAGCTGGAGCGGCGCGAACCCGTAACCGGTGATCCCCAGCCGCGCGAGGGACTTGTTGTCGGTGCCGCCGGAGAGCATGTACGGCAGCACGACGGCGCCGGGGTCCTCCGCGCCGATCGCGGCGACCATGTGGTCGACGAGGTCTCCGGAGAACGGCACCTCGAGGGCGATGTCCCGGTGGATGTCCTCGATCCGCACCCCCGGGCCCGCGAGCTCGGCGAGCGTGGCGTTGACCATCTCCTCCTCGCCGGGCAGGAAGCGGACGTCGACGCTCGCCTCGGCGGTGCCGGGGATGACGTTCGCCTTGTACCCGGCGTCCAGGCGCGTGGGGTTCGAGCCCGTCCGCAGCGTGGCGCCGACGAACTTCTTCGCCGGTCCGAGGGCGTCGACGAGCGCGGCGACCGACGCGGGGTCCTCCGGGTCGAAGCGCGTCCCCGTCAGCTCGGCCACGCCGGTGAGGAGCTGGTGCACCGTCGGGCCGAGCTGCTGCGGCCACGGGTGGGCGCCGATGCGGGCGACCGCACCCGCGAGCCGCGTGACGGCGTTGTCCTCGTTGACCTGGGAGCCGTGGCCGGCGCTGCCCTCGGCGAGCAGCCGCAGCCACGCGAGGCCCTTCTCCGCGGTCTGCAGGAGGTAGGCGCGACGCCCGTCGACCTCGACGGAGAACCCGCCGACCTCGCTGATCGCCTCGGTCGCCCCGTCGAAGAGCTCGGGACGGTGCTCCACGGCCCACCGCGCGCCGAAGACGCCACCGGCCTCCTCGTCGGCGAAGAACGCGACGACGAGGTCCCGCTGCGGCCGCCACCCGGTGCGCCCCATGTCCCGCACGACCGCGATCATCATCGCGACCATGTCCTTCATGTCGACGGCGCCGCGGCCCCAGATCATCCCGTCCTGCTCGACGCCGCCGAACGGGTCGACGCTCCAGTCCTCGGCACGCGCCGGGACGACGTCGGTGTGCCCGTGGAGGACGAGCGCCGGGCGGGTCGGGTCGGTGCCGGGGATGCGCAGGACCACCGACGCCCGGCCGGGAGCGGACTCGAAGAGCTCCGGCTCCCAGCCGACCTCGGTGAGCAGGCCCATGACGTACTCCGCCGCCGCCCGCTCCCCCGGACCGGACCCGTCGCCGTAGTTCGACGTGTCGATCCGGATGAGCTCGCGGCAGATGCGCACGACCTCCTCGGTGGGGTCGACGGCGGCAGCGGGCGCAGAGGTCATGGACGGAGCCTATCGGCGGGTCAGGAGGTGAGGCCGCGGCGGGTGAGCAACGGCTCGATGACGGCGTCGCGGCCGCGCAGCTCGCGGAAGAAGGACAGCGGGTCGGCGGTGTGGCCGCGCGAGAGCAGGGTGCGGCGGAACCGCTCCCCCGCCTCCCGGTTGAGGCCGCCGTCGGCGTCCTGCGACCCCTCGGTGGTGAACCACTCGACGGTGTCGGCGTCGAGCACCTCGCTCCAGATGTAGGAGTAGTAGCCCGCGTCGTACCCGCCGCCGAACGTGTGGTTGAAGTACGTCGAGCGGTAGCGCGGCGGGACGAGCTCGAGGTGCAGGCCCGCCCCCTCGAGCGCCCCGGCCTCGAACGCCTCGACGTCGTCGGGCCCCTCCGGCAGGTCCCCCGGGCCCACCTGGTGCCACGCCTGGTCGAGGAGGGCCGCGCCGAGGTACTCGGCGGTGCCGAAACCCTCGCCGTACTGGCTCGAGCCGAGGAGCGTCTCCCGCACGTCGGCGGACAGCGGCTCGCCCGTGGCGTGGTGGCGGGCGAAGTGCTCGAGGACCGTGGGGTTGTGCGCCCACATCTCGTTGACCTGCGAGGGGTACTCGACGAAGTCGCGGGGCACGTTGGTGCCGGACAGCGACGGGTAGCGCGCGTCGGCGAACAGCCCGTGCAGGGCGTGGCCGAACTCGTGGAAGGCGGTGATGACCTCGTCCCACGTGAGCAGGGTCGGCTCGCCGGGCGCCGGCCGGGTGATGTTGAGGTTGTTGAGGACCACGGGCGAGCGGCCGAACAGGTGCGACTGGTCGACGAGGTTGTTCATCCACGCGCCGCCGCGCTTGCCCTCGCGGGCGTAGTAGTCGCCGACGAAGAGGCCGAGCGGCGTGCCGTCCGCCTCCCGGACCTCCCACACGCGCACGCCGTCGGTGTACCCGGCGAGGTCCTCGCGCAGCGTGAAGGTGATGCCGTAGAGCTGGGTGGCGGCGTAGAACACGCCGTCGTGGATCACCCGGTCGAGCTCGAGGTAGGGCCGCAGGACGGAGTCGTCCAGGGCGAAGCGCTCCTGGCGCACCTTCTCCGCGAGGATCGACCAGTCCCACGCCGCCAGCGGCGCCTCGGGCTGCGCCGCGGCGAGCTCGTCCGCCTCGGCGCGGGCGTTGCGGGCGGCGGGCGGGGCGAGCTGGGAGAGCATCGCGTTGACGGCCTCGGTGGTGGCCGCCGTCGCGCCCTCGGCGACGTACGCGGCGTGGTGCGGGTAGCCGAGGAGCTGCGCGCGCTCGGCGCGCAGCCGGGCGATCTCCAGCAGCGTCGCGCGCGTGTCGCTCTCGGCGTCGACGCCGGTGCCTCGCGTGAGGGAGGCGGTGAAAAGCCGCTCGCGCAGTCCGCGGTCGGTCGCCTGGGCGAGGAGCGCCTGCTGCGTGGGCAGCTGGAGGGTGATGAGGTAGCCGTCGCGGCCCCGGTCCGCGGCGTTCTGGGCGAGCGCGGCGACCGTGGCGTCGTCGAGACCGGCGAGCTCGGCGCGGTCGGTGACGTGCACGGCGCCGGCGTCCATCCCGGCCACGACGCGCTGGGAGAACTCCGTCTCCAGGGTGGTGAGGCGCGAGTTGAGGGCCCGCAGGCGCTCCTGCTCGGCGTCGCCCAGGCGCACGCCGGCGCGGACGAAGTCCTTCGTGTAGGTGCGCAGCAGCCACTCGGTCTCGTCGTCGAGGTCGGCGTCGGCGAGCGCCTCGAGGCGGGCGAAGATGCGGCGGTCGAGGTAGAGCGCGTCGTGGTGCTCCGCCATCTTCGGCGCGAGCTCGGCCTCGATCTCGCGGAGCTCGTCGTCGCCGCGGGAGCTCACCAGCGTGAAGAAGACGGTGCTGACGCGGTCGAGCAGCTGCCCGGAGCGCTCGAGCGCCTCGAGCGTGTTCTCGACGTCGGGCGCCGCCGGGTTCGTCGCGATCGCCTCCCACTCCGCGCGCTGGGTCCGCAGGCCGGCCTCGGCCGCGGGCCGGAAGTGCTCGGTGCGGATCGCCGCGAAGTCCGGCAGCTCGAACGGCAGCGTCGAGGGGGCGGCGAACGGGTTCGCGGGGTCGAGCTCGGGCAGGGCGTCGCTCGTGGCGGTCGCGTCAGTGGTCATGGGGGCATTCTGCCGCGAGCGCCGTCGGGCCGGACCGGGACGGCCGGAGGGTGGGCGTGTCGGGGGGGGCGGCGGCACTGCTGCCACATGCCGCGTGCCGCCCCTACCCGGCCCCACGAGTTCGCTGGTTCCTGCCGAGTTCGCTGGTTCATGCCGAGTTCGATAGGTGGGACTAGCGAACTGGGCACGAACTGGCGAAGTCGGCACATGTCCGAACGCCGAGTTCGCTAGTTCGTGCCGAGTTCGCCAGCTCCAGCGCGCTGCGAGCGGCGCGCACCGCGCCACCCGGTGCCGACGTCGCCTTCCGACGTCGCCGGTTCGGGCGGCGCGCCCCCGCCACCGCGGCGCTACGCCGTCGGGCCGTCCCACGGGGCTGCCGGTTCGCGCGGGTCGTCGGCGAGCAGCGTGCCGATCCACTGGTCGGTACGCATGCCGCGCTGAATGCCCAGGCCCCGCACCGCCCCCTCCTTGCGGAACCCGTGCCGCCACACCACGCGCCACGACGGCCAGTTCCCCACCGTCGCCCGCCACTCCACGCGTTCCAGGTCCAGCTGCCCGAAGGCGGCGTCGAGAGCGAGGCCGACCGCCTGGTGCATGAGGCCGCGGCCCCGGGCGTCGGGCGCGAGCCAGTACCCGATCTCGGCGCTGCGCAGCTCCCGGCTGTCCACCCCGACCATGCCGACGAGCTGTTCGCCGTCGGCGTGCGGCACGCGGATGCCCCAGGTCGGACCGCCGCGCTCCCAGCCGGACGGCACCATGTCGCCGACGAAGCTCTCGGCGTCCGCGTGGGTGTAGGGCGAGGGCATCGTGGTCCACCGCTGGACCTCGGGGTCCTGGCAGAGCTCGGCGATGCGGTCGATATCGGCCTCGGTCGGGGAGGCGAGGCGCACGCCGGGCGCGCGGAGCTCGAAGGTGTCCATGCGCCGCGACCTTATCGAGCCCAACCCGCACCGAGTAGCGAATACGGCCCGCCGGCGAACGCGGTCGGCACTAGCGAACTCGGTGGCAACTGGCGAACTCAGCACCTGCCCAACCGTCGAGTTCGCCAGTTCATGCTGAGTTCGCCAATCCCTCCTATCGAACTCGGCACGAACTGGCGAACTCGGTCGGAACCAGCGAACTCGGCAGGCGCCCGCTCCCCATTCCCCTCCGCCACCGGATGCACTCCGGCGCCCTGCGCCGAAAGATGGAGGCCATGAACCCCGACACCGAATCGATCAAGAACCTGCCCGAGCAGCACCAGGAGTGGCCCGGCCGCACGGACGCCATGACGCCCGTGCCCGACCACGGCGAGACGAGCTACACCGGCCGTGGCCGGCTCGAGGGCAAGCGCACCCTCGTCACCGGCGGCGACTCGGGCATCGGCCGCGCGACGGCCATCGCCTTCGCCAAGGAGGGCGCCGACGTCGCCATCGCCTTCCTGCCGCAGGAGCAGGAGGACGCCGAGGAGACCCGGAAGCAGGTCGAGGCCGCCGGGCGCCGGTGCGTGCTCGTCCCCACCGACCAGCGCACGGAGCAGGCGAACATCGACCTCGCGGCGAAGGTGATCGAGGCGTTCGGCGGGCTCGACGTCCTCGTCAACAACGCCGGGTACCAGATGGTGCAGGAGTCGCTGGAGGACATCACCGCCGAGCAGCTCGAGCGGACGTACGCGACGAACATCTTCTCGATCTTCTACCTCACCAAGGCGCTGCTGCCGCACCTGGGCGAGGGCGCGAGCGTCATCAACTGCACGTCCATCCAGGCTTTCCAGCCGTCGGAGACCCTGCTCGACTACGCGTCCACCAAGGCGGCGATCAACAACTTCACCGTCAACCTCGCGGCGCAGCTCGGTGACCGCGGCATCCGCGTCAACGCCGTGGCGCCTGGTCCGATCTGGACGCCGCTGCAGCCGTCGACCAAGCCGAGCGTGGAGGGCTTCGGGATGAACGCGCCGCTGGGCCGTCCGGGCCAGCCGATCGAGGTGGCGACGGCGTTCGTCTACCTCGCCAGCGACGAGGCGAGCTACGTCTCGGGCACCGTGCTCGGTGTCACGGGCGGCAAGCCGGTCTTCTGATCGTGCGCGGACGAGGGCGGGCGGGGGTGCTGGCGGCACTCACGCTCGCCCTCGTCGCCTGCAGCGCCACCGACGACGGCGGCACCCCGGCGCCGTCGTCGCCGTCCGCATCACCGAGCGCCCCGGCCCCGACGTCCGCGGTCCCGACGCCGTCAGCCGCCTCGCCGCCACCGCCGACGACGGCCCCGACGACGTCGCCCGCGAGCACGCCGCCGGCCGAACCGGAAGTCGTCGCCGCCGGCCTGGACGTGCCGTGGGGCCTGGCGTTCCTGCCCGACGGCTCCGCGCTCGTCACCCTGCGCGACCGCGCCGAGGTTCTGCGCGTGCGGCGCGGCGCCGAGCCGGTGAGCGTGGGCACCGTCCCCGGGGTCGCCGCGGAGAACGAGGCGGGGCTCCTCGGCATCGCCGTCTCCCCCGCCGTCGCCACGGACGGCTACGTCTTCGTCTACCTCACCGCCGCCGACGAGAACCGCGTCCTGCGCATGCGCCTCGACGGCGACACGCTCGTGCCCGACGTCGTCGTCCTCTCCGGGATCCCGCGCGAGAGCTACCACAACGGCGGCCGCCTGGCGTTCGGCCCGGACGGCTACCTCTACGTCGCCACCGGGGACGCGGCGGTGCCCGACCGTGCGCAGGACCCCGACTCCCTCGGCGGGAAGATCCTGCGGGTCACCGTCGACGGCGCCCCGGCCCCCGGTAACCCCGACGCCGGCTCGCCCGTGTGGTCGAGCGGGCACCGCAACGTCCAGGGCCTGGCGTGGGACGACGACGGGCGGATGTTCGCCACCGAGTTCGGCCAGAACACGTGGGACGAGCTCAACCTCATCGAGGCCGGCGGGAACTACGGGTGGCCGGTGGTCGAGGGCGTCGCCGGGGAGGACGGGTTCGCCGACCCGCTAGCCCAGTGGTCCCCCGCCGACGCCTCGCCGAGCGGCCTGGCGGTCACCGCCGACGCCGCCTACCTCGCCGCGCTGCGCGGGGAGTCGCTCTGGCGGGTGCCGTTGGCCGACGACGGGACGACCGGCGAGCCCCAGCGCCTCCTCGCCGGGGAGTACGGGCGCCTGCGGACCGTGGCGGTCGCCCCCGACGGCGCGCTGTGGCTCGTCACGAGCAACACGTTCCGCGGGGCGCCGCGCGAGGGGGACGACCGGGTCATCGCGCTCGACGAGGGGTGGCTCTGAGGGGTACCGGACCGGGGCCGCGGGCCGGCTTGTCTGCGGATGGTGGCCCTCGCGACCGTCACGACCGATGGCCAGCGCGCCGGTCGCCACGGCGCCGGCGACGACGGCGGGGCAGGGTCGTTGCCCGTCTGGGCAGGAACCGGTCAGGCGGGTAGATCCGCACGCCCCGGCGGGGTCACCCTCGAGGCGTGAGCACGCAGGCGCGTGAGGAACGCGCCGACGGACTCGGTCCCGCGGGACACCGGGAGATCCCGGGCGCGGACGTGGGACCGCGTGAGCCGGCGACGATCTCGGCCGGTCTGCCGCCGTCGCCCATGGGCGTCCTGGCCCTGCAGCACGGCGCCGGCAACCGGGCCGTGGCGGCACTGCTCGCGCCCCGACGCGGTCCGCCCGCCGGGACCCCGACTCCGGTCGACGGCGTCCCGGCCGCAGGCGGCGTCGCCTCCACGGCCGCCGGCGGTGTCGCCTCCACGGCCGCCAGCGCTTCGCCCACGACGCTGAGTGCAGCCACGACCGTCGACGACGGCGCGGCAACCGCGGCCGCGCCGGGCGCCGTCGACGCCGACACCGGCAGCCGCGCGCCGCCTGGTCCGCCGCTCCCCGGCTCCCCGGCGCTCCCCGCGCCACCCGGGACCGGCGCCTCGGCCCTCGACCCGCCACCCGCCCCGGCCCGGCTGGCGACGCCCGGCGGGCCGCCACCCGCCCCGCGCCCGCCCGCACCTCCTGCTGCGCCGCCGCCCCGCACACCCACGGCGCCCGGCCGCGGGCCGGGGACCGCACCCCCTCCCGCCGCGGCCGGCACGCCCCTGGCCACGCCGACCACCGTCGGCCCGGCAGCACCCGCCGGTCCGGCCGCCGCCAGCCGCGCCGCAGGCCCCGCCGCCGCGGGCCCGGCCGCCGCAGGCCCGGTGGCCCTGGCCTCGGCCGCGGCCCTGGCCGCCCTCACCTCACCGACGGCCGTGACGCCTCGGGTCCCGACCGCCGCGCCCACGCCCCACCAGAGCGTGGCGCTCGAGCGCATCCGCCAGCACCACGCCGAGGCGGCTGCTCAGCTCGAGGGCCGGCTCACCACCGGCCTCGCGCGCGTGTCCCAGACCGTGCAGGCGCAGCTCGCTGCCGTGGATGAGCGGACCGCCGCGGAGGAGACCGCCGCGGCGGCATCCGCGCAGGCGGCCCGCGGGCAGGTCCAGGCGGCGGCCGCCGGGGCGACGGGCGCCGTCGGCGGGGCGGCCGCGTCCGCCGGGGGCGAGAACGCCGCAGCGCACCAGGCGGCCCTGGCGACAGGCAGTGCGACGCTCGCCGAACGCCAGGACGCCGCCCGGCAGGGCGGAGAGCAGCGCGCCGCGCAGGCCAGGGCAGCCGCGGCGGCCGCCGCCGCCGGCGCCGGCGTCCAGGCCCAGACCCGTGTCAGTGCCGCGCGCGCCGCCGGCCAGGCCGCCGCACCCGACGCCACGGACCAGGCCGTCCGCTCGGCGCAGGCGGCCAGTGCGAGCGAGCTCGTCGAGGACACCGCCGCCGAGGTCGACGCCGCCGCCGCCACCACGGCGCGGTCGATGCAGTCCCAGGGCGAGGAGGTCGCCCAGGGCATGACCGGCCTCGGCACCGAGCTGGCGCAGGGACTCGGTACCCATGGGGAGAGCCTCGCCGGCCAGCTCAGCCAGTCCAAGACGGCGGCCGCGACGGCCCTGTCGAGCACCGCGGACAGCGGCATGGCGGCCGTCGCCGAGCGCCGCGACGCAGCCCTCCAGGCGGTGGGGACCGCCGAGCGCCGGACGGTGGAAGCGCTGGCCCAGCAGGCGGCCGCCCAGCGCCAGGAGATCGCGCGCGCCGGCGAGCAGGCGGCCGCGCACCTGCGGTCGGCCGCCGCTGACGCCGCCCAGGAGGCCGCCCGTCAGGTGGAGGAGGTGACCGGCCAGCTCGCCGCCCAGCCGCTCGACGAGCGCGCCACCGAGGCCGTGGTCGCCGCGGCCGCCGACGGCCTGGGCGCCGGGCTCGCGCAGGTCGCCGGGGCGCTCGACGCGCGCACGGACGAGGTGTCCGCCGCCCTGGCCGGCGCTACCGGGGACGCGCTCGGCGCGCAGGACCGGATCGGTGCCGAGGCACGCTCCGGGCTCGACGGCGCCACCGGCCAGGCCACCCGGGGGCTGGCGGAGGTGGCCACCGCGACCTCCGGCAGCCTCGCCGCCACCGTCGGCCAGGCCCGCACCGCCGGCGACGCCGCCGTCACCTCGTTCAGCGGCGTCCTCGACCAGCACGTGGCGGCTGCGGAGCCGGCGCTGACGGACCTCGCCACCCAGCACGCCGCCCACCTCGACGAGCAGCAGGCGGAGCTCGCCGAGCAGACGGCCGAGGCCACGGGCACGCTCGACTCGCGCATCGACACGGCGCAGGCGCGGGCGCGGGAACGCGCCGAGCGCAGCTGGCTGGAGAACCAGCTCGCCGACCTCTGGGACATGGTGTCGAGCCCGGAGTTCCTCGTCGGCCTCGTGGTGGGGCTCGCCGTCGGCATCATCATCATCGCGTCCGCCGGCACGGCGGCGCCGTTCGTCATCATGGCGGCGGGCATCGCCGCCGGGGCTGCGGGGGCTGCTGCCGGCACGATGACGGGCAACGTCCGTCAGGGAAAGCGAGGCTGGGACGTCTTCGACGACGTCGGCCGCAACGCGCTCGTCGGTGGTCTGGCCGGGGGCATCGGTGCGGGGGTGTTCCTCTTCGGCAGCGGCGTCGTCGCCGGGCTGGGCCTTACCGGGGCGGCCGCCGCCGTCGGCACGTTCGTCGTCGTCGAGGCCTCGGCGATCATCTCCAACACGGTGATCAACATCGTCAACGGGGATCCCTGGGACAAGAACCTCCTCGCGGCGATGCTCCTCGCCCCGATCCTCGAGGTCCTGGGCCGGGCGGTCGGCCGCCGGATCCCCACGCGCAAGCCGTCGCCCGGCGCCCGCCCCGGCGACGGACGCGTTCCGGCGCCGGAGCTCGACGACGGCCCCACGCCGCGGCCGCCGCGCGCGCCCAGGGACGACGGGACGGGGCCGGTCCCCGAGCCCGACGACGGAACCACGCCGCGCCGTCCCCGGGACCCCGGCGAGGAGCCCGAGCGCATCCCCGACCAGCCGGACCGCATCCCCGAGGGCACCACCAGCGAGGACGTCCACATCGAGGACCTCCAGCCGCGCCGGGACGGGCCCGACGTCGACCCGGCGATCTGCTTCCCCGCCGGGACGCTGGTGGCCACCCCGGAGGGGCGCCGGCCGATCGAGGACGTCGCGGCGGGCGACCGCGTCCTCGCGCTCGACCTCGCCACGGGCCGGGTGGTCACCCGGCCGGTCCTCGCACTCGTGCGGGGGACGACCACACGCTGGGTGGACGTCCGGCTCGACGGCGAGACGGTCCGTGCAACGCCGGCGCACCGCTTCTGGGTGCCTGCCACGGCGACGTGGACGATGGCGACGGACCTCGCACCGGGCAGCGCCGTGCGTCTGCTCGACGGCGGCGCCGCGACGGTCCTCGAGGTGGCGGACGCGCCGCCGGACGAGCCGGAGCCCACCTACAACCTCAGCGTCGCGGAGGCCGAGAACTACTTCGTCGGCGCGGGCGGGGTTCTCGTCCACAACATCACCGCGGACCGCCTGGCGTACCTCAGCCGCCCGGGGTACCGCAACTACGTGCTCAAGGACGCGACCGGCCGGATCTACTACTCGGGCATGTGCCGCCCCGGGGAGACGGCGGCCGGCCTGACGCGTCGCCACGGACGCAACCACAACCGGTTCACGCCCACGAGCGTCGACGCCGAGGGCAACGTCGTCCCGGGCGACGTCCTCGAGTTCGTCCCCGGTAGCCGGGAGTACGGCGAGGCACGGCTGGTCGAGCACCAGAACGCCGTCGACAACGGGACGATCATCGGCCGGGACGGCGAGAACTACCGCGGCAACCGGCAGGATCCCCTCGACGCGACGAAGATGCCGGAGTACCTCGAGTACCGGCAGGTCAGGCAAGGATGCGGCTAGGAGGCGGCATGGCGCAGGAGGTGGTGGCGGCGGCGACGGCGGAGCTGGCCGGGCTGGCGCAGACGGTGGCCGAGGGGCTCGGCGGCCCGCCCCGGCTGGCGGAGCTGCTCGAGGTGCTCGGCTGGGGCGCCGCCTCGCTCGGGGACGACCTCGACGCCCCTCCCCCGGTCCCCGTCGAGCTCAGGCCACGCCTCCGGCGCGGCGCGACCCCGGCGGAGGGCCCCTCCCGGGCCGGCGACCTGGGTGACGCCCCCGTGGTCGACGCCGGGGACCTCCTCGGCCGGCTGGCCGCGCGGCTCCGCGACAGCGAGGGCCGGCCGACGCTGGAGGACCTCGCCACGCTCGTGGGCCAGGGGCTGCGTGGCCTGCCGCCCGGCACGCTCGCCGACGTGGATCCCGGCGACGTGACGTCCGTGACCGTGCGCACCGTCACGGCGCCGCAGCGGGCCGCCGTCGGCGACGTCGTCGCGATTCCCGCCACCGACGGGACGTACCACCTCGGGGTCGTCCTCGACCGGAACGTGTTCGGCACCGCGCTCGGGCTCTTCCGCGGCACGCACGCGCCCCGGCCCCCGGCCCCGGGCGCCCCCGCCGCAGCGCATGCCGTCTACACCGACGACGAGGCGGTGGCCGACGGGCACTGGCGCGTGGTCGGGCACGACGAGAACCTGATCGTCGGCTTCCCGGACGCGCCGGAGGTGCTGCACCGGCCCGGCGCCCCCGGCGTCGGACCCTACGGCGCCGCCGAGCGTCCCGACGGCGCGCTGCGCGACCTGGGCGAGGACGAGGCCCGCGAGCGCGGCGTCCTCGCCCCCGACTTCCAGCAGATCTACGCCGGCAGGCAGCTCGAGCGGCACCTCGGGCGGCTCACCCGGTAGGGGCGGCTCACCCGGTAGGGAGCCGCACCCCGCGCACGCAAAAGGCCCCTGACCGGCGGGTCAGGGGCCTTTCGCGTCGCTGTCTCAACGAGTGTCCGAGGGGGGACTTGAACCCCCACGCCCTATACGGGCACTAGCACCTCAAGCTAGCGCGTCTGCCATTTCCGCCACCCGGACGAGTGACCACCGCGGCCCTCAAGGGGCCGTGGCGACGCGGAGAAACATAGCACGGCAGAGGACCCCCGATCGAACCGCCTCCACGTCCGGGCGGTCGCCCCGCAGACCCCGTGGCGAGGCACCGGCGACGGCGGCCCGAGCGCGCCGCGCGCCGCTCAGGCCTCGCCGTCCAGCGTTCCCACGGCGATCTCGGCCGTGAGGGTGTGGGTCTCCCCCGGGGCGAGCTCGACCGCGTCGGCCCAGACGTTGCCCACCTCGGTGCACACCATGTGACGCCACTCACGTGTCTCGAGGTCCGCCATCGCCTCGGCCTTCTCCGCTCCCGGGTTCCACACGATCCGCGAGTGCGACCGCTCGGTGCGGGTACGGATCCAGCGCCCGTGCCCGGGGTCCTCGACGACGACGTCCGCGTCCGTGCCCGGGTAGAGGCGGTCGACGAGGGCCCCGTCGAACGTCACCGGCTCGCTCTCGGTGCCCTCGGTGCCGGCCGCCTCGTCGGTGAAGCGGACGCCCTCGAGGCCGCGGACCCGGATCGAGGCGACGTCGCTCACGGCGAGGTAGGTGTGCAGGGCCTCGTCGTAGCGCGCCGGCACCGGCCCGGTGTTGCGCACCTCCAGGGCGAGGGTGAGGGACTGCCCGACCGTCACCCGGTAGGTGGCCTCGAAGGCGTGCGGCCAGGCCGCGCGGGTCCGCTCGTCGTCCGTCAGGCGCAGCACGACGGTGACGGCGTCGCCCTCCTCGACGGCCTCGACGAGCTCCCACGGCCGCACCCGGGCGAAGCCGTGCGCGGGGCTGCGGTCACGGGACTCCCCGGGCCCGAACCACGGGAAGCACAAGGGGATGCCGCCCCGGATCGCCCGCCCCTCCTGGAAGGCGCTGGCGGTGCTGGTGAAGAGGACCGGCGCCTGGGACTGGGGGGCCCACGCCGTCACGTGCGCGCCCTGGAGGTAGATCTCGGCGGTGGCCGACGGCGCGTCGACGACGAGCCGGTCGAGGTCGCCGGGGACGAGCCGGACGCGGTCGGGGAGGTCGGGTGTCGATACCATGGAGCGACGCTAGCGCGCACCGCCCCCCGCCGCCGTCGTCCCTGACGTGCCCCGCGGCCGACCACCCGCCCCGCGGCTCCCCCGCGCCGCGACGGGTGTCACCGAAGCCGCCGCCCGGGAGGTGGTGCACACTGTCCACGATCAACCGGGTCGATGGAGGAAAGGGCGGCACGTGAGGCTCTTCGGCAGGGTGCGCAGGCGCGAATCACCGCCCACGGGGACGCCCGAGCCGGGCCCCGGCCCGTCCACGCCGCCGGCCCCCCGGTCGGCGAGCCACCCGCGCCCCTCCTACGCGGGGCGCCTCACCGTGCGCCGCATGCCCGAGCGGGCGGTGCGGGCCTCCCACGACAACGACGGCGTCCCGCGCTGGATCCGGCGGTACGGGACGGCGGCATGGCTGTTCATCGGGATCGTCATCGTCGTCGCCATGGTGGTCTTCGCGACGTCGCGCATCCAGGTGGTCTTCATCTCCGTGTTCCTCGCGGCCGTGGTGACCTCCGTGCTCTACCCGATCGTCAGCCTGCTGGCGCGGCACATGCCCAGAGCCCTGGCGATGATCGTCACGCTCCTCGCCACGTTCGGGGCCGTCGCGGGGATCCTCACCTACGTCATCACCTCGGTGGCCGGTCAGTGGGCCGACCTGGCCGACCAGTTCGGCAACGGCATCGACACGATCCTCGACTTCGTGGAGAACGGCCCGCTGCCCATCCACTTCACCCAGGCGGAGATCCTCGACTGGATCGACGACCTGGTCGCCCAGGGCCAGGAGTACGTCACGGCCAACGCGGGCGACCTCGTCGGCCAGGTGCTGAGCAACGCCGGCACCGTCGCCCTCGTCTTCACGATCCTCGCCCTGTCGCTGTTCGTCACCGTCTTCTTCCTCCTGCGCGGGGAGGACATGTGGCGCTGGTTCCTCAACCAGCTCCCCGCGCGCTCGCGGGAGAAGGTCGACGTCGCGGCCGGGGCCGGCTGGTACACGTTCTCCGGGTACGCGCGGGGCACGATGATCGTCGCCCTCGCCGACGCCGTCCTCGCCTTCATCCTCCTCAGCGTCCTGCGCGTGCCGCTCTCGGCTCCGCTGTCCGTCCTCGTCTTCATCGGCGCGTTCATCCCCCTCATCGGCGCCCCGCTCGCCATGATCATCGCCGCCGTCGTCGCGCTGGCCGCGAACGGGATCCTCACGGCGGTCATCGTCACGATCGGCATCGCCGCCATCGGGCAGATCGAGGGGCACCTCCTCCAGCCGCTCGTCATGGGGCGGCAGGTCTCGCTCCACCCGGTCGTCGTCGCCCTCGGCGTCACCGCCGGCACGTTCCTCGCCGGGCTGCTCGGGGCGGTGGTCGCGATCCCGCTCCTCGCGGTCATCTGGGCGGTCTACTCCACGCTCCACGAGCCGGACCCGCCGATCACGGGGCGGCTGCCCCGGACCGCCGGGCGCGAGTAGCGGCCGCGGCCCGGCGCCCCTCACTGGAAGTCGCGCGAACGCGTGGCCACCCGGAGCGAGAGGTGCTCGAGCCGGTCGGCGACGAGGTTGACGACGCCGTCGGCGCGCTCGAGGTGGCCGCGGACAACGAGCGCGGCGGCCGTGCGGCCCTCGCGCCGGTACCGGCTCCACAGCCCCGGGCTGCACACGACGTTGAGCAGGCCCGTCTCGTCCTCGAGGGAGAGGAAGGTGACCCCGCCCGCCGTCCCCGGCCGCTGCCGGTGGGTGACGACGCCGGCCACCTCCACGCGCACGCCGGGCTCGCAGCGACCGAGGTCGCCGATCCGGACCACCCCCGCGGCGGCGAGCTCGGGGCGCAGGAACTGGGTGGGGAAGCTGTCCGGGGAGACCCCGGTGGCCCACACGTCCGCCACCGCGGTCTCGACGTCCTCCATCCCCGGGAGCATGGGGGCGACGTAGCCGACGGCGGTGCCGGGCAGCACGCCGTGCTCGCCGGCGAGCGCGCCGGCGGCCCACAGCGCGGATCGCCGGTCGAGCCCGAAGCAGTCCAGCGCGCCCGCCGTCGCCAGCGCCTCCAGCTGGGCGGCGGTGAGCCGGACCCGCCGGGCGAGGTCGGCGAGGTCGGCGTAGGGGCCGCCGCGCTCGCGCTCGGCGACGATCCGCTCGGCCGTCGCCTCCCCCAGCCCGCGGACCGGGGCCAGCCCGAGCCGGACGGCGAGGTCGGCGCGGGGGTGGACGAGCCCGGCCGGGTCGGGCCCGGGCGCAGGCGTACCGGGCGCAGGTGTCCCGGGCGCAGGCGTCCCGGCAGCGCGCGCACCGTCGTCGGCCTCCACCCGGCCACCGCCGTCGTCCGCCCGCTCGACGCCGGCCTGGACGCCGGAGACCTGGACGTCCGCGCGGAGCACCCGCGCCCCGTGCCGCCGGGCGTCCGCCACGAGCGACTGCGGGGAGTAGAAGCCCATGGGCTGGGCCGCGAGCAGCGCGGCGTAGAACGCCTCGGGGTGGTGCACCTTGAGCCACGCGCTGGCGTAGACGAGGTAGGCGAAGGAGAACGCGTGGGACTCGGGGAAGCCGAAGTCGGCGAACGCCTTGAGCTTGTCGTACACCTGCGAGGCGACGTCCTCGCGCAGCCCGTTCGCCGCCATGCCGGCCATGAGCCGCTCCCGCAAGGCCTCCATCCGCTCGGTGGAGCGCTTGGAGCCCATCGCCTTGCGGAGCTGGTCGGCCTCGGCGGCCGAGAAGCCCGCGACGTCGATGGCGATCTGCATGAGCTGCTCCTGGAACAGCGGCACCCCGAGCGTCTTGGACAGAGCGGGCTCGAGGAGCGGGTGGAGGTAGGTCACCGGCTCGCGCCCCCGCCGCCGGTTGATGTAGGGGTTGACGGAGTCGCCCTGGATGGGCCCGGGCCGGATGAGGGCCACCTCGACGACGATGTCGTAGAAGCACCTCGGCCGCAGGCGGGGCAGGGTGGCCATCTGGGCGCGGGACTCCACCTGGAAGACGCCGACCGTGTCCGCCGCGCACAGCAGGTCGTAGACCGCGGGGTCCTCCTGGGGCAGGGAGTGCAGGCCCAGCGCGTCGGGGCCGGTGCGCCCCTCGGCGGCGTTGACCTCGTCGAAGGCGATCCGGAGCGCGGTGAGCATCCCCAGGCCGAGCAGGTCGAACTTCACCAGGCCGGCGTCGGCGCAGTCGTCCTTGTCCCACTGCAGGACGGTCCGCCCGGGCATGGTCGCCCACTCCACCGGGCAGACCTCGATGACGGGCCGGTCGCACAGGACCATGCCGCCGGAGTGGATGCCCAGGTGGCGGGGCAGGCGCAGGAGGTCCTCGGCGACGTCGACGACGGCGTCGGGGATGCCGCTGACGTCGTCGGCCGGCGCCGGGGCCCGGCCGTCGCGGGTGCGCTGGGCGGCCCCGGTGTCGCCGTCGTCGGGGCTGCGCAGGCTGCGCCAGCGCTCGATGCTGCGGCTCCACGCGTCCTGCTGGCCGACGTCGTACCCCAGCGCCCGGGCGGCGTCCCGCACCGCGGAGCGGGGCCGGTAGGAGATGACGTTGGCGACCTGGGCGGCGTGGGTGCGCCCGTAGCGGTCGTAGACGAACTGGATGACCTCCTCGCGCCGCCCGGACTCGATGTCGAGGTCGATGTCCGGCGGGCCGGAGCGCCCGGGCGAGAGGAACCGCTCGAAGAGCAGCCGGTGCTGGACGGCGTCGACGGCGGTGATCCCCAGGGCGAAGCACACCGCCGAGTTCGCCGCCGAGCCGCGGCCCTGGCACAGGATGTGCTGGGCGCGGCAGAACTCGACGATCTCGTGGACGATGAGGAAGTAGCCGGGGAACCCCAGGGCGGTGATGATCTCGAGCTCGTGCTCGATCATCGCGTAGGCGCCGCTCACCCGCTCCGCACCGGGCGGGCCGTACCGCTCGCGCGCGCCGCGGTAGGTGAGCTCGCGCAGCCACGTCGCCTCGGTGTGCCCGGCCGGCACCGGGTGCGGGGGCAGGTTCGGGGCGACGAGCTGGAGGTCGAACGCGCACTCGTCGGCGAGGGCGGCGGCCGTGGGCACCGCCTGGGGGTGGCGGGCGTGGAGGCGGGCCATCTCCCCGGGCGAGCGCAGGTACGCGGCCCCGGCGGGGAGCCAGCCGTCGATCTCGTCCAGCGTGGCGCGCGCCCGCACCGCGGCGAGGACCCCCGCGAGCGCCTGGTCCCCCGGTCGGGCGCAGTGCACCGCGCCGGTCGCCACGAGCGGCAGGCCGGCGTCGTGGGCGAGGTCGGCGAGGGCGTCGTTGCGCGGGCCGTCCAGGGGTGAGGCGGTGTCGGTGATCTCGACCGCGACGTTGCCGGCGCCGAAGAGCGCGGCGAGCCGGTCGAGCTCGCGCCGGGCCGCCGTCGGACCCTCGTCCTCCAGCGCCCGGCGCACGGCCCCCTTGCGGCAGCCGGTGAGGACGAGCCACTGCCCGTCCGCCGCCTGGGCGAGCTCCTCGAGGCGGTAGTCGCCCCGCCCCTTGGCGCCCGCGGCGAGGTGCGCCTCGGCGATGGCCCGGGACAGCCGGGCGTACCCCCCCGGGCCGCGGGCGAGCGCGAGCAGGTGGGTGCCCGGCGGGTCCATCTGGCCGGTCGGGCGCTCCGGGGAGTCGAGGCTGAGCTCGGCGCCGATGACCGTGGGCAGGCCGAGGGTCCGCGCCGCCTCGGAGAAGCGCACGACGCCGTACAGGCCCTCGTGGTCGGTGAGCGCCAGGGCGCTCAGGCCCAGGCGGGCCGCCTCCAGGGCGAGCTCCTCAGGCTGGTTGGCGCCGTCGAGGAAGCTGAAGGCCGAGTGCGCGTGCAGCTCGGCGTAGCGCGGGGCCATGACACCTCCTTCAAACGTATGTTCGAAGGATACGCGCGAGAGGCGGCGGCGAGGGGCGGGGCCTGGCCGAGGACCGGGCCGGCCCGCCGAAACTCCCTCGACCGGACCCTCGCGCTCTGCCAGGATGATCAGATAGGATTCCCCGCCGCTACGGTCACGGCCGCCCGCAGCAGCCTCTCCGACCCGAACGGCACACACACCATGCACGAGACAGCAACGGGAACGACGGTCACCGCGACCAGCGACGACGGCGCCGATGTCAGCGCCGACGCCGCCGCGATCGACGCCCCGGACGGCGCCGGGCCCCGGCCTCCCCGCCGGTCGTCCCGGGCGCTGCGGCACGTGCTGCGTCACGTCGTCCTCCCCCTCGCCGTCACCGTGGTCCTCGCGATCGCCGTCGCGCGCGGGCTGGAGATGGTCCACGTCCGGACCGAGGCCTACATGGAGCCCGAGGAGCGCTGGGCGACGCTGCCCTCCCAGCTGTTCGTCCTCGGGACCCTCGTCGTGTGGCCCTTCGTGGCCCTGCTGCTCGCGGTCACCGGGTCGATGTGGGCCACCGCCCTCCTCGGTCTCGCGGCCGCCGCCGTCATCGCCGTCGGCGACCACCAGAAGATGGCCCAGCGCGGCGAGCCGCTGTACCCGTCGGACCTGGAGTACCTCGCCCACCCGGGCCTGCTCCTCGAGACCGCGGGCGTCCGCCCCGTGGTCGCCGCCGGCGCGGTGCTGGCCGTCCTGGCCGTCGTGGCCGCCATCGCGGTGCTGTCCTGGCGCGCGCGCCGCGGCCGCACGCGGGTCGAGCGCGCGTTCCGGTGGGGGTCGCGGGCCGCGTTCGCCGTGGCGGGCGTGGCGGGGCTCGTCGTCGTCATGGGCTTCCACGAGGAGGGGAACCCGCTCCGGGAGGCCTACGACGACATCCCGGTCACCTGGGCCCAGTGGAACCAGGTGCAGAACTACGCCCAGAACGGGTTCGTCGCCGGCGCGCTGTACAACATGCGCGGCGAGGCGATGGAGCGCCCCGAGGGGTACAGCGCGGAGCGGATGGCCGAGCTGGCCGCCACCTACGAGCAGGCCGCGCTCGAGGTCAACGCGACCCGGCAGGCCGGTGCGCTCGACGACGTCAACGTCGTCGTCATCCTCGGGGAGACCTTCACCGACCCCACCCGGCTCTCGGGCGTCGAGGTCGACGAGGACCCCATCCCCTTCACCCGCGACCTCATGGGCACCACCCCGTCGGGCACGATGCTCAGCTCCGGGTTCGGCGGTGGCACCGCCAACGTCGAGTTCGAGGTCCTCACGGGCATGAGCATCGCGAACTTCGAGCCGCAGATGCACGCCCCCTACCCCATGCTCGTCCCCCACCACGACGACTTCCCGTCGGTGACGGACCGGCTGGGACCCGACCACACCACCCTCGCCGTCCACCCCTACGCGCCCAGCTTCTACCGGCGCGACGTCGTCTACCCCGTCCTGGGCTTCGAGCGGCAGACCTTCTGGGACACCATCGGGCACCGCGACAAGGTGGGCAACGACACCCACATCTCCGACGAGGCCACCTACCGGGAGGTCCTCGACGAGCTCGAGGAGACCGAGGACCCGCTGCTCGTCAACGTGGTGACGATGCAGAACCACAGCCCCTACGGGGGCAACTTCACCGACCCCATCGGCGCGACGGGCGACTTCGGTCCCGGCGAGGCGGAGGGGATCGGGCAGTACCTGCGCGGCCTGCGCCACAGCGACGACGCGATGGCGCAGCTCCTCGAGGAGCTCGAGGCGATGGACGAGCGCACGATCGTGCTCTTCTACGGCGACCACCTGCCCGCGATGTGGCCCGGCTCGGTGCAGTCGGCCAACACCGAGCAGACCCTGCACGAGACCCCGTGGTTCGTGTGGGCGAACTTCGAGACCGCCCCCGTGGACACTCCCCCGGTGGTGGCCCCGTACCTCCTCATGAACCAGCTGCTGGCGGCGGCGGACGCGCCGCTGACGCCGTACGACGCGCTGCTCGAGGAGCTGTCCGGCGAGATCGCCGCGGACGAGGCGGGCATCATGCTCGACGCGCAGGGCCGCCCGACGAGCGAGGCCGACCTGTCGCCGCGCGGCCGCGAGCTCCTCGAGGACTACCGGCTCGTCCAGTACGACCTGTCCGTGGGCGAGCGCCACAGCCTCGAGGCGATGACCACCGTCCCCTGAGGTGCGCGGGGGCGCCGTGGCGGGCGGCGCGGGCGACGGCCCGCCCGGCCCCGGAGCCGGCGCCGGGCGGCGCACCGCCTCAGTCGTAGACCCCCTCGACCCACCAGGCGCCGTCGGCCAGGGCGAGCAGCAGCGCCGGCGAGCGCGCCACGCTCACCTGCAGCCACGCCCGACGGCGCCGCTCCTCCGGCCGGGCGGCCCACCACCGCTCCACCATGGGCCACGGCCCCGCCCACCCCAGCACCTCGAGGCGCTCGCCCCCGTCGACGACGTGGGCCGGGTCGCCGCTCATCGCGCCCCGTGCGTCGACCCCGACGGGGCGACCCTCGCCGTCGAGCACCTCGACCTGCCGCGGCTGCGCCGGGACCGTGGCGGGTGACGGGGCGGGCAGGTGGCCCGGCCATGGCGCGTCGACGCGCCGCAGCGGCGCCGGCTCGTCGCCCCACACCACGAGACGGGCGCGCGAGCGCGGGTCCCGCCCGCCCTGGAGGACGGGGACGAGCACGCCCTCGGGGCCGAGCAGGCCCTGGACGCGCAGGGCCGCACGCTCGGCCTGGACCTCTCCCCGGCCGCGCCGGCCCCACAGCCCGTCGCTCACCGCCCCGGCGGGGCTGACCTCCTCGGCGGTGAGCTCCAGACGGGTGAGCGGGGCGCTGGGCGGACGGTCGCTGCGCCCGCTCAGCCACCCCTCGAGCTGCCAGCGGACCCGGTCGGTGAGCTCGGGCGCGGTCGGCGCCCCGTCCAGGCGCCACGTGCGCACGAGCTCGCCGCCGTCCTCGGTGCGCGCGGTGACGGTGAGCCGCCCGCACACCGCGCCCCGGCGGGCGAGCCGCTCGGCGAGCTCCTCCGCCAGCCCGCGGGCGACGAAGGCGGCGACGTCGGCCCGCTCGGCCGGCGGGTCGAGGTCCGCGCGCACGAGGACGTCCTGCTCCGGGCGGCGTGCCACCGGCGGGGTGAGGTCCGCGCCACGCGCGAGGCGGTGGGCAAGCACCCCGAGCGACCCGAAGCGGGCGGCGACGTCCCCGGTGGGCAGGCCCGCGAGCGCCCCGAGGGTGCGCAGCCCGAGCCGGCGCAGGAGGTCGACGAGGTCGGCGAGCTCCGCGCGCAGGCGGCGGGTGCCGGCCACGTAATCGAGGACCCGCACGTCGTGCGGGGCGAGGAAGGCCCGTGCGGCGGGCGTCCCGGGCGGGACGAGCACCGAGGACCGGGCGGCGAGCACCGCCGTGAGCAGCCCGTCCCCGATGCCCACCTGGCACTCGGCGCCGCTGTCGCGGGCCACCACCCCGACGAGCGCCTCGGCGAGGGCCTCCTCGGAGCCCACGTGCCGGCTCGGCCCGCGCGCCGCCATGAGGAGGACTCCCGGCCGGGCGACCTCCACGCCGGCGACGACCTCCTCCACCGCCTGGACCACGGGCTCGAACGCGCGGACGTCCCGGGCGTCGTCGACCCCGAGGAGGACGAGCTCGGGACACGCACTCTGGGCCGTGCGCCGGCGCATGCCGCGGCGCACCCCCTGGGCCCGGGCGGCGGCGGAGGCGACGACGACGCCCCGGCCGTCGTGGACCGCCACCGGCTCGTGGGCCCCGACCAGGCCCTCGGCGACGGCGGCGGCGACCGGCCAGTCCGGCACCCACAGCGCGACCCGGCGGACTACCCCGGGGAGCTCGAGCACGTCGGGGGGCACCGCGCTACACCGCCCGGCGGCCGGCGTGCGCCGTGAGGGCGGGCACCGCCGCGCCGTCGTGGGGGACGCCGTCGAGGGGGACGCCCAGCAGGGGGGTGCCGTCGGGCGGGGCCACCGGCTCCAGCCCGCCGGCACCGGCGCGCACGTGCACCGTGCGACCGGCCCCGAGGGCCCGGCCGCGAGCGCGGACGGTCATCTCCCGCCCCTGGAGGACGCCCCACCCGTGGCCGAGACCGTGGTACTTCCCCTGGTCGGCCTGGAGGACGAGGTCGCTCCCCGGCCACGGCCGCGTGGTGAGCAGGACGGACTCGCGGCTGCGCAGGCGCGAGCCGAGCAGGCGGCGGTCCCGGTCGCTGAGGGCGCGGCAGTCCCCGACGACGAGGACGTCGAAGCCGTCGACGAGCGCCCCGAGGACCGCGGGGGCGTCAGGACCCGGCCGGGGCACCATGACGACCCGCGCGAGGTCCAGCCCCGCCTCGGCCGCGGCCTGGAGGCCGACGTCGGGCAGGGCTGCCAGGGCGCTCCACGCCTCCTGCCCGGCGGCCGCCGCGAGGGCGAGGAGCAGGGATGTCGACCCCGAGACCTGGACCACGCTCCCGCGGCGCAGGCCCCCCGCGGGGAAGAGCGGGAGCAGCGCGGCGGGGACCGGGAGGAGGCGCTCGTCCAGCGCGGGCGCCTCAGGGACCTCGGCCGGCCGGGGGGCGGGTGACGGCCGGGGGGGCACGGCCGGCGCCGGGTTCCCGGTGCGCAGGTCACCCGTGAGGTCGCCGGCGAGCGCGAGCCGCGGGGCATCACCGGCTCGGGCGCCGTGGGCCGGGGCGTCACCGGCTCGGGCGCCCGGGGCGCCCTGGGCCGGGGAGTCCGGGGTCGAGGTGCCCGGGGCCGGGACGTCCGGGGTCGGGGTGCCCTGGGTGGGTGCTTCGGAGGTGCCCTGGCCGACGGCCGTCGGGCCGTCGAGGCGGACCCGCACCCCGACCGCCGTCTCCGCCCGGCCGAGGGCGCGGCGGGCCGCGGCGAGGCGCTCCTCGCGGGTCGGCGTGACGGGGGGCCGCAGTACGGTGACGCTCATCCCCGCACCTCCTGCCGACCGTTCCTCGTCCGCCGTTCGAACGTGTGTTCGATGCTAGTGAACGTCGCTGACATCGGGGGTGTCAACCCGGGCACCGGGAGGCGCCGGGCGGCCCTCGGGAGGCTGCGGACCGGCCCCGCCCGGCCGGCTCCTGAGGCCGCGGCGCACCACGCGCGCGCAGCACGCGGCGCGCACGGAAATGACGTGCCGAGACGTCCGGGCGCGTGGGTACGCTCGTCCGCACGACACCGGTCCGGGGCCCGACCCGGCCGCGATCGTCCACGCCGGCGGCCTGCAGCCCGCCCGAGCCTGACCCCCGCACCCTCTCGCCTCGTGCGCCCGCCCGACCGGAGCCACCATGCCGTCCCCCACCCCCGCGCGCACCGTCGAGCCGCGCCTGCGCCACGCCCGCGCCGGCGTCTCGGTGATCTTCTTCCTCAACGCGGTCCTCTACGCGAACCTCGTGCCCCGGCTGCCCGACATCAAGGACCGGCTGGAGCTGAGCAACGCCGAGCTCGGGGGCGCGATCGCTGCCATGCCCCTCGGCGCGCTCGTGGCAGGGCTGCTGGCGCCCGTGCTCATCCAGCGCCTGGGGTCGGCGAAGGTCGGGGCGTTCGGCCTGGTCCTGCTCGCGCTCGCCGTGGCCGGCGTCCCGCTGGCGGGCACCTGGCTCGTCCTCGCGGGCCTCCTGCTCGTCGCCGGGGCGCTGGACGCCGTCGTCGACGTCGCGCAGAACGCCCACGGGTTCCGGGTGCAGCGGGCCTACGGCCGCTCGATCGTCAACTCCTTCCACGCGGTGTGGAGCCTCGGCGCCGTCGCCGGCGGGCTGCTCGGGTCCGCCGCCGCCGGGCTCGGCATCCCCCTGGGCGCCCACCTGGCCGCCTCGGCGGTGGTGTTCGGCGCCGTCGCCGTCGTCGCCTACCGGTTCCTGCTCGACGGCCCCGAGGACGCCGAACGCGCGAGCGCGACCACGCCCGACGAGCCCGCCCGCGCCGCCCGACGGCTGCTCGGCCACGCCACCGGCCGCACCGTCGTGCTGCTCGTCGTGCTGGGCGTGCTCGCGTCGTCCGAGGCGTTCGTCCAGGACGCGGGGTCCACCTGGGGTGCGCTGTACATGCGCGAGGAGGTGGGGACGAGGGCCGCCGTCGCCGGCCTCGCCTTCGTCGCCCTCCAGGTGGCGATGACCGCCGGCCGACTGGTCGGCGACCGCCTCGTCGACCGCTTCGGGCAGCGCCGTGTCGTCCGCGTGGGCGGGGCCGTCACCGCCCTCGGGATGGGCCTGGCCGTCGCGTTCCCCGCCGTCCCGGCGACGCTCGCCGGGTTCGCGCTGAGCGGCCTGGGCGTCGCCACCCTCGTCCCGGCCGTCATGCACACCGCCGACGAGCTGCCCGGGCTGCCCCACGGCGTCGGCCTCACCGTGGTCGGCTGGCTGCTGCGGCTCGGGTTCCTCATCTCCCCGGCGCTCATCGGCATCGTCGCCGATGCGACCAGCCTCCGCGCGGCGCTGCTCAGCGTCGTGCTCGCCGGCCTCGCGGTCCTCCTGCTGGGGCGGGTCCTCACCCACCAGGCGGTCGCGCCGCAGCCGACGGCCGTCGGGGGCGCGGAGCGTTAGCCGCGGCCGAGCACCCGCACCTCACCCGGGCCGTGACACGACAACGGCAGGGAGCCACCGCTCCCTGCCACACTCAAGATATAGCGCACCGGGGGGCTTGCGGCAAGACCCCCGTCGGGCCTCAGAATCATCGGCCGGAGCCGTCGGACCCGCGAGAAGACGCGGATTCACCGGACTCTGCCGGGCCGCACCACGCTGCCCGGCGACCGATGCGACGGGGGTAGTGATGAGAGACGTGATCGTGGTCGGCGGCGGGCCGACCGGCGTCATGCTGGCGACCGAGCTACGGCTGCACGGGGTGGACGTGCTCGTCCTCGAGCGGGCCACCGAGCCGACGTCGCACGGACGCGGCGGAGGGCTGCACGCACGCAGCCTGGAGGTGCTGGACCAGCGCGGCGTGGTGGACCGGTTCCTCGCCCTCGGCCAGCGCTACCCGCTCGACGGGTTCTTCGCCGGCATCGCCGCGGCCCAGCCGGAGGACCTCGACAGCGACCACCCGTACGTCCTCGCCATCCCCCAGACCATCACCGACCGCCTGCTCACCGAGCGGGCCGCCGAGCTGGGGGCCGAGATCCGGCGCGGCTGCGCGGTGGTCGGGCTGGCCCAGGACGACGACGGGGTCACGGCCACGCTGGCCGACGGCACCGAGCACCGCGGGCGCTACCTCGTGGGCTGCGACGGCGGGCGCAGCACCGTGCGCACGCTCCTCGGCGTCGGCTTCCCCGGGGAACCGACCCGCGTCGACACGCTGCTGGGTGAGATGGAGGTGAGCGAGGCGCCCGAGACGATCGACGCCGTCGTCGCCGAGGTCCGCACGACCCAGCTCCGCTTCGGGGCCGCACGCCTGGAGGACGGGGCGTACCGGCTGGTGGTGCCCGCGGAGGGGCTGGCCGGGGACCGCGGCGTGCCGCCGACCTTCGAGGAGTTCCGCGCCCAGCTCCGGGAGCACGCCGGCACCGACTTCGGGGTCCACGCCCCCCGCTGGCTCTCCCGCTTCGGTGACGCCACCCGGCTCGCCGAGCGGTACCGGGTGGGGCGGGTCCTGCTGGCGGGCGACGCGGCGCACATCCACCCGCCCCCGGGCGGGCAGGGCCTCAACCTCGGCCTCCAGGACGCCGTCAACCTCGGCTGGAAGCTCGCGGCCGCCGTCGACGGCTGGGCGCCGGACGGCCTCCTCGACACCTACGAGAGCGAGCGCCGTCCGGTCGCGGCGTCCGTCCTCGACAACACCCGCGCGCAGATCGAGCTCATGTCCCTCGACCCGGGGCCGCAGGCGGTGCGCCGGCTCCTCGCCGAGCTCATGGAGATCGACGGCGTGGGCCGGCACCTCCTGGAGAAGGTCACGGCGATCGGCGTCCGGTACCACCTCGGCGACGGCCACCCGCTGGTCGGCCGGCACCTGCGCGACGTCCCGCTCGCGCACGGGCGCCTGTACGACCTCATGCACGGTGGCCGCGGGCTCCTCCTCGACCGGACGGGCGAGCTCTCCGTGTCGGGGTGGCTGGATCGCGTCGACCACGTCGTCGACGTCGACTCGGAGGCTGACGTGCCGGCGGCGCTCGTGCGCCCGGACGGGCACGTGGCGTGGGCCGGGAGCGACGAGGCCGAGCTCGGTGACCGGCTGCGCGAGTGGTTCGGGGCGCCCACCCACCGAGCGGGCGGGGTGAACGACAGCGGCGGCGCGCCACCCCGTGGCGCGCCCCGCGTCAGCCGGTCCGGCGTCGTAGGTTGGTCCCGAACCGACCCCGCCGTCGAGGAGGAACCCCGTGGACCTGACGCGACCGATCGCCCCGGCCCCGTACGACCTGCTGCCCCCCGTCCCGTCCTTCACCCTGACGAGCACGGACGTCACCGACGGTGAGGCGCTCGCGGCCGAGCACAGCGCCGACGGCGGCAGCGTCTCGCCGCAGCTGCAGTGGTCGGGCTTCCCCGAGGAGACCCAGAGCTTCCTGGTCAACTGCTTCGACCCCGACGCGCCCACGCCGGCCGGCTTCTGGCACTGGACCGTCGTCGACCTCGACGCGGGCACCACCGAGCTCGAGCAGGGGGACGGCCAGAGCGACCTCATGCTCCCGGGCGCCGCGTTCCACGTCCGCAACGACAACGGCGACTACACCTACACCGGCGCCGCTCCCCCGCCCGGGGACCACCCGCACCGCTACTTCTTCGCCGTCCACGCCCTCGACGTCGACACGCTCGGGCTCGACCCCGAGGACAGCCCCACCACGGCGGCCCTGGCCGCCGTCTTCCACACCATCGCGCGGGCCGTCATCGTGCCCACCTTCCAGCGGTGAGCGCCGCGCCCGAGCCGACGCCGGTCCCGGGCGAGCCCGGCGCGCTCGCCTTCGGCACGCTCACCTGGGTCCCGGCCCTCGGGCGTGCCGACCTCCTCGCCGACCCCGTGGCGGCGGCGCTGGGCAGGCTGGCGGAGGTGGACGCCGAGGCGGCCCAGCAAATCCTCGTCGCGGAGATCGACCCGGCGCTCGCGGACACGGCCGCGATGACCGAGGCCTACGAGCTCCCCCTCGCGGCCTCGGCGAACTGCGTCCTCGTCGCGGGCAAGCGCGCCGGCGACGAGCGCGTGGCGGCGTGCGTCGTGCGGGCGACCACCCGCGCGGACGTCAACAACGTGGTGCGGCGCCTGCTCGACGTGCGCAAGGCCTCCTTCTGGCCCATGGACCAGGCGGTGACGGCGTCGGGCATGGAGTACGGCGCCATCACCCCCGTCGGGGTGCCGACGTCGTGGCGGCTCCTGCTGGACACGCGAGTGACGAGCGGGCCGGCGATCGTCGGGAGCGGGGTGCGCCACTCCAAGCTCCTCCTGCCCGGCGAGGTGCTCGCCCGTCTCGAGGGCGCCGAGGTGGTCACCGGGCTCGGCGTCGACGTCGGCTGATCCGGTGGCGCGCGACGCCGGGCGCGGATACTCGTTGCGCGGCTACTCCGGCGTCGGCGCGGGCGCAAGGCCCAGGTACGGCCCGAGGAGCTCGGTGATCCGCTCGACCACGTCGTCGACGCCGGTGCCCTCGGTGAGCATGCGGGTGCCGGTGTGGACGAGCCCGTTGACGAGCTCCGCGGTCACCGCCGGCTCCGGCGCGCCGAGCTCGGCGAGCGCGTCCACGACGGGGTCGAGCAGCTGGTCGTGCAGCTCCCGGTTCCGGGCCGCGAAGGAGGCCGCCGGGGCCTCCTGGGCGAGCGTGCGGGCGACGGCGTGCTCGCCGTCGGCGACCAGCTCGAGATTGACCCGGACGTAGGCAAGGACCCGCTCCCCCGGCCCGGACGCCGCCGCGAGCGCGGCGTCGATGCGCCGCGACCAGCGCGGGAACATGTCCTCGACGACGGCCTCGAGGAGGTCGTCGCGGGAGCGGAAGTACTGGTAGACGCTGGGGCGGGACAGGCCGGTGCGCTCCGCGACCTCGGCGAGGCCCGGTGGCCGGCCGCCGCCCTCGACGAGGAGGTCGTGCGCGGCGTCGAGCAGCGCGCGCACGCGCGCCTCACGGTGCTCGGCGACCGTGGGCGCGTCGATCTTCGGCACGGTTCCTCCTCCACGATCGGGCTGGGCCCGAGGGTACGCCGGGCAGCGGGCCGGACCGGGAGCCGGCCGCGGGGGCTTAGGGCGCGCGGGCGGCCGCGGGGCACGCCGTACTCGGACGGCGGGCGCTCAGGAGCCCTCGGGCGCCTTACGCGCTGGCCGGGCCGCCGAGCTCGCCGCGCTGGTGCTCCTCGGCGTCCTCCATCGTGGCGGTGAGGATCTCGCCGAAGAGCTCGTCGATGCGCTTCTGGATCCGGGCCGCGTCGCGCTGCTGCTGCTTGCCGGAGTGGATGCCGATGAGGCCGATCGCGGACTCCACGCGGTCCGCCTGGAGCAGCCAGCGCTGGGCGCGTGCCGCCTCCTGCGGGGTGTCCGCACGGGAGAGGAGGTGCTGGGCCTGCGAGCGCAGGACGCCGACGCTCCGGCGCAGGTTCTCCGGCCGCGACCGCGCCGCGCGGGCCTTGGTGAACCGGTCGACGAGGTCCTGCGCGGTACGCGCGAGCTCCGGGTTCTTCTTGATGACCTCGACGGCCTTCTTGACCGCCGGGTAGGCGACGGGGCCGAGGCGCGCGGCCGTCTTGAGCAGGGTGCCGATCGAGGGCATGGGGGCTCCGAGCGTGGGCGACAGGGTCTTCGTGGAGGATATGCGGGCCCGGCGGTCGCCGCGCGACGGTCGAGCGCACCCCGCGGGCAGTGACACGATGTCCGGCGTGTTCCACGTCGTCTTCTACTCCCCGCGGATCCCGCCCAACACCGGCAACGCCATCCGGATGACCGCCTGCACCGGTGCGACGCTCCACCTCGTCGAGCCGCTCGGCTTCGAGCTCACCGATGCGCACCTGCGCCGCGCCGGCCTCGACTACCACGACCTCGCGCACGTCGTCGTCCACGCCGACCTCGACGCCGCCCTGGCCGCGGTCGCCCCCGGCCGGGTCTACGCCTTCACCGCGCAGTCGGACCGGTCGTTCGCCGACGTGGCGTACGACGCCGGTGACGCGCTCCTCTTCGGCCCGGAGCCCACCGGCCTCCCGGCCGAGGTGCTCGCCGACCCGCGGGTCCACGACCGGCTGCGGATCCCCATGATCGACGGCGTCCGGTCGATGAACCTGTCGAACTCCGCGGCCGTCGCGGTCTACGAGGCGTGGCGCCAGCACGGGTACGCCGGCGGGCGGTAGCGGCCCGACGCCGGTCCTCCGGTGGGAACGCCTCGGCAACAGCCGTGGCTGATGCGTTCCCGCGGGAACGTCTTGGCGACACCCGTGCCCGATGCGTTCCCGCGGGAACGTCTCGGCGACACCCGTTCCCGATGCGTTCCCGCGGGAGCGCCTCGGCGGCACCCGTCGCACCACCGGTGCTGCTCGATGCCCTGACTGGCGCGAGGTTCTGCGGCGATGCGCGGTCCGGCGGCGTGGGCGCGAGGCGGACTCGGCCCCTAGCGCGTGGCGTAGAAGACCACGGCCGACGCCGCGGCGACGTTGAGGGAGTCGACGCCGCCGGCCATGGGGATGCGCACGACCGCGTCGGCCGCCGCAATCGTCGACGCGGCCAGCCCGTGTCCCTCGGTGCCGAGCACGAACGCGGTGCGCTCATGACCCTGCGCGACGAACTCGTCGAGCGTCACCGAGTCGTCCGACAGCGCCAGCGCCGCGACGGTGAACCCCAGCCCACGGAGGTCCTCGATCCCGGCCGGCCATCGCGTCAGCCGGGTCCACGGCACCTGGAACACCGTCCCCATGCTCACCCGGACCGAGCGCCGGTAGAGCGGGTCCGCGCAGCTCGGCGTGACGAGGACGGCGTCCACGCCCAGAGCCGCCGCGCTGCGGAACATCGCCCCGACGTTGGTGTGGTCGACGATGTCCTCGAGGATCGCCACCCGCCGCGCGCCCGCGCCGTCGCGCGCCCCGGCGAGGACCTCCTCCACCGGGCGCATCGCCGGGCGGTGCATGGCCGCCAGCGCCCCGCGGTGGAGGTGGAAGCCGGTGATCTCCCGCAGCACGTCCTCCTCGGCGACGAACACGGGGACGTCGGCCCCGCCGTCGGGCGCGCCGCAGGCCTCGGCGATGACGTCCGCCATGGACTCGACCCAGCGGGGCGCCATGAGGAAGGACCGGGGCCGGTGCCCGGCCGCCACGGCCCGGCGGATGACGTTGGAGCTCTCCGCCATGTAGAGCCCACGCTCGGTCTCGAGCTTGCGGCGCAGCGCGACGTCGGTGAGGCGCAGGTAGTCGGCGAGGCGGTCGTCGTCGGGGGTGGAGACGTGGATCAGGGGCACGACCGATATTCTCCCGCGCTCCCCCGAGCCGCGGCGCCAGGGGCGCGCGGCCCTACGCCTCGACGGCGGGGGCGGCGAACTGGCTCTGGTACAGCCGCGCGTACGCGCCCCCGGCGGCGAGCAGCCCCTCGTGGTCGCCCTGCTCGACGATCGCCCCGTGCTCCATGACGAGGATGACGTCAGCGTCGCGGATGGTGCTCAGTCGGTGGGCGATGACGAACGACGTCCGGCCGCGGCGCAGCTCGCCCATGGCGTGCTGGACGAGCATCTCGGTGCGGGTGTCCACCGAGCTCGTCGCCTCGTCGAGGATGAGGATCTGCGGGTCGGAGAGGAATGCCCGGGCGATGGTGATGAGCTGCTTCTCCCCCGCCGAGACGCCGCCGCCCTCGTCGTCGATGACGGTGTCGTACCCGTCGGGCAGGCTGCGCACGAACCGGTCGACGCTCGTCGCCCGCGCGGCGGCCTCGACGTCCTCCTGGGTGGCGCCCACGCGCCCGAAGGCGATGTTCTCGGCAATCGTCCCCCGGAACAGCCACGTGTCCTGCAGGACCATGCCGATGGCGTCGCGCAGGTCGTGCCGGGTCATCGTCCGGATGTCGACGCCGTCGAGGAGGATCCGCCCGCCGTCGATCTCGTAGAACCGCATGACGAGGTTGACGAGCGTCGTCTTGCCGGCCCCGGTGGGGCCGACGACGGCGACGGTCTGCCCGGGCTCGACGACGAGGTCGAGGCCGGTGATGAGGGGCGTGCCAGGGTCGTACCGGAAGCTCACGCCCTCGAAGACCACCTGGCCGCGGACGCCGTCGGGCCGCGCGCCGGGGACGGGGTCGGGCTCGACCTCGGGCGCGTCCATCACCTGGAAGACGCGCTCGGCGGACGCGATGCCGGACTGGACGAGGTTCGCCATGGACGCGATCTGGGCGAGGGGCTGGGTGAACTGGCGCGAGTACTGGATGAAGGCCTGGACCTCGCCGAGGCTGAGCGTGCCCGACGCCACCCGCAGCCCGCCGACGACGGCGACGAGGACGTAGTTGAGGTTGGACACGAACGCCATCGACGGCTGGATGGTCCCGGAGATGAACTGGGCGCGGAAGCTCGCCTCGTACAGCCGGCCGTTCTCCTCGTCGAACCGCCGGCCGAAGTCGTCCTGCGCGTTGAACGCGGTGACGAGGTCGTGCCCGGTGAACGCCTCCTCGACGTGCCCGCCGAGGTCCCCGGTGGACTTCCACTGGGCGATGAAGCTCGGCTGGGCCTTGCCGGCGATGCGCACGGTGAGCAGCGCGGCGACGGGCACGGTGACGAGGGCGATGAGCGCCAGCTGCCAGGACAGCCAGAACATCATCGCGAGCACGCCGACGACGGTGAGCAGCGAGGTGATGAGCTGGGACAGCGTCTGCTGGAGCGTCTGGGTGACGTTGTCGATGTCGTTGGTCACCCGGGAGAGCAGGTCGCCGCGGGCCTCGCCGTCGAGGTAGGACAGCGGCAGGCGGTCGATCTTCTCCTGCACGTCGCCGCGCATGGTGTAGCCGGTGCGCTGGACGACGCCGGCGAGGAGGTAGCCCTGGATCCACAGGAAGACCGCGGAGGCGGCGTACAGGCCGAGCGCGAGCAGGACGGTGGTCCCGAGCGCCCCGAAGTCGATCCCCTCCCCGGGCACGACCGTCATCCCGCCCAGCAGGTCCGCGAACCGGTCCTCGCCGGCGGCCCGGGCCGTGGCGATGGCCTGCTCCTGGGTCACGCCGGCGGGCAGCTGCTGGCCGATGACGCCCGCGAAGACGATGTTGGTGGCGTCGCCGAGCACCTTGGGACCCAGGACCGCGAGCGCGACCGACGCCGCCCCGAGGACGACGACGGCGACGAGCCGCACCCGCTCGGGCCGCAGGGCGCCCAGGAGCCGCCGCAGGGAGGCGCGGAAGTCCAGCGGCTTGGCCCCCGGCGCGCCACCGGCGCCCCGCATGGCCGGCCCCGGGCCGTGGCCGCTCATGCCGCTTCCTGCGCGCTCAGCTGGGACAGGACGATCTCGGAGTACGTCTCGCAGGTCTCCATGAGCTCGGTGTGGGTCCCCACCCCGACGATGCGGCCGTTGTCGAGGACGACGATCTGGTGCGCGTCCCGGATGGTCGCCACCCGCTGGGCGACGATGAGCACGGCCGCCCCGGCCGTCGCCTGGGGCAGCGCGGCCCGCAGGGCGGCGTCCGTGGCGTAGTCGAGGGCGGAGAACGCGTCGTCGAAGAGGTAGACGTCGCCCTGGCGCACGAGCGCACGGGCGATGGCGAGCCGCTGCCGCTGACCGCCCGAGAAGTTCGACCCGCCCTGCTCCACCGGGGCGTCCAGGCCCTGCGGCAGCGCCTCGACGAAGTCGCGGGCCTGGGCCACCTCGAGGGCCTGCCACAGCTCGGCGTCGGTGGCGTCCGGGCGCCCCAGGCGCAACGCCGAGCGGACGGTCCCGGAGAAGAGGTACGCCTTCTGCGGGACGAGGCACACCCGCGAGCGCAGCGCGGCGGGGTCGAGGTCGCGAACGTCCACGCCGCCGATCCGCACGGCGCCGGAGGTGACGTCGGTGAGCCGCGGGATGAGGTTGACCAGCGTCGTCTTGCCGGAGCCGGTCGCCCCGATGACCGCCGTCGTGCGCCCGGGCTCGATCCGCAGGCTGACCTCGCACAGGACCGGCTCGTCGGCGCCCGCGTAGCCGAAGCTGGCGCCGTCGAGCTCGATCGGCAGGCCGCGGCGGCCGGCGGGCGGCGCGGGCAGGGGCACCGGCTCGTCGGGGGCGGCGATCTGCGGGCGGACGGCGAGGACGGCGTCGATGCGCTCGGCGGAGACCTCGGCGCGCGGGACGAGCATGAACATCATCACCGCCATGAGGACGGACATGAGGATCTGCATGAGGTAGTTGAGGAAGGCGACGAGCGAGCCGACCTCCATCTGCCCGGCGTCGATCCGGCCCGCGCCGAACCAGATGACGGCGACCGAGGAGGCGTTGATGATGAGCTGGACCGCGGGGAACAGCAGCGCCATGAGCCGCCCGACGGCGATGGCCGTGCGCATGAGGTCCGCGTTGGCGCCCGCGAACCGTTCCCGCTCGGACGCCTGGCGGTTGAAGGAGCGGATCACCCGCACGCCGCTGAGCTGCTCACGCAGCACGAGGTTGATGGCGTCGACCCGCTTCTGAATCTGCCGGAACAGCGGCCGCATCCGCACGATGGCGAACCCGAGGACGATCGCCAGGAGCGGGATGGCGACGAGGAGCAGCCCGGACAGGGCGACGTCCTGGCGCAGGGCCATGATGACGCCGCCGACCATCATGATCGGCGCCATCACCATGATGGTGAAGGTGAGCAGGGTGACCATCTGGACCTGCTGCACGTCGTTGGTCGACCGGGTGATGAGCGACGGCGCCCCGAACCCGCCCATCTCCGCCAGGGAGAAGCGCTGGACCCGGTCGAAGACGCTCGCCCGCAGGTCCCGGCCGATGGCCATGGCGGTGCGCGCGCCCAGGTAGACGGCCGCGATCGACGTGGCGACCTGGACGGCGGTGATGGCGAGCATGACGCCGCCGGTGCGCACGATGTACCCGGTGTCCCCGGCGACGACGCCCTCGTCGATGATGTCGGCGTTGAGGCTGGGGAGCAGCAGCGCCGCGATCGTGGCGACGACCTGGAGGACCACGACGCCGACGACGTCGCGGCGGTAGTGCCGCAGGTGACGACGGAGCAGACGCAGGAGCATGGGACCTTCTCACGCGTGACGGCCGCGGGGACGCCCGCGACGGCCCACCCTAACGCCGTCGGACGCGGCCCGCCGGGTCCTTTTTCTCATGCGCCAGGGCGTCCTGACATGCGGACGCCGGGCGGTCCGGACATGCCGACGCCGGCGGGGGCGGCTCCTGCCGTCTCCCCCGCCGGCGTCGTCGTGCCGGTGTGCGCTCGCTCAGCGGCCGGTGTCGCCCTCGCCCAGCGTGGGGTCGACGGTCGACGGCGGGCCGGCCGTGGGCCCGGGCTGGTGCGCGCTCGGCGGCGGGGCGAAGCGCACGTCGTCGGCGGGCTGGGCCGGGACGGGCGGCATCTCCTCGGCGGGACGCTGGCCGCGCTCGGCGCTGCGCGAGAAGGGCCGGCCGGAGCGCTCCCCCGCCGTCGTCGCCTCGGTCGTCGCCTGGCGCGCCTCGTGGCGGGCCTGGGCGAGCGCCTCGTCCGGGTCCTGGAGGCTGGTCTCCTGCAGGCCCGTGGCGAGCCCGGTGCCGTAGGGGCCGAAGTCGACCGTGGGGCGCGGGCGGTCGTCGTCGTCGTCGCCGCCGGACCCGTTCGACCCGCCGCCGAAGCCCTTGGCGATGGAGCCCAGCGCCGCGGTGAACTCGGTGGGGATGACCCAGAGCTTGTCCGAGGTGCCGTTGGCGAGCTCGGGCAGCATCTGCATGTACTGGTAGGCGAGGAGCTTGCTGTCCGGCTTGCCGCGGTGGATGGCGTCGAAGACCTGGAGGATGGCGCGGGACTCACCCTGCGCCTTGAGGATCGCGGCCTGTGCCTGACCCTCGGCCCGCAGGATCGCCGCCTGCTTCTCGCCCTCGGCGGTGAGGATCTGGGACTGCTTGACGCCCTCGGCCGTGAGGATGGCCGCGCGGCGGTCCCGCTCGGCGCGCATCTGCTGCTCCATGGAGCCCTGGACGCTGGCCGGCGGGTCGATCGCCTTGAGCTCGACGCGGTTGACGCGGATGCCCCAGCGCCCGGTCGCCTCGTCGAGCACCCCACGGAGCTGGCCGTTGATCTGGTCGCGGCTGGTGAGGGTCTGCTCGAGGTCCATCGACCCGATGACGTTACGCAGCGTCGTCACGGTGAGCTGCTCGATACCGGTGATGTAGTTGGCGATCTCGTACGTCGCGGACTTCGGGTCGGTGACCTGGAAGTAGATGACCGTGTCGATGCTCACCACGAGGTTGTCCGAGGTGATGACGGGCTGCGGCGGGAAGGAGACGACCTGCTCGCGCAGGTCGACGCCGGCGCGGACGCGGTCGACGAACGGGATGAGGAAGTGCAGGCCGGCGTACATCTCGGAGTGGAACTTGCCGAGACGCTCGACGATGAGGGCGACGGCCTGGGGCACGATCCGCACCGAGCGCGCGATGGCGACGATGACGAAGATCGCGAGCAGGACGAGAACGATGGTGAGCACTACTCCACCGGGGTTGTCGGACACGGTTCTCCTGGGGTCGGCCGGGGCGGTCCCCGGTCGGTGGGCGAACTAGGACAGGGTGACGGGGACCGGGGCGACGACGGCGGTGGCCCCCTCGATGCGGACGACACGGACCGTCGTCCCGGTCGGCAGCACGAGGCCCGGCTCGGCGGCACGGGCCGACCACACCTCGCCGACGAGCTTGACGCGCCCGGCGCGGTCGGTGACGTCGGTGACGACCTCCGCGGTCCGCCCGACGTGCGCGGCGACGTTGGTCAGCTCACCGGGGGCGTTGCGGCCCATGCGGCGCAGCGCCCACGGGCGCACGGCCGCGAGGAGGATGGTCGAGACGACGGAGAAGGTGAGGATCTGCGCCCAGAACGGCGCACCGAGCAGTCCCACGCCGGTGGCCGCGAGGGCCCCGCCGGCGAACATGAGGAAGATGAGGTCGACCGTGAGCATCTCGACGACGCCGAGTACCAGGGCCGCACCGAGCCACCACAACCACGCCATCGTCAGCCTCCTCGCTCGCCTGCCCCGATCTTAGTGGGCGGGGGCGGCAGCGCGGGCGCTCCAGCGGTCCCGATGCCGCTCGACCTCGAGGTCGAGGCCGAAGGTGCGTGACAGGTGCTGCGGGGTGAGGACCTCCTCGAGCGGCCCGGCGGCCTCGACCTTGCCCCCGCGCAGGAGCAGGACGTGGTCGAAGCCGGGCGGGATCTCCTCGACGTGGTGCGTGACGAGGACCATCACGGGCGAGCGGCGGTCACCGGCCAGCTCGCCCAGGCCGCGCATGAGCTCCTCACGGCCCCCGAGGTCGAGGCCGGCGGCCGGCTCGTCGAGGAGGAGGAGCTCGGGGTCGGACATGAGGGCGCGGGAGATCTGCACGCGCTTGCGCTCGCCCTCGCTGAGGGTGCCGAAGGTCCGGTCCTCGAGGTGCGCGACGCCGAACGCCGCGAGGAGGTCCCGGGCCCGCCGGGTGTCCAGCTCGTCATAGGTCTCCCGCCACCGGCCGGTCACGCCGTAGGACGCGGTGAGGACGACGTCGAGGACCTTCTCGCCGCCGGGGATCCGGTCCGCGAGCGCGGAGGAGGCCAGGCCGATGCGGGTGCGCAGCTCGGCCACCTCGACGGACCCGAGCTCCTCGTCGAGGATGCGCACCGTGCCGCTCGTGGGGAACAACCGCGCCGCGGCGAGCTGGAGGGCCGTGGTCTTGCCGGCGCCGTTCGCGCCCAGGACGACCCACCGCTCCCCGTCGGAGACGGTCCAGCTCACGCCGTCGAGGATGGTCTTCGCCCCGCGTCGCACCGTGACGTCTGCCAGTTCCAGCACCTCGCTCATGGAACGACCCTAGCCCGCCCGGGGCGACGTGCGCGGCTACCGTGGTCGCGTGGTCGAGCTCGTCCTGCCCTACGCCGTCATCGCCGCCCTCTGGTTGCCCCGGGTGCGCGACACCGCCTCCGTGCGCCGCGCCGTCGCGGCCATCGCCGACGACGACGAGCACCTCGTCGAGTCCCCGGACGGCAGCCGGCCGCTCGTGCACGCCCTGCGCGACGTCGTCGCCCCGGGCGGCGGCAACCGCGTCCTCGACGCCGGTGCCCTCCTCCCGGCCCCCGGCCACGTCGCGGGGGTGCCGGCGGTCGCGCTGCCCGAGGCGCTCGACGCCGAGCAGTGCCTCCTCGTGCGGACCACCGACGCGCAGTGGGCGGCCGTGCCCGAGGTGACGACGTACGGCAGCGCGCTGGAGCCGGGGACCCTGGTGCGCTGGCACGCGCGCCCGCTCCCGGCCGGGGAGCGGGCCGTGCCCACCCTCCTGGGCGGCGTCGGCACGCTGGGCCAGGCGCGGCGCGAGCTCGGCACCGCGCTGCTCGAGGCCCTCGACGAGCTGGAGGCGCTCGACGTCGCGCGCTGGCGCCCCGACGCCGCCGCGGAGCTCGCCGACCTGGGGCACGCGGAGCTCCCCGACGGCCTGCTGCCCCCCGGCCTGCCGGAGCGGCAGGTCGACGTCCTCACCCGTGCCGCCCGGCTCCTCGCCATCACCGAGCTCGCCCGCGAGGACGACGGCGCCGCCGTCACCGCCGCCCAGTCCGGGGCCCGCAGCCGGGTGCTCAGCGGCCTTGCGCTCACCGCCCGCCGCGGGATGGCGGCGGCGAGCGTCAGCCACCGGGCCTGAGTGTCGGACACCGGTGTGACACTCGTCTCGTCGCGTCGCGCCGGGCGACGCACGGACCGAGGAGGAACACGTGGGCCGGACCGTCTACTACGTCGCGAGCAGCCTCGACGGCTTCATCGCCACCCCCGACCACTCCCTCGACTGGCTGCTCACCCGCGAGGTCGACGACGACGGGCCCATGGGCATCACGCCGTTCCTCGCGGGCGTCGGCGCCATCGTCACGGGCTCGGCCACCTACGAGTGGGTCCGCGCGTACCAGGACGCCTGGGACTACACCGTGCCCACCTGGGTGCTCACCCACCGCGAGCTCGCGCCGCCGCCGGGGGCCGACGTCCGGTTCGCCCGGGGCGACGTGCGCGCCGTCCACGCCGAGATGGTGGCCGTGGCCGGCGAGCGCGACCGGTGGATCGTCGGCGGCGGCGAGGTCGTGGGGCAGTTCGCCGACGCCGGGCTCCTCGACGAGGTGGTTATCGCGTACGCCCCCGTCACGCTCGGCGCGGGGGCCCCGCTCCTGCCCCGCCGGCTGGAGCTGCGGCTCACCGAGCTCGCGCGCAACGGCGAGTTCGCCTGCGCCCGGTACGACGTCGTGCGGCCCGGCTGACGGCGTCTCGCCCAAGGGCCCGGCCGACGACGGCGCGTCAGGGGCGCGGCGGCGTCAGGGGCGCGGGGCGTCCAGGACGGCCCGGTAGACGTCGAGCGTGCGGTCGGCCACCGCGGCCCACGAGAAGTGGTCCTCGACCCGCCGGCGCGACGCCCGGCCCATCTCCCGCGCCCGCTCGGGGTCGGTGACCAGGGCCGTCAGCCGGTCGAGGAGATCCTCCTCGAACCGCGCCGGGTCCACCGGGGTCCCGGTCCCGTCACCCACCTGCTCGATGGGCACGAGCAGCCCGGTGACGCCGTCGTCGACGACCTCGGGGATCCCGCCGGTGGCCGAGCCCACGACGGGCAGGCCCACGGCCATCGCCTCGAGGTTGACGATGCCGAGCGGCTCGTACACCGAGGGGCAGACGAACACGGTCCCGGCGGCGAGGACGGCGATGAGGTCGGGGCGCGGCAGCATCTCCGAGATCCACACGACGCCCTCGCGACGCGCCCGCAGGCGCTCGACGAGGCCGTCGACCTCGGCGGCGATCTCCGGGGTGTCCGGGGCGCCGGCGCACAGGACCACCTGGACCTCCGGGGGCAGCCCGGCGACGGCGCGCAGCAGGTGCGGCAGCCCCTTCTGCCGGGTGATCCGCCCGACGAAGACGACGGCGGGGCGCTCCGGGTCGATGCCCAGGCGGCGGACGGTCGCCTCGGCGCGGGCGAGCTCCGCCGCGTCCGTGGGCCGTTGCCAGGAGTCGAGGTCGATCCCGTTGTGGACCACGTGCACGCGCTCCGGGTCGAGCTGCGGGTAGACGCGCAGGATGTCGGCGCGCATCCCCGCGCTCACGGCGATGACCGCCGCGGCGCCCTCGTAGGCCGTCCGCTCCGCCCAGGAGGAGACGGCGTAGCCGCCGCCGAGCTGCTCGGCCTTCCACGGGCGCAGGGGCTCCAGGGAGTGCGCGGAGACGACGTGCGGGACGTCGTGGAGTAGCCCGCCCAGGTGGCCGGCGAGGTTGGCGTACCAGGTGTGGGAGTGGACGAGGTCCGCCCCGCCGACGTCGCCGGCCATGGCGAGGTCGACGCCCAGGGTGCGCAGCGCGGGGTTGGCGCCCGCGAGCTCGGCGAGCTCGGCGTAGCCCTGGACGCCGGGCTCGCCGCCCGGGGACCCCGGCTCACGGGGACCGTCGAAGCACCGCACCCGCACGTCGATCCGCTCCCGCAGCACGGCCGCCAGCTCCGCGACGTGCACCCCGGCACCGCCGTAGACGTACGGCGGGTACTCACGCGTGAGGATGTCGACGCGCATCGGTCTCCTTCGGCCAGACTCTGTGGCAACGCTGCCCTGGCAGCCCTAGTGTGACCATCATGTCAGCCCCACGCGTCCTCGCCATCGTCCTGGCCGGAGGTGAGGGCAAGCGACTCATGCCCCTCACCGAGGAGCGGGCCAAGCCCGCCGTCCCCTTCGGGGGCATCTACCGGCTCATCGACTTCGCCCTGTCGAACATCGTCAACTCCGGCTACCTCAAGATCGTCGTCCTCACCCAGTACAAGTCGCACAGCCTCGACCGGCACATCGCCAAGACGTGGCGGATGTCGACCCTGCTGGGCAACTACGTCGCGCCGGTGCCCGCCCAGCAGCGCGTGGGCAAGCGGTGGTACCTCGGCAGCGCCGACGCGATCTTCCAGTCGCTCAACCTCATCCACGACGAGCGGCCCGACGTCGTCGTCATCGTCGGCGCGGACAACATCTACCGCATGGACTTCTCCCAGATGGTCGACCAGCACGTCGCCTCGGGGCTGCCGCTCACCGTGGCGGCCATCCGCCAGCCGCTGAGCCTGGCCGACCAGCTGGGTGTCGTGCAGGCGCACCCCACCCAGCCGGGCAAGATCGGGGCGTTCCTCGAGAAGCCCACCGACGCCGTCGGCCTGGCGGACTCCCCCGACGAGGTCCTCGCCTCCATGGGCAACTACGTCATGGACGCCGACGCCCTCATCGAGGCGGTGACCAAGGACTCCGCGGACCCCGACTCCAAGCACGACATGGGCGGCAGCATCGTCCCCTGGTTCGTCGACCAGCAGGCTGCCGGCTACTACGACTTCGGCGACAACGACGTGCCGGGCTCCACGCCCCGCGACCGCGCCTACTGGCGCGACGTCGGCACGATCGACGCGTACTACGAGGCGAACCAGGACCTCATCGCCGTGACGCCCGTCTTCAACCTCTACAACGACCACTGGCCGCTGTACGCGGGCAACCCGAACCTGCCGCCGGCGAAGTTCGTCTACGGCAACCGCGAGCGCCTGGGCCACGCCATGGACTCCCTCGTCTCCCCCGGCGTCATCGTCTCCGGCGGTGAGGTGGTCGGCTCGATCATCTCCCCCGGGACCAAGGTGAACTCGTGGTCGTCGGTGCGCGACTCCGTCATCCTCGACAACGTCGACGTCGGCCGGAACGCCACCGTGAGCCGCGCCATCGTCGACAAGAACGTCCGCATCGAGGAGGGCGCGCAGGTCGGCGTCGACGCCGAGCGGGACCGCGAGCGCGGCTTCACGGTGACGGAGTCGGGGATCACCGTCGTCCCCAAGGGCACCCGCGTGACCCGCTGACCCCTCGCCCGCCCGTGCCCCCGTAGGGTGCACCCGTGCTCCGCATCAGTACCGTCTGGCCCGAGGCCCCCGCCGCCCCCACCTCTGCGGCGGGGCCCGACGGCGCCCGGCGCGCCGCCGACGTCGTCGCGGCGGCCGGGCTCGACCTCGGGGCGCCCGTGCCCACGGCGGGGCGCGGGTGGGCCGGGCTCACCTGGCTCACCGACGCGGCGCTGCCCGCTGGGGCGGGGCCGCAGCTGCGGGTCCGCGCGGGCGAGCAGGGGATCGACCTCGCCGTCACCACCGGGGCGCTGGCCGAGCACGGGCCGGCCCTCGTCGTCACCGACGTCGACTCCACGTTCATCACCGCCGAGTCCATCGACCTCCTCGCCGCCCGGGCGGGCGCCGGCGAGGCCGTCGCTGCCGTCACCGAGCTCGCCATGCGCGGCGAGATCGACTTCGCCGAGAGCCTGCGCCGGCGGCTGCTCACCCTCGCCGGCCTGCCCGCCACGGTCCTCGAGGAGGTCCGGGCGGAGATCGCCCTCATGCCCGGGGCGGACGCGCTCGCCGCCGCCCTCGCCGCCCGGGGCACCCCCCTGGGGCTGGTCTCCGGCGGATTCGTCGAGATCGTCGTCCCGCTCGCCGCCGAGCTGGGGATCGACCGGGTGCGCGCCAACGCCCTCGAGGTGGCGGACGGGGCCCTCACCGGCCGGTCCAGCGGGGCCGTCGTCGACGCCGCCGCCAAGGCGCGGACGCTGCACGCCTGGGCCGCCGAGCTCGGTGTCGACCCCGCGCGCGTCGTCGCCGCGGGCGACGGCGCCAACGACCTGCCCATGCTCGCGGCCGCCGGGCTCGGGGTGGCGTTCTGCGCCAAGCCGCTCGTGCAGGCGCAGGCGACCGCGGCGGTGAGCTTCCCCCGCCTCGACGCCGTCCTCGGGCTGGTCGGCCTCAGCGCGCGCTGAGGCGCGGCCTCAGGCCTGGCCGGGGCTGCGGACGAGGTCGACGAGCGCGGCGGCCGACCGGTCCAGCGACGCCCAGTCCTCGACCTCGAGGACGGCCGCGCTCGCCGTCGACATCCCCAGGCTCACCTGCGCGGCGAGGTCCTCCCGGCCGCTGCCGGCGAGGAGGTGGGCGAGCGTCGACATCGTCGGCTCGTGCCCGACGACGAGCACGCAGCGGGTGTCCTCGGGCACCTCCCGCAGGAGCGCGAGCAGGGACCGGGCGCCCGCCTCGTAGACGGCGTCGCTCTCGACGACCCGCGGCGGCGCCGACAGGTGCGTGGCGAGGATCCGGTACGTCTCCCGGGTGCGCAGCGCGGTGGAGACCAGGGCGAGGTCGATCCCTCCGGTGGCGGCCTCGAGGAGCGGTCCCACGGCGCCCGCCTGGCGCCGGCCCGCGGCGCTCAGGGGCCGCATCGCGTCCCCCAGGTCGCCCTCGTGCTCGGCGGCGGCGTGACGCAGGAGGACGAGGCGGCGGGTGGTCACTGCCCCATGGCGTGGACGCCGCCGTCGACGTGGACGATCTCCGCCGTCGTCGCGGGGAACCAGTCCGAGCACAGCGCGGCGACCGCGCGGGCGGTCGGCTCCGGGTCGTTGACGTCCCAGCCGAGCGGCGCGCGCTCGCCCCAGGTGGCCTCCATCTGCTCGAAACCGGGGATCGACTTGGCCGCGGTGGTGCGGACCGGGCCGGCGGAGACGAGGTTGACCCGGATGCCCTCGGGGCCGAGGTCGCGGGCGAGGTAGCGCGCCGTCGACTCGAACGCCGCCTTGGCCACGCCCATCCAGTCGTAGACGGGCCAGGCGAAGGACGCGTCGAAGGTGAGGCCGACGACGGCGGAGCCGCGGCCCATGAGCGGCCGGGCGGCCACGGCGAGCGACTTCAGCGAGTACGCGGAGACCTCGAGCGCGGTGGCGACGTCGGCCCACTCCCCCGCGAGGAAGTTGCCCCCCATGACGGACTGCGGGGCGAACCCGATGGAGTGGACGACGCCGTCGAGGTGGTCGGCGTGCTCGCGCACCCGGTCCGCGAGCGCGGCGAGGTCCTCGGCGTTGGTGACGTCGAGCTCGACGACGGGGGCGGCCTCGGGCAGGCGCCGGGCGATGGCCTGGGTGAGCCGGAACTGACGTCCGAAGGAGGTGAGGACCACCTGGGCGCCCTCCTGCTGCGCCAGCCGGGCCACGTGGAAGGCGATCGAGGTGTCCTTGAGCACCCCGGTCACCAGCAGCGTCTTGCCCTCGAGCAGTCCCATGTGTGTCCTTCTCTCACGTGCGCGGGTGCGGCGGAGGTCGCCGTCGGGAAGTGTGCGTCAGTGCCCCATGCCGAGGCCGCCGTCGACCGGGATGACCGCGCCGGAGACGTAGCCGGCCCCGGGTCCGGCCAAGTAGAGCACGGCCGCCGTGACGTCCCCCACGGAACCGAACCGTGCGGCGGGGATGGCCGCCCGGTAGGCGTCCTGCCGGTCCTGGGGCAGCGCGGCGGTCATGTCGGTGTCGATGAACCCGGGGGCGACGACGTTCGCGGTGATGCCGCGGGCGCCGAGCTCGCGGGTGATGGAGCGGGCCATGCCGATGAGGCCGGCCTTGGCGGCGGCGTAGTTCACCTGGCCGGGGGTGCCGTACGTGGCGACGACGGAGGACATGAGGACGATGCGCCCGCGGCGCATCCGGATCATCCCCTTGCTCGCCCGGCGCACGCACCGGAAGGCACCGGTGAGGTTGACGTCGAGGACGTCGGTGAACTCCTCGTCGCTCATCCGCATGAGCAGCTGGTCGCGGGTCATGCCCGCGTTGGCGACGAGGACCTCGACCGGGCCGTGCTCCGCCTCGATCTGCGTGAAGGCCGCGTCGACCGCCGCGGTGTCCCGCAGGTCCCCGCGCACGCCGAGGACGCCGTCGGGCAGGTCGCCGCCGCGGTAGATCGTGGCGACGCGGTCGCCGGCGGCGACGAAGGCCTCGGCGACGGCGCGCCCGATGCCGCGGGTCGCCCCGGTGACGAGGACGCTGCGCGGTTCGTCGTTCACTACGGTCTCCTTCTGCCCTCGTGGCCGTGCGACGGCACCGTCGGGCGGGCCGCTCGGGCGAGGTTACCGGCAGCAACGCCCCGACGACGTCAGCCGTCCCGGCGGGTTAGCCTCGTAGCCGTGAGAACCTCCCGCGGCCGCCGCGGGCGCGACGAGCAGGTGCACTCCATCACCTCCGTCCGCCGCGCCCTGGCCGAGGACGTCCACGACCGCACCGTGCGGTACCTCATCTCGATGACCGTCCGCACGCTGTGCGTCTTCGGCGCCGCCTTCACCGAGGGGTGGATCCGCTGGGTCCTCGTCGCGGGAGCCGTCGTCCTGCCCTACATCGCCGTGGTCGCCGCCAACGCCGGGCGGGAGCGCCCCAAGCCGGGCGGGAGCGCGCCCGATGCCCGCCCCGACCTGCCCGCCCTCGGGGGTCCGGGACCCGGGCCCGGCGACCCGCCTCCGCCTCCGTTCACCCTGCCCGAAGGGGGCTACCTCCGATGACCGTTCACGACGCCGACCAGCTGCGCTGCAGCGCGAAGGGCTGCACCCTCGACGCCGTCTGGGCGCTGCGGTGGAACAACCCGCGCCTGCACACCGCCGATCGGCGGAAGACCTGGCTGGCCTGCGACGAGCACCGCGAGCACCTCGCGTCCTTCCTCGACGCACGGTCGTTCCTACGGGACGTGGTGCCCGTGGAGACGGTGGTGGGTGAGGCGTGAGCCGCTACCGCTTCGTCCTCTCCCGGAACTGGCTCCTGGGGGCCCTGGCCGCCGTCGTCCTCGCGGCGACGTGCGTGTGGCTGGGGACGTGGCAGTGGGGCCGGCACGAGACCCGGGCGTCGAGCAACCACCTCGTCGAGGTGAACTACGACGCCGAGCCGGCGCCCCTGGACGAGGTCGTCGACCCCACCGAGCCTGTGCCCTACGACGCCGTGTGGCGTCGGGTCGAGCTCACCGGGCACTACGCGGGCTCGGACGTGCTCCTGCGCAACCGCCCGGTGGACGGGCGGCCCGCGGTCCGCGTCCTCACCCCGTTCGTCGCCACGACCCCCGACGGCGGTGAGCTCACCGTCGTCGTCGACCGCGGCTGGATCACCACCGCGACGCAGGACGACGTCGCCGTCCCCGAGCCACCGGCCGGCGAGGTCGAGCTGGTCGCCCGGCTGCGGCAGGCGGAGCCGCCGGCGGACCGCGAGGCCCCGCCCGGGCAGGTCTACGCCCTCGCCCCCGAGCAGGTGCTCGAGGTCGCCGAGGTCACCGGCGAGGACGTGCTCGAGGGCTACGTCCACGCCGTGGAGCACCGCCCCGCGCCGGCGGAGGCGCTCCCGCAGTTCCCGCGCCCGGAGACCACCACCGGCTCGCACCTGTCGTACGCGTTCCAGTGGTGGGTCTTCGCGCTGGGTGGGCTCGTGGGATACCTCATCCTCGTCCGCCGCGAGGCGGGCGAGCGCGCGGCGCAGGCGGGCCCGTCCGGTCACCGCGAGAGGCCGCGCGTCCGCCGGCGGGCGGACGAGGACGAGGACGCCCTTATAGAGGCACAGCTGGCGCAGCGTCGCGCCGCAGCGGACCACCCCGTCGACGCATCGTGACCTGCTCGGACACGAGCAGCCCGTGGACGAATCCGTAGGAGCGTCCGATGTCCGCTGCTATCGAGCGGACGGACTCCCCCTGCTGGTACCGCTCGGCCACGCTGGCAGCGAGCGCGCTTCGCCGCTCACCCACGACGCGAGTTCCTCTGGCAATCTTCTCGGTCACGACGACGCCCCCCCTGAGGTCAGATCAACCGTTGATCCAATGTAGGCCGGGTCACACGGGCGCGCCTGGCGAGGGAGGGGTTCCTCAGGGAGAACGGTGAGCGCGGGGGCCGCTCAGGCCAGGGAGACCAGCTCGACGTAGCCCTCGTTCCACAGGTCCTCGTCGCCGTCGGGCAGGAGGAGGACGCGCTCGGGGTCGAGGGCGCGGACGGCGCCCTCGTCGTGGGTGACGAGGACGACGGCACCGGTGAAGGTCCGCAGGGCCCCGAGGATCTCCTCGCGGGAGGCCGGGTCGAGGTTGTTCGTGGGCTCGTCGAGGAGCAGGACGTTCGCCGAGGAGACGACGAGCACGGCCAGCGCGAGGCGGGTCTTCTCCCCGCCGGAGAGGACCTTCGCGGGCTTGTCCGCGTCGTCCCCGGAGAAGAGGAACGAGCCGAGCACGGAGCGCACCTGGGTGTCGGTCATGTCGGGCGCCGCGGAGCGCAGGTTCTCCACGACGGTGCGGTCGACGTCGAGGGTCTCGTGCTCCTGGGCGTAGTAGCCCACCTTGAGCCCGTGGCCGGGGACGACCTTGCCGGTGTCCGGGGCCTCGACGCCGCCGAGGATCCGCAGCAGCGTCGTCTTGCCGGCGCCGTTGAGGCCGAGGATGACGACCTTCGACCCGCGGTCGATGGCGAGGTCGACGTCGGTGAAGACCTCGAGCGAGCCGTAGGTCTTGCTCAGCCCCTCCGCGGTGAGCGGCGTCTTGCCGCAGGGCGCGGGATCGGGGAAGCGCAGGTGCGCCACCTTGTCCGCGCGGCGGGTCTCCTCGAGCCCGGCGACCAGCCGCTCGGCCCGGCGCGCCATGTTCTGCGCGGCGACGGCCTTCGTGGCCTTCGCGCGCATCTTGTTGGCCTGGACCATGAGCACCGAGGCCTTCTTCTCGGCGTTCGCCCGCTCGCGCTTGCGGCGCCGCTCGTCCTGCTCGCGCTGGGCGAGGTAGGCGTCCCAGCCGAGCTGGTAGACGTCGAGGACGCCCCGGTTGGCGTCGAGGTGAAAGACGGTGTTGACGGTCTCCCGCAGGAGGTCGGCGTCGTGGCTGATGACGACGAACCCGCCGGTGTAGCTCTTGAGGTAGTCCCGCAGCCAGAGGATCGAGTCGTGGTCGAGGTGGTTCGTCGGCTCGTCGAGCAAAAGCGTCTCGGCGCCGGAGAAGAGGATGCGGGCCAGCTCGACGCGGCGGCGCTGCCCGCCGGAGAGCGTGGCGAGCGGCTGGTCGAGGACGCGCGTGGGCAGCCCGAGGTTGGACGTGAGCCGGGCGGCCTCGGACTCGGCGGCCCACCCGCCCTGGGCGGCGAACTCGGCGTCCAGGCGCGCGTAGCGCTCCATGGCCTGCTGCTGCTTCTCCCCCTCGGCCGTGGCCATCACCTGCTCGACCTTGCGCAGGCGGCGCACGATGTCGTCGAGCCCGCGGGCCGAGAGCACCCGGTCCTGGGCGAGGACCTCGAGGTCACCGGTGCGCGGGTCCTGGGGCAGGTACCCCACCTCGCCGCTGCGGACGATGTCGCCCGTGTACTGGATGACGCCGTCGGAGTCGGCCTCGCCGGCGAGCAGCTTGGTGAGGGTCGTCTTGCCCGCGCCGTTGCGACCGACGAGCCCGATCCGCATCCCGGCGTCGATGCGGAAGGACGCCTCGTGGAGGAGCTCGCGTGCGCCGATGCGCATGGAGACGTCGTGGGCGGTGATCACAGGGCAGACCTCTAGACACAGATGAAGGTGGGGAGCACGAAGTGCCCGACCAGTCTACGCGCCGGGCCTGGGGGCCTCCTCCCCTTTCCCCGGCTACCCCGCGGGGCGGTGGCACCCGTCACCCCGTTCGCCACCCCCAGGCGGCCCGCCTACGGTGTGCGCCATGAGCTTCAACGACGGCGTGCGCGCTGATCCGGGACGGGTGCGCCGATCGCGCGGGACACGCGGGACACGCGGCGCGGCAGCGGGCGGCGGGGCCGGCGTCCTCGTCCTGCTCGTCTACCTGTTCACCGGGGCGGACCTGTCCGGCCTCGTCGACGGCGGCGCCGGCGGGGGCGCCCCGGCGACCGAGGGCGCGGGCTTCGAGCACTGCCGCACCGCCGCCGACGCCAACGCCGACACCGACTGCCGGATGGTCTACACCGCCGACGCCCTCGACCAGTACTGGGTGGCGGCGCTGCCGGAGGCGACCGGCACCGGGTACGAGATGCCCGGCTTCGAGGTGTTCACCGGCTCGGTGTCCACCGGCTGCGGGAACGCCACGTCCGCCGTCGGGCCCTTCTACTGCCCGCCGGACGCGAGCGTGTTCCTCGACACCGGGTTCTTCGACCAGCTGGAGACCCAGCTGGGGGCGGAGAACGCCCCGCTCGCGCAGATGTACATCGTCGCCCACGAGTGGGGGCACCACATCCAGAACCAGCTGGGGACGATGGACGCCATCGACCGCCAGGGCACCGGCCCGGAGTCCGACGGCGTCCGGCTCGAGCTCCAGGCCGACTGCTACGCCGGGCTGTGGGTCGGGCACGCCTCGAGCGTCGTCGACCCCGACTCCGGCGAGACGTTCCTCGCACCCCCCACCGACGCGCAGGTGGCCGACGCGCTCGACGCGGCGGCGGCCGTCGGCGACGACCGCATCCAGGCGGGAGCGGGCCAGCAGGTGGACCCCGAGTCGTGGACGCACGGCTCCGCCGAACAGCGTCAGCGCTGGTTCACCGCGGGGTACTCCGGCGGCACCGTCGCCGCCTGCGACACGTTCCGCGCCGGAACCCTCTGAGGCGACGGCGATGACGGTGCACCACCTGAGCCGGGCCGAGGCCCGCCGGATCGCCGTCACCGCCCAGCTCCTCGACGCCGCCCGGCCCGAGGCCCTGCTCGACGTCGTCACCCACCTCACGATGCTCCAGCTCGACCCGACGGCGGCCGTCGCGCCGAGCGCCGACCTCGTCGCCTGGACGCGGCTCGGTGACCGGTACGCCCCGGCGCACCTCGCGCAGGCCCTCGACCGCGACCGGACCCTGTTCGAGTACCGGGCGACCGTGCGTCCGATGACCGACCTGCGGCTCTACCTCGCGCAGATGGAGCGCGCCCCCGCCCACGCGGCGGCCCGCACCTGGCTCGAGGCGAACGCGGCGTTCCGCCTCGACCTCCTCGCCCGCCTGCGCGACCACGGGCCGCTCCTCTCCCGCGACCTGCCGGACACGTCCGCGGTCGCGTGGCCCTCGTCGGGATGGACGAACAACCGCAACGTCACCCAGATGCTCGAGGTCCTCGCCGCGCGCGGGGAGGTCGCCGTCGCCGGGCGGGAGGGACGTCAACGGCTGTGGGACCTCGCCGAGCGGGTCTTCCCCGCCGGCGTCGTCCCCGTCCCCTACGACGACGCCGTCCGCGAGCGCGACGCCCGGCGGCTCCGGGCCCTGGGGGTGGCCCGCGCCGCGACGACCGCCCAGCCGGTCGAGCGGGCGGACGTCGGCGAGGCGGGCGAGCCGGCGGTCGTCGCGGGCACCGACGGCGAGTGGCGCGTCGACCCCGGCGCGCTCGACCGCCCGTTCGCCGGCCGCACCGCGCTCCTGTCCCCCTTCGACCGCCTCGTCCACGACCGGCAGCGGGCCCGCGAGCTCTTCGACTTCGACTACACCCTCGAGATGTACAAGCCGACGGACCAGCGGCGCTGGGGCTACTTCGCGCTGCCCGTGCTCCACGACGACCGGCTGGTCGGCAAGGTCGACGCCGCCGCCGACCGCACGACCGGGCGGTTCGTCGTCCACGCCGTCCACGAGGACGTCCCGTTCACGCCCGCCATGGCCGACGACGTCGACGCCGAGCTCGAGGCGCTCGCCGCGTGGCTCGGGCTGGAGCTGCAGCGGTAGCTCCCCGCCGGCGCCGCCGTCAAAGCGCTGCCGCTCCGGGACCGGGGCCCCTACCCTCGCGCCATGGTCCACCACGACGCCGTCGTCCTCGGCGCGGGTCCCGGCGGGTACGCCGCCGCGATCCGCCTCGCCCAGCTCGGCCTCGACACCGCCGTCGTCGAACGGCGCTACTGGGGCGGGGTGTGCCTGTCGGTGGGCTGCATCCCGTCGAAGGTGCTCCTGCGCGGCGCCGAGCTCGTCAACGTCGTCGCGTCCAAGGGCGCCCAGTTCGGGCTCGTCGGGTCCTTCCGGCGGGACTTCGGCCCCGTCTTCGACCACAGCCGCCGCGCGGCGGAGGGGCGGGTGGAGGGCGTCCACCACCTCCTGCGCAAGAACGGGGTGCGCCAGTACTACGGGCACGGGGAGTTCCAGGACGAGCACACCCTCACCGTCGGCCAGGCCGACCGGGAGGTCCTCACGTTCGGCTCGGCAGTCATCGCGACCGGCTCGCGGGTGCGCACCCTGCCCGGCGTGGCGCTGAGCGAGAACGTCGTCGACTACGAGACGCAGATCCTCGACCGCCGGGTGCCGGCCTCGATCGCCATCATCGGCGCGGGGGCCATCGGGACGGAGTTCGCGTACATCCTCGCCAGCTACGGCGCGCAGGTGACGCTCATCGAGTACGCGGACCGGGTGCTGCCCGCCGAGGACGCGGAGTCCTCCGCCGAGGTGGCCCGGGCGTACGCCGCCCTCGGGATCACGGTGCGCACGTCGACCAGCGTGCGCACGTGCGTCGACGACGGCGAGGGCGTGACGGTGACGTACACCGGCCCGGACGGCGACGGCGAGCTGCGCGTGGCCCGCGTCCTCGTCTCGGTCGGCTTCACCCCGCGCACGCAGGGCTTCGGCCTGGAGCGCACCGGCGTCGCCCTCACCGCACGGGGGGCCATCGCCGTCGACGACGCGATGCGCACCTCGGTCCCGCACCTGCTCGCCATCGGGGACGTCACGGGCAAGCTCGCCCTCGCGCACGTCGCCGACGCCCAGGCGATGGTGGCGGCCGAGACGGTCGCCGGGGTGCCGACGGCCGGGCTCGGGGACTACCGGATGATGCCCCGGGTGACGTTCTGCCAGCCGCAGGTCGCGAGCTTCGGGCTCACCGAGGCGCAGGCCCGCGCCGAGGGCCACGACGTGCGGGTCGCCCGCTTCCCGTTCTCGGCGAACGCCAAGGCGCGCGGGATGGCCGAGCCCCAGGGCTTCGTCAAGGTCCTCGCTGACGGGACCAGCGGGCAGCTGCTCGGGGCCCACCTGGTCGGCGTCGAGGTGGCCGAGATGCTCCCCGAGCTCACCCTCGCCCGCCGGACGGGGCTGACGGCCGGCGACCTCGCCCGCAACGTCCACGTCCACCCCACGCTCGGCGAGGCGCTGCAGGAGGCGTTCCGCGGCCTCACCGGCGCGATGATCAACCTCTAGGTCGTGCGCCCCGGCCGGTCGCGCACGTCCGCGCCGCCGGTACGCGGGATCCTCCCCCTCGGCCCTTGACCGGCGCCGGACGCCCCGGGAGCATCGCAGGCACGAGCGCAGCCCAGCGCTGGGACAGGAGACAGCTCCGATGGCCGACGTCGTTCTCTTCCACCACGTGCAGGGCGTCACCGACGGGGTGCACGCGTTCGCCGAGATCCTGCACACCGGCGGGCACACCGTGCACGTCCCCGACCTCTTCGACGGCGAGCGCCCGGCGACGATCGACGAGGGCCTGGCCCTCGTCGGGCGCATCGGTGACGACGAGCTCGCCGCGCGCGCCGACCGCGCCGTGGCGGACCTCCCCGAGGCGCTGGTCTACGCGGGGATCTCCTTCGGCGTCGCCGCCGCGCAGCGCCTGGCGCAGACCCGTCCGGGCGCGCGGGGCGCGCTGCTGTACTCGGCCTGCTTCCCCATCACCGGCGAGTGGTCGTTCGGGCCGTGGCCCGAGGGCGTGCCCGTCCAGGTCCACGGCATGGAGGCCGACCCGTTCTTCGCGCTCGAGGGCGACCTCGAGGCCGCCCGGACCCTCGTGGAGGCGGTGGGCCCGGACCTCGCGTCGCTGTACACCTACCCGGGCGAGGCGCACCGGTTCGTCGACCGGACGACGCCGGACTACGACGACGAGGCGACGGCGCTCGTCCTCGCGCGGTCGCGGGAGCTGCTCGACCACGTGGGCTGAGCGCTCGGCCCACGCGGCAGCGCGGCCGTGCGCGCGCGGGTGAGCGCACGCGCGCGGCGCGCGGCCGGCGGCTCAGATGTTGAAGCCGAGGGCCCGCAGCTGCTCGCGGCCGTCCGGGGTGATCTTGTCCGGGCCCCACGGCGGCATCCAGACCCAGTTGATCCGGTTGCCGGCGACGAGTCCCTCGAGCGCCTGGGCCGCCTGCTCCTCGATGAGGTCGGTGAGCGGGCACGCCGCGGACGTCAGCGTCATGTCGATGACGGAGTTGTTGTTCTGGTCGACGGTGATGCCGTAGACGAGGCCGAGGTCGACGACGTTGATCCCGAGCTCGGGGTCGATGACGTCGCGCATGGCCTCCTCGACGTCGGCGGCCGTGGTGGGCGCCGGGTTGGTGGTCTCGCTCATGTGTTCTCCTCCTGGGTGGACGGCTCGGCCGTCAGGGCGTGGGCGAGAGCGTCGCGCAGGGCCATCCAGCCCAGCAGCGCGCACTTGATGCGGGCGACGTAGCGGGCGACGCCGGTGAAGGCGGCCCCGTCCCCGAGGATGTCCTGCTGGTCGGGCTCGAGCTCCGCGCCCCGCCCGTGCATGAGCTGGCGGAACACCTCCCCCACCTCCTCGGCCGTGCGCACGTCGGCGCCGGTGACGAGGTCGGTGAGCACGGACAGGGAGGCCTGGGAGATGGAGCATCCCTGGCCCACCCAGCCCACGCGGGCGATCCGCGGCCCGTCCGGGCTCTCGGCGAGCTCGACGCGCAGGCGCACCTCGTCCCCGCACGTGGGGTTGACCTGGAAGGACTCGCCGTGGAACGGCTCGATCTCCCCGGCGCCGTGGCGTTCGCGGGCGTGGTCGAGGATGACCTGCTGGTAGAGCTGGGCCATCGAGTCAGCCATGGGTCACCCCGAAGAAGCTCCGGACGCCGCCAAGGGCGTCGACGAACCGCTCGATCTCCTCGGCCGTGGTGTACACCCCGGCCGAGGCGCGCGTCGAGGCGTGCACCCCGAGGCGGCGGTGCAGCGGCTGGGCGCAGTGGTGCCCGACCCGGACGGCGATGCCGGCGTCGTCGAGCAGCTGGCCGACGTCGTGCGGGTGGACGCCGTCGACCGAGAAGGCGACGACGGCGAGCCGGTCCGCCGGGTCGGTGGGCCCGAGGACCCGCACCCCCGGGACGGACGCGACGCCGTCGAGCAGCAGCGCGGCGAGCTGCGCCTCGTGGGCCGCGACGGCGTCCATGCCGAGCTCGGCGAGGTACCCGACGGCGGCGCGCAGGCCGACGGTCTCGGCGACCATCTGGGTGCCGGCCTCGAACCGGGTGGGGGGCGGCGCGTACGTCGTCGCCTCCATGGTGACGACCTCGACCATGGACCCGCCGGTGAGGAAGGGCGGCATCGCCTCGAGGAGCTCCGCGCGCCCGTAGAGCACCCCCACGCCGGTCGGCCCGAGCATCTTGTGCCCGGAGAAGACGGCGAAGTCGACGCCCAGGGCGGGCAGGTCGACGGCGAGGTGCGGGACGGACTGGGAGGCGTCGAGGACGACGAGCGCCCCCGCCGCCTTCGCCCGCGCCACGACGTCGGCGACGGGGCTGACCGCCCCCGTGACGTTCGAGGCGTGGGTGAGCGCGACGTACCGGGTGCGCTCGGTGATGACGTCGAACGTCGCCGGGTCGAGGCGGCCGTCGTCGGTGAGCCCGATCCAGCGCAGCGTCGCCCCGGTGCGGGCGCACAGCTCCTGCCACGGGACGAGGTTGGCGTGGTGCTCGGCCTCGGTGACGACGATCTCGTCCCCGGGCCCGACGGCGAACAGCTCGCGGGCGCGCTCCCCGCCGCGGCCGAGCGCGGCGTTGGAGGCGGCGTACGCGACGAGGTTGATCCCCTCGGTCGCGTTCTTCACCCAGACGACCTCGTGCGGCCGCGCCCCGACGAACGCGGCGACGGCGGCGCGCGCCTGCTCGTAGAGCTCGGTCGCCTCCTCCGCGAGGGCGTGCGCCCCCCGGTGCACGGCGGCGTTGGAGCGCGTGTAGTACTCCTCGACGGCGTCGAGGACGCACTGCGGCTTCTGCGACGTCGCCGCGGTGTCGAGGTAGACGAGCTCGCGGCCGTCGCGGACCGTCCGCCCGAGGAGGGGGAAGTCCGCGCGGACGGCGGCGAGCTCGGTGGCGCTGAGCGCCTGCCCGACGGCGGTCATGACCTCTCCCCTCCTCGTGCGTGGCTCACTCAGGCGCTGGCGGCCGGCAGGAACCGGTCGTAGCCCTCGTTCTCGAGGCGCTCGGCCAGCTCGGGCCCGCCCTCCTCGGCGACGCGGCCGTCAACGAACACGTGGACGAAGTCCGGCTTCACGTAGTTGAGGATCCGCGTGTAGTGCGTGATGAGCATGACGCCGGCGCCCGTCGTCTCGTGGGCGCGGTTGATGCCCTCGGAGACCACGCGCAGCGCGTCGACGTCGAGGCCGGAGTCGGTCTCGTCGAGGATCGCGAACTTTGGCGCGAGGAGCTCCATCTGGAGGATCTCGTGACGCTTCTTCTCGCCGCCGGAGAACCCGTGGTTGACGTCGCGCTGGGCGAACTCGGGGTCCATGCGCAGCTGGGTCATGGCCGCCTTGACGTCCTTGACCCACGTGCGCAGGGGCGGGGCCTCGCCGTCGATGGCCGTCTTGGCCGTGCGGAGGAAGTTGGAGACGGTGACGCCGGGGACCTCGACCGGGTACTGCATGGCGAGGAAGACGCCGGCGCGGGCGCGCTCGTCGACGCTCATCTCGAGGATGTTCTCCCCGTCGAGGAGGACCTCACCCTCGGTGACCTGGTACTTGGGGTGGCCGGCGATGGCGTAGGACAGGGTCGACTTGCCGGAGCCGTTCGGGCCCATGATGGCGTGGATCTCGCCCGAGCGGAGCGTGAGGTCGACGCCGCGGAGGATGGGCTTGGGCCCGTCGTTGGTCTCGACGCTGACGTGGAGGTTGCGGATCTCAAGGGTGGACATACGTGGTGTCTTCTCTTCCTGGCGGTGGGGGCGGGGTCAGGCGTCGCCGACGGTGCGGTCGACGTCGACGAGGACGCGCTCGCCCTCGATGGTGACGGGGTAGACGGGGACCGGGCGGGTGGCCGGCAGGGCCAGCGGCGCACCGGAGCACAGGTCGAAGGTCGAGCCGTGCAGCCAGCACTCGATCGTGCGGCCCTCGACCTCCCCGTCGGAGAGGTTGACCTGGCCGTGCGAGCAGATGTCGGAGATGGCGTGGAAGTCACCCTCCTCGTCGCGCACGATGGCGACGGGCAGGGGCGATCCGTCGAGCGCCTCGAGGTCGACGCGCAGGGCCTCGCCGGGGGCGAGGTCGGTGGCGTCGCAGACGTGCTGGGCGCTCACCGCACCTGCACCTCCATCGTGCGGTCGAGCTCGGCCTCGATGGCGGCGAGCAGCCGCTCCTGGACGAGCGGCACGCCGATCTGGTTGATGAGCTCGGCGAAGAAGCCGCGGACGACGAGGCGACGGGCCTCGGCCTCCGGGATGCCCCGCGAGCGCAGGTAGAACAGCTGCTCGTCGTCGAAGCGGCCGGTCGCCGAGGCGTGGCCGGCCCCCTCGATCTCGCCGGTCTCGATCTCGAGGTTCGGCACGGAGTCCGCCCGCGCGCCCTCGGTGAGGACGAGGTTGCGGTTGAGCTCGTAGGTGTCGGTGCCCTCGGCCTCGGCGCGGATGAGGACGTCGCCGACCCACACCGAGTGCGCGCCCTCGCCCTGCAGGGCGCCCTTGTACGTGGCGTTCGAGCGGCACGACGGCACGGCGTGGTCGACGAAGAGGCGGTGCTCCTGGTGCTGGCCGGAGTCGGTGAAGTACAGGCCGAGGAGCTCGACGTCGCCGCCGGTGCCCTCGAACCGCGCCGTCGTCGAGACGCGGACGACGTCGCCGCCGAGGGTGACGACGATGTGGCGCACCGTGGCGTCCTTGGCCACCTCGACGACGTTCTCGCTCAGGTGGACCGCGTCCGCGTCCCACTCCTGCAGCGTGACGAAGGTGAGGTGGGCGCCGTCGGCCGCCTGGACGGTGAGGCGCTCGTCGTACGTCGCCGAGCCGGTGTGCCGCACGACGACGGTCGCGCGGGCGTTGGCGCCGACGCGGACGACGACGTGGCCGTAGACGACGGGCTCGGTGCCCACGCCGGACAGGTCGAGGACGACCGGCTCGACGAGCTCGAGGTTCGCCGGGATGTCGACGACGTAGGCGCCCTCGCTCGGGGTGGCCGCGAGCACCGCGGCCCGGTCGCCGGGGGCGATGCGGGTGAGCGCGGGGATCTCGGCGGGCGGCACGACGGAGGTGAGCACGCCCTCGGGCAGGCTCGTCTCCAGGGCGAGGCGCCCGTCGCTCGGCTCGCCGGCGAAGATCCGCTGGAGCTTGTCGACGGGGGTGAAGCGCCACTCCTCCTCGCGGCCGTGGGGCACGGGGAAGTCGGCGGCGTCGAAGGAGGCGGTGCGCTCGGCGCGCGAGGCCTCCGGGGTGCCGCCCCGCCCGTGGGTGTGGGCGGAGTCGGCGGTGGCGCGGGAGTGGTCGGTCGTCATGGGGTCCTTGTTCGTCAGTGCGGGCGTCGTCATCAGCCGACGGCCCCTTCCATCTGCAGCTCGATGAGGCGGTTGAGCTCGAGGGCGTACTCCATCGGCAGCTCACGGGCAATGGGCTCGACGAAGCCACGGACGATCATCGCCATGGCCTCGGTCTCCTTCATGCCGCGGGACATGAGGTAGAAGAGCTGGTCCTCGCTCACCTTGGAGACCGTCGCCTCGTGGCCCATCTCCACGTCGTCGACACGGACGTCGACGTACGGGTAGGTGTCCGACCGCGAGATCTGGTCGACGAGGAGCGCGTCGCACAGCACGTTGGACTTGGCGTTGTGCGCGCCCTCGAGGACCTGGACGAGGCCGCGGTAGGACGCGCGGCCACCGCCGCGGGCCACCGACTTCGACACGATCGAGGAGGAGGTGTTCGGCGCGAGGTGGACCATCTTCGAGCCCGTGTCCTGGTGCTGGCCCTCGCCGGCGAAGGCGATGGACAGCGTCTCGCCCCGGGCGTGCTCGCCCATGAGGTAGACGGCCGGGTACTTCATCGTCACCTTGGAGCCGATGTTGCCGTCGATCCACTCCATCGTCCCGCCGGCCTCGACCGTGGACCGCTTGGTGACGAGGTTGTAGACGTTGTTGGACCAGTTCTGGATCGTCGTGTACCGGACGCGGGCGTCCTTCTTCACGATGATCTCCACGACGGCGGAGTGCAGCGAGTCCGTCTTGTAGATGGGCGCGGTGCAGCCCTCGACGTAGTGCACGTAGGAGCCCTCGTCGGCGATGATCAGCGTCCGCTCGAACTGGCCCATGTTCTCGGTGTTGATCCGGAAGTAGGCCTGGAGCGGGATCTCGACGTGCACGCCCTTGGGGACGTAGACGAAGGAGCCACCGGACCACACGGCGGTGTTGAGCGCCGCGAACTTGTTGTCACCGGCGGGGATGACGGAGCCGAAGTACTCCTGGAAGATCTCCGGGTGCTCGCGCAGGGCCGTGTCGGTGTCGAGGAACAGGACGCCCTGGGCCTCGAGGTCCTCGCGGATCTGGTGGTAGACGACCTCGGACTCGTACTGCGCGGCGACGCCGGCGACGAGGCGCTGCTTCTCCGCCTCGGGGATGCCGAGGCGGTCGTAGGTGTTGCGGATGTCCTCGGGCAGGTCCTCCCAGCTGGTGGCCTGCTTCTCCGTGGAGCGCACGAAGTACTTGATGTTGTCGAAGTCGATGCCCGACAGGTCGGCGCCCCAGTTGGGCATGGGCTTCTTGCCGAACAGCCGCAGTGCCTTGAGGCGGCGCTGGAGCATCCACTCCGGCTCGTCCTTGAGGTGCGAGATGTTCCGGACGACGTCCTCGGACAGCCCACGGCGGGCCGTGGCCCCGGCCGTGTCGGCGTCGTGCCAGCCGAACTTGTAGCTGCCGATCGAGGCGATCGTCTCTTCCTGCGTCATCGGCGCGTCCGGCGCCGTGAGGTCCTGCTGGGTAGGACTCGTCATCAGATTCCTTCCGTGTCGTCGATGGACGACGTCGTGCTGGGCTGGGGGGCGCGGACGCGGCTCGGGGCGCGCGCAAGCGTGGCGGTGGGGATGTGGGTAGTGCACACGTGGCCGCCCGCGGCGAGGGTGGCCAGCCGCTGGACGTGGACGCCGAGGATACGGGAGAAGGCCCGCGTCTCGGCCTCGCAGAGCTCGGGGAAGGACTCGGCGACGTCGAGGACCGGGCAGTTGCCCTGGCACAGCTGGACGGCGGCGCCGGCCGGCCCGACGGTGCGCACGGTGGCGGCGTACCCGTCGGTCGACAGGGCCGCCGCGAGCGCCCGGGCGCGGTCCTCGCGCTCCTCGCCGGCGCCGGTGACGGCGGGGGCGTAGCGGCGCTCGATCTCGCCCACCCGGGCCTCGGCGAACTGCTCGACGGCCTGGGGCCCGGCGACGTCACGGAGGTAGCCGAGGACGTGGGTGGCGAGGTCGGAGTAGGCGTCGGACAGGCCGGCGCGGCCCGCATCCGTGGCGACGTAGCGGCGGGCGGGCCGCCCGCGGCGGCGCTGCTCGGGCCCGCTGGGCCCGTGGACGGCGATCTCCCCGTGCTGCTCGAGGACGGCGATGTGCCGGCGCACCCCGGCGGGGGTGAGCGCGAGGAGGTCGGCGAGCTCCGCGGCGCTCACGGGGCCGCGCTCGACGACGAGGCGCAGGACGCGCTCGCGCGTCGTGGCATCGGCGTCCCGCTCGCGCACGCTCGCCCCTCTCGGCCAGGCTGGTTCTCCGGCGTCCGGCCGGTGCGGGCGCGCCTGTCGGCGGCGCCTGTATTAGAGAACATCATCGTTGCCGAATTGCTTCCCGGCAAGGAAGGCATGCCTCACCGGCCGCCGCCGGCCGCCCCGGGCGCCGAGCCCGCGGGGTGCCGAGCCCTAGGGTGGACGTCATGCCCCCCGCTCTTGAGGTCGACTCGTTGCGCAAGCGCTACGGCGCGCGCACCGCCGTCGACGGCCTCAGCCTCACCGCCGCCACCGGCGCCATCACCGCCGTCCTCGGGCCCAACGGGGCGGGGAAGACGACGACGATCGAGTGCTGCGAGGGGCTGCGCCGCCCCGACGCCGGCTCGATCCGCGTCCTGGGCCTCGACCGGGCGGCCGCCAGCTCCGCACCCCTCCTGCGCGAGCGGGTGGGCGTCATGCTGCAGGACGGCGGGCTGCCGCTCGCCCCGCGCGCCGGCGCGGTCCTCGACCACCTCGCCCGCCTGCACGCCGACCCGGAGCCGCCCGCCCGGCTGCTCGAGCGTCTCGGGCTCACCGACGTCGCCGGCACGCGGGTCCGGCGCCTGTCCGGGGGGCAGCGCCAGCGCCTCGCCCTCGCCGGCGCGCTCGTCGGCCGGCCCGAGCTCGCCTTCCTCGACGAGCCGTCCGCAGGTCTCGACCCGCAGTCCCGGCACGCCGTGTGGGACCTGCTCCGCGAGCTCCGCGCGGGTGGCACGTCGGTGATCCTCACCACGCACCTCATGGACGAGGCGGAGGCCCTCGCCGACCACGTCGTCGTCATCGACCACGGCCGGGTCGTCGCCGAGGGCACGCCCGCCGCCCTCACCGGTGGCGCGCGCATCCGCGTCGTCCTGCGCGCCGGCGCCGTCTCCCCCGGCACCGCGGCGGCGGGCGGTCACCCCGCCGGCCCCGGCGACGCCCTCGTGAGCGCCCTCGACGCCGCCCTCGCGGCGGCCGGCCGCGGCGACCTCCGGGTCCTCGACGGCGACGTCGCCGACGCCCGTGGGCGCGGCCCCGCGCACGCCTCCGACCGCGTCCTGCACATCGGCGGCCCGCAGGACCCCGACGCCGGCGCCGTCGTCGCCGTCGCGACGGCCCTGGCACAGATCGGTCACCCCGACGCCACGGTGGACCTCCACCGGCCCAGCCTCGAGGACGCCTTCCTCGCCCTCACCGGGCGCGAGCTCCGACAGGAGGCCTCATGACCACCGCCAGCCGCACCACCGCCCGCCGAGTCCTGGCCCAGACCCGCTTCGAGACGATCGCCGTGCTGCGCAACGGCGAGCAGCTGCTGCTCACCGTCGTCCTGCCCGTCCTCGCGCTCGTCGCGCTCACCCGGACGTCGCTCGTGCCGCTGCCCGAGCCCCGGGCCGACGCCGCCCTGGCCGGGGCCGTGGCGCTGGCCGTCGCCTCGACCGCCTTCACCGGGCAGGCCATCGCCGTCGCCTTCGACCGCCGCTGGGGCGTCCTGCGCATGCTCTCGACGACGCCGCTGGGCCCGACCGGACTCCTCGGCGGCAAGCTCGGCGCCGTCCTCGCCGTCATCGCCGTGCAGGTGGCGCTGCTCGTCGGCGTCGCCGCGGCGCTCGGCTGGCGCCCCGACGGCGTGGGCCCGGCCCAGCTGCTCGCGGCGGTCGTGCTCGTCGTCCTCGGTGCCGCCGCCTTCGTCTCCTTCGCCCTGCTGCTCGGCGGGACGTTGCGGCCCGAGGGCGTCCTCGCCATCGCCAACCTCGTGTGGGTCCTCATGGCCGTCGGCGGCGGGCTCGTGCTCCCGCTCGGCGTCCTGCCCGCGCCGCTCGACACGGTCATGAGCCTCACCCCGCCCGGCGCGCTCGGCGAGGGGCTGCGCACGCTGGCGACCACTGGCCTCGTCGACGTGCCCGCCGTGGTGGCACTGCTCGTCTGGACGGCCATCGGCTCGTGGCTCGCGGGCCGGTACTTCCGCTGGGACGCCTGAGACACGGAAGCGCCTGAGACCGACGCCACGCCCGAGCCGCCGTCGGCAGGCTGCGCGGGCCTCCGGACCGCGGCGCCCAGCGCCTACCCTGGAGGGGTGAGCGCCGCGATCTCCCCCACCAGCACCTCCCCCGGCACGGGCCACGCCGCCCGCACGGACCGGCTCACGTGGGGCCTGGCGGTGGCCAACCTCGTCGCCCAGGTAGGCATCATCGCCACCGGCGGCGCCGTGCGGCTCACCGGCTCCGGCCTGGGGTGCTCCCAGTGGCCGATGTGCGAGCCGGGGTCCTTCACGCCGGAGTTCCAAGCGGAGACCTCGCTCCACTCGCTCATCGAGTTCGGCAACCGCACGCTCACCGGCGTGCTGGGGATCATCGCCCTCGCGCTCGTCTGGGCCGTCTACCGGCGCGAGCCCACCGCCTCACGCCCGGCCTCCCTGCGCCGGCTCGTGTGGCTGCCGCTCGTCGGCATCGCCGTCCAGGCGGTCGTCGGCGGGATCACCGTGTGGGTCGATCTGCACCCCGCCATCGTCGGCTCGCACATGCTCATCTCGCTCGCCCTGGTCGCCGTCTCCGCCTACCTTCTCGTCCGGCTGCGGGCGGGGGACGCTCCCCCGCGCCCGGTCGTCGAGCGCCGCGTCCGACTGGTCGGCGCCGCCCTCGCCGTCGTCGGCGTCGTGCTCCTCGTCCTCGGGGTCATCACCACGGGGGCCGGCCCCCACTCCGGCGACGCCGACGAGCCCTACCGGTGGGCCCTCGACCCGGCGTTCATCTCGCGCCTGCACGCGCTGGCGGTGTGGGCGTTCGTCGCGCTCGTCCTCGTCGGGCTCGCCCTCGTCCGGTCGGTGCCCGCCGCCCGCCGGGCGTGGCTGGTGCTCCTGGCCGTGACCGCGCTCCAGGGCGCCATCGGCTACGTCCAGTACTTCACCGGGCTGCCCGAGCTCCTCGTCGGGATCCACATGGTCGGCTCCGGGCTGCTCGTCATCGCCCTCGTCTACGCGCTCGCCTCGCTCGTCACCCGCGAGGACGAGCCGGCCGCGGCGCCCACCGCCTGAGCGCGCACCGGCGCGACGGCGGCGCCACCCGCGCGCGGAGACGACGGCGCCGCACCACCCAGGTGGGTGGTGCGGCGCACGCGCGTTCCGCGCAGGTTCCGCGCAGGTCTCAGCGCAGCCAGGTGGCGTCCGCCGGGCGCAGCGGCGCCCAGCCCTGCGCGCGGGCGCTGGCGGCGGCGAGGACGCCGACGACGGCGCTCGGGTTGTGGATACGGCCCGCGTGCACGGCGGCGACCGCGTCGTCCAGGCGCACCCACTCCGTGGGCATGCCCGCCTCCTCGTCCTCGCGCGCGTGCCGCTCGTCGGCGGGCACGGGGCTCACGTCCCGCGCGAGGTAGACCCGCAGCGACTCGTTGGAGCCGCCCGGGGTGGTGAAGTAGTCGACGAGGACGTCCCACCGCGCGGCGCGCAGGTCCGCCTCCTCGGCGAGCTCGCGCTGGGCGGCCTCGAGGTAGTCCTCGCCGTCGACGTCCAGCAGGCCGGCCGGCACCTCCCACAGCAGCGCCCGCACGGGGTGGCGGTACTGCTCGACGAGGAGCACCTCCTCCCCGTCCGTGCCGTCCCGCAGGGCGACGACGGCGACGGCGCCGGGGTGGTCGAGGTACTCGCGGCGCACCGGCGCGGCGTCGGGGTGCAGGCGGACGTCGTCGGCGACGAGGTCGAAGACGCGGCCGTAGTGGACGGTCTCGTGCCCGACGACGTCGCGGGAGCGATCCACCCGGTCCCTCATGACGCGCCGCCGACCTCGAGCAGCCGGGTGCTGCGCTGGCGGTCGAGCGCCGCGCCGATGAGCCCCGCGAAGAGGGGGTGCGCCCGGGTGGGACGGGACTTGAACTCGGGGTGGGCCTGGGTGGCGACGTAGTAGGGGTGCTGCGCCCGGTCGAGCTCGACGAACTCCACGAGGGAGGAGTCGGGCGAGCGGCCCGAGATGCGCAGCCCCGCCTCGGCGAGCGCCTCACGGTAGGCGTTGTTCACCTCGTAGCGGTGCCGGTGACGCTCGGTGACCACGGTGGCGCCGTAGGTCTCGGCGACGAGCGAGCCGGGCTCGAGGATCGCCTCGTAGCGGCCCAGGCGCATCGTGCCGCCCATGTCACCGCCGGCGCCCTCGACGAACTTCACCTGCTCCGCCATGGTGGCGACGATCGGGTCCGGGGTGGCCGGGTCGAACTCCGTGGAGGAGGCCTCGGGCAGCCCGAGGACCGTCCGGGCGAACTCGATGACCATGCACTGCAGGCCCAGGCAGATCCCCAGCGTGGGCACCTCGTTCTCGCGCGCCCAGCGCAGGGCCCCGAGCTTGCCCTCGATCCCCCGCACGCCGAAGCCACCGGGCACGAGGACGGCGTCCACCCCACCCAGGGCGCGGCGGGCGCCGTCGGGCGTCTCGCAGTCGTCGGAGACCACCCAGCGGATGGCGACCCGGGCGTGGTGGGCGAAGCCGCCGGCGCGCAGCGCCTCGGTCACCGAGAGGTAGGCGTCGGGCAGGTCGACGTACTTGCCGACGAGGGCCACCTCCACCTGCTCCTTGGGGTGGCGCACCCGCTCGAGCAGGTCGTCCCACGTGCTCCAGTCGACGTCCCGGAAGGGGACGTCCAGGCGGCGCACGACGTAGGCGTCGAGGCCCTCGCGGTGCAGGACGGCGGGGATCTCGTAGATCGAGGACGCGTCGCGGCACTCGATGACGGCCTCGCGGTCGACGTCGCACATGAGGGCGATCTTCGCCTTGACGCCCTCGGGCAGCTCGCGGTCGGTGCGGCACACGACGGCGTCGGGCTGGATGCCGATGGAGCGCAGCTGGGCGACGGAGTGCTGGGTGGGCTTGGTCTTGAGCTCGCCACTGGCGCCGAGGTAGGGCACGAGCGAGACGTGGACGTAGAAGACGTTCTCGCGGCCGAGCTCGTGGCGGACCTGGCGCGCCGCCTCGAGGAACGGCTGGGACTCGATGTCGCCGACCGTGCCGCCGATCTCGGTGATGATGACGTCCGGCGGCGCGGAGCCGTCGCTGGGCGTGGCCTGCGCGCGCATCCGCGCCTTGATCTCGTCGGTGATGTGCGGGATGACCTGGACGGTGTCGCCGAGGTACTCCCCGCGCCGCTCCTTGGCGATGACCGAGGAGTAGACCTGGCCGGTCGTCGTGTTCGCCGCGCCGGAGAGCTCGACGTCGAGGAACCGCTCGTAGTGACCGATGTCGAGGTCGGTCTCGGTGCCGTCCTCCGTGACGAAGACCTCACCGTGCTGGAACGGGTTCATCGTCCCAGGATCGACGTTGATGTAGGGATCGAGCTTCTGCATCGTCACGCGCAGGCCGCGCGCTCGAAGCAGCTGACCGAGGCTCGAGGCCGTCAGTCCCTTGCCGAGTGAGCTCGCCACCCCACCGGTGACGAAGATGTGACGAGGAGTTCCGGGGCGCCGGTCCGCATGGTTGACCACGGGCTTCGACCCTAGCACCTGTGCCCGAGTGCCCGGGAGTACACGTCCCGGAGCTGGCGGTGCACGTCGTTCGGCCCGGGCAGGTCGGCGGCCCGCTGGCGGGCGGCCTGGCGCAGCCGGTCCCGCTCGCCGTCGTCGCCGAGCACGCGCACGACGGCGTCGGCGATCGCCTCGGCCCGCGGGGGCACGAGGACGGCGGCGTCGCCGGTGACCTCGGCGGTGCCCCCCACGTCCGTGGCGACGACTGCGGCGCCCGCCTGGAGCGCCTCCTGGACGGCGAGGGGCTGGCCCTCCCACAGGGCCGTCGAGACGACGACGTCGGCGCGGGTGAGGAGCTCGGGGACGTCGTCCCGGCGGCCGGCGAGGCGCACCGGCAGCCGCTCGGCGTCGATGCGGGCCTGCAGGTGCTCCTCGAGCGGGCCATCGCCGACGACGACCCACCGCACCACGCCCGGGACGCGGTCCCGCACGAGGGCCGAGGCGTCGCACAGGAGGTCGAGCCCCTTCTGCGGGGCGAGCCGGGCCACCGTGAGGACGAGGCGCTCCCCCTGCCCCAGCCCGAGGGCGAGCAGGGTGGCGGTACCGGGGGCAGCACCGGGGGCGACCCGGCGGGCGGGGGCGGGGACGAGCGCGCGCTCGGTGTCCCGGGCCCCGAGGGCGTCCATCCGTTCGACGAGGTCGCCGCTGACGCCGAGGACGACGTCGGCGCCCCGCGCGACGACCCGCTCGAGCGCGGCGGCCACCCCGCGCACCCCGGCGCCGCCCACGGGGGCGTTGTGGACCGTGACGACGAGGGCGGGCCGGTCCCGCAGGGTCCGCAGCGCGAGGACGGCGGCGGCGCCGGCGCGCAGGCCGTGCGCGTGGACGACGTCGGCGTGGGCGGCGAGGCGCCGCAGTCGCGCCAGCGCCACGACGTCGCTGGGCCGCGGGCGGTCGGCGATGTCGACGACGGCGCCCGGCACCGGCGCGCCCGCGAGGACGTCCGGGGGGCCGGCGAGGATCACCTGGTCCCCCTCGTCCACCTGGAGCGTCCCGGGCCGCCGGGGCGGGCGGGCGAGGAGGTCGGCGACCTGGTGCGCGTGGCGTGCCACGCCCCCCGCGCTCGACGACGTCAGCTGCAGGACTCGCACGATGTCTCCCTCATGTCCACTGGCGTACACGCAGCACGGAACGGTCCCCGAGCGCGCAGGCGGCGAGGACGACCCCGCCACCGACCAGACACCCGAGACAAGCAGCCACGACGGCGCCGAGCAACTGCGGGGCGACCGCGCCGAGCATGGCCTCGGTCACCCACCGGCCGGCCACGGCGCCGACGACGGCGCCGGCGCCGGCGACGACGACGGTGCGTCCCAGGCCGGGCAGCGCGCCGGTCACCCGGCGCAGCGCGAGGAGGAGGGCGACGCCGGCGACGACCATCCCCACGCTCGAGCCGATCGCCAGTCCCTGCAGCGTCCCGGGCCCGTCCCCGCCGTCGGGCGCGAGGACGCGGACGGCGACGGCGCTGGCGACCGCGACGGTGAGCCAGCCCGCCGCCGTGGCGAGGACCGCGGCACGGCCCCGGTCCACGGTGTACAGGCAGCGGGAGACGTGGAAGACGAGCGCGTAGCCGACGACCCCGGGCGCGAGCCACGTGATCGCCGTCGTCATCCCCTCCATCGTCCCGCGCACGGAGAACAGGGCGGTGGCGGCCGGCGCACCGGCGACGAGGAGGGCGACCCCGGCGGACGCCGCGGCGACGACGACCCGCGTCGTGCGGGCGCTCATCCGGACGAAGTCGCTGCGGTCCTCCTCGGCGGCGCTCTCCGCCAGGCGCGGGAAGACGGCGGTGGCGACGGGGACCGCGAGGACGGCGTACGGGAGGTAGTACACCGCCTGGGCGTACTGGAAGATCGTGATGGTGCCCTCGACGCCGCCGGCCCGGGCGAGCACGAGGACGACGACGACGCTCACCTGCTGGGCGAGCAGCGCCCCGATGCCGGCCGCGGCAAGGTGGCGCGCGCGGGGCGCCACGCCCGGCGGGAAATGGAGCGTGGGCCGCAGGCGGATCCCGCTGCGCAGGACGGGGACGGCCAGCGGCAGGCTCATCGCGGCCACGCCGGCGGTGGTGCCCCACGCGAGGGTCTCCAGGGCGAGGGGCGGCAGGCGCCCCGGGGAGTCGGCGAGCCCCTCCCCCAGCACCCCGAACAGGAGGTACGTGGCGATGACGACGACGCTCGAGGCGAGCGGCGCGAGGGCCGGCAGGAGGAAGCGGCGCTGCGCCTGGAGGATGCCGCTGAGCACGACGCCGACGCCGTAGAGCGGGATCTGGACCGCGAAGATGCGCAGGAAGAACGTCGCCACCTCGCGCTGGACCTCGACGTCCGAGCCGGCCGAGTTCGGCAGCAGGGAGACGATCGGGCCGGCGAGGACGGCGACGAGGATGCCGAGCGGGACGAGGGCGAGCAGCGTCCACGACAGCAGCGCCGAGGCGATCCGGTCGACGTCGCCGCGCAGGTGCCGGGCCAGGGGCGCCGCGAGCAGGGGGACGACGGTGCCGGCGAGGGCGCCGCCCGCGGCCACCTCGAAGAGGACGTTGGGCAGGAGGTTGGCCGAGGCGTAGGCGTTGGCCGTGGCGGAGTCGCCGAGCGTGGCTGCCTGGGCGAACCACCGGCCGAACCCCACGGCGCGCGAGGCCATGGTGATGACGGCGATCATCCCGGCGGCGCCGGCGACCGTCCCGACGCCCCGCGTCAGGCGCCGGCGCGTGCGCTCGCTCACCGCGCTCGGGTCCCCCAGCGGTCGAGGCGGCGCAGCACCGGGTTGCCCTCGATGACGGCCGTGAAGCTCACCCGCTCGCTCGCCAGCGTGAGGCCGACGACGCCGGCCAGCGCGGCGGCGCGGCGCGTGCGGGACCCGGCGGCGAGCGCGGTGCCCAGCGCCGCGCCGACGGCGTTGGCGCCGGTGTCGCCGAGCATGGTGCGCTCGGCAAGGTCGGTGGGCAGGGCCGCGAGGCAGACGCCCGCCAGGCCCGCCGCCGCGGGCGCTCCCGGCCCGCCGGCGAGGGCGACGAGCGTGCCGCCGCCCAGGCCCACCTTGAGGGCCCGGCCGGGACGCAGGTCGAAGAGGTTGAGGAGGTTGGCGGTGCCGGCGATGAGCGCCCCGTCGAGGGCGACGTCGACCACCCGGGCGAGGGGGCGCGCGCCGGGCCGCGGCAGCGTGGCGGCGGCGAGCAGCGCGCCGGCGCCGATGCCGGCGATCTTCAGGGCGCCGGTGGTCACCTCCCCGCGGGCGAGCGCGCCGAGGTGACCGCGCAGGCCCTTGGCGCGGGTCGGGGCGGGGTCGAGGTCGTCGACCACTCCAAAGACCCCGCCGGCGGCCGCGGCCAGGGCCCCGGCCCCGCCGGCGCGCGTGCCGGTGGCGACGAGGGTGGCCACGGTCGCGCCCGCGGCGGCGGCCCCGCCCAGGAGGCTGACCTCGCGCCCGGCGTAGTTGGTCCGCGCCCAGCGGGCCCGGCGCTCGGCGGGCAGCGCCGCGGCAGCCGCACCCGCCACGCCGCCGGCGCCCGCCCCGAGGGCGGCGGCGAGGAGCCGGTTCATCCCTCGCCCTCGGTGGGCTCGGCGCCATCCGTGGGCTCGGAGCCCTCGGTGGGCTCCGCGGCCTCCGTGGGGGCGGGGCTCGGCTCGGCGGGCGCCGGGGGCGGGAGGTAGACCGAGGCGGGCACGGGCTCCTGGGCGCCCTCCTCGAAGCCGTAGTGGCCCTGGTCTCCGGAGATGTCGGCGGCGAGCGCGAGCGGCACGCTCACATGGCCGGTGATCTCCCCGACGGAGTCGACGGTGGTGACGACGCCGGCGGCGTCGGGGTCCGCGATGATGGCGGCGACGAGGTCGAGCTCGGTCGTCGCCGCGCCGAGCACCACGCTGCCCTCGCCGGTGCGGGCCACGCCCTCGGTGAGGTCGACGTAGCCCGCGGTGCGCACGGCGCGCTCCTCGCTGTCCGTCTCCGTCTCCTGCTCGGGCGCCGGCTCGGGCCGGGGACCGACGACGACGGTGGCGTTCGCCGGTCCGGCGGGCTCCTCGACGACCGCCACGAGGGGCTGGTCACCCGTGCTCAGCAGGTCGAGCAGCGTCTCGGCCTCCTCGGTGAAGCCCGCGCTGGCGGGGTCCGCGCTCGTTAGGGCCTGGCCCAGCGCCGTCCCGAGCACGACGTCGGTGCCGGCGTCGTCCTCGGGCGCGGGCGCGAGGTAGCCGACGAGCTGGCCGGCGAAGCTCGAGCGGAAGCTCGCCGTCTCCGGGTCCGTCCACGCGTCGGTCACGGCGAGCTCGCCCGAGACGGCGCTGCCGGACTGCTCGAGCCGCGCCCGGACGGCGGCGACGTCGTCGGCGTTGGCACCGGGCAGGGTGACGAGGGCGACGGAACGTCCCTCGAGGCGGGAGGCGAGCACGTCGGGCGCGACGCCGTCGAGGTAGGTGGTGAGGTCCTCGGTCTCGGCGTTGCTCAGCTCGAGCTCGGTACGCAGCCGGTCGCGGTCCTCCCGCAGGTCGGCGACCTGGCCGGTGAGCTGGTCGCCGATCGTCGCGTTGAGCGGGCCCGCGCCGAGCAGGATGCCGAGCGCGAGGGCGAGGAAGACGGAGATGAGCGAGACGAGGTGGTACCGGAAGTCGATCACGTAGTTCCCCGGGTCAGGTCAGCGAGGCCGGGGCGATGCCCAGCAGTACACGGAAGAAGGACAGCAGGTCGTCGATCCTCGCCATGAGCAGGAGGAACAGCGTCTGCCCGAAGGTGGTCGAGGCGAGCGCCACGGTGATGGCGACGAGCCCGGCGACGGCGAGCATGACGATCTGGAGGGTGGAGATGCGCGGCCGGTACAGGCGCGAGACGCCCTTGGCGTCGATGAGCTTGCTGCCCACGCGCAGCCGGGTGAGGAACGTCGACGCCATCCCCGAGCGACCCTTGTCGAGGAACTCGATGAGGGTCGCGTGGGTGCCGACGGCGACGATGAGCTCGGCGCCCTTGTCGTCGGCGAGGAGCATCGCGACGTCCTCGCTCGTCCCGGTGGCGGGGAAGACGACGTGGTCGACGCCGAGCTGGACGACGCGCGGCAGCCCGGGCGCGCGCCCGTCCCGGTAGGCGTGGACGACGATCTCCGCGCCGCAGGTGAGCGCGCGGTCGGAGACGGAGTCCATGTCGCCGACGATGATGTCGGGGGTCCAGCCGGCCTCGAGGATGGCGTCGGCGCCGCCGTCGACCCCCACCATGATGGGGCGGTACTCGCGCACGTAGGAGCGCAGCATCGCGAGGTCTTCCTTATAGTGGTAGCCCCGCACGACGATGAGCGCCTGGCGCCCGTCGAAGTGGGTGCGCACGTCCGGCACGCCGATGCCGTCGATGAGGAGCTCACGCTCGCGTCGCAGGTAGTCCATCGTGTTGGCGGCGAACGCCTCGAGCTGGACCGACATGCCCTCGCGGGCGCGCTCCATGGTCTCCTCGACCCGCTCGGCGTCCTGGACCACGCCCTCGGCGACGAGGGTGTCGCCCTGGCGGACCTCGCCGTCGACGACGTGCACCTCGCGGCCCTCGACGAGGGTCATCACGGCGGGTCCGAGGTCGTCGATGAGGGGGATGCCGGCGTCGACGACGATGCCCGGGCCGAGGTTCGGGTAGCGCCCGGAGCTCGACGGCGCCGCGTTGAGGACGGCGGCCGGCTGGCACGCCACGAGCGCCTCGGCGGAGACGCGGTCGAGGTCGACGTGGTCGATGACGGCGATGTCGCCGGGCTGGAGGCGCTTGGTGAGGTTCTTGGTGCGCGCGTCGACGCGCACCGGACCCCGCACCCCGGGTTCGGTCTCGACGGTGGCGCGACGGCGCCGGAAGAGCGGGCTCACGCGGGTCATCGTCCCACGGCGGCGCGCTCCATGAGCTCAGCGGCGTGCCGCCGGGCCAGGTCGGAGCCGTCCTGGCCCGAGAGCATGCGCGCGAGCTCACGCTCCCGGTCGCCGCCGGTGACCTCGCTCACGCCGGTGAGCGTGTCGGCGCCCTCGGTGCGCTTGGTGACGACGAGGTGGGTGTCGGCGAACGCGGCGACCTGGGCCAGGTGGGTGACGACGACCACCTGCGCGGTCCGCGCGAGGCGGGCGAGGCGCCGCCCGACCTCGACGGCGGCACGGCCACCGACGCCCGCGTCGACCTCGTCGAAGACGAAGGTCCGCGTGCCGTCGGCGTCGGGCGTGCCGGCGAGGGCGACCTCGATGGCGAGCATGACCCGGGAGAGCTCACCCCCGGAGGCCCCGGCGCCGAGCGGCCGGGGCGGGGCGCCCGGGTGGGGGGCGAGGGCGAGCTCGACGTCCTCCGCGCCCCACGGCCCCGGCTCGGGCAGCGGCGCGAGACGCACGTGCAGGGTGGCCCCGCCCATGGCAAGGCCGGCGAGCTCGGCGTCGACGGCGGCGGCCAGGCGCTCGGCCGCCTCGGCGCGGCGGCGGGTGATCGCGGCGGCCCCGGTGGCGACCTCGGCGCGCGCGCGCTCGAGGCGCTCGGTGAGGGCCGAGCCGGTGTCGGTCGGCCCGGCGAGGGCGGTGAGACGTGCCGCCGCCTCGGTGCCCCAGGCGACGAGGGCGTCGCCGTCCTCGACGCCTAGCCGGCGGGCGGTGTCGGTGATCGCGGCCCGTCGCGCGTGGACGGCGTCCAGGCGCGCGGGGTCGGCCTCGAGCGAGGCGAGGTAGCTGCCCAGCTCGGCTCCCACGTCGGCGAGGACGTACGCGGCCTCGGCGACGCGCTCGGCGAGGGCTGCGACGTCGCGGTCGTGGGCACCGGCGTGCTCGAGCGAGCGGCGCGCCTCCTCGACGAGGGTGGTGGCGTCCGGTGCCCCGAGGTCGGCGGAGCCGGTGAGCGCCTCGTGGGCGCGGCCGGTCGCGAGCCGCAGCTCCTCGACGTTGCCCAGCCGCTCCGCCTCCGCCTTCAGCTCGGTCTCCTCGCCGGCGCGCACGTCGAGCGCCTCGAGGAGCTCCAGCCCGGCCCGGAGGCGCTGGACCTCCGCGGCCCGCTCGGCGCCCGCGGCCTCCCAGCGGGCCAGCTCCTCCGCGGCGCGTCCCGCCTCGGCCCACGCGGCGCGGTACGCGGCGAGCGTGCGGGCGTGCTCGGGCCCGGCGAAGGCGTCGAGCGCCGCGCGCTGGTGGCTGGGCGAGCGCAGCCGGAGCTGGTCGGACTGGCCGTGCACCGTGACCAGCTGCTCACCGATCTCGGCGAGGACCGCCTGCGGGACGGTCCGCCCGCCCAGGTGGGCGCGGGAGCGGCCCTGCGCCGGCACGGTACGACTGACGAGGAGGGCGCCGTCCTCGACGAGGGCGCCGGCCTCTTCGGCGCGGGCGACCAGCGGGGAGTCCGGCGGGACCACGAGGGTGCCCTCGACGACCGCCTGGTCCGCCCCGCCGCGGACGACGGTGGCGTCCGCGCGGCCCCCGAGGAGCAGGCCGAGGCCGGTGAGGACCATGGTCTTGCCGGCGCCGGTCTCGCCGGTGATGACGGTGAGCGCGGGGCCCAGCTCGAGGTGCGCGGCGGCGATGACCCCGAGGTTCTCGATGCGGATGTCCTCGATCACGAGGCGCCCCGCTCCCCGCGCCACCCGGTGACCGGGAGGTCGAACTTCGCCACGAGGCGCCCGGAGAACGGGGTGGGCTCGAGGCGGGCGAGCTTGACCGGCTGGGCGCCGCGCCGGACCTCGATGTGGGACCCGGCGGGCGCGGGCAGCCGACGCCGGCCGTCGCACCACACGACGGCGGCGCGCTCGCTGCGCGGGAGCACCTCCACCGCGAGGACCGAGGAGGGGCCGACGACCATGGGGCGGGCGAACAGGGCGTGGGCGGCGACGGGCACGACGAGGAGCGCCTCGACGTCGGGCCACACGATCGGTCCCCCGCCGGAGAACGCGTACGCCGTCGAGCCGGTCGGGGTCGCCAGGACCACGGAGTCGCAGCCGAAGGTGGACACGCCCCGCCCGTCGACGCCGAGGGCGACCTCGACCATCCGCGCGCGCCCGGACTTCTCCACGCTCGCCTCGTTGATCGCCCAGCCGTGGACGACCTCACCGCCGGGGTGGGTGACGGCGACGTCGATGGTCATCCGCTCCTCGACGGTGTAGTCGCGCTCGGCCACCCGGCGCACCACCTCGCGGATGCCGTCGGGCTCCGCCTCGGCGAGGAAGCCCACGTGGCCGAGGTTGACGCCGACGAGCGGCACGTCGCTGCCCCGGGCCAGCTCCGCCGCGCGCAGGATTGTCCCGTCGCCGCCGAGGACGATGACGAGCTCGAGGCCGTCGGTGTCCCCGGTGTCGCGGACGGGCGTCATCCCCCGCTCCCGCAGCTCGCGCTCGACCTGGGCGGCGGCCTCGACGGCGGCCGGACGCCCCTCGTGCATGACGACGAGGACGCGGCGGGTCATTGCGGCGTCCCCGCGGGTCCGGTGCGGATCGCCTCGGCGATGGCGGCGTCGAGGGCGTCGCCGACGAGCGCGTGCGGGTGGTCCCGGCGCAGGCCGATGAAGTACTCGACGTTGCCGCTGGGCCCGGGCAGGGGGCTCGGCACCACCGCGTGGGTGGCCAGCCCCAGTCCCGCGGCGGCGTCCGCCACGGTGCGCACGGCCTCGGCGTGGAGCGCCACGTCCCGGACGACGCCGCCGCGGCCCAGCCGTTCCCGGCCGACCTCGAACTGCGGCTTGACCATGAGGAGGAAGTCCGCGTCCGGCGCGGCCACCCGGGCGAGCGCGGGGAGGACGAGGGTGAGGGAGATGAAGGAGAGGTCCGCGACGACGAGCTCCGGAGCCGGCGCCACCGCCTCGGGCTCGAGGGTGCGCACGTTGGTCCGGTCGAGCACGGTCACGCGCGGGTCCTGCTGGAGCGCCCACACGAGCTGGCCGTAGCCGACGTCGACGGCGACGACGTGCGCCGCGCCCCGGCGCAGGAGGACGTCGGTGAACCCCCCGGTCGACGCACCGGCGTCCAGCGCGCGGCGGCCGGCGACGACGGGGGCCCGGTCGCCGAGGGAGTCGAGCGCCCCGGCGAGCTTGTGGGCGCCGCGGGACGCGTACTCCTCGCCGGCCGGGGCCACCACCCGCACCGCCTGGGCCGGGTCGACCTGGCGTGCGGGCTTGGTGACGACCGCGCCGTCGAGCGTGACGTGGCCGGCGGCGAGGAGCTCACCGGCCTGCTGGCGGGAACGGGCGAGCCCCCGGCGCACGAGCTCGGCGTCGATCCGGACGAGTCGGGCCACCTCAGCGCTCGGTGTCCGCGAGGCGGGCGGCGAGGGCGTCGTGGACGCGCTCGAAGACCTCGACGTGCTCGGCGAGGTCGCGCTCGGGCAGCGTGTCGAGCAGGCTGCGCGGGTCGGTGTCCGGCTGCGTCATGGCGCCCTCCTCGTCGTCTCGTGGGTGCGCGGGTCCGCGGTCGCTCGTCAGGCTACCGCCGGTCGTCGGGAGCCACGTGGAGGACGGGCACGGCGTCGGGGACGACCCCGGTGCCGGCGTCGGCCGCTGCCCAGGCCGCCGCGGCGAGGCTGCGCCACTCGTTCATGGTGATCTCGGCGGGTCCGCGCGCGGCGTCGAGGACGACGGGGCGCGTCGTGCCGGCCAGCTCGAGGGAGCCGTCCCGCACCCGGGCCGCCGCCTGTCCGCAACGCCACCACTCGTCCTCGAGGACCGGGGCCGGGTGCGGCTCGAGGAGCCCCCGCAGGTCCCGGGCGAGGAAGGCGGGGCGTTCGCCCGCGACAGCGAGCACCACGGCGCGGGCGTCGCTGACGCCGGTGAGGACGTGCAGACCTGGCATCCCCGCGGCGCGAGCCCCGGCAAGGTCGGTGTCGAGGCGGTCCCCCACGGCGAGCGGACGCGTCGCACCGGTCCGGAGGACGGCCTGGTGGAAGATCTCCGGCTGCGGCTTGCCCGCGGACGCGGGGACGACCCCCGTGGCGGTCCGCACGACGCCGACCAGCGACCCGTTGCCCGGCGCCATGCCCCGCTCGGTCGGCAGGGTGGTGTCGAGGTTGGTCGCGACGAACCGGGCGCCGGCGCGCACGGCGTAGACCGCCTCCGCGAGGTCGCGCCAGCCCAGCCCGGGGTCGAACCCCTGGACGACGGCGACCGGCGCGTCGTCGGCGGAGGCCACGACCCGCAGCCCGGCGTCAGTGACGGCGGTCCGCAGGGCCGGGGCCCCGACGACGAGGACGGGTGCCCCGGCGGGGAGCTCCTGCGCGAGCATCGCCGCCGCCGCCTGCGCCGACGTCATGATGTCGTCGACGCCGCCCGGCACCCCGATGGACTGCAGGTGCGCCGCCACGGTCGACGGCTCGCGGGAGGCGTTGTTGGTGACGAACACCGCCCGCATGCCGAGCGCCCGGGCCGCCTCGAGGGAGGCGCCGGCGTGGGCGACCGGCCGCGGGCCCGTGTAGACGACACCGTCGAGGTCGACAAGGGCGACGTCATACGCCTGGGCGAGGGGCTCGGAGGAGCCGAGGAGCGTCTCGGTCATACGGTCGGCTCCTCGCCCTCGTCGTCGGCCTGGTCGGCCTGAACCTCGTCGGTCTCGTCGACCGGCTCAGCCTCGTCGATCTCGTCGGCCTCGTCGGCCTCGTCGACCCGCACGGCCTCGCCGACCGGCTCAGCCTCGTCGATCTCGTCGATCTCGCCGACCGGCTCAGCCTCGTCGGCCTCGTCGGTCTCGTCGACTCGCTCGGTCTCTTCGGTCTCGGCGACCGGCTCAGCCTCATCAGCCTCGTCGACCGGCTCAGCCTCATCCGGCTCAGCCTCGTCGATCTCGTCGGTCTCGTCGGTCTCGTCGACTCGCTCGGTCTCGTCGACCGGCGCGTCCTGTGCCGCCGAGAGGTCCTCGATCTCGCCGTCCTCCGCCTCGGAGAGCAGGTCGGTGACGAAGACGTCCTCGTGCACGTCTACGCCTCCGACGCTCTCCCGCAGCGCGGCAGCCTCGTCGGAGCGCCCGAGGGCGACGAGAACGTCCGCGCGGACCAGGGCAAGCCTGGTGAGGAGCTCGCGGTCGGTCGTCCCGTCCTCGGCGCGCTCGAGGACGCTCAGAGCGGCCTCGTGCTCGCCGAGGTCGGTGCGGGCACCGCTCGCCACGATGGCGAGCTCGACGCGGTCCTGCTGCGTCTCGGGAGCCGGCGCCTCGGCGAGGACCGAGAGCGCGCGCTCGGGCCGACCGAGGCCCCGCTCGCAGTCGGCCTCCATGGCGCGGTAGGCATCCACGCCGCTGAGCCGCCGCACAGTGCGCAACTCACGCAGCGCCTCCGCGTACCGCTCCGTGGCGTAGGCGGTCAGGGCGACCGCCTCACGGACGATGTCGATCCGGGCAGCGCGACGCAGCGCGGACTGCGCGTGGGCGTACGCCAGCTCGGGGTCGACGTCGATGAGACGGCCGGCCATCACGAGGTGCTGCGCCACGCCGTCTGCGTTGTCCTTGGACAGGCTGCGCAGGTGCTTACGTGCCGCGCGGTCGAGCATCGACGGGACGACGTCCGCATCGATCTCCGGGTCGCGGGGACGCTCGGCCCGCTCGGTCTGCGAGGGTCGACCTGTGCCGCCCCCGCGGTGCGGCGGGAAGCCCTCGCGACGCTCCCCACCACGGGAGTCCGTGCCACGAGGGTCGTTCCCGCGGTAACCACCGGAAGGACGCTCAGAACCACGGGAGTCCGTGCCACGGGAGTCGTTCCCGCGGTAGCCGCCCGTCGGACGCTCGGAAGCGCGCGAGTCGTTCGCGCGGTAGCCGCTCGTCGGGCGGTCGGAGCTCCCGCTGGGGCGGTAGCCCTCGCGACGCTCCCCACCACGCGAGTCCGCGCCGCGCGAGTCGTTCCCGCGGTAGCCGCCCGTCGGACGGTCAGAACCACGCGTGTCATTGCCCCGGTAACCGCCGGTCGGGCGCTCGGAGCTCCCGCTGGGGCGGTAGCCCTCGCGACGCTCCCCACCACGCGAGTCCGCGCCGCGCGAGTCGTTCCCGCGGTAGCCGCCCGTCGGACGGTCAGAACCACGCGTGTCATTGCCCCGGTAACCGCCGGTCGGGCGCTCGGAGCTCCCGCTGGGGCGGTAGCCCTCGCGACGCTCCCCACCACGCGAGTCCGCGCCACGGGAATCGTTCCCCCGGTAGCCGCCCGTGGGACGGTCAGAACCGCGCGTGTCGTTCCCGCGGTAGCCGCCGGTCGGGCGCTCGGAGTTCCCGCTGGGGCGGTAGCCCTCGCGACGCTCCCCACCACGGGAGTCCGAGCCACGGGAATCGTTCCCCCGGTAGCCGCCGGTCGGACGCTCAGAACCACGCGAGTCCTTCCCGCGGTAACCGCCCGAGGGACGGTCAGAACCACGGGAGTCATTCCCCCGGTAACCACCGGTCGGACGCTCGGACCCGCGCGTGTCGTTCCCGCGGTAACCGCTCGTCGGACGCTCGGAGCTCCCGCTCGGGCGGTATCCCTCGCGACGCTCCCCACCACGCGAGTCAGTGCCACGAGTGTCATTGCCGCGGTAGCCGCTCGTGGGGCGCTCGGAACCACGCGAGTCGTTCCCCCGGTAACCGCCCGCGGGACGCTCAGAACCACGCGAGTCATTCCCCCGGTAACCGGCCGTGGGACGCTCAGAACCACGCGAGTCATTCCCCCGGTAACCGGCCGTGGGACGCTCAGAACCACGCGAGTCATTCCCCCGGTAACCGCCCGTCGGGCGGTCGGAGCTCCCGCTCGGGCGGTAGCCCTCGCGGCGCTCCCCACCACGCGAGTCCGCGCCACGGGAGTCATTCCCCCGGTAGCCGCCGGTCGGACGCTCAGAACCACGGGAGTCGTTCCCCCGGTAGCCGCCCGTGGGACGGTCAGAACCGCGCGTGTCGTTCCCGCGGTAGCCGCTGGTCGGGCGGTCGGAGTTCCCGCTCGGGCGGTAGCCCTCGCGGCGCTCCCCACCACGCGAGTCCGCGCCACGGGAGTCATTCCCCCGGTAGCCGCCGGTCGGACGCTCAGAACCACGCGAGTCATTCCCCCGGTAACCGCCCGTGGGACGCTCAGAACCACGCGAGTCATTGCCCCGGTAACCACCGGTCGGACGCTCGGAGCTCCCGCTCGGGCGGTAGCCCTCGCGACGCTCCCCACCACGCGAGTCAGTGCCACGAGTGTCATTCCCGCGGTAACCGCTCGTGGGACGCTCGGAACCGCGGGAGTCGTTCCCGCGGTAACCACCGCTCGGGCGGTCAGAACCCTCGCTCGGACGGTAGCCCTCCCGACGCTCGCCTCCGCCGCGGTAAGGCTCGCGCCGCTCACCTCCGCGCGAGTCCTCGCTGCGGTTCGGGCGGTAACTCTCACGGCGGGCGTCGGAGCCGCTGTCAGGCCGCTTCCACGAACCCCCTTCGCGCCGGGCGGAGTCGCTACGGCCGGCGCTGTCACGTGTGCGGTCGCCGGTGCCGCGCGGCTGGCGGTCGTCCCGGGCGCTGCGCGGAGGAACGCGTCCTTCGTCGCGCGCGCTGTGGTTGCGGCTGGATCCCTTGCCCGCAGGCCGGTCCTCGGTGCTGTCGGCCATGTCATCCTCGCTGTTCGCCGGAAAATCCGGGTTGTGAAACAAGTATGGGCCGCAACCTGGTGGTTGCGGCCCATACCCTCAATGGGTGTTCGGCGGTGTCCTACTCTCCCACGCGGTCTCCCACGCAGTACCATCGGCGCTGAAGGGCTTAGCTTCCGGGTTCGGAATGGGACCGGGCGTTTCCCCTTCGCTATGACCGCCGTAACTCTATGGAGATATGCCGCCCCATCCACCGCGCCCCGTGGGGGCGTGGATGGGTGGTGCGTATCTCGGGAACCGTACAGTGGACGCATGCGCATTGATCTTGTTGTTTGTGTCAAGTTGTCGGCCAATTAGTACCGGTCAGCTCCACGGGTCTTTAGTCCCCGCTTCCACGTCCGGCCTATCAACCCAGTGTTCTGCTGGGGGCCTTCCCGCCCGTAGGCGGTGGAAACCTCATCTTGAAGCAGGCTTCCCGCTTAGATGCTTTCAGCGGTTATCCCTTCCGAACGTAGCCAACCAGCCGTGCTCCTGGCGGAACAACTGGCACACCAGAGGTTCGTCCGTCCCGGTCCTCTCGTACTAGGGACAGGTCTTCTCAAGTTTCCTGCGCGCGCAGCGGATAGGGACCGAACTGTCTCACGACGTTCTAAACCCAGCTCGCGTACCGCTTTAATGGGCGAACAGCCCAACCCTTGGGACCTACTCCAGCCCCAGGATGCGACGAGCCGACATCGAGGTGCCAAACCATGCCGTCGATATGGACTCTTGGGCAAGATCAGCCTGTTATCCCCGGGGTACCTTTTATCCGTTGAGCGACGGCGCTTCCACAAGCCACCGCCGGATCACTAGTTCCGACTTTCGTCCCTGCTCGACCTGTCAGTCTCACAGTCAAGCTCCCTTGTGCACTTGCACTCGCCACCTGATTGCCAACCAGGCTGAGGGAACCTTTGAGCGCCTCCGTTACATTTTAGGAGGCAACCGCCCCAGTTAAACTACCCACCAGGCACTGTCCCTGATCCGGATTACGGACCGAGGTTAGATGTCCAGAACGACCAGAGTGGTATTTCAACGTTGACTCCACCATCACTGGCGTGACGGCTTCACAGTCTCCCACCTATCCTACACAAGCCGTACCGAACACCAATACCAAGCTATAGTAAAGGTCCCGGGGTCTTTCCGTCCTGCTGCGCGTAACGAGCATCTTTACTCGTAATGCAATTTCGCCGAGTTCGCGGTTGAGACAGCGGAGAAGTCGTTACGCCATTCGTGCAGGTCGGAACTTACCCGACAAGGAATTTCGCTACCTTAGGATGGTTATAGTTACCACCGCCGTTTACTGGGGCTTAAATTCTGAGCTTCGCCCCGAAGGGCTGACCCGTCCTCTTAACCTTCCAGCACCGGGCAGGCGTCAGTCCGTATACATCGTCTTGCGACTTCGCACGGACCTGTGTTTTTAGTAAACAGTCGCTTCTCCCTGGTCTCTGCGGCCCTCAAAGGCTAGCCAGCAAGTGGCTTCACCCCTCAGGCCCCCCTTCTCCCGAAGTTACGGGGGCATTTTGCCGAGTTCCTTAACCACGATTCTCTCGATCGCCTTGGTATACTCTACCTGACCACCTGAGTCGGTTTAGGGTACGGGCGGCTAACACCTCGCGTCGAGGCTTTTCTTGGCAGCATAGGATCACCCTGCTTCCCGCATACGCGGTCACTATCGAGCCTGAGGCTGTATGAGGTGCGGATTTGCCTGCACCTCGCCCTGCGCCCTTAGACGTGCATTGCCATTAAGCACGCGGTGGCTACCTGTCTGCGTCACCCCTGTTAATACGCTTACCTACTACCGGTTCGGGTCCCGCGCGCAGCCGGCGCCACTCCCGAAGGAGGAGACGTCGGCCTTGGGCGGTTAGCATCACCGGGCTCGGTATGGGCGGTGTTTCGCCGGTACGGGAATATCAACCCGTTGTCCATCGACTACGCCTGTCGGCCTCGCCTTAGGTCCCGACTTACCCAGGGCGGATTAGCCTGGCCCTGGAACCCTTGGTCATTCGGCGGACGGGTTTCTCACCCGTCATTCGCTACTCATGCCTGCATTCTCACTCGTGTGGGATCCACCACTGGGTCACCCCGCAGCTTCACCTCCCACACGACGCTCCCCTACCCATCCGCGCCCCTGAACACCCATCAAGTGGGAGCTAGGGTATTGCGCGAATGCCACAGCTTCGGCGGTATGCTTGAGCCCCGCTACATTGTCGGCGCAGAATCACTTGACCAGTGAGCTATTACGCACTCTTTCAAGGGTGGCTGCTTCTAAGCCAACCTCCTGGTTGTCTGTGCAACTCCACATCCTTTCCCACTTAGCATACGCTTAGGGGCCTTAGCTGGTGGTCTGGGCTGTTTCCCTCTCGACTACGAAGCTTATCCCCCGCAGTCTCACTGCCACGCTCTCACTTACCGGCATTCGGAGTTTGGCTGACGTCAGTAACCTTGTAGGGCCCATCGGCCATCCAGTAGCTCTACCTCCGGCAAGAAACACGTGACGCTGCACCTAAATGCATTTCGGGGAGAACCAGCTATCACGAAGTTTGATTGGCCTTTCACCCCTACCCACAGGTCATCCCCTCAGTTTTCAACCTAAGTGGGTTCGGTCCTCCACGCGGTCTTACCCGCGCTTCAACCTGCCCATGGGTAGATCACTTCGCTTCGGGTCTAGAGCACGCGACTGTATCGCCCTATTCGGACTCGCTTTCGCTACGGCTTCCCCACACGGGTTAACCTCGCCACGTACCACTAACTCGCAGGCTCATTCTTCAAAAGGCACGCCGTCACCCCAGCTAGGGAGGCTCCGACGGGTTGTAAGCACTCGGTTTCAGGTACTATTTCACTCCCCTCCCGGGGTACTTTTCACCTTTCCCTCACGGTACTTGTCCGCTATCGGTCACTAGGTAGTATTTAGGCTTAGCAAGTGGTCTTGCCAGATTCACACGGGATTTCACGGGCCCCGTGCTACTCGGGATCCCCACACAGGAGGTGCTGCCATTTCGTCTACGGGGGTCTCACCCTCTGTGCCCGGCCTTCCCAGACCGCTCGACTATGACAGCACTTTCTCACTCCCTACCCGGTCGGCAGACCGGATTGGTGGGTCCCACAACCCCGATGATGCAACGACTGCCGTCTATCACACACCACCGGTTTAGCCTGATCCGCTTTCGCTCGCCACTACTCACGGAATATCTCTTCCTGTGGGTACTGAGATGTTTCACTTCCCCACGTTCCCTCCGCACGCCCTATATATTCAGGCGCGGGTGACTGGGCATGACCCCAGCCGGGTTTCCCCATTCGGACACCCTCGGATCACGGTTCGTTTGCCAACTCCCCGAGGCTTATCGCAGGCTACAACGTCCTTCTTCGGCTCCTAGTGCCAAGGCATCCACCGAATGCTCTTAAAAACTTGACCACATAAAGATCAAAGATGCTCGCGTCCACTGTACAGTTCTCAAGCTACGCACCGACCAACCCCGGACACCACACCCAAGGGGTGCAGCACCGGCGAAAGCGGCCACCAGGTGAAACAGCTCGAACGACCCACCACAACGGGCGGGCGCCGGCCTGTTCCCCCAGGACCCAACAGCGCACCAAGTCTGTGACGTTCCACCCATGAGCAACCACCGCACGGACATGCGCCGTACGCGTGGCCACCTGGACACCACCAGCCGAAGCTGGTAGGCGCCGGTGAAGCTCCTTAGAAAGGAGGTGATCCAGCCGCACCTTCCGGTACGGCTACCTTGTTACGACTTCGTCCCAATCGCCAGTCCCACCTTCGACGGCTCCCCCCACAAGGGTTGGGCCACCGGCTTCGGGTGTTACCGACTTTCGTGACGTGACGGGCGGTGTGTACAAGGCCCGAGAACGTATTCACCGCAGCGTTGCTGATCTGCGATTACTAGCGACTCCGACTTCATGGGGTCGAGTTGCAGACCCCAATCCGAACTGAGACCGGCTTTTTGGGATTCGCTCCACCTCGCGGTATCGCAGCCCTTTGTACCGGCCATTGTAGCATGCGTGAAGCCCAAGACATAAGGGGCATGATGATTTGACGTCATCCCCACCTTCCTCCGAGTTGACCCCGGCAGTCTCCCATGAGTCCCCACCATTACGTGCTGGCAACACAGGACGAGGGTTGCGCTCGTTGCGGGACTTAACCCAACATCTCACGACACGAGCTGACGACAACCATGCACCACCTGTACACCGACCTTGCGGGGAGCACATCTCTGCACTTTTCCGGTGTATGTCAAGCCTTGGTAAGGTTCTTCGCGTTGCATCGAATTAATCCGCATGCTCCGCCGCTTGTGCGGGCCCCCGTCAATTCCTTTGAGTTTTAGCCTTGCGGCCGTACTCCCCAGGCGGGGCACTTAATGCGTTAGCTGCGGCACGGAATCCGTGGAATGGACCCCACACCTAGTGCCCAACGTTTACGGCATGGACTACCAGGGTATCTAATCCTGTTCGCTCCCCATGCTTTCGCTCCTCAGCGTCAGTAACAGCCCAGAGACCCGCCTTCGCCACCGGTGTTCCTCCTGATATCTGCGCATTCCACCGCTACACCAGGAATTCCAGTCTCCCCTACTGCACTCTAGTCTGCCCGTACCCACTGCAAGCGCGAGGTTAAGCCTCACGTTTTCACAGCAGACGCGACAAACCGCCTACGAGCTCTTTACGCCCAATAATTCCGGACAACGCTTGCGCCCTACGTATTACCGCGGCTGCTGGCACGTAGTTAGCCGGCGCTTCTTCTGCAGGTACCGTCACCCGAAGGCTTCTTCCCTACTGAAAGAGGTTTACAACCCGAAGGCCGTCATCCCTCACGCGGCGTCGCTGCATCAGGCTTTCGCCCATTGTGCAATATTCCCCACTGCTGCCTCCCGTAGGAGTCTGGGCCGTGTCTCAGTCCCAGTGTGGCCGGTCACCCTCTCAGGCCGGCTACCCGTCGTCGCCTTGGTAGGCCTTCACCCCACCAACTAGCTGATAGGCCGCGAGCCCATCCCCAACCGATAAATCTTTCCAGGCACCCCCATGCGAAGGCACCTCATATCCGGTATTAGCCACGATTTCTCGTAGTTATCCCGAAGTCAGGGGCAGGTTACTCACGTGTTACTCACCCGTTCGCCACTGATCACCCGGAGCAAGCTCCAGGATCACCGTTCGACTTGCATGTGTTAAGCACGCCGCCAGCGTTCGTCCTGAGCCAGGATCAAACTCTCCGTAAAAAACCAACGCCAACCAGCCACCCCCGAAGGAGCACACCAGCCGACAATCCATACGAAGAAAACCCACGCCGACCCAAAGCCGACACAGGCCAATCCATGGCTAAACACCCACCACCAGGAACGGGGGTCCCCGGCATCCGGTGAGCGTTGAACCACAACAACCCCACACCAACCCCAGCCACACCCAGACGGGCACAACCACAGCCAGTATGAGACCAATTATGGCATCACAAACTTGGCACACTGTTGAGTTCTCAAGGAACAGACGCACTCCGTAGTGATCCAGTCTCAGCGACCAGACCCGCTCCCGGGGCAACTTGTCTATCTTCTCCCGGTCCTGCTCAAGAAGTCAAATCCGCGTTTTCGGCGAATCCTTCTCGGCGTTTCCGGTGTCCCCATCCTAGCAGCAATCTTTAATCGCTGTTTCGGTGCGGGACTGCCTCCGCGGGATCGGCCACCAGGCTTTTCAAGCCTTCTCGGCGTCCGTGCCTCCCTGTCCGGGGCAACTTCGCTATCTTGCACCCCGGTCGGCGTCGGTGTCAAACCCGCTTGTTTTCGCGGATCTCGCTCCTGGCCTTCCGGGATCCCCACCCCTCGGACCGGCGGGGCCGGTACCTCGTGATGCGGGATCTGCCTCCGCGGGACCGGCCACCTTCTCGGTGTCCGTGCCTCCCTGTCCGGGGCAACGAAGAGAACATTACGTCCGCCCCTCGGCACCGTCAACTCGGCGTCGCCTGCCCTGCCGGAGCCCCTCAGTAGCGCCCTGACCTGCGCAAACACGCCCCAGGCAGGCTCCCGAGGGGGCTCAGATGCCCCGTCCGCCTGCTGAGACGTCGTTCACACGGCCTCGATGACCCCAAGGGTCCGGCGCCCACGGCGCAGGAGCGCCCACCGGCCGGCGAGGAGGTCCTCCGGCGCAAGGACGTGGTCCTCGTCGGTCACCTTGACGTTGTTGAGGTAGAGGCCGCCCTCGGCGATCGTCCGGCGCGCCGCGGACCGGCCCTGCACGAGTCCCACCGCGAGGACGAGGTCCACGACGGTGTCCGTGCCGACCCGGGCGGTCCCCCGGGGCAGCTCCGCGACGGCGTCCCCGAGCGTCCCGGCGTCGAGCTCGGTGAGGTCGTCGCGTCCGAAGAGGGCGCGCGAGGCGCGCTCGACCCGCTCCGCCGCGTCGGCCCCGTGCACCAGCGCGGTGACGTCGGTGGCGAGCACCCGCTGGCCCTCACGGGCCTGCGGCCGCTCGGCGACGGCCCGCTCGAGCTCGGCGATCTCCTCCCGCGTGCGGAAGGTGAACACCTTGAGGTAGCGCACCACGTCGGCGTCGTCGGTGTTGAGCCAGAACTGGTAGAAGGCGTACGGGCTCATCATGTCCGGCGCCAGCCACACGGCGCCGCCCTCGGTCTTGCCGAACTTCGTCCCGTCCGCCTTGGTGATGAGCGGCGTGGTGAGGACGTGGACCGACCGCCCCTCCGCCTTGCGGATGAGCTCGGCGCCGGAGAGCAGGTTCCCCCACTGGTCGTTGCCGCCCGTCTGCAGCGTGCAGCCGTAGCGGCGGTTGAGCTCGAGGAAGTCCATCCCCTGGAGGATCTGGTAGCTGAACTCGGTGAACGAGATCCCCTCCTCGCTCGCCAGGCGCCGCGCCACGGTGTCCTTGGCGAGCATGGTGCCGAGCCGGTAGTGCTTGCCGACGTCGCGGAGGAAGTCGATGGCGCTGAGCGGCGCCGTCCACTCGAGGTTGTTGACCATCCGCGCGGCGTTCGGCCCGTCGAAGTCGAGGAAGCGCGAGATCTGCGCGCGCAGCCGGTCGGTCCACCCGGCGACCGTGTCGCGGTCGTTGAGGGTCCGCTCGCCGGACATGCGCGGGTCGCCGATGAGGCCGGTGGCCCCACCGACGAGAGCCAGCGCGTGGTGGCCCGCGAGCTGGAGGTGGCGCAGGAGGACCAGCTGGACGAGGTGGCCGTGGTGCAGGCTCGGCCCGGTCGGGTCGAACCCGCAGTAGTAGGTGACCGGCCCCTCGGCCAGCGCGGTGCGCAGGGCGTCGATGTCGGTGGACTGGGCGATGAGCCCGCGCCAGGCCAGCTCCTCGAGGATGTCGGTCACGTCCGTGCCTTCCTGCGCCGTCTCCGGCGCGGGTCCGTGCGACCCGGCGTCCGCCGGGCTCAGGTACCAGTGTGCCGTGCGGGCGTGCCCGGCACGTCCGGCGTCCGGGGGGCGCCCGGCGTCCGGGGGGCGCCCGGCGTCCCGGGGACCCGCGGGGCGCGGGCCTTGCCCGGACGGTACGTCGAGACGGTGGGCTCCCCCGGGATCCAGAACCGCCACGGGAACTCCCCCGGGTCCCCGCCGGGCCCGGCCACCCCCACCCGGGGACCCGTGCGGATCTCCGCAGGCGCCGCAACGGGCGGTCGGACCTCGGCGCGGCCGCCGCGGCGGAGCACGAGGTCGCTGTCCGCCCCGGTGAGCCCGAGCGCCTGCGCGAGCCGGGCGGGCCCGCGCCCGAGGTCGACGTCGCGGCGGGCCGCCGGCCGCCGCGACCGCGCCAGCTCGAGACCGGTGACGACCTCGCCGGCCCGCAGGAGGACGGCGGACGCGGTGCCGTCCGGCCCGCAGACGACGTTCGCGCACCAGTGCATGCCGTACGTGAAGTAGACGTACAGCCGCCCGGCGGGGGCGAACATCGGCGCCGTACGGGGCGTCGGCCCCCGGTAGGCGTGCGAGCCCGGGTCCCGGGCCCCCTCGTACGCCTCCACCTCGGTGAGCCGGACGGCGACCTCCCCCTCCGGGCCACGCACGACGACGAGCGCGCCCAGGAGGTCGGGCGCCACCTCGAGCGCGCAGCGGTGGAGGTCGAGGGTCATCGGCGTCTCACGCGCCCGACGGCGCACCGGCCTCGGGCTCGCCGTCGTCCGTCTCGTCGTCGTCGGTCCACTCGCGTAGCCGGGCGGCCGCCTGCCCCACCCGGGCGAGCTGCTCGGCGACCCGGACGGGCGCGGTTCCGCCCTGACCGTCGCGGGAGGACGTCGAGCCCTCCACGGAGAGCACCTCCCGCACGCGCGGGTCGAGGTGCGGGCTGATCATGGCGAGCTCGGCGTCGGTGAGGTCCCACAGCTCCTTGCCCTGCTGCTCGCACGCCCGCACGCAGGCCCCGGCGATCTCGTGGGCCTCGCGGAACGGCACCCCGGTGCGCACGAGCCACTCGGCGATGTCGGTGGCGAGGGAGAAGCCCTGCGGGGCGAGGGATGCCATCCGCTCGGTGTCGAAGGTGAGCGTCGCCACCAGCCCCGCGACGGCGGGCAGCAGGACGGACAGCGTGTCGACGCCGTCGAAGACCGGCTCCTTGTCCTCCTGGAGGTCCCGGTTGTAGGCCAGCGGCAGGCCCTTGAGGGTGGCGAGCAGCCCGGCGAGGTCGCCGATGAGCCGGCCGGCCTTGCCGCGTGCGAGCTCGGCGACGTCCGGGTTCTTCTTCTGCGGCATGATGCTCGACCCGGTGGAGAACGCGTCGTCGAGGGTGACGAAGCCGAACTCCTTCGTCGCCCAGAGGATGACATCCTCGCTGAGCCGGGACAGGTCGACACCGACCATGGCGACGACGAACGCGAACTCGGCGACGACGTCGCGGGCCGCGGTGCCGTCGATGGAGTTCTCCACGGCGGCGTCGAAGCCGAGCTCGGCGGCCACCTCGGAGGGGTCCAGCCCGAGCGAGGACCCGGCCAGCGCCCCCGACCCGTACGGCGACACGGCCGCGCGGGCGTCCCAGTCGACCCACCGCTGGACGTCGCGGAGCAGCGGCCAGGCGTGCGCGAGGAGGTGGTGGGCCAGGAGGACCGGCTGCGCGTGCTGGAGGTGCGTGCGCCCCGGCATGACGGCCCCGGGGTGGGCGGACGCCTGCCCGACCAGCGCGTCCACGACGTCGAGGACACCGGCCGCGAGCGCCCGGGCCTCGTCGCGCAGGTACATCCGCACGAGCGTGGCGATCTGGTCGTTGCGGGAGCGACCCGCCCGCAGCCGGCCGCCCAGCTCCGGCCCGGCGCGCTCGATGAGCCCCCGCTCGAGCGCGGTGTGGACGTCCTCGTCGTCGGGCCGCGGCCCGAAGGCCCCGGAGGCGACGTCTGCCTCGAGGCGGTCCAGCCCGGCGAGCATGCCCGCGAGCTCGTCGTCACCGAGCAGCCCCGCCCGGTGCAGCGCCCGCGCGTGGGCCCGGGAGCCGGCGAGGTCGTGCGGGGCGAGCCGCCAGTCGAACTGGGTGGAGCGGGAGAGCTCGGTGAGGGCGTCCGCCGGTCCCCCGGCGAACCGCCCGCCCCACAGGCTCACGTGCTCGCTCACGCCTGGTCCCCGGCGAGCGCCGCAGCCTCGCCCACCCCGAACCGCGCGTCGCGGGCGGCGGAGAGCTTCGTCGTCATCCCGTAGATCTCGATGAAGCCCTTGGCGTTGGACTGGTCGTAGGAGTCGCCGGTGTCGTAGGTAGCGAGGTTGAAGTCGTACAGGCTGGTCTCGCTGCGCCGGCCGGTGACGACGGCGCGCCCGCCGTGGAGCAGGAGCCGGACGTCGCCGCTGACGTAGCGCTGGGTGTCGTCGATGAAGACGTCGAGCGAGCGCTTGAGCGGGGAGAACCACTGCCCGTCGTAGACGAGCTCGGCCCAGCGCTGGTCGACGGTCCGCTTGAAGCGCGCCTGCTCACGCTCGACGGTGACGTTCTCCAGCTCGGCGTGCGCGGTGATGAGGGCGATGGCACCGGGCGCCTCGTACACCTCGCGGGACTTGATGCCGACGAGGCGGTCCTCGACGATGTCGATCCGGCCCACGCCCTGCGCTCCCGCGCGGCGGTTGAGCTCGGCGATGGCCTGCAGCGGGGTGACGGGCACGCCGTCGAGGGCGACGGGGACGCCGGCCTGGAACGTGATGACGACCTCGTCCGCCGCGGGCGGGAACGTGGGGTCGTCGGTGTAGGTGTAGACGTCCTTGGTGGGCCCGTTCCAGATGTCCTCGAGGAAGCCGGTCTCCACGGCGCGGCCCCACACGTTCTGGTCCACGGAGAACGGGTTGTGCTTCGTCGTCTCGATGGGCAGGTCGTGCTTCGTCGCGTAGTCGATGGCGACGTCGCGGGTGAGCGCGAGGTCGCGGACCGGGGCGATGCAGCGCAGGTCCGGGGCGAGGGAGGTGATGCCCACCTCGAAGCGCACCTGGTCGTTGCCCTTGCCGGTGCAGCCGTGCGAGACCGTCGTGGCGCCGAACTGGCGGGCCGCGCGGACGAGGTGCTTGACGATGACCGGGCGGCTCAGGGCGGACACCAGCGGGTAGCGGCCCTGGTACAGCGCGTTGGCCCGCAGGGCGGGCATGCAGTACTCGGTGGCGAACTCCTCGCGGGCGTCGGCGACGTAGGCCTCCACCGCCCCGCAGTCGAGGGCGCGCTGGCGGATGACCTCGAGGTCCTCCCCGCCCTGGCCGACGTCGACGGCCACGGCGATGACCTCGGCGCCGGTCTGCTCGCCGATCCACCCGATGGCCACGGACGTGTCGAGGCCTCCGGAGTAGGCGAGGACGACGCGGTCCTTCGCGGTCGCCGTGGGGGAAGTCTGCTCACTCATCGGTCTCTCCAGTGCTGGGTTCGGCGACGCCCGCACCGGGCGCCGCGAGGTCGAGGAGACGCACGGCCAGCTGTTCGGCGGCCGGGACGTCCCGGGTGATGACGAGGATGGTGTCGTCGCCGGCAATGGTGCCGAGGACGGCGTCGAGGCCCTGCTGGTCGAGGGCGGAGGCAAGGAACTGCGCCGCGCCGGCCGGCGTGCGCAGGACGAGGAACGGGCCGGTGGTCTCCGCGGTGACGAGGAGCTCGGCGCACCACCGGGCCAGGCGCGAGGCGCGCTGGGTGTGGTCGGGGGCGGTCGGCGCGGTGAGGGCACCGACGGCCCCCTCCCCCGGCAGGGCGTACACCTGGCTGCCGTCCGCCGAGCGCACCTTGAGGGCGCGCAGCTCCACGAGGTCGCGGGAGAGCGTGGCCTGGGTCGCCTGGATGCCGTGGTCGGCGAGCTGGGCGCTGAGCTCGGCCTGGGACCGGATCGAGGACCGGGTGAGGATCCGTTCGATGAGGGCGTGGCGGGCGGCCTTGGTGGCGGGGATGCTGGGCGAGCTCATGCGCCGTCCCCGAGGAGGTGGACGAGGAGCGCCTTCTGGGCGTGCAGCCGGTTCTCCGCCTGGTCCCAGACCACCGACGCCGGTCCGTCGAGCACCTCGGCGCTCACCTCGACGCCGCGGTAGGCGGGCAGGCAGTGGAGGAAGACGGGGTCACCGGCCTGGGCGAGCACGGCGGCGTCGACGCGGTAGGGCTCGAACGGACGCGTCCGCTCGGCCGCCTCGTCCTCCTGCCCCATGGACACCCACGTGTCGGTGGCGACGGCGTCCGCCCCGGCGACGGCGGTGGCGACGTCCTGCGTGACGCTCACCCGGCCGCCGGTACCGGCGGCGACCTCGCGGGCCCGGTCGACGACCGCCGGGTCGGGCTCGAAGCCGGCCGGGCACGCGACCCGCACGTCGAGCCCGGCGGTGGCGCCGCCGAGGAGATAGGAGTGCGCCATGTTGTTGGCGCCGTCCCCGAGGTAGGCGAGGGCGCGCCCGGCCAGCGCGGGTCCGTCCGGGCGCAGGCCGCCGCGGTGCTCGGCGAGGGTGAGCAGGTCGGCGAGGATCTGGCAGGGGTGGAACTCGTCGGTGAGCGCGTTGACCACCGGCACGCGGGAGACCGCGGCGGCCTGCTCGAGGGAGGCCTGCGCGAAGGTCCGCCAGACGATGGCGGCGACCTGCCGGTCGAGGACGCGCACGGTGTCCTCGACGCCCTCGCCGCGCCCGGACTGGGTGCTCGCCGCGTCGAGGACGACGGGCAGGCCCCCGAGCTCGTGCACGCCGACGCTGAAGGAGACCCGGGTGCGGGTGGACGCCTTGTCGAACAGGACGGCCACCGCGCGGCCCGCGAGGGGCTGGGGGCGCTGCCCCGCCTTGAGCGCCTGGGCCAGGGCGAGGACCTCGCGCTGGGCGTCGGGGGTGAGGTCGTCGTCGCGGAGGAAGTGCCGCATCAGTGCTCCCGGGGGTCGTGGGCGGACGCGGCGTCGAGCACCGCGGGCAGCGCCTCGAGGAACGAGCCCGCCTGCTCGGCGGAGAGGACGAGGGGCGGGGCGAGTCGGACGGCGTCGGGCGCGACCGCGTTGACGATGAAGCCCGCGTCGAGGGCGGCGGCCGCCACGGCGGGGGCGAGGGGCCGGGTCAGCTCGAGGGCGAGGAGCAGGCCCTCACCGCGGGCGCCCGCGAGCAGCGGGTGCTCGATCGCGCGGGCGCCGGTGAGGAGCTGCTCGCCCCGCCCGTGGGCGGCGGCGATGAGCCCGTCGCGCTCGATGACGTGGATCGTGGCGAGCGCGGCGGCGGCCGCGACGGGGTTGCCGCCGAACGTCGAGCCGTGCTGCCCGGGTCCCAGCAAGGTCGCGGCGTCGGTCCCGAGCGCGACGAGCGCGCCGATCGGCAGGCCGCCGGCCAGCCCCTTGGCGAGGACGACGACGTCGGGGACCACCCCACCGCCGATGTGGTCGTGGTGGTGCGCCATCCACGCCCCCGTGCGGCCCATGCCGGTCTGCACCTCGTCGAGGACGAGGAGCGCGCCGTGCCTCCGGGTGAGGTCGCGGGCCGCGGCGAGGTACCCCGGGGGCAGGTGACGCACCCCGGCCTCGCCCTGGAGGGGCTCGACGACGAGGGCGGCGACGTCGTCGCCCATCGCCGCCTCGAGCGCGGCGAGGTCACCGAAGGGGACGTGCTCGACGCCGCCGGGCAGCGGCGCGAAGGGCTCGCGGTACGCCGCCTTGTGGGTGAGCGCGAGCGCCCCCATGGTGCGGCCGTGGAAGGCTCCCTCGAGGGCGAGGATGCGGGGCCGGTCGGTGCCGCCGTGGCGGCGCGCCAGCTTGAACGCGGCCTCGACGGCCTCGGTGCCGGAGTTGGCGAGGAACACCCGGGACCCTTCCGGCGCCCGACCGCCCGCGACGAGCTCGACGAGCCGCTCGGCGAGGAGCACCTGGGACGGGGTGGCGAAGAAGTTCGACACGTGACCGAGGGTGCCCAGCTGGGCGGAGACCGCCGAGACGAGCGTGGGGTGGGCGTGCCCGAGGGTGTTGACGGCGATGCCGGCGAGGAGGTCGAGGTAGCGCCGCCCGTCGGCGTCCCACACGTACGCGCCCTCGCCCCGGACGAGGACGCGCTGGGGCGGGCCGAAGGTGTTCATCAGCGCGCCGGAGTACCGGTCGGACCACGCGGCGGAGCCGAGCTCGCCGCCTGCCGTCGTCGCGAGCTCGTTCACCGGGACTCCTCGGTGGGCTGGGGGTCGGGGACGACGAGGGTGCCCACGCCCTCGTCCGTGAAGACCTCGAGGAGCATGGCGTGCGCCCGGCGGCCGTCGATGACGTGGGCCTGGGGCACGCCGGCGCGGACGGCGCGCAGGCAGGCCTCCATCTTCGGCACCATGCCGGACTGCAGGTCCGGCAGGAGCAGCGAGAGGTCGCTCACCGTGATGCTCCGGACGAGCGAGTCCCGGTCCGGCCACGACGTGTACAGGCCCTCGACGTCGGTGAGGACGAGGAGCTTGCGCGCGCCCAGCGCCACGGCGAGCGCGGCGGCGGCGGTGTCCGCGTTGACGTTGAGCACCTGGCCCGGGTCGCTCACGTCGGGCGCGATCGTGGAGATGACGGGGATCCGCCCCGCGGCGAGGAGGTCCTCGACGGCGGCGGGGTCGACGGAGACGACGTCCCCGACCAGACCGACGTCGACCGGCTCGCCGTCGACGGCGGCGAAGCGCCGCTCGGCGCGCAGGAGGCCGCCGTCCTCGCCGGACAGGCCCACCGCGTGCGGGGAGCGCGCGTTGAGGAGGCTGACGAGCTCGCGCTGGACCTGGCCCGTGAGGACCATCCGCACGACGTCCATCACCTCCGGCGTCGTCACCCGCAGGCCGCCGCGGAACTCCGTCGCCAGGCCGAGGCGGTCGAGCATCGCGGAGATCTGCGGCCCGCCGCCGTGGACGACGATGGGGTGCATCCCCACGCGGTGGAGGAAGAGCACGTCCTCGGCGAACGCCCGCTGGAGCTCGGGGTCGATCATCGCGTTGCCGCCGTACTTGACGACGACGCGGGCGCCGGCGAACCGCTCGAGCCACGGCAGCGCCTGGATGAGGACCTCCGCCTTCTGGTGCGGGTAGAGGTCGGTCTCGGTGTTGAACGCGAGGTTCTTCATCATGTCGAGTACGCGCTGTTCTCGTGGACGTAGTCGTGGGTGAGGTCGTTGGTCCACACGGTGACGTCCTCGGCCGCGCCCGCGTGGAGGTCGATGTCGATGCGCACCTCGCGACTCGCGGCGAGGTCGACGCCGGCGCGGTCCTCCCCCACGCCCCCGGCGCGGCACACCTGCACGCCGTTGATCGCGACGTCGAGCGCGTCGGCGTCGAAGGGGGCGACGTCGGCGGGCACGGTGCCCACCGCGGCGAGCACCCGGCCCCAGTTGGGGTCGTTGCCGAAGACCGCGGCCTTGAGGAGGTTGGAGCGGGTGACGGCGCGGGCCACGGCGAGCGCGGCCGGGACGGACGTCGCGCCCCGCACCGTGACGGCGATGTCGTGGCTCGCGCCCTCGGCGTCGGCGATGAGCGCGCGGGCGAGCGCACCGCACGCCCGCGTGAGCGCGGCGGTCACCGCGGCCCGGTCCGCCCGCACCCCGCTGGCGCCCGAGGCGAGGAGGGCGACCGTGTCGTTCGTCGACATGCAGCCGTCGGAGTCGATGCGGTCGAACGTGGCGGCGGTGGCGTCGGCGAGCGCCGCACGGGCGTCCTCGGCGTCGACCACGGCGTCGGTGGTGAGCACACAGAGCATCGTCGCCAGCGCCGGCGCGAGCATGCCGGCGCCCTTGGCCATGCCGCCGACCCGCCAGGCGCCGTCGGCCCCCTCGACGAGGACCTCCTTGGGCACGGTGTCGGTCGTCATGATGGCGCGGGCGGCGTCCGGGCCGCCGTCGGCGGCCAGCCGCCCGGCCGCGTCGTCGACGCCGGCGAACAGCGCCGGCAGGTCGAGCCGCTCGCCGATGAGGCCGGTGGAGCACACGAGGACGTCGCCCGCGGAGACGCCGAGGACGTCGGCGACGTGCTCGGCGGTGCGGTGGGTGTCGCCGAAGCCGTCCGGGCCCGTGCAGGCGTTGGCGCCGCCGGAGTTGAGGACGACGGCGTGCGCGACGCCGTCCCCGACGACGGTGCGCGACCACACGACGGGGGCGGCCACCACCCGGTTGCTGGTGAACACGGCCGCGGCGACATGGTCGGGGCCGTCGTTGACGACGAGGGCGACGTCGGGCCGGCCGGAGGCCTTGAGGCCGGCGGCGACACCCGCCGCGCGGAAGCCGAGGGGGGCGGTGATGCTCACGGAGCGACTCCCGTCGTGGGCAGGCCGAGCGTCTCGGGCAGGCCGAGCGCGAGGTTCATCGACTGCACGGCGGCGCCGGCGGTCCCCTTGCCGAGGTTGTCCAGGGCGGCGACGACGACGACGCGCCCGGCCCGCTCGTCGAGCGCGACCTGGAGGACGGTGTGGTTGGAGCCCACGGCGGCCGCCGTCGTCGGCCACTGGCCCGCCGGGAGGAGGTGGACGAACGGCTCGTCGGCGCACGCCCGCTCCCAGGCGGCGCGCACCTCGGCAGCGCTCGTACTGGCGTCCGCGAGCGGCGCGCTCACCGTGGCGAGGATCCCCCGCGACATGGGCACCAGGGTGGGGGTGAAGGAGAGCCGGACGCCGGTGGCACCGGCGACCGCGAGGTTCTGCTCGATCTCGGGGACGTGCCGGTGCGACCCGCCGACGGCGTAGGGCATGGCGGCGCCGAGGCCCTCGCTCGCGAGGAGGTGCGTCTTGGCGGCCTTGCCGGCCCCGGAGTAGCCGTTGGCGAGGACGGCGACGACATCGTCGGCGCGGACCACACCGGCGGCGACGCCCGGCTGGAGCGCGAGGGTGACGGCGGTGACGTTGCAGCCGGGGACGGCGACCGTGCGGGCCTCCCGGAGGATCTCCCGCTGCGCCCGGGCGGGGCCGGGCTCCCCGGCGTGCCGGAGCTCGGGCATCCCGTAGGCCCAGGCCCCGGCGTAGTCGCCGCCGTAGAAGGCGTCCCACGCGGCGGGGTCGGTGAGCCGGTGGTCCGCGCCGCAGTCGAGGAGGAGCGGCGTGGGGCCGTCGATCGCCTCGAGCGCCGCCGTCAGCGCGCCGGAGGCGCCGTGCGGCAGCGCAAGGACGACGACGTCGTGCTCGGCCAGGCGGGCGGGGTCGGTGGGCTCGAGGACGCGGTCCGCGAGCGGGAGGAGGTGCGGCTGGTGCTCCCCGAGGAGGTCACCCACGCTGGAGTGCGCGGTGAGCGCCCCGATCTCGACCTCGGGGTGCGCAAGGAGCAGGCGCAGGACCTCGCCTCCCGCGTACCCGCTGGCTCCGGCCACCGCCACCGATACAGTCACTCGCATAACTATACACAGCCCTGCATGGAGGGTGGGACGCGCCCGCCTGGCGAGACGCCCGGGAGCGCGGCCGCGAGGGGCTACCGACTCTCGCCGGGGGCGAGGTGCTCCGTGCACTCGGCGTCGATGCGCCGGGCGAACGCGCGCACCGCGTCCCAGTCACGCAGGTCGCCCTGCGGGGCGCGCACCAGCCGGGTCACCGAGCGCTCGCGGAGGTTGAGCAGCTCGGGCTCGATGCGTCCGGGGAACGTCGCGGTGCCGACGGGGTCGACGGCGGCGACGACCTTCGGCTCGACCGTCGTCGGCTCGTCCGCCTCCGCACCGGCCAGGCCGACGGAGAAGACCCACGTGGGCAGCACGGCGAGCTCGCCGGCGTGCCGCTCGGCGAACTCGCGGGCGTGGGCCATCCAGCGCGACATGTACACCGCCGAGCCGAGCACGACGACCTCCGCGTCGCCGATGTCGGCCGACTGGGCCGGCTCGTGCCGGGTGGTGTGCCCGAGGGCCGCGAGCTCCTGGGCGATCGCGTCGGCGATCTCGGCGGTGGCTTCGTGCTTCGAGGCGGAGACGACGAGGATGCGCATACCCCACTGTGGCCCGCTTTGCCACGATTCGCCCGGGACCTTCGTCCGCGGGCTCCGCAGGACGAGCTCGGGCTCCCGCTGGAGCCCGGCACCGCCAGGCACGCGGCCGACGACGTCGCGTCGGTGCGTCAGTCCGGGCGCGTGACGACGCGCAGCCGGCGCTCGTCAGGGCTCAGCCCGCGGGAGACGAGCGCGCGCAGCGACTCCACCGTGTCCGCGCCCGCCCGCAGGTAGCAGCCCGACAGCGCGTCGAGCTCGCCGCGGGCGATGGCGACGCAGAGGTCGACGACGGCGGCGACGTCCGTCCACTCGGTCCGGTCCGCGTGCATCGCCATCCCGCGGGTCATGTCGGTGACGACGACGCCCGGGGCGAGCTCGAAGGTGCGCAGCCCGCGCTCGTACCCCGCCTCGTGGAGCCCGCCGCCGATGCGGAAGAGCGCCGTCTTGGAGACGTTGTAGGCGCTGGCGACGGCGTTGTCCCGCACGCCGGCGCCCGAGCTGAGGTCGACGAGGCGGCCGGCGCCCCGCTCGATCATCCCCGGCACCACGGCCCGGGCCAGGAGGAACGGTCCGCGGACGTTGGTCTCGACGACGGACCACCACTCCTGGGGGTCCGCCTCCCACAGCGGGACCTCGGCGTCGACCCGGCCGGCGTTGTTGACGAGGAGGTCGACCGAGCCGAGCGCGCCCTCGGCGCGCATGACGGCCTCGACGACGCCGGAGGCGTCGGTGACGTCCGTCGGCACCGCGACGGCCCGGCGGCCCATCGCCTCGATCTCGCGGGCGACGTCGGCCAGGCGGTCGGCGTCGCGGGCGAGGACGGCCACGTCGAGGCCGGCGGCGGCGAGCCCGAGGGCGAGCGCCCGGCCGATGCCGCGCGAGGCGCCGGTGACGAGGGCGGTGCGGGCGGGTGCGACGCTCATGACCGCAGCTCCGCGCCGACCTGCTCGCGGGCGGCGGCGACGATGCGCTCGCGCACCTCGGCCGTCTCCTGCGCGGTGAGGGTGCGGTCCGGCGCCCGGAGCCGCAGCGCGAAGGCGAGGGACTTCTTGCCCTCCCCCAGCTGGTCGCCGGTGTAGACGTCGAAGAGGCGCACCTCCTCGGCGAGCTCCCCGGCGCCGGCCCGGACCGCGGCGAGGACGTCGGCGGCGGGCACGCCGGTGTCGACGACGAGCGCCACGTCCTCCTTGCCCGGCGGGTACGTCGACACGGGTGTCGGCTGGACGGGCTCGGTCGGTGCGGCGGCGGCGAGGGCGTCGAGGTCCACCTCGAACGCCACGGCCCCGGCGGGCAGGTCGAAGGCGGCGACGACGCGGGGGTGCAGCTGCCCGGCGTGGCCGACGACCGCTCCCCCGGCCCGCACGCCCGCGCAGCGGCCGGGGTGCCAGGGGGCGTGCTCGGCGGCCTCGACGGTGACCGGCGCCCCGAGGGCGGCGGCAACGGCGCGTACGGCGTCCACGGCGTCGGCCCAGTCGGCGGCGCGCCCGCGGCCCCAGACCCCGTCGGGGACGAGCTGACCGGTGAGGACGCCGGCGACGTGCCGCGGCTGGCGCGGCACGGCCTGCGCGAGGGCGGCGAGCTCGTCGTCGGTCGGCCGGCGGTCCGCCGGCGGCGAGGCGGCGACCCCGACCCCGGCGGGCCGGGTGACGAGACCGAGCTCGAAGACGCGGGCGTCGACGAGCCCGCGGCTCACGTTGCGCCGCGCGACGTCGAGGAGGCTGTCGAGCAGGGACGTGCGCATGAAGGGGGCGTCGTCGGCCATGGGGTTGGCCAGGCGCAGCGCCAGGCGGCGCTCGTCGTCCGCGGGCAGGCCCATGCGGTCGTGGACCTCCCCGACGAACGGGTAGGAGAGCACCTCGACGAGCCCGAGGTCCGCCAGCGCCCGGGCGACGTCGCGGCGCTGCCGCTGGCCGCGGGTGAGGCCGTGGCCGGCGGGGGCGGTCGGCAGGACCGAGGGGATCTCGTCGTAGCCCGCCAGGCGCGCGACCTCCTCGACGAGGTGGGCCGGTCCGACGAGGTCGGGCCGCCAGGTGGGCGGCGTGACGGCGACGACCTCGGGGTCCTCGGTGGTTTCGACGCGCGCGCCGATCTCCTCGAGGAGGCCCCTCACCTGCTCGCGCGGGTAGTCGACGCCGGTGAGCCGGCGCGCCTCGTCCACGCGCAGGAGCACGGGCGCGGGGTGGCCGGTGCGGTCGAGGTCGCCGACCCGCGGGTCCGCCGTCCCGCCGCCGTGCTCGACGAGCAGGTCGACGACGCGCTGGGCGGCCACGGCGGGCAGCCGCGGGTCGACGCCGCGCTCGAAGCGCTTGGCGGCCTCACTCGGCAGCTTGTGCCGGCGGGCGGTGCGCGCCACGGACACGGGGTCGAAGTGCGCGGCCTCGACGAGCACGTCCGTGGTGGCGGGCCCGACCTCGGTCTGCGCCCCACCCATGACACCGGCCAGGCCGAGCACGCGCGAGCCGCGCGCCCCGTCGGGCGAGTCGGTGATGAGCAGGTCCTCGGGGTCGAGGGTGCGGGTGACGTCGTCGAGCGTGGTGAGCTGCTCCCCCGGCGCCGCGCGGCGCACGACGACCGGCTCGGCGACCTCGGCGAGGTCGTAGGCGTGCAGCGGCTGGCCGAGGTCGAGCATGACGTAGTTGGTCACGTCCACGGCGAGGGAGATGGGGCGCATCCCCGCCTGGGTGAGGCGCTCCTTGAGCCACGCCGGGGACGGGGCGCTCGGGTCGATGCCGCGGACCACGCGGGTGACGAAGCGGTCGCAGCCGACGTTCCCGGCGATCGGCGCGGCGTCGTCGACCTCGACGACGACGGCGTCGGGCGTGGCCGCGGGCGGCGGGCCGCCGGGAAGGTTCTCCGGCAGGCCCGGGTCGGTGAAGGCCGCCCCGGTGGCGTGGGAGTACTCGCGGGCCACGCCGCGCATGGCGAAGCAGTAGCCGCGGTCGGGGGTCACGTTGATCTCGAGCACCTCCTCCCCCAGGCCGAGCAGCGCGATGGCGTCGGCGCCGGGCGCGGGGACGTCCCCGGCGCCGAGGAGCTGCTCGAGGACGATGATGCCGGCGTGGTCCTCGCCGAGGCCCAGCTCGCGGGCCGAGCAGATCATCCCGTCGGAGGTGTGCCCGTAGGTCTTGCGGGCGGCGATGTGGAAGTCGCCCGGCAGCGTGGTCCCGGGGAGGGCGACGACGACGGAGTCGCCGACACCGAAGTTGTGGGCGCCGCAGACGATGCCGCGGGAGGGGACGTCGGCCGGCTCCTTGCCGGTGCCGGGGGCGTCGTTGTGCGCCTCGCCGACGTCGACCCGGCAGAAGTTCACCGTCTTGCCGTTCTTGTGCTCCTCGGCGACCACGGAGAGGACCCGGCCGACGACGAGCGGGCCGGTGACCGCCGCGGGGACGATCTCCTCCTCCTCGAGGCCCACGCGGACGAGGTCCGCGGCGAGGTCGGCCGCGGTGGTCCCGGGCGCGACGGCGACGTGCTCGGCGAGCCAGGACAGCGGGACGTACGGCATGTCAGTTCCCCTTTCCCGTGGTGCCGAACTGGGCCGAGAAGCGCATGTCGCCCTCGACGATGTCGTGCATGTCGGCGATGCCGTGGCGGAGCATGAGCGTGCGCTCGACGCCCATGCCGAAGGCGAAGCCGGTGTAGACGTCGGGGTCGATGCCGGCCGCCACGAGGACGGCGGGGTTGACCATGCCGCAGCCGCCCCACTCGATCCAGCCCGCGCCGCCCTTCTTCTGCGGGAACCACAGGTCCATCTCGGCGCTGGGCTCGGTGAAGGGGAAGAAGCTCGGCCGCAGCCGGGTGCGGGCCTCCGGTCCGAACATCGCCCGCGCGAAGTGGTCGAGCGTGCCCTTGAGGTGCGCCATGGTCAGCCCCTTGTCCACCGCGAGGCCCTCGACCTGGTGGAAGACGGGGGTGTGCGTGGCGTCGAGGGCGTCGTTGCGGAAGACCTTGCCGGGGCACGCGATGTAGATCGGCAGGTCACGGCTGAGCATGGTCCGCGCCTGGACGGGCGAGGTGTGGGTGCGCAGCACCAGTCCGGGGGTGTCCTGCCCGGCCGTCCCCTGGACGTAGAACGTGTCGGCCATCTGACGCGCCGGGTGGTCCGGGCCGTGGTTGAGGGCGTCGAAGTTGAGCCACTCGTGCTCGACCTCGGGGCCCTCGGCGATGTCCCAGCCCATGGCGACGAAGAAGTCGCCGATCTCCTCCTGGAGCGTCTCCAGCGGGTGGCGCGCACCGCGGGGGCGGCGGTCGGTCGGCAGCGTGACGTCGACCGTCTCGGTGCGCAGCTGCCGGGCCTCGTGCTCGACCTCGAGCTCGGCCTGCCGGGCGGCGACGGCGGCGGCCACGCGGCCACGGGCGGCGCCGAGCCGCTGGCCGGCGGCCGCCTTCTCGGTCTTGTCGAGGGTGCCGATGGCGCGGTTCGCCAGCGCGAGCGAGCTGCGGTCGCCGGTGTGGGCGAGCCGCGCGTCCTTGAGCTCGGCGAGCGAGGTCGCGGCGGCGACGGCGGCGAGCGCCGCGTCCACGGCCGCGTCGACAGCGGCGGGGTCGAGCGGGGAGATGGGGTCGGTCATGCCAGCCTTCCGGTGCGGGTGCCAGCGCAGGAGTCTAGTGCTGCGCCCGTCCGGGGTGTGCGCTCCGGCGCGTGGTCGCCTACCGGACCCGGACGGGCCCGGTAAATCGCCGATGGGCCGACGACGCCGTGTCGCGCTGCACGGGCCCCACCCTAGCGCCCGGGCGCGAAGGGCAGCGCGGCGAGGACGTCGTGGAGCGGGCCGCCCCCGCGGCCCTTGCCCAGCTGGGAGGCGACGAGCTCGACGTGGCCGGCGGTCCACTCCGGGCCGGCGTAGACCGACAGGGCGTGGACGATCCCGGCGAGGTCGACGCCCCGGCGAGAGCGCGTGCCGACCCGGGCGAGCGTGAGGTGCGCCCGGCGCCGGTCTCGCGGCTCGTGGGGCGCCCCGACGGCGTCGCCCAGCGCGTCGACGGCGGCCATGAGGTCGACGAGCCCGGCCGGGTCCGCAGCCCGCACCCCCGCCCACAGGGTGCGCCCGGAGAACGCCCCGGCGCCCACGAGCTGGAGCGTGGGGGCGGGCGCCGCCGCGACGACGTCGGCGAGGCCTGCGGCCAGGTCCTCCGCGGCGCCGTCGGGCACCTCGCCGTAGAAGGCGAGGGTGATGTGCTGCTGCTCCGGCGGGGTCCACCGCAGGGCCGGCGGGCCGGCCTGCGGCCCGCGGACCGCCTCGGTGGCGGCGGCGAGGTGCGCGAGCACCCGCTCGGGCGGCCGGACGGCGGCGAAGAGGCGCATCGCGCCATCGTCCCATCGCGCCGCCGCGGCCCCTGTGATCTGCGTCACGGTCGCGGTATCCTCGGGCATGCGCATCTCCGAGGTGCTCCGACGCAAGGGTGACGCCGTCGTCACCGTTCGCAGCGACATGGCCGTGAGTGAGCTCGTCGACGTGCTCGGCGAGCAGCGCATCGGCGCCGCCGTGGTCTCCGACGGCGACGGGGCTGTCACCGGCATCGTCAGCGAGCGGGACGTCGTCGGGGCGCTGCGCGAGCACGCCGCCCTCGCGGAGGTGACCGTCGGGCAGATCATGAGCACCGACGTCCTCACGTGCACCCCCGCGGACGACATCGAGTCGCTCGCCCGGACCATGACCGAGCGCCGCGTCCGCCACATGCCGGTCGTCACCGACGGGCGCCTGGTCGGCATCGTCAGCATCGGCGACATCGTCAAGCAGCGCCTCGACGAGCTCGCCGCCGAGCGCGACCGGCTGCTCGACTACGTGCAGAGCTGAGTCCTCAGGCCCGCTGAGTCCTCAGGCCCGCTGCACCCTCAGGCCCGCTGCACCCGCGCCGACTCGTAGAGGCACACCGTCGCGGCGGTGGCGAGGTTGAGGGACTCCGCCAGCCCGTGGACCGGCACCCGCACGGTGGCGTCCGCCAGGGCCCGCTCGTCCGCGCTCAGCCCCTGCGCCTCGGTGCCGAAGAGCCACGCGGTGGGCCGAGCGAGGTCCGGCGCCCCGGCGCCGTCGAGGGCGTGGAGGTCCCAGCGCCCGCGCCCGTCCGCCGCGAGGACCTGCAGCCCGGCGGCCCGCACCGCCGCGACCGACGCCGCGGCGTCCGCGCCGGTGAGGACGGGGAGGTGGAAGAGCGAGCCGGCGGTGGAGCGCACCACCTTGGGGTTGAGCAGCTCGACGCTGCCGGCGGTGAGGACGACGGCGTCGGCCCCGGCGGCGTCGGCGGCGCGGATCACCGCACCGGCGTTGCCCGGGTCGGTGACCCGGGCGAGCACGGCGACCAGCCGCGCGCCGGCCAACGCGCCCTCGTCGGTCGCGACTGCGGCGGCGTCGACGACGGCGAGGACGCCCTGGGAGTCGGCGCTGAGGGCGGCCGACACCTCCTCGGTGACGAGCTGGACGCGCTCGAACCCGGCGATCTCCGGGTACCGGGTTGCCGCGCCGGGGGTGAGGAGGACCTCGCGGACCGCGGGGGCGGCGTGACGCACGGCCTCCCGGGCCCCCTGGGGCCCCTCGACGAGGAAGCGGCCCTCGCGGCGGCGGACGGACCGCTGGTGCAGCGCCCGCACGCGCCGCAGGCGCTCGGTCAGCCGGTCGGCGACGTGGTCCATCGTTCCTCCTGGGTCGGCGCGGTCAGCGCGTCGGCGGCGTCACCCACGGCGCGCGCGTCAGCGGGCCCTGGCGGGCGGGCATGCCGGGCATGACGACGCCCCGCCACACCGGAGCGTGACGGGGCGCGTCGAGGGTGGGTCTCACGCCGCGGGGGCGTTGACGTCCTCGGGCAGGCTGGTGCGCGCGAGCTCGACCAGCGCGTTGAACGCGGCCGGGTCGCTCACCGCGAGCTCGGCGAGCATGCGGCGGTCGACCTCGATCTCGGCGGCCTTGAGGCCCTGGATGAACCGGTTGTACGTCATCCCCTGGGCGCGGACCGCGGCGTTGATGCGCTGGATCCACAGGCGACGGAAGTCGCCCTTGCGAGCCTTGCGGTCGCGGTAGTTGTAGGTGAGGGAGTGGGTGACCTGCTCCTTCGCCTTGCGGTACAGCCGCGAGCGCTGGCCGCGGTAACCGGCGGCGCGCTCGAGGGTAGTGCGGCGCTTCTTCTGGGCGTTTACCGCCCGCTTGACGCGTGCCACGTCGTTCTCCTAAGGGTAGGGCGGCTCAGTTGCCGAGCAGCTTCTTGATCTTCTTGACGTCGGCGGGGGCGACCGCCTTGTCCATGGCCAGACGGCGAGTCCGCTTGCTCGACTTGCTCTCGAAGAGGTGCCGGCGGTTGGCCTGCTCGCGCATGACCTTGCCGCTGCCGGTGATCCGGAAGCGCTTCTTGGCACCGGAGTGCGTCTTGTTCTTCGGCATCGTCTCTTCCTCGGGTGGGCCGTGCGGGGGGCACGGGTAGTTCTGCCGGCTCGCACCGGCGGGATGGGGTGGGCGTCGGGGTGCTACGCCTCGGGCGTGGCCTCGTCGGAGGCCTGCTTCTCGCGCTCGCGGCGCTGCTCGTTGCGCGCCTCGGCCTTCTTCTTGTGCGGGCCGATGACCATCGTCATGTTGCGGCCGTCGAGGCGCGGCGAGCTCTCGATCGCGCCCAGGTCCGAGACGTCCTCGGCGAGGCGCTGGAGGAGGCGCATGCCCATCTCGGGGCGCGACTGCTCACGACCGCGGAACATGATCATGACCTTGACCTTGTCGCCGCCCTTGAGGAACCGCACCACGTGACCCTTCTTGGTCTCGTAGTCGTGCGGGTCGATCTTGAGGCGGAACCGGATCTCCTTGAGCGCCGTGTTCACCTGGTTGCGGCGGGCGTCGCGTGCCTTCATGGCCGACTCGTACTTGAACTTGCCGTAGTCCATGAGCTTGCACACGGGTGGCCGCGCATCGGGGGCGACCTCGACGAGGTCGAGGTCGGCCTCCTGGGCCAGTCGCAGGGCATCCTCCACGCGGACGACACCCACCTGCTCGCCGCCCGGTCCTACCAGGCGAACCTCGGGCACGCGGATCCGCTCATTGATGCGGGGCTCGCTGATGTGCTGCTCCTTCACGCTGTCGTCGATGGCCGCGCACAGAGAAGGCCCCCGGCGCGGGTGCGCACGGAGGCCACAGGTCCGCGTGCCGGAGCACGCGTGAGGGCACGCCCTCAAGGACCAGACCCGGCCTCTGTCGTCCTCGCGAACAGTCGAGACAAGGTGGGATGATCTCCGCTTGCACACCGAGGGCTTTCACCCCCGGTCGGTCAGTCTGGGAGACTATCACGCATGAGTGTCGACCCGCACGCCACCCACGCCCCCGCGCGTGCGATGGCGCAGCCCCCCGCGGCGGAGCCGTGGTCGGGCGCGGGGTCCCCCACCGCCCGTGCCACCCCCGCCGGCCCAGGCCCCGCCGACCCGGTCCCCGCCGGCCCGGGGGCACCGGCTGGTCCCCCGGCGCACGGCCCGCGCCGGGCCGCGTCCCGGCGCCGGTGGCCGCTCGTCGTCGCCGTCATCGCGCTCGTCCTCGCCGTCGCCGCCGGGGTCTACCTCCTCGTCCTCGCCCGCGCCTGGTCGGAGCGGGCGGCGCAGCTCGAGGAGAGCGCGCAGACCCTGGGCACGGAGCTGGCGCAGTCCCGGGCCGAGCTCACCGACGCGGACCACGCGCTGACGACCACCCAGGACCAGCTGGAGGCCGCGCAGGAGCAGATCGCCGAGCTCGCCGACCGCGTCGCCCAGACCGGCGACGACCGCGAGATCCAGCGCCAGCTCGCCGACTACCAGGCCCGCGTCTCCTCCGCCGCGACCGCCGTCGCCCTCGCCATGGACGACTGCGTCCGTGGGCAGCAGCAGCTCATCGGCTACCTCGACGACGCCGCCGCCTACGACCCGACCGAGCTGGCGGACTTCCGCACCCGGGTGGGCGAGTTCTGCACCGCCGCCACCGAGGCGAACGACGAGCTCCAGCGGCAGGTCGGCGAGTGAGCCGCCGTCCCGCGGCCGCCTTCGCCGTCGTCCTGCTCGCCGGGACCGCGGCGTGCGGCGCCGTCCCCGCGATGCCCGGACCGCTGCCGACCACGTTCGTGCCCGACGACGTCGCACCGGTCGTCGCCGACCCCGGGAGCCTGTCGCCGGACGGCGTCGACGCCGCCGAGCGCATGGCGGTGCGGGTGCGCAACGTCGGGTGCGGTGAGCTCTCCACCGGGTCGGGGTTCGCCCTGGACGAGCGGACCATCATCACCAACCGGCACGTCGCGGCGAACTCCTCCCGCCTGCAGATCACCACCTACGACGGCCGGGAGATCGAGGCCGTCTCCGCCGGCGGCTCCGACCTCGCGGACCTCGCCCTCCTGCGGACCGAGGAGCCGCTGACGAGCGTCCCGGGCATCGCCGAGGTCGACGCCGCCGCGGGCGACCAGGTGACCGTCATCGGGTACCCCGAGGGAGGCCAGCTCACGACGACGACCGGGCAGGTCCTCGGGTACGAGCCGGACCCCCTGGGCTCCGACCTCGGCATGGTGGGGCGGACCAACGCCGAGGTGGACCACGGGTCCTCGGGGAGCGCCGTCCTCAACGCCGACGGTGAGGTCATCGGCGTCGTCTACGCGATGGACATGTGGGGGAACAGCTACATGGTCCCCGTGAGCACGCTGCACGAGCTCCTCGCCGAGGAGGCGTTCACGCCGCTGACGGCGTGCGACGCCCCCGGCCAGGTGCCGGGCACGGGCACCCCCACCGAGGCCCCGGGCACCGAAGGGCCCACCACCGAGGGGCCCAGCACCGAGGCGCCGGACGGGGCGCCGTCGGACGCACCGGGGACGGACAGCCCGCTGGCCCCGCTCACGCCTCTGCCCACGCCGACGCCGTCGGCCACCGCCACGACGACGCCGTAGCGGCGCGCCTGGCTCCTCCGGCGCGCCTGGCTCCTCCGGCGCGTCTGGCTCGTCCGGGTGCGTCAAGCGGGTCCGGCGGGTCCGGCGCGTCAGGTGGGCGCGTCGCCGCGGTGGCCGGGGACGGGGTAGAGCTCCAGGGAGTCGACCCGGTCGGTGAGCACCGGGTCGTCGCGCAGCGCCTGCCCGGCGCGGTCGACGGCGTCGGCCATCCGCTCGCGGTCGAGCCGGTCGTCGACGGCGAGGACGACGCGGAGCTCGGCGCGCCGGCCCCGCTCCAGGCGCACGCCGAGGAGCTCGCGGATGCCGCGCAGCGCCGCCGCGGCCACGGCAGGCAGCTCCGGGTCGCGCCACGACGGGGTCCACGCCCGCCCCTGGGCGAGCGCCCACACGGCCGGGCGGCCGAGGAGGACGGTGACCGGGCCGGCGGGGTCGAGCACGACGAGGCTGTCGGCGTCGGACACCGCGGACAGGGCCGCGCGGGCGGCCTCCACGGGCACGGGCCGGGCGGTGGCGTCCCACGCCGCCATGGTCTCCAGGGAGCTGAAGACAGGCAGGGCCGCGCGGCCGTCGGGCGTGCGGACGGACACCATGGCGGCGGACGCGCAGGCGTCACCGGCGGGGTCGTCCGAGCCGTGGGCGGTGTGGTCGGCGACGCCGCCCTCGCCGGTGCGACCGGGGTGGGCGTGGGCCACGATGGGGACGAGGACGCGGGCGCTCGCCAGCGCCGCCGTCACAGCGTCGGCGCGCTCGTCCTCCCCCAGCGCCAGGGCTGCCGCCACGGCGGGGTCGACGGAGCCGTCGTCGCCGGCGAACGGGTTGGGCCGCAGCACCCGCCCGGCCCAGGCGCGGCCCGCGGAGTCGGCGCCGTCACCGGTACCGGCGCCGTCACCGGCGGGGCCTGACGGGAGGGGAGTCACGGCCGGCCCGCGACGTCGAGCGCCTCCGGGAGCGTGAAGGCCCCGGCGTAGAGCGCCTTGCCGACGATGGCGCCCTCGACGCCGATGTCCGTGAGCGAGCGCAGGGCCGCGATGTCGGCGAGGGAGGAGACGCCGCCGGAGGCGACGACCGGCGCATCCGTACGGGCGCACACCTCGCGAAGCAGCTCGAGGTTGGGGCCGCGGAGCGTGCCGTCCTTGGTGACGTCGGTGAGGACGTAGCGCGAGCACCCGTCGCCGTCGAGGCGGGCGAGGACCTCCCACAGGTCGCCGCCGTCGCGGGTCCACCCGCGGGCGGCGAGCGTGGTGCCCCGGACGTCCAGCCCGACGGCGATGCGGTCGCCGTGCCGGGCGATGGCGCGTGCCGTCCACTCCGGGTCCTCGAGCGCGGCGGTGCCGAGGTTGACCCGGCGGGCGCCGGTCGCGAGCGCCCGCTCGAGGCTCTCGTCGTCGCGGATGCCGCCGGAGAGCTCCACCGCGACGTCGAGCGAGCCGACGATGTCCGCGAGCAGCTCGGCGTTGGAGCCGCGACCGAAGGCGGCGTCGAGGTCGACGAGGTGCACCCACTGGGCGCCCTGCTCCACCCACGCCCGCGCGGCCTCGGCGGGGTCGCCGTAGGACGTCTCCGACCCTGCCTCGCCCTGGACGAGCCGGACCGCCTGGCCCTCGACGACGTCGACGGCGGGGAGCAGCTCGAGGTGGGGGCCGGGCATGGGTGTCTCCTAGTTCGGGGGGCGGGCGGGTCAGCGCAGGGCGGTGACCCAGTTGTGCAGCAGGTGCGCGCCGGCGTCGCCGGACTTCTCGGGGTGGAACTGGGTCGCGGACAGCGGCCCGTTCTCGACGGCGGCGACGAAGGGCGTGCCGTGCTCCGCCCAGGTGACGCGCGGCGGCGTCAGCGGCGAGCTCGGGTCGAACTCCGCCGTCGGGTCGACCCGGACGGCGTAGGAGTGCACGAAGTAGAAGCGCTCGTCGGCGACGCCGTCGAACAGGACGGTGTCCGCCGGCGGCGCGACGGGCGCCCAGCCCATGTGCGGGACGACGTCGGCCTCGAGCCGCTCGACCGTCCCCGGCCACTGGTCCAGCCCGGGCGTGGCGACGCCGTGCTCGCGGCCCGTGGTGAACATGACCTGCATGCCCACGCAGATCCCGAGGACGGGACGGCCGCCGGCGAGGCGGCGCTCGATCATCCGCGGGGCGCCGACGGCGCGGAGCTGGTCCATGACGGCGGCGAAAGCCCCGACGCCCGGCACGACGAGGCCGTCGGCGGCGTCCACGGCCTCGCGGTCAGCGGTGAGGGTGACGTCGGCGCCGGCGCGCTCAAGGGCACGGACCGCGGACCGGATGTTGCCGGACCCGTGGTCGAGGACGACGACGTTCGGCTTGGTGGTCACGCCGCCAGTTTACCGGGCGCGGCGCAGGGGCCCGGTCGGAGTGTCACGGACGACGGCATCACGGACGACGGCGTCACGGACGGCGGCGGCGCAGTCCCTTGGCGAACATCTGCGCGGCCTTCCAGCGCGGCAGCGTGCCGGAGCGTTCGTGGCCCCGGACGTCCTCGACCCGCACGCGGCCGAGGATGAGGCTCTCCACGACGTCGTCGGCCCCGGCGAGCACGAGGCCGGCGGGGACGTCGTCACCGCGCTCCCCCTCGGTGTAGCGCCGCGCCGAGAGGTGGCCGGAGATCCCGGTCTCCGGTCCGCCGTCGGCCGCGAGGCGGGCGGTGAGAAGCACCACGCCGGTCTTCGACAGCCGGGAAAGGGTGCGGGCGAGGTCGTCGGCCGCCTGCGGGACGTCGTCGGAGGGCAGGAGCTCGCTCATGTCCCACTCCGGCGGCGCCGGCGGGAGGGCGTCGGGGTCCGCGAGCGCCGCGGCGTCGTCGGGCACCACGGGACCGGCGGGCGGCGGGAGCTCGAGCACCGCGATCGCGCCGCCACGCGAGGGCACCACGTGGACGTCGACGCCGGTCATCGAGCACAGCCCCGCGAGCGCGGCGGCCGAGGCGACCGGCGTGAGGACGAGGGCCACGGGGGGCGCCGGGTCGGTCATAGCGCCCCCTTGGTGGACGGGATGCCGCTCACCCGGGGGTCGGGCTCCACCGCCTGGCGGAGGGCTCGGGCGAGCGCCTTGAACTGCGCCTCGACGATGTGGTGGGGGTCCCGCCCGGCGAGGACCCGCACGTGCAGGCAGATCCCGGCGTGGTGGGCGATCGACTCGAGCACGTGGCGGGTGAGGGAACCGGTGAAGTGGCCACCGATGAGGTGGTACTCCTGCCCGGCCGGCTCACCCGTGTGGACGAGGTAGGGGCGGCCGGAGATGTCGACGACGGCCTGCGCCAGCGCCTCGTCGAGCGGGACCAGGGCGTCGCCGAAGCGGGAGATGCCGCGCTTGTCGCCGAGCGCCTGGCGCAGCGCTTGGCCGATGCAGATCGCGACGTCCTCGACGGTGTGGTGGGCGTCGATGTCGGTGTCGCCGCTGGCCTGGACCGTGAGGTCGATGAGCGAGTGCCGCCCCAGCGCGGTGAGCATGTGGTCGTAGAAGGGGACGGTCGTGGAGATGTCGGTGGCGCCGGTGCCGTCGAGGTCGAGCTCGACGATGACGTTGGACTCCGACGTCGCGCGCTCGACCCGCGCGGTCCGTCGTCCGTTCGCCGGTCCGGCGTTCGCCGGTCCGGCGTTCGTCGGTCCGTCGTTCGCGGGTCCCTGGTCCACGTGCGCCTCGTTCATGCGTGCCGTCACAGCCCGAGCACCTCCTGCAGCGCCGTCCGGAAGGCGGCCATCTCCTCGCCGGTCCCGATCGAGACCCGCAACCAACCCGGAGGGCCGACCACCCGGATCAGCACGCCCCGCTCCACCAGACCTTGCCACACCGCGTCGCGGTTATCGAACGGTCCGAAGAGGACAAAGTTGGCGTCGGAGTCGGCGACCGTCAGACCCTGCCCCCGCAGCCACTCGACGAGGGCGTCCCGTTCGTCGCGCAGCGTGGCCACCTGGCTCATGAGCGCGCCCCGGTGGCGCAGGGCCGCGCGGGCCACGGCCTGCGTCACCGCGGAGAGGTGGTACGGCAGCCGGACGACCCGGAGGACGTCGACGACGGCACGGTCCGCGGCGAGGTAACCCACCCGGGCGCCGGCGAGGCCGAAGGCCTTGGACATCGTCCGCGAGACCGCGAGGTGCGGGTAGCGGTCGAGGAGGGTGAGGGCGCTCGGGGTGCCGGTGCGGCGGAACTCGGCGTAGGCCTCGTCGACGACGACGACGCTCGCCGTCGGTCCGCCGTCGGGCCCGGGCGGGCCGCTCGTGGCGGCGGCGTCGGCGATCGCCTCGATTGTCGCGAGCGGGAGCGCCGTGCCCGTGGGGTTGTTGGGGCTGGCGAGGAGGACGACGGCCGGCCGGTGCTCGGCGAGCTGGGCCAGGGCGTGGTCGACGTCGAGGGTGAAGTCGTCCTCGCGGCGGCCGGCGACCCAGCCGGTGAGGGTGTCGCGGGCGTACTCGGGGTACATGGAGTACGTCGGGGCGAAGGAGAGGACCGTGCGGCCGGGGCCGCCGAAGGCCTGGAGCAGGTGGAGCATGACCTCGTTCGAGCCGTTGGCGGCCCAGATCTGCTCCGGCGGGAGCACGTCGATGCCGGACTCGACGTGGAGGTAGTCGGCGAGGTCGCGCCGCAGGTCGAGGAACTCGCGGTCGGGATAGCGGTTGAGTCCGTGGGCCGCCTCCGCGACGGCCGCGGCGATGTCCGCAACGACGGCGTTCGACGGCGGGTGCGGGTTCTCGTTGACGTTGAGCAGCACCGGGAGCGCGAGCTGCGGGGCGCCGTAGGGCTCGAAGCCCTCGAGGCCGGGCCGGACCGGGAGGGTGGAGGGCTGCTGGGCGGGCGCGTTGGCCTGCTGGGCGGCCTGCTGGGCGGGCGCGGTGCCCGCGGATCCCGGCGCGGTCGACGACTCCGGGCGCTGCGGCATGGTCATCACGGACATGAGTCTAGGGAGGTCGGCTGGTAGGTGACCGGCACCGTCCGCCCCCACGGCGGGGCACCGACGCATGTCGCCGAGACGTTTCCGCGGAAACGTCTTGGCCATGCGTGTCGACGAGCCTGAGCGATGGGGGCTCCCCTCGAGCGGCGCACGGCCTCCGCCAGCGAGCACCCGCCGTCGTGCGACGTCCGGGCACCGCGCACGCCCGTCAGCCGTTGCGGACGAGGCGAGGGGTGGCGGTGACCACCTCGATGGGCTCGCTCACCTCAGTGGTCGACGCCCGGCCCGTCACGGGCAGCCACCCGGCTGTCCCCACCGGCTGGAACTGGGCCTCCCACTGCGTCGTCAAGGAGATTTGCACAGCGCCGGCGGCGGTATAGGCGTGTGCCACCGTGTGCTCCGGCCACGGCGCGCCCGGGTCGGTCGTCACGACGGGAGCCGAGCCGTCGCCGAAGTCCCAGGCGTACTCCACGGGTACCACCCGGACACGCACCGGCACTCCCAGCACCACCGCCTCGAGCACCTGCTCCCTGGCACCGGTCATGACGACCGTGTCGAGGTTGACCAGGACCCACGGCTGCGCAGGCTGAACGACCAGCCCGCCCGAGTCGATCGGCAGCGACTGGACGTCCTCGGCGGTGACGATCACCTGCTGCCCGGGCGGCGTCGCCGGGCCATCCGGTGGCGGCTCGCCGGGCGCGACGTCCTCGAACCATGGGGTCCACTCGGTCCCGCCGAGACACGCGTCGACCTCGACCCAGTACTTGCCCTGCGTATATCGCGTCAGCGGACAGGTCGGAGCGGCGTCGGCATCACCGCGGCTGCTCCCGGTTTCACCACTCCCACCACTCCCACCACTCCCACCGTGGGCCGGGGTGGCCACGTCCGGCCGCAACACGTCCCACAACGACTCTCGTCCACGGAGGATGATGCTGTCCCCACTTCCCTCTCCGCCGAACTCGGGCGCCCGGGGCACGGTCATCGCAAGGCTGAGGGCCGCACAGGCCCCCAGAACCGCCGCTGATACAGCGTTCCTACCCTTGGTTTTCATCGAGTTCCTCGACCTGGATCTCCCGGACCTGCCAACCGGCCCCAGTACGTTCAAGCGCTGCGAGCAGCACATTTCTCGAGGCAGACGCCTCGCCGGTGAGGTCGCCCGTCGAGGAATACGACCGCGATGGTCCTTGAGAAACCGCAACGTCAACGGAGAAGTACGGGTTTCCGTCCACGGGGTCAGCCCCACGCACCTCGACCACAGTCACCTCCGGGCCAATCGCATACCCGCCGGCGTCGTGCAGCTCACGAACGCCGTCGACCACGCTCGTGCAGAACGCACACTCCGGATGCGACATCGCCTGCCACTCTGACAAATTGCCGGTGGCGTACACATATGGGTAAAGCTCGATGAAGTACTGCGCGGCGGCCTTCGCGCCGACGAGGTCGTCGCGGTCCATCGACGCGGGCCGGTCAGGCTCGGGCCAGTCCGTAGGGCCGGGAGCAGGCGTCGCCGTCGTCGTGCTCGCACTGGTAGACGTGCCCGGTTCTCCGCTCGACGTCGTGGGACCGGGTTCGGCCTCGACGCTGCATCCGGCGACGACGAGACCCGCGAGGGCAAGCACCGCCACGGCCACATGCGGTCGACTGCGAACCACCATGGCCAGAACGTAGACCTGGTGACCACGTCTGAGAAGGGCAACAACACCGGTTGTGGGTAAGCCACTCCGGCCTCCCGCTCACCACGTCCCGGTTTGAGCGACGCCCGCCGACGATGCGTTTCCGCGGAAACGCATCGGCAACGACTGTCGCCAAGTACGGCTCATCACAGCCGCGGGTGTGTAGTGGCTGGTGAGGGTGTCGCTCGCGCGTCGGTCCCCGGATCACTCGCGGGGGACATTCTTCCGACACCCGCCCGGATCGGTCAGCGGCGCACGCGATAGCGCAGGTGAAGGACCCGGTTGCCCTGAATCACCACGTCAGGATCTTCCAACAGGTGTTGCGCATCGACCGACCCGAAGTAGCGCCTGCCGGACCCGAACACGACGGGCACGACGTCCATCCGCACCTCGTCGACCAGACCTGCGGCAAGCACCTGGCCACCGACGTCGCCAGCGGCAACCTCGACGATGCGATCGCCCGCGAGCTCCTGGGCCTTGGCCACGGCCGCCTCGACGCCGTCGACGAAGTGGAACGGCGCCGCGGGGTCCCAGCCCTGCGGCTTCGGCCGGTGCGTCACGACGATCATGTGCTCGATCCCGCTCGGAGGCTTCCCGTCCCAGCCGTCCGTCATGTCGAAGACGCGGCGGCCGGCGATCGTCACTCCGATCTCGTCCCAGTACGCCCGGGTGTAGTCGTAGGACGTCTGCGACACGTTCAAGACGCCACTGCCGTCCAACGGCACGTCACCGCTGACCAGCCAGTCGAACAGCGGTCCGGGCTGGTCGTTCCCGTCCGCGATGAAGCCGTCTACCGACACCGAGCTGTACATGACCACTTTTCCCATGGCGCTCCTCTGCTTGGGCGCTCTGCCACTCAGACAGGTCGCCGGTGGCGTACTCATACGGGGGATCGCGAACCGTTGTGGCCAGAACGTAGACCCCGCGACCGCCCCTGAGAACCCCCACCCTCGACCAGTTCATCGCCCGCGCGTTGAGCGACGCCCACCGACGATGCGTTTCCGCGGAAACGCATCGGCAACCACTGTCGCCAAACATCCCGCCGCGCTCGCACGGGGGGCCCCGGCATGCCCCGCCGACCCCTCCGCGCACCACGGGTCCACAGGCCCAGACGCGATGTCGGACCCGAGCGGTAATGTCGCACACACGTTCGAAGGGAGGGCTCATGACCACCGTTCCCGAACAGGGCAGCGGCTCCACACCGTCTGACACACCCGCGGAGGCCCAGGCGCTGGGCGACGAGATCGCGCGCCTCGCCGGCCACATCGCCGCGGCGACGTGCCGATTCCTCGTCCTGCTCGGTGAGTTCGACGAGCGAGAGGGGTGGCACGGCGGCGGCATCCTGTCCTGCGCCCACTGGCTGTCCTGGCGGTGCGGCATGGGCGTCGGCGCCGCCCGCGAGCACGTCCGCGTCGCCCGCGCCTTGCGGGACCTTCCGAGGGTCGTCGAGGCGTTCGCGTCCGGACGCCTCAGCTACTCCAAGGTCCGTGCCCTCACGCGCGTCGCTGAGCCGGACACCGAGGAGGACCTCCTCGAGGTCGCCCTCCACGCCTCCGCGGGCCAGCTCGAGCGCATCCTGCGCGGCGTACGCCAGGTCAAGGACCTCGCCGAAGCCCGCGTCGTGAACGGGCGGCGCGCGCTGACCTGGCGGTGGTCGGACGACGGATCCCTCCAAATCCGGGTCACGCTCCCGGCGGACGACGGCGCCCTGGTCGTCCAAGCGCTCGAACAGACCCGCCACCGCACGGCAGCGGCCCTCGCGGGCGCCCCGCCCCCGTTGGAACAGGCGGACCCGGCGCAGGACACCTTTGGCCCACCCGCCGTCGTCGACCCGGATATCGGTACGCGACGCTCTCTCGCCGACGCCCTCGTCGAGCTCTGCTCCCAGCCCGACGCGGTCGCCGACGACGGACCACGAACCGGGCGACGGGCAGAGACCGTCCTCCACGTCACGCTGGACGACCTGCGTGCGGAGGAGAGCACCGGAGCGCCGCCGGTGACCACTACCGAGGAAGCGGGCGGGACGTCCGCCACTCCCCCGCCGCGCGTCGCTCGCCCGCACCGCCGTCACGGGAGATCCGCCGCGCTCCCACCACAACGCCTCGCGACGAGCGCTGGTCCCCGGCTGGAAGGTGGGCCCGCGCTACATCCGGAGACCGCGCGACGGTTGACCTGCGATGCCGGCATCGTGGTCCAGGTCCACGCCCGAGGCATCGGGACGACCGGCCGGACGATCGACGTCGGCATGCGCACTCGGCGCCCGAACGCCGCCCTCGTCCGGGCGTTGTGGTCCCGGGACGGCGGCTGTCGTTATCCCGGGTGTGAACGCCGCAGCCACCTCCACGCCCATCACGTCCGCCACTGGGCGCACGGTGGACCCACCGTCCTGTCCAACCTCGTGCTCCTGTGCGGGACGCACCACCGGCTCCTCCATGAGGGGGGCTACCTCGTCCAGATGAACCGCGACGGTGATCTCACCGTCATCGACCGGAATGGCGCCCGCGTGCACCCGTCACCGCGCACGCCCGGCGACGTCGGCAGCTGCGTCCACGTCGCACGCGCCCCCGTCGGCCCGGACACGCTCATGCCTCCCGACCCGCAGCCTCGGGCGAACACCTCGTACGTCGTCGGCGTGCTGGCGGGGAACTGGCAGGTGCGGCGGGAACGCGGTGAGGACCCCGTTCCCGAGGCGCCACCGAACCCAGGACACGGTGGCCCGACCTCACGCAGTGCCGCCGGCCGGACAAGCCACCCCTCCGAACATGGCACCGTGGTACTCGAGCCCACCCAGGAGGACCCGTGACCGACACCCAGCACGACCGCTCGCCCGAGACCACCGGCACCGGCACCGCCGCCGACGCCGACCTGAGCGCGGTGACCACCACGGCCGCCCCGACCGCGACGGACCAGGCCGCTGGGGACGGGCTCCGGGCTGAGGCGGAGGCGGCGCTACGACGGCTCGTCGGCAACCCCGATGCGCGACTGCGTGAGGACCAGTGGACCGCGATCGAGGCGCTGGTCTCCCACCGGCGCCGGGCGCTCGTCGTGCAGCGCACCGGGTGGGGCAAGTCCGCGGTCTACTTCGTCGCCACGGCGCTCCTGCGGGCGCGCGGCGCGGGCCCGACGGTCATCGTCTCGCCCCTCCTCGCGCTCATGCGCGACCAGGTCGCCGCCGCCTCACGGGCCGGCATCCGAGCGGTGACCATCAACTCCGCCAACGTCACCGAGTGGGAGGACGTCCACGCCGCCATCGCCACCGGCGACGTCGACGTGCTCCTCTGCTCGCCCGAGCGGCTCAACAACCCGGCCTTCCGCGACGAGGTGCTCCCCCGCCTCGCCGCGAGCGCCGGCCTCGTCGTCGTCGACGAGGCGCACTGCATCTCCGACTGGGGCCACGACTTCCGCCCCGACTACCGGCGCATCCGCACCCTCATCGCCGACCTGCCCGACGGCATCCCCGTCCTCGCGACGACGGCGACGGCGAACGCCCGGGTCAGCGCCGACGTCGCCGAGCAGCTCGGCGTCCACGCCGCCGGGCACGACGCCACCGCGGAGGTGCTCGTCCTGCGCGGCTCGCTCGACCGCCCCTCCCTGCACCTCGGCGTCCTCCGCCTACCCGACCAGGCCACCCGGATCGCCTGGCTCGCGGACCAGCTCCCGCGCTACGAGGGTTCCGGCATCGTCTACGCGCTCACCGTCTCGGCCGCCATGCAGGTCACCGAGCAGCTCCGCGCCGCCGGGATCGACGTCCGCGCGTACACCGGGCAGACCGACCCGGCCGAGCGCGAGGAGCTCGAGCGCGACCTCAAGGAGAACAAGGTCAAGGCCCTCATCGCGACGTCCGCCCTGGGGATGGGCTTCGACAAGCCCGACCTCGGCTTCGTCATCCACCTCGGGGCACCGTCATCGCCCATCGCCTACTACCAGCAGGTGGGCCGCGCCGGCCGTGGCGTGGAGCGCGCGGACGTCATCCTCCTGCCCGGCCGCGAGGACGCCGACATCTGGGCGTGGTTCGGCTCGATGGCCTTCCCGCCGGAGGCCTCCGTGCGGCAGTCGCTCGACGCCCTCGCCGCCGGGGGCGTCATGTCCACCGCTCAGCTCGAGACCCAGGTGGACCTCCGGCGGAACCGCCTCGAGATGATGCTCAAGGTCCTCGACGTCGACGGCGCCCTGCGGCGCGTCCGCGGCGGCTGGGAGACCACCGGGCAGGCCTGGCACTACGACCGGGCGCGGTACGACCGGGTGGAGCAGGCGCGGCGCTGTGAGCAGGACGCCATGCTCGCCTACCAGCGTCTCGGCGAGGACGACGGCGCAACCGAGGCCACGGCCGCGAGCGCCACTGAGTGCCGGATGGCCTTCCTGCGCGCGCAGCTCGACGACCCGGACCTCGAGCCGGGCTGGCGGTGCGGGCGGTGCGACCTGTGCGGCGGCCTCGAGCTGGTGGGTGCCCCCGACCCCGACGCCGTCTCCCGCGCCCGCAGCGGCCTGGACCGCCCCGGCATCGAGATCACCCCCCGCCGCCAGTGGCCCACCGGCATGCCGAGCCTCGGGATCGACCTCAAGGGGAAGATCGCCGACGGCGAGCGCGCGGAGGTCGGCCGGGCCGTCGGCCGCCTCGACGGGCTGGGCTGGTCCGTCGCCCTGCGTGAGCTCTTCGACGTCACCCCCACGCCCGAGCGTCCCGACGGCGGCCCGCGCGACGGCGAGCTCCCCCCGTCCCTGCGCGCACCCGTCCAGCGCGTGCTCGAGGACTGGCTCGGCGGCGCGAACGCCCCCGACGCCTCCGGCGGCGGCGACGGCGGCGCCCGGGGCGGGCGGCCCGTCGACGGCGTCGTGGTCATCCGTTCCGCCAGCCGTCCGACGCTCGTCACGCACCTCGCCGACGGCGTCGCTCGGATCCTCGGCGTCCGGGTCGTCGGCGCTCTCGTGCCCGGCGCAGACGACGCGGGCCGGCACGACGTCAACTCCGCGCAGCGCCTGGCGACCGTCCACCGGCGGTTGCAGCTGGACCTGCCCGAGGCCACCGCCGCGGGGCTCCCCGGCCGGCGCATCCTCCTCGTCGACGACTACGCCGACTCCGGATGGACGCTCACCGTGGCCACCCGGCTCCTCCGTCAGGCGGGGGCGGCAGAGGTGTACCCGTTCGTGCTCGCGCAGCGCTGAGGGGCGTCGGACCGCGGGGGCGGGCGAAGAGCGCTTCCGCCCTGCGCCCGCCCCGGCCTACTCGAAGCGGGCGTTGACCGCCTCGGCGTGCGCCGGCAGGTCCTCCGACGTGGCGAGCGTGGTGAGCGGCGCCGCGAGCTCCTTGAGCGCCGTCTCGCCATACTCGATGACCTGCACCGGCTTGAGGTACGCCATGACGCTGAGCCCCGAGGCGAACGCCGCGGTCCCGCCCGTGGGCAGGATGTGGTTCGACCCCGCGAGGTAGTCGCCCAGCGGGACCGGGGAGTACGGCCCGACGAAGATCGCGCCGGCGTTGCGGATCCGGCCCGCGACGGCGGCGGCGGCGGCGGTCTGGATCTCCAGGTGCTCGGCCGCGTAGGCGTTGCACACGGCGACGCCCTGGTCGAGGTCGTCCACGAGCACGACACCGGACTGCGGCCCGCTCAGCGCCGTCCGCACCCGGTCGGCGTGCTTGGTCCGCGGCACGCGCGCCTCGATCTCGGCGTCGACGGCGTCCGCGAGCGCCGGGGAGTCGGTGACGAGCACGGAGGCGGCGGACGGGTCGTGCTCGGCCTGCGAGATGAGGTCCACGGCGACATCGACCGGCCGGGCGGTGTCGTCGGCGAGGATGGCGATCTCCGTGGTGCCGGCCTCCGCGTCGATCCCCACCGTGCCCATGACGGCGCGCTTGGCGGCGGCGACGTAGATGTTGCCCGGGCCGGTGACGACGTCGACCGGCTCGCACACCTGCTCGGCGTCGGCCGTCCCCGGCTCGCCCGCGGCGCCGTAGGCGAACATGGCGACCGCCTGGGCGCCGCCCACCGCGTAGACCTCCTCCACCCCGAGGAGCGCGCACGCCGCGAGGATGACCGGGTGGGGCAGGCCACCGAACGCGGCCTGGGGCGGGCTGGAGACCGCGAGCTGCTCCACTCCCGCCACCTGCGCGGCGACGACGTTCATCACGACGCTCGACGGGTACACGGCCAAGCCGCCGGGCACGTAGAGCCCCACGCGACGTACGGGCACCCAGCGCTGGCGCACGTAACCGCCCGGGACGATCTCCGTGGTCCGCTCGGTCGGCAGCTGCGCCTCGTGCCCGCGGCGGTTGTGCGCGATGGCGATCTCGAGCGCCGCCCGCACCTCGGGGTCGAGGTCGTCCAGGGCCGACGCCAGCGCCGCCGCCGGGACACGGAGGTGCTCGGGGCGCACGCCGTCGAACCGCTCGGCGAGGTCGCGCAGCGCGGCGCCGCCGCGCGCCCGGACGTCATCGATGACCGGTGCGATCCGCGCCCGCGCCCCCTCGACGTCGAGGGCGGCACGCGGGAGAACGGCGGCGAGGCCGAGCGTGTCGAGGACGGAGTCGCGGAGGTCGATACGGCGGAGCATGCCCCGATCGTAAGACGCCGGCGCCCGCGCAGCGGGTGCCGTCCGTCCCGGACCGCGCCCGGCCCCCGCACCTGGCAGGATCAAGGCATGAGCGACGACGTCCCGACCGTGCCGACGACGGACGGCACCATCCGCCTCGGGCAGTTCCTCAAGCTCGCCGGGCTTGTCGACTCCGGGTCCGACGCCCGCGAGCTCATCGCCGAGGGCGAGGTGCGGGTTGACGGCGAGGTCGAGACCCGCCGCGGCCGCCAGCTCAGCCCGGGCGCGCTGGTCCAGGTCGACCGCCCGGCCGGGACCGTATCCGCCCGCGTCGGCTGACCGACGGCGTACCGGAGGCGGCGGCAGCGGGCGGTACCCCGGCACCGGGCGGCACCCCCGCCGAGCGCGACGGGGTCGTGCACGGATGCGACAACGCCGCGGGCCCGAGTGTGTGCCTGTCGACCACGCGACCGGGACGATCCGCGCGGCTACCGTGACGGGAGCCCTTCGCCGAACCCCTGGAGCACCTGTGACCGCGACGACCCTCGTCCTCGCCGACGTCCTGCCCGCCTCCCGCGTCAAGGACGCCGCCCTCGTCGCCGGCGGCGCGGCCGTCACGGGCCTGCTCGGGCAGGTCGCCGTCCCGCTCCCCTTCACCCCGGTCCCGCTCTCGCTCGGCACCTTCGCGGTGCTGCTCGTCGGCGCCGCCCTCGGGCCGGCTCGCGGCGCCCTGAGCATGGTCGTCTTCGTGCTCGCCGGGATGGCCGGCGTCCCCTGGTTCGCCGGGGCGACGGCGGGTGCGCACTTCGCGTCGTTCGGCTACGTCCTCGGCTACGTCCTCGCCGCCGCGACCGTCGGTGCCCTCGCCCGGCGCCAGGCCGACCGCCGCGTGCTCCCCGCCGGTGCGGCCGCGGCCCTCGCCACTCTCGCCGTCTACGCGTGCGGCGTGCCGTGGCTCATGGCCTACCTCGGCATCGGCCTGCCCGAGGCGCTCGCCCTCGGCGTCGCGCCCTTCCTCGTCGGGGACGTCCTCAAGGCGCTCCTCGCCGCGTCCCTGCTGCCGGCGGCCTGGCGCCTCGTGGGCACCGACCGCCGCTGAGCCGACGACGGCGGCGGGCCGCCCCGGCTGGGACGGCACCGACCGCCAGACCGCGCTCGCGCGCTCGCCTGCTGACCGCCAGCCCGCTAGTTCGCCAGGCAGCTCGGCCCGAGCAGGGCCTTGAGGTCGCCGAACAGGGACGGCGACGGCTCCACCCGGAAGGCGTCCTCGAGGCGCATCACCGTCGCCCGGCCCGGGCTGGTCAGGCGCACCCGCACCTCCGAGCTGCCCGGGTGGTCCGTGAGGATCCCCTTGAGCCGCTCGACGATGGGGGTGGTGCACCGGCTCGCCGCCATGGTGAGCTGGATCGGGCCGTCGGTCGCCGTCGTCACGTCCGGGAGGGTGATCTCCGAGGCGTTGATGGTGGGGATGTCGTCGCGCCGGTTGAGCCGCCCCTTGACGGTGACGACCGTGTCCTCCGCGAGCATCGTCGCCACCGTGGCGTACGTCTGCGGGAAGAACAGCACCTCGATCGAGCCCTCGAGGTCCTCCACCGTGGCGATCGCCCAGGGGTTGCCGTTCTTCGTCATCTTCCGCTGCAGGCCGGTGATGAGGCCGGCGATGGTGACCATCGTGCCGTCCGGCCGCCCCTCGTCGGTGAGCAGCGACGCCACCGAGGTGTCCGCGGCGCGCTGGAGGACGTGCTCGAGGCCGAAGAGCGGGTGGTCGGAGACGTAGAGCCCGAGCATTTGCCGCTCGTAGGTGAGCTTCTCGCCCTTGTCCCACTCGGGCAGGTCCGGCACCTCGACGGTGAACCCGGCCGACGGCGCATCGCTGCCGAGCACGGAGGCGAAGAGGTCGAACTGGCCGACCGCCTCGTTGCGCTTGACGTCGATGACCATGTCCACCGCCTCCTCGTGACGCGAGAGCAGCGCGCGCCGGGAGCGGCCCAGGGTGTCGAAGGCCCCGGCCTTGATGAGCGACTCCACGGTGCGCTTGTTGCACACCGGCGCGGGGACCTTGTCGAGGAAGTCGGTGAAGGAGGTGAAGGCGCCCTTCTCCTCCCGTGCGGCGATGATCGCCTCGACCACCGGGCCGCCGACGTTGCGGATCGCCGCGAGGCCGAAGCGGATCTGGTCGCCGACCGGCGTGAAGCTCGCGGCCGAGGTGTTGACGTCCGGCGGGAGGACCGTGATCCCCATGTGCCGCGCCTCGCCCAGGTACAGGCCCAGGCGGTCCTTGTTGTCCTGCGTCGAGGTGAGCAGGGCGGCCATGTACTCGGTGGGGTAGTTCGCCTTGAGGAAGGCCGTCCAGTACGAGATGAGCCCGTACGCCGCCGAGTGCGCCTTGTTGAACGCGTAGTCGGAGAACGGCAGGAGGATGTCCCACAGCGTCTTCACCGCGCCGGCCGAGAACCCGCGCTCGAGCATGCCCGCCTCGAAGCTGGCGAACTGCTTGTCCAGCTCCGCCTTCTTCTTCTTGCCCATGGCGCGGCGCAGGAGGTCGGCCTGTCCCAGGGAGTAGCCCGCCACCTTCTGGGCGATGGCCATGACCTGCTCCTGGTAGACGATGAGGCCGTACGTCGTCCCGAGGATCTCGTTGAGGGGCTCGGCCAGCTCCGGGTGGATCGCCTCGATGGGCTGCTGGCCGGTCTTGCGCAGGGCGTAGTTCGTGTGCGAGTTCGCGCCCATCGGCCCGGGCCGGTACAGGGCGCCGACGGCGGAGATGTCCTCGAAGTTGTCGGGGCGCATGAGGCGCAGCAGCGTGCGCATGCCGGAGCCGTCGAGCTGGAACACGCCCAGGGTGTCGCCGCGGCCGAGGAGCTCGTAGGTGGCCGGGTCGTCGAGCGTGAGGTGCTCGAGGTCGACGGGGTCCTTGCCGTTGCGGACGATGTTCTCGAGGGCGTCGTCGAGCACCGTGAGGTTGCGCAGCCCGAGGAAGTCCATCTTCAGCAGGCCGAGCGTCTCGCAGGTGGGGTAGTCGAACTGCGTGATGACCGCGCCGTCCTGGGGCCGCTTCATCACGGGGATGACGTCCTGCAGCGGGACGGAGGACATGATGACGGCGCAGGCGTGCACGCCCCACTGGCGCTTGATGCCCTCCAGGCCCTGCGCGGTCTCCACGACGGCCCGGGCGTCCGGGTCCGCGGCGTGCAGCTGGCGGAACTCCTCCGCCTCGTTGTAGCGCTTGTCCTTGGGGTCGAAGATCCCCGACAGGGTGATGTCCTTGCCCATGACCGACGGCGGCATCGCCTTGGTGAGCTTCTCCCCCATCTGGTACGGGAAGCCGAGGACGCGCGCGGAGTCCTTGAGGGCCTGCTTGGCCTTGATGGTCCCGTAGGTGACCACCTGGGCCACCCGGTCGTCGCCGTACTTCTCGGTGACGTACCGGATGACCTCCCCGCGCCGGCGCTCGTCGAAGTCGACGTCGAAGTCGGGCATGGAGACGCGGTCGGGGTTGAGGAACCGCTCGAAGATGAGGCCGTGGGCCAGGGGGTCGAGGTCGGTGATCCGCAGCGCGTAGGCCACCATCGAGCCGGGGCCCGAGCCACGGCCCGGGCCCACCCGGATCCCGTTGGCCTTGGCCCAGTTGATGAAGTCGGCGACGACGAGGAAGTAGGCGGGGAAGCCCATCTGGTTGATGACGCCGACCTCGTACTGCGCCTGGGCGCGGACCTGGTCCGGGACGCCGTCGGGGTAGCGGTAGGCGAGCCCCTTCTCGACCTCCTTGACGAACCAGGAGTACTCGTCCTCGCCCGCGGGGACGTCGAAGCGCGGCATGTAGTTCGCGCCCTCGGCGGTGGTGCGGAACGTGACGTCGCACTGGTCGGCGACGAGGAGGGTGTTGTCGCAGGCCTCGGGCAGCTCGCGCCACAGGTCGCGCATCTCCCGGGCGCTGCGCAGGTAGTACGTGTCGCCGTCGAACCGGAACCGGTCCGGGTCGGCGAGCGTGGTGCCCGACTGGAGGCAGAGCATCGCCTCGTGCATCTTGGCGTCGTCGGGCTTGGTGTAGTGCGAGTCGTTGGTCGCCAGGAGCGGCGCCCCGATGTCCTTGGAGAGCCGGAGCAGGTCCTTGATGACGCGGCGCTCGATGGACAGCCCGTGGTCCATGAGCTCGACGTAGAAGTTCTCGCGGCCGAAGAGGTCCTGGTACTCCCCCGCGGCCCGCACCGCCTCGTCGTACTGGCCCAGGCGCAGGCGGGTCTGGACCTCGCCCGAGGGGCAGCCGGTGGTGGCGATGAGGCCGTCGGCGTAGGTGGTGAGCAGCTCGCGGTCCATCCGCGGCCACTTGCCCATCTGACCCTCGAGGGAGGCGCGGGAGCCGAGCCGGAAGAGGTTGTTCATCCCCTCGGTCGTCCGCGCGAGCAGCGTCATGTGGGTGTACGCGCCGCGGGCGGAGACGTCGTCGCTCGTCTGGGACTCGTCGCCCCAGCGCACGCGCGTCTTGTCGAAGCGGGACGTGCCCGGGGTGAGGTAGGCCTCGACGCCGATGATCGGCTTCACCCCGTGCTTGCGCGCCGTCGACCAGAAGTCGTACGCGCCGAAGAGGTAGCCGTGGTCGGTCATCGCCACGGCCTTCTGACCGACCCGGGCGACCTCGGTGAAGAGGTCGTCGAGCCGCGCCGCACCGTCGAGCATGGAGTACTCGGTGTGCACGTGGAGGTGGACGAAGTCGTCGGATCGCCCAGCAGACATGCCTGCCAGTCTAGGTCGCCGTACCGACGTCGGTGCCCGGTCGGCCCCCGGCGTGCCCCGGCTCAGAGGGTGATGTGCCTCGCCATGTCCTGGTGCCAGATCCCCTCGTCGAGGACCCGCTCCCCCGTGACGACGGCGTAGCCCAGCCGCTCGTAGAAGCCCATCGCGGTCTCCTGCGCGGAGAGGAGGACGGTGACGCCGAGGACGTCGGCCTGCCCCTCCTGCGGCACGGCGTGCTCGGCGACCGCGACCGCCTCGAGCGCGGCGACCAGCCGCGCGCCGACGCGGAGCCCCCGGGCCGCCGCCCGGACGGCGAGCCGGCCGAGGTGCACCTCGCCCGGGTGCGCGGGGTCGCTGAGCAGGCGGCCGGTCCCCAGGACCGTGCCGTCGGCGTCCACGGCGATGACGTGGGCCGTCGTCGCGGCGGTGTCGGCGTCGTCGACCTCCGAGGAGGCCGAGACGCCCTGCTCGTCGACGAAGACCTCGAAGCGGACCTCCCACGCGCGCTCGAGGTCGGCCTGGGTGGTGACGCGGCGGACCTCCAGGCCCGGCGTGGTCGCGCTCATGCCCGCCCCTCCCGCATGACGTGCAGCGCGTGGGCGAGGTCGTCGGGGTAGTCGCTGCGGACCTCGACCCAACGGCCCGTGCTGGGGTGGGCGAAGGCCAGCCGCACGGCGTGCAGCCACTGGCGGGTGAGCCCGAGGCGCGCGGCCAGGGTGGGGTCCGCGCCGTAGGTGACGTCGCCGACGCACGGGTGGCGCACCGCCGAGGTGTGGACGCGGATCTGGTGGGTGCGGCCGGTCTCGAGGTGGATCTCCAGCAGCGACGCCCCCGCCATCGCCTCGAGCGTCGCGTAGTGCGTGACGGCCGGCTTGCCGTCGGCCACGACGGCGAACTTGTAGTCGTGCCCGGGGTGGCGCCCCACGGGGGCGTCGATCGTCCCGGCGGAGGGGTCCATGTGGCCCTGGACGAGGGCGTGGTAGACCTTCTCGACCGTGCGCTCCTTGAAGGCGCGCTTGAGGACGGAGTAGGCCAGCTCGGACTTGGCGACCACCATGAGGCCGGACGTGCCGACGTCGAGCCGGTGGACGATCCCCTGGCGCTCGGCCGCGCCCGAGGTGGCGATGCGGTACCCGGCGGCGCGCAGCCCGTCGACGACGGTCGGGCCGGTCCAGCCGGGGCTCGGGTGTGCGGCGACCCCGACGGGCTTGTCGACGACGACGACGTCGTCGTCCTCGTAGGCGATCGCCATCCCGGGGACGGCCTGGGGCGGCGGGGGCGGGGCGAGGTCCGGGACCTCGACCTGGAGCCAGCCGCCGGGCAGGAGCCGGTCGGACTTGGCGAGGACGACGCCGTCGAGGCGGACCGCGCCATCGGCGGCGAGCTCGGCGGCCCGGGTGCGTGAGACCCCGAGCAGCCGGGACAGGGCCACGTCGACCCGCTCCCCGGCGAGGCCGTCGGGGACGGGGAGGGCGCGCTCCTCAGGCATCGCGCGTGGGCCGGGCCGGGTCGCGGCCGTCCGTGGTGGCGTCGGGGGCGGCGTCGGCGACGTCGCCCGCGGGAGCGTCGGCCTCCGCCGGGGCCCCGTGCGTCGAGGCGCCGTCGGCCGCGAGCTCGTCGGCCGGCGCGTCGGCCAGCACGTCGTCGCCGGGGCCGCCGTCGGTCGCCGCGTCGTCGGCGGGACTGCCGTCGACGGGCGCGTGCAGGGCGGGGCCGGTGACCGTGGCGGGGGTCCGCGCCGGGGCGTCCGCCGCGGGCCCGCTCGCCACCCAGGCGGCGACGTCGACGTCCGCGTCGTCGGGCTCCTCGGGGGCCACGTCCTCTGCCGGCGCGCTCTCCGGCGCCGGGGTGTCGCGCCCGACGACGGTGCCGTCGATCTCCACCCCGCGCACGGCGAGGACGGCGACGAGGACCGCCGCCGCGACGATGGCGATGTCCGCGACGTTGCCGACGAACCAGCCGTTGTAGTTGATGAAGTCGACGACGTGCCCGCGGGCGAACCCGGGCTCGCGCAGGAGCCGGTCGTAGAGGTTGCCGAGGGAGCCACCGAGGAGCATCCCGAGCGCGATGGCCCACGCCAGCGAGCCGATCCGGCGCGAGGCGCGGACCACGACGGCGATGACGACGACGGCCACGAGCGTGAACACCCACGTCATGCCCGTGGCGATGGAGAACGCCGCACCGGGGTTGTAGATGAGCTGCAGGCTCAGGACGTCACCGAGGACCGGCACGACGACGCCCTGGACGAGGTTCGCCTCCGCGAGGTACTTCGTCACCTGGTCGGCGACGGCGAGGCCGGCGGCGATGGCGATGAGCGTCGTCAGCAGCGCGGTCCGCGACCGCCTGCCGGTGCGTGGGCTGGGCGGTGCCTGGGACGGCGCCCCGGCCGGATCGGCGCCGGGAACCGCGGCGTCCTGCGCCGTCGCCGGCGCGGCGTCCTGCGCGGGGGCGGGGGCGGGGGCGGCGGCGGAGGCCGGCTGAGCGTCGGCGGCGCTCGGCGCGGCGGCGACGCCGCCGGGCTCGGGGTCGGGTGCCGTCGTGGCGTGCTTCTTGTGCGAGGCGGACATGGGCTCACTCTCCGTGCACGACGACGGCGGCGGCCCGGGTGGGACCGCCGCCGTCGTCAGGCACTCACTTGCGGTACTGAGGGGCCTCGGCCTCGGGCCGGCCGGCGACTGCGCCCCGGCCCTCGATGTCGCTGAGGAGCGACTCGAGGTAGCTCTTCAGGCGGGTGCGGTAGTCCCGCTCGAACACGCGGAGCTCGTCGATCTTGCGCTCGAGGAGCGAGCGCTCCTGCTCCAGCTGCGCGAGCGTGCGGTTGTGCTTGTCCTCGGCCTCGCGAACGATCTTCTCGGCCTGGGTGCGCGCATCGGTGAGGATGCGGTCGCCCTCCTCCTGACCGTTGCGGACGTACTCGTCGTGCAGACGCTGGGCCAGCGCGAGCATCCCGGTCGCGGACTCGGGGCCATCGGCCGCGGGGGCCGGCGTGGACGTGACGACCGGCGTCGGCGTGGCGACCGGCGCGGGCGTGGCCTCCTGGCGCGGCGCGAACGCCGACTCCTCGCGCTCCGGCTCGTCCTCGGTCTCGACCTCCGCCGGTGCGACGTCCTCGGACACCGCGGCGCCGCCGTTGAGCTCGGCGACCCGTCGCTCCGCCGCGGCGAGCTTGGCCTTGAGCTCCTCGTTCTCGGTGGCGAGCGCGCTCAGCGTGTTGACGACCTCGTCCAGGAAGTCATCGACCTCGTCCTGGTCGTAGCCCTCACGGAACTTCGTCGGCTGAAACTTCTTGTTGAGGACGTCGTCTGCTGTGAGCAGCGCCATTTGTCGTCACCTCGGTGTCGTCTTGTTCGGTCATGATCGTGGGAAAGCCGCCACTCACGGGTCCACGGTAGCCCAATGTGTCACAGGCCGTCCGTGACGCGTCCGGCCGCTCACATCGCGGCCAGCCGCCCGGCGAACTGCATGGCGAGGCTGACGGCGACGAAGAGCAGGAGGAAGCCGAGATCGAGCGCGATCCCGCCGAGCCGCAGCGGCGGGATGAGCCGCCGGAGGAAGCGCAGCGGCGGGTCGGTGAGCGTGTAGACGGCCTCGGCGAGGACCAGCACAAGGCCGCGCGGACGCCAGTCACGGGCAAATACCTGCACCCAGCTGAGGATGAGCCGCCCGACGAGGGCGAGCATGTACAGCAGCAGGAGCAGGTAAATGATCGAGAAAAGGGTGCCCACGTCAGCTCTGGTTGAACAGACGGCCGACGTCGCCGTCGTTCCCGTCGCTCGCCACCTCCACGGTGGCCGGCGACAGGAGGAACACCCGGTTCGTCACGCGCTCGATGACCCCGTGCAGCCCGAAGACCAGCCCGGCGGAGAAGTCGACCATCCGCTTGGCCTCGGTCTCGCTCATGCCCGACAGGTTCATGATGACCGGCGTGCCCTCGCGGAAGGCCTCGCCGATGACCCGCGCCTCGTTGTACGTCGTCGGGTGGACCGTGGCGATGCGGCGCAGGTCGGGCTCGGGCTCGCTCCGCACGACGCTCGCCCGGCTGATGGGAGTCACCTCGGCGGTCCGCTCCGGCTCGGGGTCGACACCCTGGTAGGCCCGCGTCTCCTCGACGTACTCCTCATGGTGCTGCTGCTGCTGCTCTTCCTCGGACAACCCGAGGTAGGCCATCGTCTTGCGCAGCGCTCCGGCCATGACAACTCCTCGTACTTGGTCTGTGCGCACCACCCGGTCCGCCCACCTGTGACGCTAGACCAGGGCGGCGGTCCCGCCAGGCACCAGCCGCGGCGTGTCGCGAGCGCGCACGACGCCGGCGGTCCGGCCGGTCACCCCGTCCCGCCGGTAGGAGTAGAACCGGGCGTCCTCGTGGGTGCACCGGCCGACCTGCTCGACGCGCTCCACGCCCGCGGCGGCGAGGCGGGACCGGACGCCGGCGGCGAGGTCGAGGGCGGGCGTGCCCCACGAGGTCGACGACGCCGTGCCCGGCACGAGCGCCTCGACCTCCTCGCGCAACCGGGCCGGGACCTCGTAGCACCGCCCGCAGATGCTCGGCCCGATGCTCGCCCAGAGGTCCCCGGGATCCGCGCCGCGCGCGGTCATGGCGGCGACGGCAGCCTCGAGCGCGCCGCGCACGAGCCCCTGGCGGCCGACGTGGGCCGCCGCGGTGAGCGAGCCGTCGGTCGTCGCGAGGAGCACCGGCACGCAGTCCGCCACGAGGACACCGACCGCCGGGCGGCGGGCCGCACCCGCCACCGCGAGGAGGACGTCGGCATCCCCCAGCGCACCGCGGCCGGGGTCGGGCTCGTCGTCGACGACGAGCACCTGCGCGCCGTGCACCTGGTTGGCCCAGGCGACGCGGGCACCCACTGCGCGGTCGAGGAGGTCACGGTTGGCGAGCACCCGCTCCGGGTCGTCGCCGACGTGGCCGCCGAGGTTGAGCCCGCCGGAGGCGTCCTCGGCGGCGTAGGCCCCGCCCGAGACGCCACCGGCGCGCGTGGTGAACGCACCACGCGCGCCGGGCCCGAGCTGAGCGGGGATGAGGTCGAGGGGCACGACTACCGGAGGAAGTCCGGGATGTCGAGGTCCTCCTCGGGGCGGCGACGCACGGGCTCCTCGTCGAAGACGCGGGGCACCTCGTAGCCGCGGGGCATGCCGTCCTCGCCGGCGTAGGCGCGCGCGCCGGCGCCCGCCGGGACGGGCTCCTCCCGCACAACGACCGGCGGCGGGGCCATGGTCTCCTGGCGGGGCGCCGGCGGCGCCTCGCGAGGCGGCGCCGTGCGGGCCGCGACCTGCCCGAGGCTGCGGCCGTCCTTGGGCTGCGGTGTGCCGCCGTCGAAGCCGGCGGCGATGACGGTGACGCGGACCTCGTCGCCGAGCGCGTCGTCGATGACCGCACCGAAGATGATGTTCGCCTCCGGGTGGGCGGCCTCCTGGACGAGGCGGGCGGACTCGTGGATCTCGAAGAGCCCGAGGTCCGAACCACCCTGGATGGAGAGCAGGACGCCGTACGCGCCGTCGATGCTCGCCTCGAGCAGCGGCGAGGAGATCGCCAGCTCGGCGGCCTGGACCGCCCGGTCCTCGCCCCGCGCCGAGCCGATGCCCATGAGGGCGCTGCCCGCGCCCTGCATGACGGACTTGACGTCGGCGAAGTCGAGGTTGATGAGGCCGGGGGTGGTGATGAGGTCGGTGATCCCCTGGACACCGGACAGGAGCACCTGGTCCGCGGAGCGGAAGGCGTCGAGCACGGAGACGCCGCGGTCGCTGATGGACAGCAGGCGGTCGTTGGGGATGACGATGAGGGTGTCGACCTCGGCGCGCAGGGCGTCGATGCCGGACTCCGCCTGGGTCGAGCGGCGCCGCCCCTCGAAGGTGAACGGTCGCGTGACGACGCCGATGGTCAGCGCGCCGAGCGAGCGCGCGATGCGCGCGACGACGGGTGCGCCACCGGTGCCGGTGCCACCACCCTCGCCCGCGGTGACGAAGACCATGTCGGCCCCGCGCAGGACCTCCTCGATCTCCTCGGCGTGGTCCTCGGCGGCCTTCTTTCCCACCTCGGGGTCCGCCCCGGCTCCCAGCCCGCGCGTGAGCTCACGGCCCACGTCGAGCTTCACGTCGGCGTCGCTCATGAGCAGCGCCTGCGCGTCGGTGTTGATGGCGATGAACTCCACGCCCTTGAGCCCGACCTCGATCATCCGGTTGACGGCGTTGACGCCGCCGCCCCCGATGCCCACCACCTTGATGACCGCCAGGTAGTTCTGCGGTGCCGCCACGTCGGCCCCTCTCGCTCGTATTGCGTCGTGCCTACCCTCAATCTCAACTTGAGGGTTAGACTTATGTCAGTTCTCGGCACCCGGAACGCTAGGTGCGCTCCGGGCGAGCAGCAACGACCACGCGGGGTGTGTCGCGCGAGTCGTCGTGTGTTTCTTACCGCCCTGGGCGTCGTGCCGTCCTTGGTCTCCCCGCTCGCCGTGCCCGCCGCTACTGCAGCGTGGTCGGCGAACGCGGGATGGTGAGGTCGTAGACCCGCGCCGGCTGCGCCCGCAGCACGTCGAGCACGGCGGACTTCAGCTCGCTCTCCTCCGCACTCCCCCAGCGCACCTCGGCGCCGTCGTGGAGGACGAGGGTGATCGAGCGCGGGTTGGGCGCGCCGGCCGTCGCCACCTGGGAGCGCTGCTCCTCGGGGAGCTGACCGAGGACGGTGAGCACGGCGTCGAGCGTGGGCGCGGTGGCCTCGGAGTCGAGCGGGACCGTGACGAGCGGCATGCCCTCCGGAGCCGCGTCCGCCGTGCCGATCCGCACGCCGTCCCGGTCGAGCAGCGCGTACGCGCCGTCCGCGGCGACGACGGCGACCGGCTCGCGGGCGTCGATGACGATCCGCAGGCCGTGCGGCCAGTCGCGCGCCACGTCGGCGTGGCGCACCGTCGTGATGGCCTCCAGCTCCTCGCGCAGCCCGTCGGCGTCGACCCGGGCCAGCGGCACACCGACGGACGGCTCGACGACGGCGAGCACCTCCTCGGAGGTCACCGTCGTCCCCACCCCGTCGATGGCGATCTCCTCCGAGCGCAGCGCGAGCACCGGCGAGCCCAGGACGAGCCACGCCAGCCCCACGAGGAGGGCGACGACGACGACGCCGATGCCGATCTTGCGGAGCAGGAGCCGGCGCTGGGCGCGGGCGCGCTCGGTCTGCCGCTCGACGAGGGAGACCGGAACGCGCTCGGTCGGCCGGGCCAGCGCGCCGGCCGAGGGCGTCGCGAGCGCGGTGGACGGTGACGACGGGCGCTCCGGCCGGGAGGCCGCGGGGGCCGTGGGCTGCGACGCGGACTCCACGTCGCGGGACCGCCGCGACCACGGGCGCCGCCGGGTCCGGCCGCGCGCCGGCTCGGCGTCCTGCGCCTTGGCGGGCACCGGGGCGCGTCCGGGCGCCGGGTCGGGTGCCGGGTCGGGCGCACCCGTCGGCGCGGGGTCACGGTGCGGGGCACGGTCCGCGGCCCGGTCCGGGGCCGACGGCCTTGACGCGCTCGACGGGCCCGCCGGCGCGGGGTCCGACCGGCGCACCTGCCGCGGTGCGGCGGGCGGCCTCACGGCCGGCCCGCCAGCTCGTCGAGGATGACCGGGCCGAGCTCGGTGACGTCACCCGCGCCGACCGTGAGGACGAGGTCGCCCGGGCGCGCGAGCCGGGCCGCCGCGCGGGCCGCCTCCACGCGGTCGGGGACGAAGCGCCCGCGCTCCATGGTCCGGGTGATGAGCGAGCCGTCCACGCCGGGCTCGGGGTCCTCCCGCGCGGCGTACACGTCGGTGACGACGGCCTCGTCCGCGGTGTCGAGCGCGCGGGCGAACTCCGCGGCGAACGTGCGGGTCCGGGAGTACAGGTGCGGCTGGAACAGCGCGATCACCCGGCCCTCCCCCGCGGCCAGCCGCGCCGTGCGCAGGGTCGCGGCCACCTCGGTCGGGTGGTGGGCGTAGTCGTCGACCACCCGCACGCCGCCGGCCTCCCCGCGGGCCTGGAACCGCCGCGCGGTGCCGGTGAAGGTGCCGAGCGCCGCGGCCATCGCCACCGGGTCGGCGCCGACCGCCACCCCGGCGCACCACGCCGCGGTGGCGTTGAGGAGGTTGTGCTCGCCGCCGACCGCCAGCTCGAGGGGGACGTCGCCGTCGTCCGTCACGAGGCGCGCGCGCGACCCGGTCGGACCCGTGACGACGTCGAGCAGCCGCACGTGCGGGCCGTCGAGCGGCGCCTCGACGGTGCCGTAGGTGAGGACGCGTCCGGGGACGCGCCGTGCCAGGGCGAGCCCGCCGGCGTCGTCGGCGCAGGCGACGAGCAGCCCCCCGGGCAGGACCCGCCCCGCGAAGTCGACGAACGCCTGCTCGAAGGCGGCCCGGGAGCCGTAGTGGTCGAGGTGGTCCGGCTCGACGTTGGTCACCACGGCGACCGCCGGCCGGTAGTTGAGGAACGACCCGTCGGACTCGTCCGCCTCGGCGACGAAGGCCCGCCCGGTGCCCAGGTGCGCGCCGGTGCCGAGGGCGAGGACCTCACCGCCGATGGCGAAGCTGGGGTCCAGGCCCAGGGCGGTGAGGGCGACGGCGATCATCGCCGACGTCGTCGTCTTGCCGTGCGCGCCGGCGACGGCGACGAGCTCCTGGCCCTGCGCCGCCAGCGCGAGGGCCTCGCTGCGGTGCACGACGCGCAGGCCCCGCTCGCGGGCGTGCACGAGCTCGGGGTTGGTCGGGCGTACCGCGGTGGAGACGACGACGAGCGCGCCGTCGGGCACGTGCGCGGCGTCGTGGCCGGCGTGGGCGTCGATGCCGTGCGCGCGCAGGCGGTCGAGGACGGCGCTGTCGCGCGCGTCCGAGCCGGACACCGCCCAGCCGCGGGCGGCAAGGAGCTCGGCGACCGGCGACATGCCGGCCCCGCCGATGCCGATGAGGTGGGCGGCGTCAGCCACGGGCACCTCCCCGGGCCGCGGCGGCGACGAGGTCGGCCAGGCGCGCGGCACCGTCGCGGATGCCGGCGGTGGCGGCCCGCTCGCCCAGCCGTGCCAGGCGGTCGGCGTCGGTGAGCAGCGGGAGGATCTCGGCCCGGACCAGGGCGGCGTCCAGGGCGGCGTCCTCGACGAGGACGCCCCCGCCCGCGCCGACGACGCCGGCCGCGTTGCGCCGCTGCTCGCCGTTGCCGATGGGCAGCGGGACGTAGACGGCACCGATGCCGAGGGCGGCGAGCTCGCTCACCGTCCCCGCCCCGGCACGGGCGAGGACGAGGTCCGCGCAGGCGTAGGCGTCCTCGATCCCGTCGAGGTAGGCCCGCACGTGGTAGCCGTCGAGGCCGCCGACGGCGTCGCGTACAGCGGCGTCCTTGCCGGCCCCGGTGAGGTGGAGCACCTGGACGCCGGCCGCGAGGAGGTCACGGGCGGCGCCCGCCACCGCCTCGTTGATGCGCTGGGCACCCAGGGAGCCGCCGGTGACGACGAGCGTGGGGCGGGCGGGGTCGAGCCCGAGGGCGCCGGCCCCGGCGCGGCGCCGGGTGGCGGCGTCGGCGGACCGCTCGGCGACCAGCCGCGCGATGCCGGGCCGCAGCGGCAGGCCGGTGAGCTCGGCGCGCGGCAGCGGGGTGCCGGGGAACGTCACCGCCACGGTGCGGGCGCGGCGGGCGCCGAGCCGGTTGGCCAGGCCCGGGCGGGCGTTCTGCTCGTGGACGACGACGGGGACGCCCAGGCGGGCGGCGGCGAGGTAGGCGGGCGCGGCGACGTAGCCGCCGAAGCCGACGACCACCTCGGCCCGCGAGCCAGTGATGGCGTCCGTGGCCTGCCGGACCGCACCGCGCAGCCGGCCGGGGACCCGCAGCAGGTCGCCCGAGGGGCGCCGGGGCAGCGGGACGCGGTCGACGATGCGCAGCGGCAGCCCCTGGTCGGGGACCAGCCGCGACTCCAGCCCCTCGCGGGTGCCGAGCACGGTGACCGCGGCGCCGTCCGGGCGGGCGGCGAGCTCGGCGGCGGTCGCGAGGAGCGGGTTGACGTGGCCGGCCGTGCCGCCGCCGGCGAGCAGGACCCGTAGCGGCTCAGCCACGTCGGCCTCGGGCGACCACGGCGAGCGAGCGCCGCACGGTGCCGCGGCGCGCCTGGAGCGCCTGCGCCGCGCCGGGCTCGGACCGGGCGAAGGCGAGGACCACCCCCATGGCGAGCAGCGTGGCGATGAGCGCGGAGCCGCCGGCGGAGACGAGGGGCAACGGCACGCCGATGACGGGCAGGAGGCCGACGACGACGCCGATGTTGATGATGGCCTGGGTAAGGATCCACGCGGTGATGGCGCCGGTGGCGATGCGCACGAACGGGTCGGGGTGGCGGCGCACGACGCGGAGCAGGCCGAAGGCGAGCGCGGCGAAGAGGCCGAGGACGAGGAGCGTCCCCCACAGCCCGAGCTCCTCGCCGATGATGGCGAGGATGTAGTCGTTGTGCGCCTCGGGCAGGTAGGACCACTTCTGGCGGGAGGCGCCGAGGCCGACGCCGGAGAGCCCCCCGGTGCCGAGCCCGTAGAGCCCGTGCTTGGACTGGTAGCACGCGGCGGAGGCGTCGCACTCCCCGCCGAATACGGCCAGGACGCGCTGCATGCGGTTCGGGGAGTCGATGACGAGGAAGGCGAGCACCCCGGCGGCTGCGACGCCCGCCCCGGCGAACCAGCGCAGCGGGACCCCGGCGAAGAACAGCCCGCCGGCGACGAGGGCGACGACGACGAGCGCGGTGCCGACGTCACGGCCGCCGAGGACGAGGCCGATGGCGAGGACGGCGACGACGAGCCCGGGGATGGCGACGTGCTGCCACTGCTGGAGGAGGCGTCCCTTGCGGGCGAGCACCAGGCCGAGCCACAGCGCGAGGGCAAGCTTGAGGAACTCCGAGGGCTGCACGGTCTGGCCCAGCCCCGGGATCGTCACCCAGTTGGTGTTGCCCTTCTCGCCCGTGCCGAGCGGGCTGAAGATCAGGGCCTGCAGGAAGAGCCCGAGCCCGAGCGCCGGCCAGGCGAGGCGCCGGTACCACGCGACGGGGACGCGGCTCGCGACGATCATCAGCGGCACGCCGATGAGCGCGAACTGCGCCTGGTTGAGGAACTGCCCGTAGGGGTTGCCCGTCTCGCGGATCGAGGTGATCGACGAGGCGGACAGGACCATGACCACGCCGATGGCGAGCAGGAGCAGCGTCGCCGTCCCGATGAGGTAGTAGCTCAGGGTCGCCGCGTCCGGGCGGAACCCGGTCCGGGCGCGGGTGGTCGGCTCGTCGACCGTCGTCATCGCTCCCCCAGCTCTCGCACCGCCCGGGCGAACGCCTCACCCCGCGCGCCGTACCCGGGGAACTGGTCCATCGACGCGCACGCGGGTGCGAGCAGGACGGTGTCCCCCTTCCGGGCGAGGCGGGCGGCCTCGGCCACGGCATGCGACATCACCTCGCCAGTGTCCTGCGCGCTCACCTCGACGAGCGGGACCTCGGCCGCGTGTCGCCCCAGGGCGGTGCGCAGCGGCTCGCGGTCGACGCCGATGAGGACGACGGCGGCGAGCCGGTCCCGCACCGTGCGGACCAGCTCGTCGAACCGGGCGCCCTTGGCCAGGCCCCCGGCGATCCACACGACCCGCCCGGGATCCTGCGCGCCGAGGCTGGCAGCGGCGGCGTGCGCGTTGGTCGCCTTGGAGTCGTCGATCCAGGTGACACCGTCGCGCTCGGCGACGACCTCGATGCGGTGGGCGCCGGGCGCGTAGGCGCGCAGGCCCGCGCGGACGTCCTCGGGCGCGACGCCGTGCGCCCGGGCGAGGGCCGCCGCCACCAGCGCGTCGGTGACCACGTGCGCCGGGACGTCGCCGGGGGCGAGGTGCGCGAGGTCGGAGAGCTCCCCGAGCATCGCCGCGTGGGTGTGCCGGGTGGGGAGGAAGGCGCGGTCGCACAGGACGTCCTCGACGAGCCCGAGCTCGCCCACCCCGGGTGCCCCGAGCCGGACGCCGACGGCGCGCGCCCCCTCGACGACCTCCGCCTCCTCCACCATGGCGCGGGTGCGGGGGTCAGCCACGGTGTAGACGCAGGCGCGGTGCGTGCGGGCGTAGACCTTGGCCTTGTCCGCGGCGTAGGCGTCGAACGAGCCGTGCCAGTCGAGGTGGTCGGGCGCGACGTTGAGGCACGCGCTCGCCTCCGGCTCGACGGTGTGGGTGAGGTGGAGCTGGAAGCTCGAGAGCTCGACGGCGAGCACGTCGGCGGCGCCCTCGGCGACGACGCGTACCACCGGGGTGCCGACGTTCCCCACGGCCGGGGCGCGCAGGCCGGCCGCCGTGAGGATGGAGCTGAGCATGCCCACCGTCGTCGTCTTGCCGTTCGTGCCCGTCAAGGTGAGCCACGGGACCGGCGTCTCCTGGAGGCGCCAGGCGAGCTCGACCTCGCTCCACGTCGCCACCCCCTCGGCCGCGGCGCGACGCAGGAGCGGGGAGGTCGCGGGGACGCCCGGGGAGACGACGAGGAGGTCGGGCCCGGCGGCGAACGCCGCCTCGGCGAGGTCCTCCGCGGCGCGCAGCTCGACGGAGGCGGGGACCTCGCCGCCCGCCCGGGCCGCCTCGATCGCGCTCTCCCGGCCGTCCAGCCCGAGGAGCCGGGCCCCCGAGGTCCCGAGGACGTCGAGGACCGCGCGGCCGGAGGTGCCCAGGCCGACGACGACCACCCGCGCCCCGGCGAGGTCGAGGCCGCTCACGCGGTGATCCACTCGGCGTAGAACACCCCGAGGCCGAGCGCCACGCACAGCCCCGCGATGAGCCAGAAGCGGATGACGATGGTCACCTCGCCCCAGCCCGCCAGCTCGAAGTGGTGGTGCAGGGGCGCCATCCGGAAGACCCGTTTGCCGGTCATCTTGAAGAAGCCGATCTGGATGACGTCGGACAGGACGATGATGACGAACAGTCCGCCGATGATGGCGGCGAGGACCTCGGTCCGGGTGAGGATGGAGAACCCGGCCAGTGCGCCACCCAGGGCGAGGGAGCCGGTGTCGCCCATGAAGATCTGCGCGGGCGAGGCGTTCCACCACAGGAACCCGAAGCACGCGCCGACGAGGGCCGCGGCGATGATCGCGAGGTCGCGCGGGTCGCGGACCTCGTAGCAGGCCGAGCCCGGCTCGGGCAGGTACTGGCAGTTCTGGTTGGCCTGCCACAGCGCGATGACCGTGTAGGCGGCGAACACCATGGCCGACGCCCCGCTCGCCAGGCCGTCGAGCCCGTCGGTGAGGTTGACGGCGTTCGACCACGCCGTGATGAGGAAGTTCGACCACAGGATGAAGAGGACGAGCCCGACGATCACGCCGGCGAAGGCGAGGTCGAGGCCGGTGTCCCGGACGAAGGAGACCCGGGTCGAGGCCGGGGTCCGGAAGTTCTCGTTGGGGAACTGCAGCGCGAGCACCGAGAACGTGATGCCGACCGCGGCCTGCCCGATGATCTTCCAGCGGGCGCGCAGCCCCAGGGACCGCTGCCGGCTGATCTTGATGTAGTCGTCGAGGAAGCCGATGAAGCCCAGCCCGACCATGAGGAAGAGCAGGAGCAGCCCGGACGCCTGCGGCAGGCGGCCGCCCGCGATGTTCGCGGCGCCGTAGCCCAGCAGCGTGGCGAGGATGATGACGACGCCGCCCATGGTCGGCGTCCCGCGCTTGGTGTAGTGCGCCGTCGGGCCGTCCTGACGGATGAACTGCCCGTAGTTGCGGTGGACGAGGAACTTGATGAACAGCGGGGTGCCCAGCAGGGAGACGAGCAGCGCGACGGCGCCCGCGACGAGGATCGAGATCACGCGGCGCCTCCGGCGACGAGGCGGTCAGCCAGGCGCCACACGCCCGACCCGTTCGAGCCCTTGAGGAGCACGACGTCGCCCGGGTGCAGGTCGAGCTCGACGTCGGCGACGTCGGCGACCATGCGGGCGCGCTCCCCGGCCCCGGCGCGCACGGCGTCGGCGCTGGGGCCGACGGCCACCACCTCGTCGATGCCGAGCGACGCGGCGAGCGCACCGACGGCGGTGTGGTCCGCCTGCGCCGTCGCGCCGAGCTCGAGCATCTCGCCGAGCACGGCGATGCGGCGCCGGGCGGGCATGTGGGCGAGGGTGCGCAGCGCGGCGGCCACGGAGTCCGGGTTGGCGTTGTAGGCGTCGTCGACGATGCGGACGCCGTCGGCACGGTCGGTGACCGCCATGCGGTGCGCGCTCACCCGCTCGGCCCGCCCGAGGGCCGCGGCCACGGCCCCGGCGTCGAGCCCGAGGACGACGGCGGTCGCCGCCGCCGCGAGGGCGTTGGAGACCTGGTGCTCGCCGACGAGGCGCAGCTCGACCGGGTGCGCGCTGCGGGCGCCCGAGACGTCCACCTCCAGGGTGAACGAGGCCCGCGACGCGTCGTCGGTGCGCACGTCGCGCGCCCGCACGGTGGCCTCGGCGCCGCGGCCGAAGCGGACCACCGCCGCGGGGGCGAGGGCGGCCATCGCCGCGACGCGGGCGTCGTCGGCGTTGAGCACGGCGGTGCCGTCCGGGCGCAGCCCGGTGACGATCTCCGACTTCGCCCGGGCGACGGCCTCGATGGAGCCGAACCCGCCCATGTGGGCGTGCCCGACGATGAGGACGACGGCGACGTCGAGGGGGGCGATGCGGGTGAGGTAGTCGATGTGGCCCGGGCCGCTGGCCCCCATCTCGAGGACGAGGTACCGGGTGGCCGGGGTGGCCGTGAGGACGGTGAGCGGCAGGCCGATCTCGTTGTTGAACGACTCCCGGGGCGCCACCGTGGGGCCGGCCGCGCCGAGCACCTGGGCGAGGAGGTCCTTCGTCGTCGTCTTGCCCACGGAGCCGGTCACCCCGACGACGCGGAGCTCCCCCTCGGCGCGCAACCGGTCGAGGACGACGCGGGCGAGCTCGCCCAGCGCCTCGACGGTGTCCGGGACGAGGACGTGCGGGACGTCGACGGGGCGCGAGGCGAGGGTGAGGACGGCGCCGGCGGCCGACGCGGCGGCGGCGTGGTCGTGCCCGTCCGTGCGCTCGCCGGCGACGGCGACGAACAGGGCCCCGGGCGCGACGAGGCGCGAGTCGGTGACGACGGGGCCGTCGACGAGCAGGCCGGGGGCTGCCCCGACGAGCGTGCCACCGACCGCCGCCGCGACGTCCTGCGCGGTCATGGCGATCATCGGGTCCCCCAGCGGCGCTCGATCGCCTCGCGCAGGACGGGGACGTCGTTGTACGGGTGGAACACCCCGGCGATCTCCTGGTGCGGCTCGTGGCCCTTGCCGGTGATGATGATGGTGTCCTCCGGTCCGGCGATCTCCACCGCGCGGGCGATGGCCTCGACGCGGGTCGACGCCTCGTCGACGTCGGTCAGGTCGGGGCGCACGGAACGCACCCCGTCGAGGATGGCGCGCCGGATCGTCGCCGGGTCCTCCGAGCGCGGGTTCTCGTCGGTGACGACGAGCACGTCGGCCAGCCGGGCGGCGACGGCGCCGAGCAGCGGGCGCTTGCCCTGGTCGCGGTCGCCGTCGGAGCCGAAGACGGCGATGAGCCGTCCCGGGGTGACGGGCCGCACCGCCTCGAGCGCGAGCTCGAGGGCGTCCGGCGTGTGGGCGAAATCGACGACGGTGAGCGGCAGGCCGTCCCCGCGCTGGCTCACCCGCTCCATGCGGCCGGGGATGCCGTGGGCGTGGGCGACCGCGTCGACGACGTCGGCGGGGGCGACGCCCCAGCGCAGCCCCATGACGATGGCGAGGGCCGCGTTCTGGATGTTCACGCGCCCGGGGAGCGGGCACGACGCCTGGACCTCGAACCCGCCGGGGCCGCGCAGGGTGAACGTCGAGGCGACGCCGTCGAGCCCGATGCTCGCGTCGTGCACGGTCCACTCCGCCTCGGCGTCCCCGGGGTAGGCGCGCACGCGGTCCACGGGCAGCACGGTGCGCGCCGCCAGCGCGCGGCCCCACTCGTCGTCGACGCAGACGACCGCACGCCGGGCGTGCTCGGGGGTGAAGAGGATCGCCTTGTCCGCGAGGTAGCGCTCCATCGTCCCGTGGTAGTCGAGGTGGTCGCGCTGGAGGTTGGTGAAGCCGGCGACGTCGACGACGAGCCCGTCGACCCGGTGGAGCGCGAGGGCGTGCGAGGACACCTCGATGCTCGCGGCGCCGACGCCGCGCTCGAGCCCGAGGGCGAGGAGTCGGTGGAGGACCGGCGCCTCGACGGTCGTGCGCGGGCTGGGGACGGTCGTCTCCCCCACGCGCAGCTCGACGGTGCCGAGGACCGCCGTCGCGGCGGTCGCCCGCCGGGCGATGGCGTCGAGGAAGTACGTCGTCGTCGTCTTGCCGTTGGTCCCGGTGACGGCGGCGGTACGCAGGTGCTCCGCGGGGAGCCCGTAGACCAGCGCGCTCAGCGGGCCGGCGAGGGCCCGGGGGTCCTCGGTGACGAGCAGGGGGACGCCGCGGTCGAGGCAGACCCGGGCGCACAGCTCCGCGCCCGCGGTGTCCGTGACGACGGCGACGGCCCCGGCGTCGAGCGCCTGCGGGACGTACGTGGCGCCGTGGGTACGGGCCCCCGGCAGGGCGATGAAGACCTCGCCCGGACCGACGTCGTCGCTCGCGACGCTCGCTCCGACGACGTCCACCCCCGCGGGGTCCACCCCGGTCAGGGGGGTCATGCCCAGGTGCCGGGCGAGGGCGGCGAGGGGCGTCGGTCGGGTCATGCGGGGTCGCAGGAGGTCAGGTGTCACGTATCGACACCTTACGTTCCCCGGCGTCATTGTGCGCGCAGCGGGTAGGGCTCCGGAGCGCTCTGCGACGGGGGGACGCCGAGGTGGCGCAGGGTGAAGTTGGCCACCTCGGGGAAGATCGGCGCGGCGATGATGCCCGAGGACAGCTGGGTCGTCGGGTGGTAGAGCACGATGCCGACGGCGATCCGCGGCGCCTCGGCGGGGGCGACGCCGATGAAGCTCGCCACCGTCTGGGTGAGGCGCCCGTTGGCGTCGGGGACCTGGGCGGTCCCGGTCTTGCCGGCCGCCCGGTAGCCGTCGAGCATGCCGAGGACGCCGGTGCCCTCCTCGGAGACGACGCCCTCCATCAGGCGGAGCATCTCCCCCGCGGTCTCCTCGCGCACGACCGGCACGCCCTCGGGCGTCTCGACCGGCTCGAAGGTGCCGTCGGCGCCGGTGTAGCCGTCGACGATGCGAGGGCTCACGCGCACCCCGCCGTTGCCCAGCGTGGCGGCCACGGAGGTGTTCTGGATGAGGTTGACGGCCATGCCCTGGCCGAACATCGTCGTGTAGCGCTGGCGCCCGTCCCAGGCCTCGGGGTCGGCGAGGATGCCGCCGGTCTCCCCCGGCAGGCCCAGGCCCGTGGTGCTGCCGAAGCCGAAGGCCTCGAGGTAGGCGTGGCGCTCCTCGTCGTTCATCCGGTCGCCGACCTGGACCGTGCCGGTGTTCGAGGAGGTGGCGAGGATCCCCGCGACGGTGAGGTCCTCGGTGGCGTGCGGGTCGGCGTCGGAGAACGTCTGCCCCGACGGCATCGTCAGGCGGTCGGGCGTGGTGAAGACGGTCGTCGGCTCGACGGCGTCGACGTCGAGCGCGGCGGCGAAGGTGGCGAGCTTGCCCGTGGAGCCCGGCTCGTAGGCGGCCTGGGCGGCACGCGAGCCGCGGCGCTCGGGCGGGGTGTCCTGGTAGTTGCCGGGGTCGACCCGGTGGGAGTCGGCGAGCGCGAGGATCCGGCCCGTGCCGATCTCCTCGACGACGACGGCCCCCCACGCGGCGCCGTACCGCTCGGTGTAGGCGTCGATGACCTCCTCCGCCCGGAACTGGATGTCCCGGTCGATGGTGGTGTGGACCGTACGGCCCGGCTCGGCGGGCGTCGTCGTGCTCTGGCCGGTGGGGATCCGCTGCCCGTGGAGCCCGATCTCGACCACGCTGCTGCCGTCGGTGCCCTCGAGGTCGGCGTCGAGGGCGAGCTCGAGGCCCGCGAGGCCGGCGCCGTCACGGCCGACGAACCCGACGATGTTCCCGGCGGTGGCGCCGTTGGGGTAGATCCGCTCGGTGGTCGCCTCGGGCTCGATGCCGGGGATGCCGAGCTCGCGGATCTCCCGCCACTGGTCGGGGGTGAGGCCCTTCTCGAGGTAGACGAAGGTGGAGTCGCCGACCATGGCCGCGCCGAGCTCGGCGGGGTCGCGGTCGAGGTGCGGGGCGAGGACGGCCGCCGCCGCGACGGCGCCGGTCTTCGGCTCGCCGTCGATCTCGGCGGTGAACTCGCGGATGAGGACCTGGTTGACCCCGATGTTGTACCGGGAGACCGAGGTGGCGAGGATCTCGCCGTTGGCGTCGACGATGTCGCCGCGGGGTGCCTGGAGGGTCGAGCGTGCCAGCCGCTCGTCGAGGGCCTCGGCGGCCAGGCCGGGTCCCTCGACCGCCTGGACGTAGACGAGGCGGCCGCCGAAGACCATGAGGACGACGAGGACGGCGATGAGGACGATGTTCTGCCGCCGGACGAGGACTGCGCCGCTCACTCGCCCTCCCCGACAGGGCCGCCCAGGACCGTGCCGTGGGCGAGGTCGATGAACCCGATGGTCTCGGCGGGCACCATGCCCAGCTCGGTCGCCTGCCGCTGGAGCTCGGCGGGCGAGCCGGCCACCTCCACCTGCTGGCGCAGGGACGCCTCCGACTCGACGAGCTGGTTGAGCTCGCGCTGGGCGTCGTGGAGCTCGTACGCCGTCACCGCCATCTGCGTGTTGAGCAGCAGGGCACCGACGAGCGCGCCGAGGAGGATCGTCGCGCACGTGAGCAGGTACGGCAGGAGCGAGCGGGACGGCACGGGGTTGCGCACCACGTGCAGCCGCGGCCGCCACGTCCGGGTCGTCCTGGGGATCGGTACGCGGGCCGGCATCGCGCTCATGCGGCACTCCTTGGGACGGTCGGACGGAGGTGGTCAGGGGTGGGACGCAGCCGCTCGGCGGCCCGGAGCCGGACCGAGGTGGCGCGTGGGTTGCGGGCGCGCTCCTCCTCGTCGGCCTCCTCGGCGCCGCGGGTGAGCAGGCGCAGGTACGGGGCGTGCGAGGGCAGCTCGACGGGGAGGTCGTGCGGGGTGGAGGACGTCGCGCCGCGGGCGAGCACCGTCTTCACCGCACGGTCCTCGAGGGAGTGGTAGGCGAGGACGACGATGCGCCCGCCCACCGCGAGGGACTCCACGGCGCGGGGCAGCGCCGCCTCGAGGGCGCCGAGCTCGTCGTTGACGGCGATGCGCAGCGCCTGGAAGGTCCGCTTGGCGGGGTTGCCGCCGGTGCGCCGGGCCGCCGCCGGGATGGAGGTGCGGACGATGTCGACGAGCTCGCCGGTGCGCGTCAGCGGGGCCTGGGCTCGGCGCCGGACGATGGCCGTGGCGATCCGCCCGGCGAACCGCTCCTCGCCGTAGACGTGCAGGATGCGGCGCAGCTCCGCCTCGGGCGCGGTGGCGAGGAGCTCGGCGGCGCTCACCCCCTCGGTGGGGTCCATCCGCATGTCGAGGGGGGCGTCGTGGGCGTAGGCAAAGCCGCGCTCGGCCTCGTCGAGCTGGAGCGAGGAGACGCCGAGGTCCATGAGGATGCCCTGGACGGATCCCCCGGCGTGCTCGGCGACGATCTCGTCGATGGCGTCGTAGACCGCCCGGACCGGGGTGAAGCGCTCCCCGAACGGGGCGAGCCGCTCCCCCGCGAGCGCCAGCGCCTGCGGGTCGCGGTCGATGCCGATGACCCGCGCCTGCGGGAAGCGGCGCAGCACCAGCTCGGAGTGGCCGCCCATCCCCAGGGTGGCGTCGACGAGCACGGCGCCGGGCTCGGCGAGCGCCGGGGCGAGCAGCTCGAGGCAACGGTCGGCGAGCACCGGGACGTGCCGCTCGGCGGCCGATGCGCTCACGTGGCCTCTCCTTCATCGTGGTTGGTCGGGTGGCCCTCCACCGCCCGACCAGGACTCCCTCCGCCTGCTCTGACACCGGGGAAGTGCGTCAGAGTCGCGGTGAGAGACCTCGCCGTGCGGAGTGCGGGGCCGGTGGTGCGGGTTCGGATTCGGATTCGGCGGTGGGTTCGGGTGGGTGCGGGTGGTGCTCAGAAGAGGCCGGGGACCACCTCGTCGGCGGTCTCGGCGAAGCTCGCCTCGGACTCGGCGAGGTAGGTCTCCCAGGCGGGGGCGGACCAGATCTCCACCCGCGTCCCGGCGCCGATGACCGTGAGGTCACGGTCCAGGCCGGCGTACTGGCGCAGCATCGGCGGGATGGTGATTCGCCCCTGCTTGTCGGGGACCTCGTCGGCGGCGCCGGAGAGGAAGACGCGCAGGTAGTCACGCGCCTGCTTGCTCGTCACGGGCGCCTGCCGGAGCTGGTCGTGCAGGCGCTCGAACTCGCGCATGGGGAAGGCGTACAGGCAGCGCTCCTGGCCGCGGGTGAGGACGAGTCCGGAGGCCAGCTCGTCACGGAACTTCGCCGGGAGGATGAGGCGACCCTTCTCGTCCAGGCGAGGGGCGTGGGTACCGAGGAACACGGCCACCCCCTCTTGTGCGTGCCGACCACCAGTACACGCCACATTACTCCACTTCCCTCCCCCGTCAATGCCAAACCCGGCATTATTCCCGCACATCAGTGCTGATGTCGCAGGTCAGGCGCAGTGGGGCACGGTGGAGGGATTTGTCCCGCGACGAGCCCGCCCGCGGACGTCGCGCGCGGGGACGGGCGGGACCCCTGGCGCAGAACCGCCGATCGGCCCGGGCGGGGAGCGATGTGGAGGCGCGCGGGAGGCCGCCCCCGCGGAGGCGGGGAGCGATGTGGAGGGGGTGGCGCGGCCGCCCGCGGAGCCCGCGGGGAGCGCGTTGCCTACCGCCGTGCGCGTGTTACGGCGCCGTGCGCGGGGCGGGCCACCCGCGCGGCAGCACTAACGGCCGCATGGCGGCGCCAAAGACCGGCAGGGCGGGCGCGAGAAGGCCGCAGGGCGCGCAGGCCGGTGGCGACCGGGGGTGATCAGGTGGTGCTGGCGTGCTGCCGGCGAGCGTCAGTGCTCGTCGCGACGACGGTCCCAGCGCTCCTCGAGGCGCTTCATGAACGAGCCGGAGCCGGTGCGCTTGGCGGGGGCCGGGCGGGCGGCCGGGCGCGAGCCCGCACCGGCGACCGGTGCCGGTCCACGCTTCTGCCGGGTCACCGCGAGCATGACTCCACCGAGCATCGAGACGAAGCCGAGCACGCCCAGCCACACCTGGCTCAGGGCCACACCGCCCACGAGCATCGCCAGCCCCGCCAGGACCGCGAGCGATCCCAGCACGAGTCGCCGCACGGACACCTTCGGCTCAGGCGACAACGAGCTGGCCAACCGCGGGTCATCGGACCGCAGCTGCTGCTCCATCTGATGGAGCACACGCTGCTCGTACTCGGAGAGAGGCATCAGACCCCCCCACTTCTACCGTCGACGGACCCCGGACCCGGGGCGTTGTTGGTTCAGGATAGGTCGCCAGGCCCCGGCGGGGAAGCCGAGCGGTCCACCGCCCCCGGGCGGACGGCCTCACCCGCCCTGAGCAGGGACGCCGGGCCCAGTGCACGGTCGCCGTACCGCGCCCGGATACCGTCCATGGCCGCCTCCGCGCCGCGCCGCGCACCGGTCGCCCCGAGCTGGTCCTGCACGCCCGTCGTGCGCGCCGGGCTGAGGTTCTCGGCGCGCACGCCCAGCAGGCGCAGGCCGCTCGGCGGGACGTCGACGGCGTCGAGGAGGTCGCGGGCGGCGCGGAAGAGGTCGTGGGCGACGTCCGTGGCGTCGATGCCGCGCGAGCGCTGGATCGTGGTGAAGTCGGCGTAGCGCACCTTGAGAGCGACCGTCCGGGCGAGCATGCCGTCGGCCCGCAGGCGCGCCGCGCACCGGTGGGCGGCGTCGAGGAGCACCGCCGCGAGCGTGGCACGGTCGGCGATGTCGTCGGCGAACGTGGTCTCCGTGCCCACCGACTTCTCCACCCGGCCGGGCTGGACGGGCCGTGGGTCGATGCCCCGGGCGAGGTCGTAGAGCCGCTGCCCCGCAGCGACGCCGACGACCCGGTGGAGCGTGCGCGGGCCGTGCGCCGCGAGCTCGGCGACCGTGTCGATCCCGTGCCGGTGCAACGTCTCGCGGGTCTTGTCCCCCACGCCCGCGAGCGCGCCCACGGGCAGGGTGTGGAGGAAGGGCACCGTCGCCTCCTGCGGCACGAGGAGGAGCCCGTCGGGCTTGGCGTGCGCGGAGGCGAGCTTGGCGACGAACTTCGTCGCGGCGACCCCCACCGAGGCGCTCACCCCGGTCTCCCGGCGCACCCGCTCCCGGATGACGTGCCCGATCTCCGTGGGGGTCCCCAGCCGACGGCGCGCCCCGGCCACGTCGAGGAACGCCTCGTCGATGCTCACCTTCTCGAGGACCGGCGTCACCTCCGCGAGGACCGCCATCACCTGCCCCGACACCCGCACGTAGCTCGCGTGGTCGGGCGGGATGACGACCGCCGTCGGGCACAGCGCCCGCGCCCGCGCCATGGGCATGGCCGCGTGCACGCCGAACGCGCGCGCCTCGTACGTGGCGGACAGGACGACGCCGCGGTGGGCGCCCCCGACGATGACCGGCCGGCCGTGCAGCTCCGGGCGGGAGCGGAGCTCGACCGCCGCGAAGAACGCGTCCATGTCGACGTGCAGGACGGCGCACCCGGCGTCGTCGTCGCCCCAGTCGCGCCGTGCGGCCGGGTTCCGCGGTCCCTTGCTCATCCCGCGCCCAGGTTAGCCTGGGGCCATGCCACCGCGCCGAGCCCCCCGGGCGGCGTCCGTCGAGGCACTGCCCACCGCGCCCGTCCCCACCAGCACCGCCGAGGCCGAGCTGGTCCGGGACCCGAGCCGGCCCGACGCCGTGACCCTCTACCTCGACGACGCCGAGAGCTCCCACGTCGACCTCGCCGACGCGACCTACCTCGAGTTCGAGTACCTCCAGCAGATGCTCGCCGTGCTCGACGTCGCCCGCCCCGACGAGCCCCTCCGAGCCGTCCACCTCGGGGGCGGGGCGTGCACCTTCGCCCGGGCGCTGGACGCCCTGCGGCCGGGGTCGACCCAGCTCGTCGTCGAGCTCGACGCCGAGCTCGCCCGGCTGGTGCGCGAGTGGTTCGGCCTGCCCCGGGCCCCCCGGCTGCGGATCCGCGTCGGGGACGCCCGTCAGGTGCTCGGCACCCTGACGCCGGGGGCCTGGGACGTGGTGATCCGCGACGTCTTCGCGGGCCCCGAGGTCCCGCCGCACGTGCGCACCCTCGAGGCGGCGCAGGAGGCCAGGCGCGCCCTGCGCGAGTCGGGCCTCTACCTCGTCAACCTCACCGACCGGCCGCCGCTGCGGGCGGCGCGCGCCGAGGTCGCCACGCTGCGGGCGGTGTTCCCGCACGTCCTCCTCATCGCCGACCCGGCGATCCTGCGCGGGCGACGGTTCGGCAACGTCGTCCTCGCCGCCTCGGTCGAGCCGGTGGACGTCACGCTCCTCGGTCGCGCGCTGCGCACCCTCCCGCTTCCGGTCCAGCTCCGGCACGGCGCCGAGGTCGCGGACTTCGCGGGCACGGCGGCCCCGCTGCGGGACCCCGCCCCGGTGCCCGACCCAGCCGCGCTGCACGACTCCGGCACCGCCGCAGCGGCCGGGCCGTAGGGCCCCGGACACGCCGATGGGCCCGCGTCGTGCGACGCGGGCCCATCGTGACGTCAGATCAGAGCGGGCGGACGCTCTCCGCCTGCGGACCCTTGGGGCCCTGGGTGATCTCGAACTCGACGCGCTGCGCCTCGTCGAGGCTGCGGTATCCGTCGGACTCGATCGCCGAGTAGTGGACGAAGACGTCAGCGCCGCCACCGTCCTGGGCGATGAAGCCGTACCCCTTCTCCGCGTTGAACCACTTCACGGTTCCCTGTGCCATGGTGCTGTCCTTCCGGGGACGTTAGTGGAACCGGCTCTGTACCGGTCCCGCTGTGCCGCAATGCCTCGTCCCACGTCTTGCTCTGCCCGGCCGGGCCGGGGCCACACGTAAGCGATCCGCAACTGCAACGCGGTCAGTCTGGCACGAGGGCGAGTGCATTTCTAGGCCATACCGACACCCGTACCGGACGGGATAAAACGGCATACTTAGGACGCGTTGTCGTCGTCCCCGTCGCCCGGGCCGTGGTCCGCGAGAAAGGCCTCGAGCTCGGCGCCGATCTCCTCCGCCGTGGGCAGCTCGACGGGCTGCGCGAGCAGCGTGCCGTGGGCGGCCCGGTCCGCGCCGGCCATGAAGGCGTCGAACTGCTGCTCGAGGGCGTGGACGACGGCGCCCACCTCGGCGGACGCGGCCACCTGGCGGTCGATGTCTGCGGCGGCCTCCACCGCGGCGGCCTCGAGCTCACCGACGGGCAGCGCCAGACCGGAGCTGCGCGCCACCTGGCGGACGAGCTCGGCCGCCGCCTGCGGGAACTCGCTCTGCGCGAGGTAGTGCGGGACGTTCGCCGCGAACCCGAGCGCGTCGTGGCCCGACCGGCCCAGGCGCAGCTCGAGGAGCGCCGCGGCGGAGCCGGGGACCTGGAGCGTACCCAGGGCGTCGGGCGCGGCGGGGATGAGCGAGGCGTCGGTGGCGTGCGCGGTCACCGTCGTCGGACGGGTGTGCGGCACGGCCATGGGGATGCCGTGGATGCCGATGGTGCGCTGCACGCCGAACCGCTCGACGAGCTCGGTCACCGCGGCGACGAAGCCCTCCCACCGCAGGTCGGGCTCCGGACCGTGGAGCAGCAGCAGCGGCGTGCCCTCGTCGTCGTGCAGCAGGTCGAGGGCGAGGGTCGGCTCGGCGTACTCCGTCCACCGCCCGTCCTCGAACGTCATCACGGGGCGGCGGGCGCGGTAGTCGATCAGCTCGTCGGGGTCGAAGGTGGCGACGCGTCGGGCACCGAGGGTCCCCTCGAGGTGCCGCGCGACGAGGGCGCCGGCGCGCCCCGCATCCATCGCGCCGTGCAGTGCGTGGATGAGGACGGGGACGTCCTCGATCTCGGCGGCCGCCGGGGCCATCGTGTACAGCTGTGTCATGGCGCCCTTCCTCTCGTGTGCTAGGTCTGTGGATAGCAACGCGCGGGGACCGACTCGCATTCCCCTCAGCGGCGCGGCAGGCGCACCACGGAGACGAAGAAGTCGTCGATCTGGCGGACCACCTCGATGAAGCGCTCGAAGTCGACGGGCTTGGTGACGTAGGCGTTGGCGTGGAGGTTGTAGCTGCGCATGATGTCCTCCTCCGCGTCCGAGGTGGTGAGGACGACCACGGGCACCCGGCGCAGGTCCGGGTCCTCCTTGAGCTCGGCGAGGACCTCGCGGCCGTCCATCCGCGGCAGGTTGAGGTCGAGGAGGATGAGGTCCGGCGTGGGGGCACCGGCGTGCGCGCCCTCCTTGCGCAGGTACGCCATCGCGGACTCCCCGTCGCTCACCACCGTGAGGCGGTTGGCCACCTTGTAGTCCGCGAACGCCTCCTGCGTCATGAGGACGTCCCCCGGGTCGTCCTCGACGAGGAGGACCTCGACCATCTCCTGGCTCACTGTGCCTCCGGTGCTCGGGCTGGTGCGGCCCCGTCGGCCGCAGGGGCATTCTCGCCGACGCCGGGGCGCTCGGTCGCCCGGGCCGGCGCCACGGGCAGGGTCCACCGCACGACGGTCCCGTGCTCGCCGTCGTCGCGGGGGACGATGGCGATGGTGCCCCCGTGCATCTCGACGATCCGCTTGCACAGCGCCAGGCCGATGCCGGTGCCGCCGTAGGCCTCCTTGGCGTGCAGCCGCTGGAAGATGACGAACACCCGCTCCGCGTGCCGGGGCTCGATGCCGATGCCGTTGTCGCGGCACTCGAAGACCCACTCCTCGCCCACCCGCTCGACGGCGATGTGCACCCGGGGCACCCTTTCGGGGTCGCGGAACTTCAGGGCATTGCCCACGAGGTTCTGCAGGAGCTGGGTGAGCGCCACGGCGTGGCCGCTCACCTCGGGCAGGGGGTCGGCACTCACCTCGGCGCCCGAGGTCTCCACCGACGCCGCGACGTTCGCCAGCGCGTCCCGCAGGCACGCGTCGAGCTCGACGACGGCGTCGGGCTCCCCGGTCCGACCCACGCGGGAGAAGGTGAGCAGGTCCTGGATGAGGCGCTGCATCCGCTTGGCGCCGTCGACGGCGAACTCGATGTACTGGTCCGCGCGCTCGTCGAGCTGCCCGCCGTAGCGGCGCTGGAGCAGCTGGGTGAAGGAGGCGACCTTGCGCAACGGCTCCTGCAGGTCGTGCGAGGCGACGTAGGCGAACTGCTCGAGGTCGCGGTTCGAGGCCTCGAGCTCGGCGCGGGCCTGGCGGGACGCCTCGAGCTCGGCGACCAGGCGGCCGCGCATCTGCTCGACGTCGCGGCCCAGCGAGACGACCTCCTGGGGGCCGTGGCCCTCCACGTGCTGGGTGAGGTCGCCGTCGGCGACGGCGCGGCTCGCGGAGGCGAGGCGGGCGAGCGGCTCGGTGACCCAGGACCGCAGGAAGAGCCAGAGCCCGGTGCCCACGGCGAGCGCTGCCACCACCGCCGCGACGACCGATCCCACGAGTACCGACCGCCAGCTGGCCAGGCTGTCGGCGGCGTCCGCGCGGTAGTCGAGCAGCGCGTCCATGGCGGTCTCCAGGCCGAGGCGGACCTCGGCGAACAGCTCCCGGCCCGGCCCGCGGCTCTCGGCGTAGTCGGGGTCCGGGCCCTCGGCCGCCGCGCGCGCCACGGCCGGCGCAGCGTACTCGCGGTCCCACGCCTCGATGGCCTCGACGAGCCGCGCGACGGCCGCCTCCGTGGCGGCGTCGCCGGACAGGACGGCGGTCGAGGCCTCGAGGTCCTCGACCACCTGGGGCACGTCGAGGGCCTCGTACGCCATGAGCGTGCTCTCGTCGGCGGTGACGGCATACGCCCGCACGGCCGCCTCGGCGTCGACGAGGTCCGCGTGGGCCTCCTCCAGCCCGACCACGGAGGCGAAGAGCACCCCGGTGACCTGGTCCTGCTCCCGGCTCACCTGCGCGAGGGCGACGGCGGCGACCGCGAGGACCAGCCCCAGGACGAGACCGGCCGCGACGAGGGCGTTGCGGACCCGGGTGCGCAGGGTCCACGCGTGCGTGGCGCTCATGCCGGGGGCCGCAGGACGAGCAGCGCGAGGTGGTCGTCCGGCGCGCCGTAGCGCCCGGCCACCCGGACGACGGCGTCGGCGAGCCCGGCGTCGTCCGCGGCCTGCCCGCTCGCCTGGAGGAGGACCTGGCGCAGGCGGTCCTCGCCGAGCGGCTCCCCGCCGTCGCGGCGGGCCGACGTCAGCCCCTCGGAGAAGAGCAGGAGCCGCTCGCCGTCGGCGAGGTGGAGCTCGGCGGGCACCCACGTGTCGCCACCGGCGCCGAGGGCCGGACCGTTCGTCGCGGAGACCGGGCGGACGCCGTCGGGGCCCACGACGAGCGGGGCCGGGTGGGCCGCGAGCCAGACCCGGGCGTGGTGGCCGTCGAGGGCCGCGACGACGGCGGACGCGGCGAGGCCGGTCTGCCCCCGCTCGGTCCGCAGGACCCGCTCCAGGCCCTGGAGGACCTCCTCGGGGGCGAGGTCGGCGAGCGCCAGGGCCCGCCAGGCGATCCGCAGGCAGGCGCCGAGCGCCGCCGCGTCCGGCCCGTCGCCGGCGACGTTCCCGACGAGGGCGAGGACGCTGCCGTCCGGGCGCTGCACGGCGTCATAGACGTCACTGCCGAGCACCCCGGCGTCGCCGACCCGGTCGCGGACGGTGACGTGCACGTCGCCCTGCGGCAGGGACGGCGCGGCGAGGAGGTTCCGCTCGAGGCGGGAGGTCTGCTCCGCCCGGCGGCGCGTCGCCTCGTGGACGGCGCGCTCCTGCTCGGCCCGGCGCCGCTCGACGGCGTAACGCACGGCCCGCCCGAGGAGCTCGCCGTCGACGGTGCCCTTGACGAGGTAGTCCTGCGCGCCGGCGGCCACCGCCTGGACCCCCCGCGCGGCGTCGTCGAGACCGGTGAGGACCACGAGGGCGGCGTCGGAGACCTCACGCAGCCGCACGAGCGCGTCGAGGCCGCTCGCGTCCGGCAGGCCGAGGTCGAGGAGCACGCAGTCCACGGGCACCGCCAGCGCGTCCAGCGCGGCCTCGAGGCTCCAGGCCCGGGTGAGGTCCGGGCGGAGGTCGGCCTCGGCGAGGAGCTCCTCCACGAGGAAGGCGTCACCGTCGTCGTCCTCGACGAGGAGGATGTGGAGCGCCTCGGCCGCGGGGGCCGGGGTCGCCCGAACGGCGTGATCGTGCACGGAGATGTCCCTTCGTCGGGCGTCATCGTACGGCCCGGGCACTGGCGATCTGCGTCGCGCCCGCGGTCAGCGATAATGGTTCGCCGAGCCGGCACGGCCGGGGAGACGGAGGCACGGGTGGACCTCACCCAGACGCAGGAGCGGTCGAGCGGACCGGCATGGGCCGACGACCAGGCCTTCGTCGCGCGCGCCTACGCCCGCCTCGACGAGCTGCGCACCGACTACCGCCAGCGCCTCGCCGAGGTCCGCCGGGCCGGGCCGTCCGGCTCCCCGCAGAACCGCTCCGAGCGGGACGCGTTCGCCGCGCACTACGAGGACACCCTCGCGCGCCTGGACCAGGTGGAGAACCGGCTCGTCTTCGGCCGCCTCGACCTCACCGACACGACCCGGCGGTACATCGGGCGCATCGGCCTCGCCGACGCCGAGCACACCTCCCTGCTCATCGACTGGCGGGCGCCCGCGGCACAGCCCTTCTACCAGGCCACGGCGGCCCACCCGGGCGACGTCGTCCGCCGCCGCCACCTCATGACGCGCGAACGGCACGTGGTCGGCGCCGAGGACGAGCTCCTCGACACCGCCGCGGCCGACCTGCCCGAGGGCCTCACCGGCGAGGGCGCGCTCTTCGCCGCCATGGCCGCCGCGCGCGAGGGCCGGATGAGCGACATCGTCGCCACCATCCAGGCGGAGCAGGACCGCGTCATCCGCGCGCCGCGCGAGGGCGTCCTCGTCGTCCAGGGTGGGCCGGGCACCGGCAAGACCGCCGTCGCCCTGCACCGGGCGGCCTACCTGCTCTACACTTACCGCGAGCGCCTCGAGCGCTCGGGCGTGCTCCTCGTCGGGCCCAGCCGGGTGTTCCTGCGCTACATCGAGCAGGTCCTGCCCTCCCTCGGCGAGACCGACGTCGTCGCGACGACCATGGGCGAGCTGCTCGCCGACGTCCCGGCCACCGGCACGGAGCCGGAGGCGGCCGCCGAGGTCAAGGGCCGGGCGGTGATGGCGGAGGTGCTGCGCCGGGCCGTGCGGGCCCTGCCGCGCCCGCTCGCCGGCCCGGTGGTGCTCGACGTCGACGGCGAGCACCTCGTCCTCGAGCCCGACGACGTCCGCCGCGCGCAGGAGCGCGCCCGGCGCACCGGCAAGCCGCACAACGTGGCCCGCAAGACCTACGCCAACGCCGCGCTCGACGCCCTCGTGCGGCGCTGGGCCCAGGAGAAGGGGCTCGACGAGGCGGCCGAGCGGGACTACCTGCGGGCCTCCGTCCGGGAGTCCGTCGACGCGCGCCGCGAGATCAACCTGTGCTGGATGCCGACGTCGCCGCAGACCCTGCTGCGCCGGCTGTACTCCGACCCGGCGCTCCTCGCCCGCCACGCGCCCATGCTCACCGCGGCGGAGCGGGCCGCCCTGCGGCGCGACCCGGACGCCGCCCTCACCCCCGCCGATCTGCCCCTCCTCGACGAGCTCGCCCATCTCCTCGGTGAGCTCGAGCGGCCCGAGGCCGAGCGAGCCCGCCGCGCCCGGGCCGCCGAGCGCGCCGCCGAGGTGGCCTACGCCGAGCACGCCATCGCCGCCGACGGCCTGGGCGCCGGCATGGTCGACGCTGCCACGCTCGCCGGGCGCTTCACCGAGCGCGGGCCGCGCCTCACCACCGCCGAGCGGGCGGTCGGGGACCGCGAGTGGACCTTCGGGCACATCGTCGTCGACGAGGCCCAGGAGCTCTCCCCCATGGCGTGGCGCGCGCTCCTGCGGCGCTGCCCGACGCGCTCGATGACCCTCGTCGGCGACCTCGACCAGCGCTCGGGGCACACCCGCGCCTCCTCGTGGTCGGACGTCCTCGGGGACGCGGCCCGGGAGAACGTCCGCGAGGAGGTGCTCACCATCAACTACCGCACCCCCGCCAGCGTCATGGACTCGGCGGCCGCCGTGCTGCGCGCCCGGGGCGGCGCCCACGCCGTCCCGGCCCGCTCCGCCCGGGACGTCCCGGACGCCCTGCGCACCACCCGCCTCGCCGCGCCGGGCGACCTCGACGGCCTCGTGCACGTCGTCAGCGACGAGCTCGCCGCCCTCGACGCGGGGCGACTGGCCGTCATCACCGCGCCCGGGCGGACCGCCGACGTCCACGCCGCGCTTGCCGACCGGGTGCCCGACGTCGCCGGCCCCGGCACGGACCCGCTCACCGCGCGGGCGCTCGTCCTCGACCCGGTGGCCGCCAAGGGGCTGGAGTTCGACGTCGTCGTCCTCCTCGAGCCCGAGGAGATCGGCGCGACCGGCCCCGGGGACCTCTACGTCGCCATGACCCGCCCGACGAAGCGGCTGCACGTCGTCCACAGCGCCGACCTGCCGCCGGGGCTGGTCCAGCCCGAGTGAGCGAATCCCGCCGCGCCCCCGGCGGGGGGCACAATGTCCCCGTGCGCGCCCTCCTCCTCGAGAACCCCCACCCCAACGCCGACGCCGCCCTGAGCGCGCTCGGCCTCGACGTCGTCCGGCACGCCGGCGCGATGGACGAGGACGAGCTCATCGCCGCGCTCGAGGACGTGCAGGTGCTCGGCATCCGGTCGAAGACCCAGGTGAGCGCGCGCGTCCTGGCGGCCGCGCCGCAGCTGCTCGCCATCGGGGCCTTCTGCATCGGCACCAACCAGATCGACCTGGCGGCGGCGGCCCGGGAGGGCATCGCCGTCTTCAACGCCCCGTTCTCCAACACCCGGTCCGTCGTCGAGCTGGCGGTCGCGGAGATCATCGCCCTCAACCGCCGCCTCACCGAGCGGGACAGCGCCCTGCACGCCGGGGTGTGGGAGAAGTCCGCGGCCGGGGCCCACGAGGTGCGCGGGCGGACCCTCGGCATCGTCGGGTACGGCAACATCGGCACGCAGCTGTCCGTCGTCGCCGAGGCCCTCGGCATGCGGGTGGTCTTCTTCGACAACGCGGAGAAGCTCGCCCTCGGCAACGCCCAGCGGATGCCCAGCCTCGACGCGCTGCTCGAGGTCGCCGACGTCGTCACCCTGCACGTGGACGGCCGCGCGGGCAACGCCGGGATGTTCGGCCGCGAGCAGTTCGAGCGGATGCGTCCCGGGGCAATCTTCCTCAACCTCTCGCGCGGGTTCCTCGTCGACTACGCCGCCCTGCGCGACCACGTGCGCTCCGGGCACGTGGCGGGCGCCGCCGTCGACGTCTTCCCCGACGAGCCCAAGCGCAACGGCGACCCGTTCGACTCCGAGCTGCGGACGCTGCCCAACGTCATCCTCACGCCGCACGTGGGCGGGTCCACCGAGGAGGCGCAGGAGGGCATCGGCTCGTTCGTCTCGCACAAGCTCGCCCGCTACCTCGCCGACGGGACGACGACGATGAGCGTCAACGTGCCCTCCCTCGTCCTCGAGCCGGCCGCCCAGGCCCGCTACCGGGTGAGCTACCTGCACCGCAACACCCCCGGCGTGCTCGCCCTGGTCAACCAGACCTTCGCCGAGCACGGCGCGAACATCGAGGGCCAGATCCTCGGGACCCGCGGGGAGATCGGCTACGTCATCACCGACATCGGCACCTCCCTGCCGGACGAGGCGATCGCCGCCCTCAGCGAGGTGGAGGACACCATCCGGCTGCGGGTGCTCCCCGCGACCTGAGGGCGCCGCGGCGCCGGCGAAGGGCGCCGCCGGGAGGCCCCGCGGCGCGCGCCGCCCGACCCGCGCGGCGGTAGCGTGCCAGGCATGACCTATGTCGCTGCGGATGACCGCTACTCCTCCATGACCTACCGCCGCTGCGGGCGCAGCGGCCTCGACCTGCCCGCCATCGCCCTGGGCCTGTGGCAGAACTTCGGCGCCGCGAACGCCCCTGAGACGCAGCAGGCGATCGTCCTGCGCGCGTTCGACCGGGGGGTCACCCACATCGACCTCGCGAACAACTACGGCCCCCCGCCCGGGGCGGCCGAGGAGTTCTTCGGACGACTGCTCGCCCGCGAGCTCGCGCCGTACCGCGACGAGCTCGTCGTCTCGACGAAGGCCGGGTACGAGATGTGGCCCGGCCCCTACGGCGACGGCGGCTCCCGCAAGTACCTGCTCGCCTCCCTCGACGCGTCACTGGCGCGGATGGGCCTGGACTACGTCGACATCTTCTACAGCCACCGCGACGACCCGACGACGCCGCTCGAGGAGACCCTCGGGGCGCTCAAGACCGCCGTCGACTCCGGGCGGGCCCTGTACGCCGGAATCTCCTCCTACTCCGCCGTGCGGGTGGCGCAGGCCCTCGAGGTGGCGGCCGAGATCGGCCTGCGGCTCACCGTCCACCAGCCCTCCTACTCCATGCTCAACCGCTGGATCGAGTCCGGGGAGCCGAGCGCGCTGGACGTCACCCACGACGGCGGGATGGGCAACGTCGTCTTCTCCCCCCTCGCGCAGGGCATGCTCACCGACAAGTACCTCGACGGGATCCCCGAGGACTCGCGCGCGGCCCGCGGCGGGTCGCTGCGCCGGGAGTTCCTCAACGAGGCCACCCTCGGCCACGTCCGCGCGCTGCACACCCTCGCCGGTGAGCGTGGGCAGACCCTGGCGCAGATGGCGCTGGCGTGGGTGCTGCGCGACGAGCGCGTCACCACCGCGCTCATCGGCGCCTCCAGCGTGGCCCAGCTCGACGACTCCCTCGATGCCCTGGGGAACCTCGCCTTCAGCGACGAGGAGCTGCGGCGCATCGACGCCGACGCCGTCGAGGCCGGCATCAACATCTGGTAGGGCCGAGCCCGTCCGGGTGGACCCGTCGCGGTGCGCGACGGGTCCACCGGGGCGGTTCGTCCGTAGGGGTCCGGCGGACATAACCTACGCATGCGTAGTTTTCGCTGACCGGCGGTCCGTCCCCACGGCCCGCACGAGGAGGACACCATGGACCGTGCCCCGAACCGCTACGACGCGGGCCGTGCCTTCTACGCGCCGGGCGTGCCGGCCGAGATCGACGTCGACGAGCGTGACGTCGGAGCCCTGCTGGACGACGCCGCCCGCCGGTACCCCGACCGGGTCGCCCTCGACTTCCTCGGCGCGAGCACGACCTACGCCGCCCTCGAGCAGGAGGTGGCACGAGCCGCGGGGCTCCTCCAGGACGCCGGCGTGCGGGCCGGGGACCGCGTCGCCCTCGTCCTGCCCAACTGCCCCCAGCACGTCGTCGCGTTCTACGCCGTGCTCCGCCTCGGTGCCGTGGTGGCCGAGCACAACCCGCTCGCCCCGGCCGAGGAGGTCCAGGCCCAGCTCGCCCGGCACGGTGCGCGCGTCGTCGTCGCCTGGGAGAAGGCCCTGCCGCTGGTCTGCCCGGACGGCGACCTCGGCGGGCGCACCGTCTACGCCGTCGACCTCACCGCCGCCCTGCCCCGCTCCTCCCGCCTCCTCCTGCGCCTGCCCCTGCCCGCCGCGCGGCGCCAGCGCGACGCCATGCGCGGCCCGGTCCCCGCGGGCGTGCGCTCCTGGGACCGCGGCGTGCGTGCCGCGCGGCCCGTCGACGGCCCCCGCCCGGCGCCCGGGGACCTCGCCGTGCTCCTCCACACGGGCGGGACCACCGGGACGCCGAAGGCCGTGGCTCTCACCCACCGCAACCTCATGGCCAACGCCACGCAGGGGCAGGCGTGGGTGAGCGGCCTCGAGGAGGGCAAGGAGACGTTCTACGCCGTCCTGCCCTTCTTCCACGCCTTCGGCCTCACCCTGTGCCTCACCTTCGCCGTGCGGATGGGGGCCACGCAGGTGGTGCTCCCCCGGTTCGACGTCGACATGACGCTCGCCGCCATGCGCCGCCGCCCCGCGACCTTCCTGCCGGGGGTCCCGCCGATCTTCGACAAGCTGGCCCGCGCGGCCGAGGAGCGCGGCGCAGACCTGCGCACCATCCGGTACTCCATCTCCGGCGCCATGGCCCTGGACCCCGAGGTCGCCGCGCGCTGGGAGCGGGTCACCGGCGGGCTCATCGTCGAGGGCTACGGCATGACCGAGAGCTCACCCGTTGCCCTGGGAAGCCCCCTGAGCCCGGACCGCCGGCCCGGCACGCTGGGCATCCCCTTCCCCTCGACGCAGATCCGGGTCGTCGACCCCGAGAACCCCGACGTCGACGTCGAGCCCGGCTCCCCGGGCGAGCTGCTCATCCGTGGGCCGCAGGTGTTCTCCGGGTACTACGGCGAGCCCGAGGAGAGTGCCGCGGTCCTCCTGCCCGGCGGCTGGCTGCGCACGGGCGACATCGTCACCGTCGACGAGGACGGCTTCGTCACTCTCGCCGACCGCATTAAGGAGCTCATCATCTCCGGCGGGTTCAACATCTACCCCTCCCAGGTGGAGGACGCGGTGCGCCTCATGCCCGGGGTCGCCGACGTCGCGGTGGTGGGCGTTCCCGGCGGGGCGGGCGGCGACCGGGTGGTGGCGGCCCTCGTCCTCGAGGCGGGCGCCCAGGTGGACCTCGCCGCCGTGCGGCACTGGTGCGAGGGGCGGCTCTCGCGCTACGCGGTCCCCCGCCAGGTCGCCGTGCTCGCGGAGCTGCCGCGCAGCCAGCTCGGCAAGGTGCTGCGGCGCACCGTCCGCGAGCAGCTCATGGAGCGGGGCTCGCGCAAGTCGTGACGGCGCCGTCGGTGGCGGCGGCTTCCCCTCCGCCGCCACCGACGGCCGTCAGCGGACCGGGCCGGTTCCTGCGCCCTGGTCGTCCCCCACGGTAGCGGAGGCGCCCTGCGCGCGGGCGGCTTCGGCCTCGCGCAGGGTACGGATAGCCGCCTCGAAGTCCTCGAGCGAGGAGAAGGCGGAGTAGACGCTGGCGAAGCGCAGGTAGGCGACCTCGTCGAGCTCGCGCAGGGGCCCGAGGATGGCGAGGCCGACCTCCTGGGAGTCGATCTGCGCGGCGCCGCTGGCTCGCACGGCCTCCTCGACCTGCTGGGCGAGAAGCGCGAGGTCGTCGTCGGAGACGGGCCGGCCCTGGCAGGCCTTGCGCACCCCCGAGACGACCTTCTCGCGGCTGAACGGCTCGACGACGCCGGACCGCTTGACCACCGACAGGCTCGACGTCTCCAGCGTGGAGAACCGCCGCCCGCACTCCGGGCACTGGCGACGGCGGCGGATGGCGGACCCGTCGTCGGCGGTCCGGGAGTCGATGACCCGGGTGTCCTCGTGCCGGCAGAAGGGGCAGTGCATCCCCGAACCGTACCGTGCGGGCGAGGCCCGGCCGGCGCGCACCCCGGCTCAGCGCGCGGGGACGAGGATCTGCTGCCCGGCGCGCAGGTCGCCCGACGGCAGCCCGTTGAGGGCCACGAGCTGGTCGACGAGGTCCCGGACGTCCTGACCCGGTGCCGCCACCACGCTCGCGATCTCCCACAGGGTGTCGCCCGAGCCGACGGTGACGCGCTCGGTGGCCACCACGGCGGCGTCCGCCCCGAGCTGACCGGCCCACGCACCGACGAGCACCGCCGCCATGGTGGCGAGGACGAACGCGCCCACGGCGAGCACGGCGCGGCCGCGGGCGGTGAGCCGCAGGTGCCCCGTCGGCGCGACGGCCCGCGAGGGGGGCGCGGCAGCGACCGCCACGGCCGGGTGGGCCACGGGCGGCCGAGCCACGGCCGGGCGGGCCACGCCCGGGCGAGCAGGTGCGGGGTGGCCGGGAGCAAGGCGGACCGGAGCGGGGCGGGGCACCGGGACGAACCCGGGGCCGACCAGCTCGAGGCGCGGCCGGGGCGCGCTCCGGCGGACCGGCAGAACGGTCGGCAGTGCGGTGACGGCACTCATGGTTCCTCCTGATCGAACGTATGTACGTCGAACGTCTGTGCGAAAGAGTAGCGCCGACCCCTCGTCCTGTCGACACGCCGTCGAACAGATGTTTGATCGCCGGTCCTGCGGCTCCTACCCTGTCCCTACGAACACCATCACCGACCACTGACATCGAGCGGCGAGGAGCCCCCCGTGAGCGCATCCGAGGACCATCCCGAGGCGGGCGCCTCGGTGCACGAGCTCCCCGAGCCCCGGCCGCAGGCGGGGGCGCTGACCGCCCGCCAGCGGCTCGTCCTCGAGACGATCCGTCGGTGCGTGGCCGAGCGGGGCTACCCGCCCACGATGCGCGAGATCGGCGAGGCGGTCGGGCTGACCAGCCCCTCCTCGGTCAAGCACCAGCTCACGGTCCTCGAGCGCAAGGGCTACCTGCGTCGGGACCCGCACCGCCCCCGGGCGATCGAGATCGTCGGCCTGGACGAGACCCCGGAGCCGGACGCGGCCCACGTCGGCCTCGACTCCCCGGCCACCGCGCTCGTGCCGGTGGTCGGCCGGATCGCCGCGGGCGGGCCGATCCTCGCCGAGCAGGCCGTCGAGGACGTCTTCGCGCTGCCGCGCCGGCTCGTCGGCGACGGCGAGCTCTTCCTCCTGCGCGTGGCGGGCGAGTCGATGGTCGACGCCGCCATCTGCGACGGGGACTGGGTGGTGGTGCGCCGTCAGCCCGTCGCCGAGAACGGCGAGATCGTCGCCGCCATGATCGACGGCGAGGCCACGGTCAAGACGCTGCGCCGCCAGGACGGGCAGGTCTGGCTCATGCCGGCCAACCCGGCGTACTCCCCCATCCCGGGCGAGAACGCCCAGGTGCTCGGGCGCGTCGTCTCCGTCCTGCGCAGCCTCTGACGCCGTGCCGGGTGGCGGCCCCCGGGCCGCCCCCGGAGCCGCGGGGGCGCGGCGCGGCTAGAAGCCGAGCCCGCGCAGGACCTCGCGGATGCGGTCGGCGCTGGCCCGCAGGCCGGTGAGCTCGGCCGGCGTCATCGGCGGGACGAGCTTCTCCCCCGCGCCGTCGGCCCCCACGACGGTGGGCACCGACAGGCACACGTCGGAGATGCCGACGTAGTCCTCGATGAGGGTCGAGACGCTGAGCACGCGGTTCTCGTCGCGCAGGACCGCCTCGATGATGCTCACCCCGGCCAGCGCGACCGCGTAGTTCGTCGCGCCCTTGCCGGCGATCACCGTGTAGGCCGCCTCGACCACCTCCGTGGCGATCGCCTCCCGCGAGGCCGCGTCGAGGAGCGGCGCGTGGGTGGTGCTCCAGTCGAGGAGCGGGACCGCGCCGATCATCGCCGAGCTCCACAACGGGATCTCGGAGTCGCCGTGCTCGCCGACGACGTACGCGTGGACGTTCTGGGCGGCCAGGCCGCTCTCCTCCGCGAGGCGGTAGCGCAGGCGCGAGGTGTCCAGGACGGTGCCCGAGCCGAACAGCTGGTTGGGGGGCAGGCCGGAGATGGCCAGCGCCGCCCGGGTGACGACGTCCACCGGGTTGGTCACCATGACGTACACGGCGTCCGGGGCGACGGCGGTCACCTGCGGGATGATCGTCCGCATGAGGCCGACGGTGCTCTCGGCGAGGTCGAGGCGGGTCTGGCCCGGCTTCTGCTTGGCCCCGGCGGTGACGACGACGACGTCGGCGCCGCGGCACACCTCGATGTCGTCCGAGCCCTCGATCTGGGCGGGCGGCATGAACTGGACGCCGTGGACGAGATCGAGCGCCTCGGCCCGGACCTTGGCCGTGTTGATGTCGTAGAGCGCCACGTGCCGCGCGGTCCCCCGCATGAGCGTCGCGAAGGCCATGGTGGCCCCCACGGAGCCCGCTCCGATGATGGCGACCTTGCTCGTCCGCGCTGCCCGCATGGCTGGGCCCCTCTCCTCGGCTGCTCGTGGCCAGCCTAGGCGGTGGCCGTCCTCCCCGCCGGGCGGGAGGTCCCCGTCGCGAGGCGGCGCAGCGCGTCGCGCGCCAGGGTGCCGTCGGTGGTCTGCCACATCGGCGGCATCGACCGGGTGAGGAAGGTGCCGTAGCGCGCCGTCGCCAGGCGCGGGTCGAGGACGGCGACGACGCCCCGGTCCGACATCGTGCGCACGAGGCGCCCCGCGCCCTGGGCGAGGAGCAGCGCGGCGTGCGAGGCGGCGACGGCCATGAAGCCGTTGCCGCCGGCCGCCGCGGCCGCCTCGGAACGTGCCGACCGGACCGGGTCGTCCGGACGCGGGAAGGGGATCCGGTCGATGAGGACGAGGCGGCACGTGGGCCCGGGGACGTCCACCCCCTGCCACAGCGACAGGGTCCCCATGAGGCAGGTCGCCTCGTCCTCGGCGAACCGTCGCACGAGGGTGGGCAGCTGGTCGTCCCCCTGGCACAGCACGGGCACGTCGAGCTCGCTGCGCAGGAGGTCCGCCGCCTCCTCGGCCGCCCGGCGCGAGGAGAACAGGCCGAGGGTCGCCCCGCCGGCAGCCCGGACCAGCCCGAGGACCTCCTCCAGCGCCTGCGCGCTGGTGCCGTCCCGGCCCGGCGGCGGCAGGTGCCGGGCGATGTAGAGGATGCCCTGGCGGCGGTAGTCGAAGGGCGAGCCGACGTCGAGGGCGCGCCAGGGCCGGCCGTCGTCGGCGTCCGCACCGTCCGCCGACGCCGACGCCGACGCCGGCGCCGCCGCCGCCGGGGCGGGCCGGGTGGGCCGGCCCGCGCCGGGCACGTCGGGCGTGCGGTCGTCGCCGCGCTCCCGGCCGACGAGGGTGGCGCCGAGCGTGCGCGCCATGGCGTCGAAGGTCCCGCCGAGGGCGAGGGTCGCGGAGGTGAGGACGGCGGCGCGCCCGCTGAGCAGGTGGTCGGCGATGGGCGCGGAGACGTCGAGCGGGGCCAGGTGGAGCCGCGGGGCGTCCAGGCCGGTGCGGCCGCGCTCGCACCACAGGACGTCGCGGCGCTGGGCGATCCGGTCGCTGAGCAGGCGCTCGGTCACCTCGGTGAGCGTGAGGACGGCGGCCCGGGCCATGAGCCGGCCGCCCGCCTCGGCCTCGCCCGTGCCCCGCAGGGCGGTGAGCGCCTCGCGGGCGGCGGCGTCGACGAGGGTGACGGCGTCGGCCAGGCCGGCGGGCAGGCCGTCGCGCAGCCGGCCGTCAGGCACGGTCTCCAGGCGGGTCCGCAGCACCGTCGCGGCCTGCTCGAGGTCCACGCCCAGCGCCCCGTGGCGGCGCGCGAGCCGGGCGGTGCGCTCGACGACGGTGGCGGACAGCTCGAGGGTGGACTGGGCGGTCACCCGCTCGGCGAGCTCGTGCGCCTCGTCGACGACGAGGACGTCGTGCTCGGGCAGGACGTTGGGCGAGCCCGCGGCCGCGATCCCCAGCATCGCGTGGTTGGTGATGACGACGTCGGCCTCGCGGGCGGCCTGGCGCGCCGCCTCGGGGAAGCACTCGGCGAGCATGGGGCACGCGGTGCCGAGGCACTCGAGCTTGCTCACGCTCACCTGGCGCCAGGCCCGCTCGCTCACGCCCGGGACGAGGTCGTCCCGGTCGCCGGTGTCCGTCTCCTCCGCCCACTCCCGCACGCGCAGGATCTGCTCCCCCAGGGTCGACGCCGCCCGGGCGGTCCGCTGCGGGTCGGGGGTGGTGGCGTCCGCGGGGAACAGGCCCGGCTCGTCGTCCGCGGGGTACCCGCCGCCGAGCTTGTGCTTGCACACGTAGTTCTGCCAGCCCTTGAGGACGGCGGCCTGGGGGCGCAGGCCCGTGCGCTCGGCGACGACGTCGGCGACGAGGGGGACGTCGTGGACGAGGACCTGGCGCTGGAGGGCGAGCGTGGCCGTGGAGATGACGGCCCGCTGCCCCTTCTCGACGGCGTGGGCGAGGACCGGCACGAGATAGGCGAGGGACTTGCCCGTCCCGGTCCCGGCCTGGACGAGGAGCGGGGCGGGCTCCGCGAGGACCTCGCTGATGGCGCGCGCCATCGCCTCCTGGCCCGGCCGCCGGGCGCCGCCGATGCGGGCGACGGCGGCGTCGAGGAGGGCGGTGGTCCGGTCGGGGCCGCTCACGCCCCGGGCTGCGCGGCGCTGAGCTCGGCGGCCAGGGTCGCGTCGACCCGGGCGCGCAGGCGCGTGCCGTCGCCGGTGTGCTCGGTGCCGAGGATCTCCCCCGTCGAGTGCGCGCGGGAGAGGAGGTCGCCCCGGGAGTAGGGCACGACGACGTCGACGTCCACCTCGGGGCGCGGCAGCAGGTCGGCGACGCGCTGGCGCAGCTCCCCCATCCCGGCTCCGGTGCGCGCGGAGACCACCACGGCGTCCGGGTAGCGCGTCCGCAGGCGGGTGAGCGCCTCGGGGGCAGCGAGGTCGGCCTTGTTGAGGACGATGACCTCGGGCACCTCGAGCGCGTGCGGGATGTCGGCGAGGACCGCCCGCACCGCGCTCACCTGCCCCTCCGGGTCGGGGTGGGCGGCGTCGACGACGTGGAGCAGGAGGTCCGCCTCGGCCACCTCCTCGAGCGTGGAGCGGAAGGCCTCGACGAGCTCGTGGGGCAGGGACCGCACGAAGCCGACCGTGTCGGTGAGGGTGTACAGGCGCCCGTCCGGGGTCTCGGCCTTGCGCACCGTGGGGTCGAGGGTGGCGAACAGGGAGTTCTCCACGAGCACCCCGGCGCCGGTGAGCTGGTTGAGCAGCGAGGACTTGCCGGCGTTGGTGTACCCGGCGATGGCGACCGCGGGTACCCGCCCACGACGCCGCGAGGACCGCATCGTCTCCCGGGCGGGGGCCATCTCGGCGATCTGCCGGCGCAGGCGCGCCATCCGGGTCCGGATCCGGCGGCGGTCCAGCTCGATCTTCGTCTCACCGGGTCCGCGCGAGCCGATCCCGGCGCCACCGGCCACGCGGCCACCGGCCTGCCGGGACATCGACTCACCCCACCCGCGCAGGCGCGGGAGGAGGTACTCGAGCTGGGCGAGCTCGACCTGCGCCTTGCCCTCCCGGGACTTCGCGTGCTGGGCGAAGATGTCGAGGATGAGGGCGGTCCGGTCGACGACCTTGACCTTGACGACGTCCTCGAGGCCACGCCGCTGGGAGGGCGCGAGGTCGCCGTCGACGACGACGGTGTCCGCCCCGACGGAGGCGACGAGCTCGGCGAGCTCGGCGGCCTTGCCCGAGCCGAGGTAGGTGGCGGGGTCCGGGTTCACGCGGCGCTGGAGGAGCCCGTCGAGGACCTGCGAGCCCGCGGTCTCCGCGAGCGCGGCGAGCTCGCGCAGCGAGACGTCGGCCATCTCCGCGGAGCCGGTGGACCACAGCCCGACGAGGACGACCCGCTCGAGCCGCAACGCCCGGTACTCGACCTCGGTGACGTCCTCGAGCTCCGTCGACAGCCCGCCGACGCGGCGCAGGGCGGAGCGCTCCTCGCGCTCCAGCTGGTCGCCGTCCCGGTCGCTGCCGCCCGTGTCCTCCACCTGCAGCGCCGTCCCCGCTCGAGCGAGGATGCGGTCGACGACGTCCCGTGCGGCGTCCTGGGCGCTGGGCTCGGTGAGGCGGTCGTTCGTCATGGTGTCCTTGGTCTCGGGGAACGCGGCGGGGCCGCGCCGCGAGGGCGCCGACCACCGGGTTCCATCGTCCCACCGCGGCCGGGGGCGTGCGAGCGAATATCCCCACGGCGAAAGCGGCGGGGTACCTTGCCCCGGTGAGTTCGTCCGAGCACTACTTCTCCGCCCGTCCGGCCGGCGCCGAGCAGCGCCGCCAGATCGACGTCACCCTCCGCGGGCGGCGGGTGATGGTGAGCACGGCCCCCGGGGTGTTCTCCGGCGACCGCGTCGACCTCGGCACCCGGGTGCTCCTCGACGCCGTGCCCGAGCCGCCGGCCAGCGGCGAGCTCGCCGACGTGGGCTGCGGCTGGGGCCCCATCACCCTGGCGCTCGCGCAGGCGGCGCCCGGGGCGCGGGTGTGGGCCGCCGACGTCAACGAGCGCGCCGTCCAGCTCACCGCGGCCAACGCCGCCGCCCTCGGCCTGCGCAACGTCGAGGCGCTCACCGCCGACGCCGCCCTCGCCCGGCTCGACGCCGAGCACCTCCAGCTCGACGAGATCTGGTCCAACCCGCCGATCCGGATCGGCAAGGACGCCCTGCACGCGCTCCTGCGCACCTGGCTGGGCCGGCTCGCGCCGGGCGGGCGCGCCCACCTCGTCGTCCAGCGCAACCTCGGGGCCGACTCCCTGCACCGCTGGCTGGAGACCGAGCTGGGGATGCCCACGCAGCGGCTGGCCTCGGCGAAGGGCTACCGCGTGCTCACCGTGCGGCCGGCGGTCAGCGCAGACTGACGTCGGCGACGAGCACCGCCGGGCCGGTGAGCTCGACGCGGTCGCCGTCGACGACCCGCACCCGCACCTCGCCGCCGGGCACCAGCACCCGCCACGCGTCGGGCGCCCCGCGACCGGCCCACGCGCGGACGGCGAGGGCCGCCGCGCACGTGCCCGTCCCGCACGAGCGGGTCTCCCCCACCCCGCGCTCCTGGACGCGCATGCGCACGGTGCCGACGGCCTCCCCGTCGAGCACCTCCTCGCCCAGCGGCACGACGAGCTCGACGTTCGTGCCCGCCGGGGGGACCGGCTCGACGACGACGGCGGGGCCCAGGTCGGCGGCGTCGAGCTCGGCGACGTCGGGCAGGGCGACGACGGTGTGCGGGTTGGGCACGTCCACCCGCAGCCCCGCGCGGGCGCCGGCCAGGCCCGCGACGACGACGGCGACGTCGTAGCCCTGGTCGATGGCCGCCGCGCCCCCCGGCATGCGCCACGGCCCCATGTCGACGGTGTACTCCTCACCGGTGCGCCACACCCGCCGCACCCCCGAGCGGGTGCCCACCGCCACGGCGGCGCCCGGCTCGACGAGGCCCTCGCGCTCGAGGTAGGCGACGAAGACGCGGATGCCGTTGCCGCACATCTCCGCGACGCTGCCGTCGGCGTTGCGGTAGTCCATGAACCACTCCGCCGTGGAGTCCTCGGCGAGCACGTCCACGCCCTCGGGCAGCGCCCGGGACCGGACGGCGCGGATGAGCCCGTCGGCCCCGATGCCGGCGCGCCGGTCGCACAGCCCGGCGACGTCGGCGGCGTCGAGCACCAGTGCGCCGTCGGGGTCGGTGAGCAGGAGGAAGTCGTTCTCGGTGCCGTGCCCCTTGGTCAGGCGCAGGCCACGCAGGGCCGGGGTGGTCATCCCCCGAGCCTACGGCGCACCGACCGCCGCGAGCGCCCGCTGCGCGAGGTCCGGACCCGGTTCCAGCCAGGTGATGCGGGGGTCGCGGCGGAACCACTTCTCCTGCCGCCGGGCGAGCCGGCGGGTGGCCAGGGCGATGTCCGCCACCGCCTCCTCCACGCTCGCACGTCCCTCGAGCACGGCGACCGCCTGGGCGTAGCCCACCGCGCGGGAGGCGGTGCGCCCCCGGGCGAGCCCGCGCTCGAGGAGCGCGGCCGTCTCCTCGAGGAGCCCGTCGGCGAGCATCGCCCGCGTCCGGGCCTCGATCCGCACGTCCAGCTCGGGGCGGGGCACCGCCACACCGACCTGGGCGGCGGGCCGGTGGTAGGTGTGCGTGGGCATGGTGGCGGAGTAGGGCCGGCCGGTGAGGGCGATGACCTCCAGCGCCCGGATCACCCGGCGGGCGTTGGCCGGCCCGATGCGCGCCGCGGCGGCCGGGTCGGCCCGCGCGAGCTCGGCGTGGAGCAGGCCCGGCCCCTCCACCTCGGCGCGGCGCTCGAGCGCCGCGCGGACCTCCGGGTCGGTCCCGGGGAACTCCAGCTCGTCGAGCACCGCCCGGACGTACAGGCCCGAGCCGCCGACGAGGAGCGGGGTCCGTCCCCGCGCGGCGATGGCGGCGAGGTCCTCCCGCGCGTGCCGCTGGTAGGCGGCGACGGTCGCCTCCTGCGTGACGTCGAGGACGTCGAGCTGGTGGTGGGCGATCCCCCGGCGCTGCGCGGGCGGGAGCTTGGCGGTGCCGATGTCCATGCCGCGGTAGAGCTGCATGGCGTCGGCGTTGACCACCTCCGCGCCGGCGGGACCGCCGAGGAGCTCGGCGAGGTCGAGGGCGAGATCGGACTTGCCCGTCGCCGTCGGGCCGACGACGGCGAGGACGGCGCTCACGCCGGGCGGCGCAGCGAGGGCATCCCCAGGCCGACCCGTCCGGCGTCGGCCCCGGCGTGGGCGACGCCGGCGTGCTCCCCGCCGGCGGCGCGCCGCGCCCAGGCGTCCCCCGCCCGGGTGCGGCGCACCGCGAACGGGCCGCCGTCGAGGGCGGAGTCCGCCACGAGGTGGTGCGGGGCGCCGTGGGTGACCCGCGCGGTGACCATGTCCCCGGGCCGGGGGACGTCCGCGCCCGCCAGGCCGGGCGGGAGCGCCACGTGGACGAGCCGGTTGTCCGCGGCGCGCCCGGTCACCCGGGCGGTGGCACCGTCCTTGCGCCCCTCGCCGTCGGCGATGAGCACCTCGACCGTGCGGCCCTCCTGGCGGACGTTCTCGCTCAGGGAGATCCGTTCCTGGAGGGCGACGAGGCGCCGGTAGCGGTCGGCGACGACCTCCGGGGGCACCTGGTCCTCGAGGTCCGCGGCCGGGGTACCGGGGCGCGGGGAGTACTGGAACGTGAAGGCCGAGGCGAACCGGGACGCCTCGACGACCTCGAGCGTGGCGGCGAAGTCCTCCTCGGTCTCCCCCGGGAAGCCGACGATGATGTCGGTGCTGATCGCCGCGTCTGGGATGGCCGCGCGGACGCGGTCGAGGATCCCGAGGAACTTCGCCGAGCGGTAGCTGCGGCGCATGGCGCGCAGGACGCGGTCCGAGCCGGACTGCAGCGGCATGTGGAGCTGCGGCATGACGGTGGGCGTCGCGGCCATGGCCTCGATGACGTCGTCGGTGAAGGCCGCGGGGTGGGGGGAGGTGAACCGCAGCCGCTCGAGGCCCTCGACGGCGCCCGCGGCGCGCAGGAGCTGGGCGAAGGCCCCGCGCTCGCCGAAACCGACGCCGTAGGAGTTGACGTTCTGCCCCAGCAGAGTCACCTCGATGGCGCCCTGGCCGACGACGGCCTCGACCTCGGCGAGGACCTCGCCGGGGCGGCGGTCGCGCTCCTTGCCCCGCAGGTGGGGGACGATGCAGAAGGTGCACGTGTTGTTGCAACCCACCGAGATGGACACCCACGCGGCGTAGGCGGACTCGCGGCGCGTGGGCAGGGTCGAGGGGAAGACCTTGAGCGACTCCTCGATCTCCACCTGCGCCTGGGCGTTGTGCCGCGCGCGCTCGAGGAGGACCGGCAGGACGTCGAGGTTGTGCGTGCCGAGGACGACGTCGACCCACGGCGCCTTGGCGACGATGCCGTCGCGCATCTGCTGGGCGAGGCAGCCGCCGACGGCGATCTGCATCCCCGGCCGGGTCCGCTTGACGCTGGCGAGCTGGCCGAGGTTGCCGAAGAGCCGCGTGGCGGCGTTCTCCCGCACGGAGCAGGTGTTGATGACGACGACGTCCGCCCCCTCGGCGACGTCGTCCCCGCTCGCCGCGGCGCGCTCCGCCGCCCACGGCGCCTCGGCCACCGGGACGTAGCCCGCGGCGGTGAGCATGCCGGCGAGGCGCTCGGAGTCGTGGACGTTCATCTGGCACCCGAGGGTGCGCACGAGGTACGTCCGGGGGTGCTCGCCCGCCGGGGACGCGGCGGCGGGGGCGGAGGTGACAGGGTTCATCGTGCCTGCAGTCTACGAAACGCCGGGGTGCTGCGGCGCGGTCGGTCGTTGCCAGTCCGTTACGCGACCAATGGTGACCCATGACACATCGGCCGGTTAGGTTGACCCCATGACCGAGCCCGCACGCGCGACGACCGACGCCCTCGTGGAGATGAACGGCGTCAACAAGCACTTCGGCGACCTCCACGTCCTCAAGGACATCGACCTCACCGTCACGCGCGGCGAGGTCGTCGTCGTCATCGGGCCGTCGGGCTCCGGGAAGTCGACGCTGTGCCGGACGATCAACCGCCTCGAGCCCATCGACTCCGGGGAGATCCGGATCGACGGCGTCCCGCTGCCGGCCGAGGGCAAGGAGCTCGCGCGGCTGCGGGCGGAGGTGGGGATGGTGTTCCAGTCCTTCAACCTCTTCGCCCACAAGTCGGTCCTCGAGAACGTGTGCCTGGGGCCGGTGAAGGTCAAGGGCATCAAGCCCAAGGAGGCTCGCGAGCGCGCCATGGAGCTGCTCACGCGGGTGGGCGTGGCCGACCAGGCCGACAAGCTCCCCGCCCAGCTCTCCGGCGGCCAGCAGCAGCGGGTGGCGATCGCCCGCGCGCTCGCCATGGCCCCGAAGGTCATGCTCTTCGACGAGCCGACGTCCGCCCTCGACCCGGAGATGATCAACGAGGTGCTCGACGTCATGACGGCGCTCGCCCGGGACGGCATGACGATGATCGTCGTCACCCACGAGATGGGCTTCGCCCGGCGGGCTGCCGACCGGGTCGTCTTCATGGACGAGGGCCGCATCGTCGAGGAGGCGGTCCCCGAGGAGTTCTTCGGCAACCCCCGCACCGCCCGGGCCCAGGACTTCCTCTCCAAGCTGCTCAGCCACTGACGACCCATCGACCTAGGAGACGACATGCGCGCCACCCGACACCGCCTCGCCCCGCTCACCCTCACCCTGGCCGGGGCCCTCGCCCTGGGCGCCTGCGGCGGGGGCGGTGGCGGCGACGCCGAGACGTCCGCGGGATCCACCGAGGCCGGCGGGACCGGCGCCACCGGCGGCGGGGAGACCATCACCATCGGCATCAAGTTCGACCAGCCGGGCCTCGGGCTGCAGGAGGGCGCGAACTACACCGGCTTCGACGTCGCCGTCGCCACCCACGTCGCGGAGCAGCTGGGCTACGCGGCCGAGGACATCGAGTGGGTCGAGACCCCCTCCCCCCAGCGCGAGACGATGCTCCAGAACGGCCAGGTCGACATGATCTTCGCGACCTACTCCATCACCGATGCCCGCAAGGAGACGGTCGCCTTCGCCGGCCCGTACTTCGTCGCCGGCCAGGACCTCCTCGTCGCCGCCGACGACACCGAGATCACCGGCCCCGACACCCTCGACGGCAAGGTGCTCTGCTCCGTGGAGGGCTCCACCTCGGCCGAGCGCATCCGCGAGGAGTACTCCGAGGGGGTCGAGCTGTTCCCGACCGTCGGCTACTCCGAGTGCGTGGAGCTGCTCGCCGCGGGCTCCGTCGACGCCGTGACGACCGACGACATCATCCTCGCCGGCTACGCCTCCCAGCCCGCGTACGAGGGCCAGTTCAAGGTCGTCGGCAGCCCGTTCTCCGAGGAGTTCTACGGCGTCGGCCTCCCCCAGGACAACACCGTGTGCGAGGACGTCAACACGGCCATCACCGAGATGATCGAGGACGGCACGTGGGAGCGCCTCATCGCCGAGAACGTCGGCGAGAACTACACCCCCAACCCCGACCTCAACCCCCCGGACGTCGAGCCCTGCGCCTGACGCTGCCGGTGCGGGGGCGCCAGGGTGCCCCCGCACCTGCTCGACGGCGGGGTGCCCCGCCACGGATGAACGGAAGGTGACGGGGTGATCGACTACCTCACGGGGTTCGGCGAGGTCTTCGGGGAGTACCGGTACGACGTGCTCTCAGGCTTCCTCGCCACCCTGCAGCTCACGCTGTACGCGGCCGTCGGCTCGTTGGTCCTGGGGACCGTGCTGGCCCTCATGCGCGTCGGCCCGGCGCCGAGCCTGCGCGCGGCCGGTGCGGCCTACGTCAACGTCGTGCGGAACACCCCGCTCACCGTCGTCATCGTCTTCTGCTCGCTGGGGCTCTGGGGCCAGCTCGACGTCGTCCTCGCCAACCAGAGCGTGCCGGGGTACATCGCCACCAACAGCTTCCGCCTCGCCGTGCTCGGCCTGTCCGTCTACACCGCGGCGTTCGTCTGCGAGGCGCTGCGCAGCGGAGTCAACACCGTGCCCCGCGGCCAGGCGGAGGCCGCGCGGGCGGTCGGGCTCGGGTTCCTGGCGACCATGCGCCTGGTCATCCTCCCCCAGGCGGCCCGGGGTGCCATTGCCCCGCTGGGCAACACGCTCATCGCGCTGACGAAGAACACCACGGTGGCGCAGGCTGCCGGCGTGGTCCAGGCGTCGTCGGTGATGAACACGATGATCGAGTTCCGCCCCGACTTCATCGTCGCGATCTTCCTGCTCTTCGCACTCGGCTTCGTGGCCATCGTCCTGCCCATGGGCCTGGCGACGACCGCGCTGTCGCGGCGGCTGGCGGTGGCACGATGAGCGCCGACACGGCCCTGTACGACGTCCTCGGCCCCCGGGGCCGGCGGCGCATCCGCGTCGTCAACATCGTCGGCGCCGTCGTCGTCCTCGCCGTCGCGGCGTGGGTGGTGTGGGCCCTGGCGGGCAAGGGCCAGCTCACGGCGGCCAAGTGGTCCCCGTTCCTCACCGCCGACGTGTGGGAGTTCTACCTCCTGCCCGGCCTGCGGGTGACGTTCACGGCGGCGTTCTGGGGGATCCTCGGCGCGATCACGTTCGGGCTGCTCTTCGGGCTGGGCCGGCTCGCCACGTTCGGCCCGCTGCGCTGGGCGTGCGCGGCGGTCGTGGAGTTCTTCCGGGCCGTCCCCGTGCTCATCATGATGATCTTCCTGTACTTCGCCCTGTCACGGTCGGGGATCATCGCCCCCGGGGACGCGCCGCTGTACGCGGTGATCATCGCGCTCGCCCTGTACAACGGCTCGGTGATCGCGGAGCTCGTCCGCTCGGGGGTGCACAGCCTGCCGTCCGGCCAGCGGGAGGCAGCGCGCGCGCTCGGCCTGCGCCACGGCCAGTCGCTGTGGTCCGTCGAGCTGCCGCAGGCGCTCATCGCGATGCTGCCGTCCCTGCTCAGCCAGCTCGTCGTCATCCTCAAGGACACGGCGCTGGGCTACATCATCACCTCGCCCGAGCTGCTGCGGCAGGCCCGGCTGGTGGGGAGCTCCTACGCCAACCTGCTCCCCGCGCTCATCGTCGCTGCGGCCATCTTCATCGTGGTGAACTTCGCGCTCACGTGGGTCGCGGGGCGTCTCGCCCGCCGGCTCTCGAGCCGCACGGCCGGGCGCACGGCCCCCCAGCACGGCGGGGACGCCGAGGGGCGGGCCGAGCCGGTTGCCGCCGCACCGGTCGGCACGCGACGGTGAGCGGGGCGCGCGCGGGCGGGGTGCCCGCCGCACGTCCTGCGAGCACTCCGCCGGCTCAGGCGCCGCCGTCGTCCTCGGCCTGCGCGGCGTCGTCCTCGGCGGCGAGCTCGGCGTCGACGACCCGCATGGCCAGGCCCGGCGGGTAGCCCTTGCGGGCGAGCATGCCCCCCAGGCGCCGCCGCCGCCGGTCGCGCTCGAGGCCGCGCGTGGCGGGGGCGCGCCGGGCCACGAGGGCGCGGGCGGAGGCCTCCTCGTCCTCGTCGTCGACCTGCTCGAGGGCCACCTCCGCGACCTCCCCGGTGATGCCCTTGGCGCGCAGCTCCGCCACGAGGGCGCGCCGGGCGAGGCCCCGCTCGGCGTGCCGGGTGCGCACGAGCATCTCGGCGTAGGCGGCGTCGTCGAGCAGGCCGACCTCCTCGAACCGGTCGAGGAGGGCGGCGGCCACGTCCTCGGCGACCCCACGGTCGGCGAGCTTGGTGGCGAGCTGGGCGCGGCTGCGCGGAGCGGCCGCCAGGAGGCGCAGCGCGACGGTGCGCGCGACCTCCGTGGCGTCCGGCTCCGCGTCCAGGCCCGCCGCCCCGTGCGCCGGCGGCTCAGGCGCGCGGCGGGGGCGCCCCATGCTCAGAACCCGACCGGGGCCTCGGGGACCTCGTCCGGCGTGGCGCCGATGCCGAGCTTGTCGAGGATCTTCTTCTCGATCTCCTCGGCGAGCTCGGGGTTGTCCCGCAGGAAGCCGCGCGAGTTCTCCTTGCCCTGGCCGAGCTGGTCGCCCTCGTAGGTGTACCAGGCGCCCGACTTGCGGACGATGCCGTGCTCGACGCCGAGGTCGAGGAGGCCGCCCTCGCGGGAGATGCCCTGGCCGTAGACGATGTCGAACTCGGCCTGCTTGAAGGGCGGGGCCATCTTGTTCTTGACGATCTTCGCGCGCGTCCGGTTGCCGACCGCCTCGCCACCCTCCTTGAGGGTCTCGATGCGGCGGACGTCGATGCGGATGGAGGCGTAGAACTTCAGCGCCTTGCCGCCCGTGGTGGTCTCCGGGGAGCCGAAGAACACGCCGATCTTCTCGCGCAGCTGGTTGATGAAGATGGCCGTCGTGCCCGAGGACGAGAGGGCGCCGGTGATCTTGCGCAGCGCCTGGGACATGAGCCGGGCCTGGAGGCCGACGTGGGAGTCGCCCATCTCGCCCTCGATCTCCGCCTTGGGCACGAGCGCGGCGACGGAGTCGATGACGACGATGTCGATCGCGCCGGAGCGGATGAGCATGTCCATGATCTCCAGGGCCTGCTCGCCGGTGTCCGGCTGGGAGACGAGGAGCGCGTCGGTGTCGACGCCGAGCCGCTTGGCGTACTCCGGGTCGAGGGCGTGCTCCGCGTCGATGAACGCCGCGATGCCCCCCGCCCGCTGGGCGTTGGCCACGGCGTGCAGGGCGACGGTCGTCTTGCCGGAGGACTCCGGGCCATAGATCTCGACGACGCGGCCACGCGGGAGGCCGCCGATGCCGAGCGCGACGTCGAGCGCGACGGAGCCGGTGGGGATGACCGCCACCGGCGGGCGGGTGTCGTCCCCCAGCCGCATGATCGACCCCTTGCCGAACTGGCGGTCGATCTGGCTGAGGGCGGCCTCGAGGGCCTTGCTGCGGTCTGCTACGGGAGCGGCCATGGTTCTCACCTTCACGGTCTGCGGCCAGCTGCTCGTGCAGCTCGCCCGGGCGGTCTGGGGCAGGTCTGTCCAGGGTCCGCCCTCTCCGGGCGGCTACCTGAGGGGAGGCTATGTCCGACCACCGACATCCGGTCCGGCGCATCCCTCACCTGTGGATGCCCGCTGCCGTCCTTCCCCTGGCACGAGCCTAGCCGAACACCCGTTCGACGCGGGCGACACGCCGTCAGCGGCGTGGCGTCCTGTCCACCTGGCCGCGGTGGCGCCAGCGCGCCGCCTCGCTCAGCTCCATCTCGGTGCACATGGCGTCCCAGACCCGCTGGGGGTCCTCCCCCTCGCGCACCGCCCGGGCGGCGCTGCGACCCGACAGCCCGGGCAGGACGAGGTCCTCGGCCAGCGAGCGGCCGTACGCCGGGCCGAAGGTCTCGTCGACCACCTGCCAGAACTCCGAGTGCTTCACCCCCTCATGATGACCGACCGGCCCGGTGCGCGTCGCGTGCGGTCGAGCCCGGCCGATGTCGCACCCCGGCGGCACAATGAGCCGGTGCACGCCTTCTCCCGACCCACCCGCGACTGGTTCGCGGGCGCCTTCGAGGCGCCGACGGCCGCCCAGAGCGGGGCCTGGGACGCCATCGGCGCCGGGGACCACGCCCTGGTCGTCGCGCCCACCGGGTCGGGCAAGACGCTCGCCGCCTTCCTCTGGGCGCTCGACGAGCTGCTCGCCGGGCCCGAGGCCGAGGCCGCGGAGCGCTGCCGCGTGCTCTACGTCTCCCCGCTCAAGGCCCTGGCCGCGGACGTGGAGCGCAACCTGCGCTCCCCCCTCGTGGGGATCACGCGGACCGCCCAGGCCCTGGGCGAGCCGGTGCGGGAGGTGACGGTGGGGGTCCGCACCGGGGACACCCCGCCGGCCGAGCGGCGCCGGCTCGCGACCGCTCCCCCGGACATCCTCATCACCACCCCGGAGTCGCTCTTCCTCGTCCTCACCTCGGCGGCGGCGCGCGGGCTGCGCGGGGTCCGCACGGTCATCCTCGACGAGGTCCACGCGGTGGCCGGGACCAAGCGCGGCGCCCACCTGGCCGTCTCCCTCGAGCGCCTCGACGCCCTGCTCCCCGCCCCGGCCCAGCGCATCGGCCTGTCGGCGACGGTGCGCCCGGTGGCCGCCGTGGCCCAGTTCGTCGCCGGCGCCCGCACCCCCCAGGACGGCGGTCGGCCCGTCCGCGTCGTCCAGCCCGCGGTCGCCAAGGAGCTGCGGATCGACGTCGTCGTCCCCGTCCCCGACCTCGCCGACCTCCCCGAGCCGGCGCCCGGCCCGGGCGGGCCGGACCTGTCGGGCGACGCCGCCGGGGCGCTGCCGCGCGCCCCCCGCGCCTCGGTGTGGCCGCACGTGGAGGAGCGCGTCGTCGACCTCATCACCGCGCACCGCTCCACCATCGTCTTCGCCAACTCCCGGCGCGGCGCCGAACGGCTCGCCGCCCGGATCAACGAGATCTGGGCGGAGCGCTCGGGCGCCGCGCCGCGTGACCCCGGGGCGGCCTGGGCGGCCGCGGTCCCGGCCCAGTCGGGCACCGCGACGCCCTCGCCGGTGGGGGACATCGCCCGGGCGCACCACGGCTCGATGAGCCGCGAGGAGCGCACCCGGATCGAGTCCGCGCTCAAGGCCGGCACCCTGCCCGCCGTCGTCGCCACGTCCTCGCTCGAGCTCGGCATCGACATGGGGGCGGTCGACCTGGTGGTCCAGGTGGGCGCACCGCCGTCGGTGGCGTCCGCGCTGCAGCGGATCGGCCGCGCCGGCCACCAGGTCGGGGCGCTGTCCCACGGCGTGGTCCTGCCGACCCACCGCGGGGACCTCCTCGCCGCCACCGTCACCTCCACGCGCGCGCAGGCCGGGCTCATCGAGGAGGTCGCCGTCCTCGCCAACCCCCTCGACGTCCTCGCCCAGCAGGTCGTCGCCATGCTCGCGGTCGAGGACCTCCCCGTCGACGAGCTGGCCGCCCGCGTCCGCCGCGCCACCCCCTTCGCCACGCTCGGCGAGCGCTCGCTCACGGCGGTGCTCGACATGCTCGCCGGCCGCTACCCCAGCGAGGACTTCGCCGAGCTGCGCCCACGCATCGTGTGGGACCGCGCCGCGGGCGTCCTGCGGGCTCGGCCCGGCGCCCTGCGCCTCGCTGCGACGAGCGGCGGCACCATCCCCGACCGCGGGCTGTACGGGGTCTTCCTCGCCCGCGGCGGGGCGGACGACGTCGCGGGCAGCCGCGGGGGCCGCCGCGTCGGCGAGCTCGACGAGGAGATGGTCTACGAGTCGCGGGTGGGCGACACGTTCACGCTGGGCTCGAGCACGTGGCGGATCGAGGACATCACCCCGGACCGGGTCCTCGTCTCCCCCGCCGCCGGCCTGCCCGGCCGGCTGCCGTTCTGGAAGGGCGACTCCCCCGACCGGCCGTTCGAGCTCGGCCGCGCCCTGGGCACGCTCGTGCGGGAGGTCGCGGCCCTGGACGCCCCCGAGGCGCACGCCCGTCTCGCCACCGGCGGGCTGGACGAGTGGGCGCGCGACAACCTCCTCGCCTACCTCGAGGAGCAGCGGGCGGCCACGGGCCGCCTCAGCGACGACCGGACCATCGTCGTCGAGCGGTTCCGCGACGAGATCGGCGACTGGCGGGTGGTCGTCCACTCCCCCTTCGGCGGCCGGGTGCACGCGCCGTGGGCCCTCGTGCTCGCCGCGCGGCTGCGCGACCGCCTCGGCATGGACGTCTCCGCGATGCACGCCGACGACGGCATCGTCCTGCGCCTGCCCGACGTCGGGCCGGGCGAGCTCGCCGTCGACACCGCCGACCTGCTCCTGGAGCCGGAGGACGTCGCGGGCGAGGTGGTCCGCTCCCTCGCCGGCTCCGCGCACTTCGCCGCCCGGTTCCGGGAGGCGGCTGCGCGCTCGCTCCTGCTCCCCCGGCGGCGCCCGGACCGGCGCCAGCCGCTGTGGCAGCAGCGCCACCGCGCAGCCCAGCTGCTCTCGGTGGCGGCCGACCACCCCGAGTTCCCCGTCGTCCTCGAGGCGGTGCGCGAGTGCCTCCAGGACGACTTCGACACCCCGGCGCTCACCACGGTCATGGCCGACGTCGCGGCCCGGCGGGTGCGCGTCGTCGAGGTGGAGACGCCCTCCCCCTCGCCCTTCGCCCGTTCGCTGCTCTTCGGCTACGCCGGGCAGTTCCTCTACGACGGCGACGCCCCGCTCGCCGAGCGGCGTGCCGCCGCGCTCACCCTCGACCCGGCGCTCCTCGCCGAGCTCGTCGGCGAGGGCCTGGGCGACCTCGCCGACCTCCTCGACCCGGACGCCGCCGCGGAGGTCGAGGCCGAGGTCGGCCTGCGCACCCACCCGGCCGCCGATGCCGAGGCGCTGGCGGACCTCGTCCGCCGGCTCGGGCCCGTCACCACCGACGCGCTCGCCCAGCGGGCCGCCGACCCTGCGGCCGTCCCCGGCTGGCTCGCCGCCCTGGAGGCGCAGCGCCGGGCGCTGCCGGTGCGCGTCGCCGGGCAGCAGCGCTGGATCGTCCCGGAGGACGCCGCCCGGCTGCGTGACGGGCTGGGAACCGCGCTGCCCGTCGGCCTGCCCGAGGCCGTCCTCGCGCCCGTGCCCGACCCGCTGGGCGACCTGGTGCGCCGCTACGCCCGGACCCACGGGCCCTTCGAGGCGGCCGACGTCGCCGCGCACCTCGGCGTCGGGGTCGCCGCCCTCGCCCCGGTCCTCGAGCGGCTCCTGGCGGCGGGCACGCTCGTCGGGGGCCGCCTCAGCCGCACGGCCGACCTGTGCGACGCCGACGTGCTGCGGCGCATCCGGCGCCGGTCCCTCGCCCGCCTGCGGGCCGACGTGGAGCCCGTGCCGGCCGCCGCCCTGGGCGCCTTCCTCCCGGCGTGGCAGCAGGTGGGCAGCGCCGACGCGGGCGTGGCCGGCGTGATCGACCAGCTCGCCGGGGCCCGCGTGCCCGCCTCCGCCCTGGAGGCCCTCGTCCTCCCCGGCCGGGTGCGCGGCTACTCCCCCGCAGCGCTGGACGCGCTCACGGCGGCCGGGGAGGTGCTCTGGTGCGGCGCCGGTGCCCTGCCGGGCGTCGACGGGTTCGTCGCGCTCGCCCCGGCGGACGCCCCCGAGCTGCTGCCGGTCCCGGAGAAGGTGCCCGACGGCGACGTTCCCGCCGCCCTGCTCGTCGCGCTCGCCGACGGCGGCGGGCGGTTCTTCCGTGACCTCGTCGCCACCTGCCGGGAGAGCCTCGGCGCGGACCTGGCCGCCGCGTCCGTGCTCGACGGCCTGTGGGAGCTCGTCTGGTCCGGGCACCTCACCAACGACACGCTCGCCCCCGTCCGGGCCCGCCTCGGCGCGGGGCGCCCCACCCACGCGTCGCGGCGCCCGCCGCCGCGGGCGCGCGGGGCGCTCTCCCGGCGCCGGATGCTCGTCGCCGCCGCGGGCGGCGTGCCGGACGTCCTCGCGCCGCCGTCGGCGGCGGGCCGCTGGTCCCTCCTCCCCCCGCGGGACGCCGCCGCGACGGCCCGCAGCCTCGCCCAGGTGGCGGCCCTCCTCGAGCGGCACGGCGTCCTCACCCGCGGGGCGGCGGGGCTCGACGAGGTGCCGGGCGGCTTCGGGGCCGCCTACCGCGTCCTCGCACGCCTGGAGGAGGCCGGCAAGGTGCGCCGGGGGTACTTCGTCGAGGGCCTGGGCGCCGCGCAGTTCGCCCTGCCCGAGTGCGTGGACCTCCTGCGGGAGGCGGCCGCGGGCCTGCGGACGGACGAGCCGGCCCGTCCCGCCGGCCGGACGCGGCCGCCGGGCGCGCTGCTCCTGGCGGCGACCGACCCGGCGAACCCCTACGGCGCGGCGTTGCCGTGGCCCCCCTCCGCGGAGGGCGCACGCCCCCGACGGGCCTCGGGCGCCGTCGTCGTCCTCGTCGACGGGGTGCTGGCGCTCCACGTCGAGCGCGGCGGGCGGACGCTCACGTCCTTCACCACCGAGGACGCCGTCCTCGGGGCCGCGGCGACCGAGCTCGCTCGGCACGCCGCCACCGGCGACCTGGGGCGCCTCACCGTGCAGCGGGTCGACGGCGGCCCGGCCCTGGGCTCGACGTCGCCGGCCGCCGCCGCGCTGGCCGCGGCCGGCTTCGGCGCCACCCCCCGTGGGCTCCGGCTGCGCCCGAGGAGCGCCGGTGCCCGAGGGTGACGTCGTCCTGCGGACCGCGCGGCGCCTCGACGCGGCCCTGTCGGGCCAGGCACTCGTGCGCGGCGAGCTGCGGTGGGCGGACCTCGGCGGCGTGGACCTCGCCGGGGCGCGGGTGAGCGGCACGAGCGCCGTCGGCAAGCACCTCCTCACCCGGCTGGAGGACGGCCGCACCCTGCACACCCACCTGCGGATGGACGGCTTCTGGCGCGTCTACCGCGCCGGCACCGAGCGCGGCGCCGACCGCTCGGTCAAGGCCCGGGTCGTGCTCGGTACGGAGCGGTGGACCTGCGTGGGCTACCTCCTGGGCATGGTCGACCTCGTGCGCACGCGGGACGAGGGCCGCGTCGTCGGCCACCTCGGGCCGGACGTCCTCGCCCCGGACCTCGACGTCGCGGCGGCCGGGGCCCGCATCCCGGCGCAGGGGCCGCGCGGGATCGGGGAGGTCCTCCTCGACCAGCGCGTCGTCGCGGGCCTGGGGACCATCTACCTCGCCGAGACGCTGTGGGCGCACGGCGTGTGGCCGTGGACCCCGGCGGCCGACGTCGACGGCGCCGCGCTGGTGGCGACGGCGCGCCGGCTCATGCAGCGCTCGGTCGCGGCGTCGTTGCCCACCGCGACCGGGGACCCGCGCCGGGGCACCCACGTCCACGGCCGTGAGGGGCGCGGCTGCCCCCGCTGCCGGACGCCGATCGTGCGTTCCCGGGTGGGCGTGGCGCCCCTCGACCGCCCGGTGTTCTGGTGCCCCCGCTGCCAGCCGGCGCCGTCGTCGTCGTCCTAGCGCGCCGTCTTCCTGGGCGTGCCTGCGGCCCGGGACGACCTCGTCCCGCACCCCACGCGGGGGTACGGGACGAGGTGTCGTGCTGGGAGGGGCGGGTCAGGCGACGCCGACGAGGCCGGACTTGCGCCGGACGGCGTGCGTGAACTCGTCCGGCACCGTGTCGGGGACGTGGACGCCCTCGGCGAGGGCGACGCGGTCGCTCACCTGGCGCAGGACGACCGACATCGGAACGTCGAGCGCGGTGCAGATCGAGGCGAGGAGCTCGGAGGAGGCCTCCTTCTGGCCTCGCTCGACCTCGCTGAGGTAACCGAGGGAGACGCGCGCGGAGGACGACACCTCGCGCAGGGTCCGGCCCTGCCGCTGGCGGGCACCACGGAGGACGTCGCCGATCTCGCGCCGGAGCAGCACCATGGGACGTTCCTCCTCTCGCGCCGCTGGTTGTGGCCTACCGTACCCCGCTGGTGTCGTTGCGCGCGGGCGGGGACGCCCGTCGGGGCGTCCCAGAGGTCGCGCAGGAGTGCGACTGGTGATCTGGTGTGTGGTCATCACTGACGAGAACGCCCCGGTACGCGCAGATGTTCCCCGTCGGCGAGGAGGCCGGCGAGCAGCGCCAGCGCGGCGTCCCCGCTCGCGCGACGCACCAGCGGGCGGGTCCCGGCGAGGGCGAGCCGGCGCACCCGGACCACCCCGGGCGCACAGGCGGCGACGTAGACCGTGCCCGCCGCGGCGCCGTCGGCCGGGCCGGGCCCGGCCACCCCCGTGGTCGCGACGGCGTGGTCGGCCCCCAGGCGGCGGGCGGCGCCCTGGGCCATCTGCGCCGCCACCCGGGCGTCCACCGGCCCGGCCGCGGCGAGCAGGTCCGCGTCGACGCCGAGGAGCTCCGCCTTGAGGTCCGTGGCGTAGGGGACCACCCCGCCGCGCAGCACGGCCGAGGCGCCGGGGACCGCGACGAGGCGCGCGGTGACGTCCCCGCCGGTGAGCGACTCGGCGAGGGCGAGGGTGCCGCCGCGGGCCGCGAGCGCCGCGAGCACCCGCTCGGTGACCGGGCGCGGCGGGGCCATGCGCGGCGTCAGTGCCCGGCGGGGACGCGCGCGAGCCGCCAGGCGCGCACGACGTAGTCGAGGCCGGTGAGGACGGTGACGGCGAGCGCGAGCACGAGGGCGACCGTGGTGAGGACACCCATGACGCCGGCGGCCGCGGCCGGCAGGAACGCGTCCCACGGGACGAGCAGGCCGACGATGAAGACCACCTGGAGCACCGTCTTGATCTTGCCCCCCTGCGACGCGGCGATCACCGAGCGCCGGATCATGAGGAACCGCAGCGCCGTGATGCCGAGCTCCCGGACGATGACGACGACCGTGATCCACCAGGCCAGGTCGCCCTGCGCGGAGAGCAGGACGAGCGCCGTGAGCACGAGCGCCTTGTCCGCGATGGGGTCCGCCACCTTGCCGAACGTCGTCACCAGCCCCCGGCTGCGCGCGATGTGACCGTCGAGCTTGTCGGTCGCGGCCGCGAGGAGGAAGACCCCGGCGGCGGCGAACCGCGCGGGCACGGAGTCGGCGAGCATGAGGACGGCAAAGACCGGCACCAGGGCCACGCGGGCCATCGTGATGATGTTCGCGAGGTTCCAGACGGGCGCCGGGGCGGCCGGGGCAGCTTCGGGGGGCACGAGCCCAGCGTAGGGTCCTCGCGCCTGCACGGTCGCCCGCACGGGCACCGCTACGGTGTGGCCCATGGCACGCCACGCGCTGCCGGCGCGACGACGCGTGCTGGCCCCGGTCCTCGGCGTCCTCCTCGCCGCCGTGGTCCTCGCCGTCCTCGCGTGGCGCCCGTGGCTCGAGGCGGAGACGCCGCTGCCCGCCACGAGCCCCGGCGCCACCAGCGCGCCCAGCGCGCCCAGCTCCCCCGACCCGTCGCCGGCAGCGCCGTCGCCGGCAGCGCCCTCGCCGGCAGCGCCCTCGCCGAGCGCCACGCCGTCGCCCCCCACGCCGGCGGTCTTCACCGTCCTCGGGGGCGGGGACGTGCTGCCGCACGCCACGGTGATCCGCACCGCCGCGACCGGTGACGGCTACGACTTCGTGCCCCTCATGGAGCCCGTCGCCCCGTTCACCCGCGGGGCGGACCTGGCCCTGTGCAACCTCGAGGTGCCGCTCGCCCCGCCCGGGACGCAGCCCAGCGGGTACCCGATGTTCGGGGCGCCCACGGAGCTCGTCGCCGACCTGGCGCGGCTCGGCTGGGACGGGTGCTCCACGAGCACCAACCACAGCCTCGACCGCGGCCTCCCGGGCCTGGTGCACACCCTCGACGCCCTCGACGCCGCCGGGCTCGGGCACGTGGGCACCGCCCGCACGCCGGCCGAGGCCGACCGCCCGCAGCTCTACCGCCTCGATCGCGCGGGCCAGACGGTCACCGTCGCCCACCTCGGGGCGACGTACGGCACCAACGGGATCCCCGTGCCGGCCGCGGCCCCCTGGGCCGTCACCCTCATCGACGTCGACGGCCTCGTCGCCCGCGCGGCGGCCGCACGCGCGGACGGTGCGGACCTCGTCATCGTCTCCGTGCACTGCTGCAGCGAGTACCAGGGCCAGCCTGCGCCGCAGCAGGTGGAGATCGCCGAGGCGCTCGCCGCGTCCGGCGAGGTGGACCTCGTCCTCGGCCACCACGCCCACGTGCCGCAGCCGGTCGCCCGGCTGGAGGGCGGCCCCGGCGGGCGGGGGATGTGGGTCGCCTACGGCCTCGGCAACCTCATCTCGAACCAGGACGAGCGGTGCTGCGTGCCGCAGACGGCGACGGGCCTGCTCGCGACGGCGACCGTCGTCAAGCCGGCCGACGGGCCGGCCCGGGTGGACGCCGTGGAGTGGACGGCGGTCACGGTGGACCGGGTCGGCGCGCAGCGCCTCTACGTCCTGGCGGACCTGCTCGCCGGGGCGCGCCCGGAGCTCCTCACCCTGGGTGCGGACCAGCTGACCGACCGGTACCGGGGCGTGCTCGACGTCGTCGGGACCGACGCCCCCGAGCGGACGGCCCCGCCGGTCCCCACCGGGCCGGCGCCGCTCGTGGTGCCGCGCGCGGGCTGATCCCCACCGCTGCCCGTGAGCGCTCGGCGTCTACCTGACGCCCGCTTTTCAATACATATGTCTCCGAATCTGGCACGACATGCCCTGAGACCTGCATTACCCTCGACGTCGTGGGCGGTCGTAGCGGTCCCGCGCTGCTCGGCCCACGCGGCCCGCGTCCTCGTCGCTGAGGACCTGCGCCATCGTCGCCGCTCCCCCTCCGGCAGGCGACGTCCCGATCGATCGAGGTGCCTGATGCCCCGCCACGCCCCGCCCCGCAACGTCCGCCCCGTCGGCGTTCACCCGGCCCGCGTCCGCCCGGACCGCCTCCGCCCGGCCTTCGCCGTCGTCCTCGCGATGACCCTCCTCGGTGCGCTCCTCGTCCCGACGAGCGCCCAGGCGGCCACCGCCCTGGCCAGCCGCGACTACACCGGCGACGGCCGCACGGACGTCCTCACGGTGAGCCCCTCCGGGCAGCTCGGCGTGTACGCCGGAACGGCGAGCACCGGCGTCGCCCGCAGCACGCTCGTCGGGAACGGGTGGACGGGCTACACCCCCGTCCGGCCCGGGGACTTCAACGGCGACGGCGTCGCCGACCTCCTCGCCGTCGCCCCCCAGGGCCAGCTCTACTTCTACGCCGGCCGCGGCGGCACCTTCGCCGGCCGCGTCCAGATCGGCCACGGCTGGCAGGACATGACGAACGTCTTCTCGCCCGGGGACTTCAGCGGCGACGGCATCGCCGACGTCCTCGCCACGGCGCCGGGCGGCGAGCTCTACCTCTACCCGGGCAACGACGCCGGGCGTCTCACGGCGCGCACGCAGATCGGCCACGGGTGGCAGGTCTACACCGACGTCTTCGACGGCGGGGACCTCAACGGCGACGGGCGCGCCGACCTCCTCGCCCGCGACGGCGACGGCCGCCTCTTCGCCTACTACGGCACCGGCGCCGGGCGGATGCGCTCGCGCGTGCAGGTGGGCAACGGCTGGGTGCCCTACACGCAGGTCTCCTCGGTCGGCGACCTCACCGGTGACGGCCAGACCGACGTCTTCGCCATCCACGCCTCCACCGGCCAGGCCTACGTCTACCCCGGGACCGGCCGTGGCTCCTTCACCGCCCGGGTCGCCCTCGGCACCGGCTGGCGGGCGCCCGCCAAGGACGCGCGGTACGCCTACGAGCGCGGCCGCCTCTTCTCCAGCCTCAACACCCTGCGCGCCAGCCGCGGCCTCGCCGCCCTCACCCGCAGCGACGAGCTCGACGCCCGCGCCCAGGCGTGGGCCGACCACATGGCGCAGACCCGGGTCCTCGTCCACAGCCCCAACTTCCGGACGGAGATGACCGCCGCCGGCTGGGCCTACAAGAGCGAGCTCATCGTCCGCAACACGGGCGGCCGCTCCATGACGACCGACGCGATCCTCACCTACATGCACAACTGGTGGGTGGCCTCCCCCGACCACTACCCGTGGATGGTCAGCCCCAACTACACGCACGTGGGGCACGGCTACACCATGGGCTCCGGCGGGCCGTACGCGGTCACCGTGCTCGGCGGGCGCTGAGCCCCACGCCTCACGCGAGCCGCGCCGCCGCTCAGCGGTTGGTGAGGCTCCAGGCGTCCTCGTCGCCGGTCTCGTCGTCGTCGCCGTAGTCCACGGCGACCGGCGGGCCGTCGCCGTCGTCCTCGACCACCGGCTCGCCGCGGAGCATGGCAAGGCAGGACGGGAGGTCGTCGGGCTGGATGAGGACCTCGCGCGCCTTCGACCCCTCGGACGGGCCGACGATCTCACGGGACTCGAGGAGGTCCATGAGCCGGCCCGCCTTGGCGAAGCCCACCCGCAGCTTGCGCTGGAGCATCGACGTCGAGCCGAACTGGGTGGAGACCACCAGCTCGGCCGCCTGGAGCAGCAGGTCGAGGTCGTCGCCGATGTCCTCGTCGACCTGCTTCTTCGTCGCCACGACGGCGACGTCGTCGCGGTAGCTGGGCTGCATCTGCGACTTCACGTGGTCGACGACGGCGTGGATCTCGGACTCGGTCACCCACGCGCCCTGGACGCGCATCGCCTTGGCGGCGCCCATGGGCAGGAACAGGGCGTCGCCCTGGCCGATGAGCTTCTCGGCGCCCGGCTGGTCGAGGACCACCCGGGAGTCGGCGAGGGAGGACGTGGCGAACGCGAGCCGGGACGGCACGTTCGCCTTGATGAGGCCCGTGACGACGTCGACGCTCGGGCGCTGCGTGGCGAGGATGAGGTGGATACCCGCCGCGCGGGCGAGCTGGGTGATCCGCTGGACCGACGACTCGACGTCGCGCGGGGCGACCATCATGAGGTCGGCGAGCTCGTCGACGACGACGAGGAGGTAGGGGTAGGGCGCGATGACGCGCTCGCTCCCCGGGAGCGGCTGGACCCGGCCCGACCGGACGCCGGCGTTGAAGTCGTCGATGTGCTTGAACCCGAACGCGGCGAGGTCGTCGTAGCGGGCGTCCATCTCCCGCACGACCCACTCCAGCGCCTCGGCGGCCTTCTTGGGGCTCGTGATGATCGGGGTGATGAGGTGCGGGATGCCCTCGTAGATCGTCAGCTCGACCCGCTTGGGGTCGACGAGCACCATGCGCACCTCCTCGGGCGTGGCGCGCATCATGATCGAGGTGATCATCGAGTTGATGAAGCTCGACTTGCCGGCGCCCGTGGCGCCGGCGACGAGCAGGTGCGGCATCTTCGCGAGGTTCGCGACGACGTACCCGCCCTCGACGTCCTTGCCGACGCCGATGACCATGGGGTGCTCGCTGCGCCGCGCGGCCGAGGACCGCAGCACGTCACCGAGGGAGACCGTCTCGCGGTCGGCGTTGGGGATCTCGATGCCGATCGCCGACTTGCCGGGGATCGGCGAGAGGATGCGCACGTCCGCGCTGGCGACGGCGTAGGCGATGTTCTTGCTCAGCGCGGTGACCCGCTCGACCTTGGTCCCCGAGCCCAGCTCGACCTCGTACCGGGTCACCGTGGGCCCGCGGCTGAAGCCGGTGACCTGGGCGTTGATCTCGAACTGGTCGAAGACGTTGGTGAGGGCCTCGACCACCCGGTCGTTCGCTGCGGAGCGCACCTTGTGGGGCGCGCCCTTGACGAGCACGGTGTCGCCGGGCAGCTGGTAGACGATGTCCGGGGCGAGCTCGAGCTGCTCGGCCCGGGCCGGCAGGGGGGTGGTCGGCGGCGGGAGGAGCTCCGCCGTACCCGCCTCGTCCTCCTCATCCGCGGCCGTCGCCGCCATGGGCAGGACGGTGGTGCGGTCCTCGTCCTCGGTCTCCGCCGGGGGGTCGGTCTCGTGGGCGCGGGCGTAGGCCTCGTCGCCGGCCGACCGGCGCCGCGGGCGCGGCGGGCGCGGCCGGGGGGTGCCGTCGGCCGCCTGGGCGGGATGGACCTCCTCGACCACCTCGCCGCCGCGGAGGCGGGCGCCCGCCTCGCGCAGGCGGCGCGGGATCGCCGCGACGGGGGTCGCGGTGAGGACGAGCAGCCCGAACACCCCGAGGAGGACGAGCAGCGGGATCGACACCCATGAGCTGAGCAGCACCGTCAGCGGGGTGCCGACCAGCCAGCCCACGACCCCGCCGGCGGCCTGGACCCCGGCGAAGTTCACCTTGGGGCTCGGGGTGCCCTGGGCGACGTGGATGATGCCGGCCACCGCCGTGGCGATGAGCGCGAGGCCGATGCTCTCCCGGCCGTGGTCGCTCGATCGCTCCGGGTGGCGCATGAGCCGCACGGCCATGACCACGCCGATGACGGGTACGAGGGCGCCGAGGACGCCGATGCCGCCGGCGACGACGGCGTGGATGGCGTCCCCCGCGACGCCGGACAGGCCGAACCACTCGCGGGCGGCGACGACGATCGCCAGCCCGAGCAGGAGGAAGGCGACGCCGTCGCGGCGCAGCGCCGGGTCGAGGTCACGGGCGCCGGACCCGACGCGGCGGGCCGTGCCGCCGACGACGTGCGCGGAGCCCATCCACAGGCCACGGCCCAGCCGGGCGGGCCAGGCGCGGCGCTCCGGCTCCGGTGCGCGCGAGGAACTACCGCGGGAGGAGCCGGCACGGCCCGAGCCGCCACGGGAGGAGCCGGCACGGGAGGAGCCGCCACGGGCCGAGCCGCCGCGGGCGCCGGAGGAGCGCGCGGTGGACGGGGAGGACGTACGAGTCGCCATAATCCGCCCACCGTACCGGGCGGGCGCGCCCCCGCCCCGGCGCGACAGGCCGGGGCGGGGGCGGCGGTGACGTGGCCCACGCCCGAGGCGTGGCGACCCCGCCACCGCGGCGTGGCGCCGGGCGGGCTACGCCTCGACGACCACCGGGATGATCATCGGGCGGCGGCGGAGCCGGCTGGACACCCAGCGCCCGACGACGCGGCGCATCACCTGCTGCAGCTGGTGCGCGTCGGAGTTGCCGCTCCGCGCCGCGCTGGTGAGCTCCTTGCTCAGCTGCGGGAGGATCCCGTCGAAGACGCTGTCGGCCTCCGCCATGCCCCGGGCCTGGATGTGCGGCCCCGTGACGATCGTGCCGGTGGAGGTGTCGACGACGGCGAAGATGGAGATGAAGCCCTCCTCGCCGAGGATCCGGCGGTCCTTGAGCTCGGCGTCGGTGATCTCCCCGACGCTGGCGCCGTCCACGTAGACGTAGCCGCTGGGCACGGCGCCGGCGATCCGGGCCTTGCCGTCGATGAGGTCGACGACGACGCCGTCCTCGGCGAGCACCACCCGCTCCGGCGGGACGCCGGTCTTCACCGCGAGCGCCCCGTTGGCGACGAGGTGGCGGATCTCGCCGTGCACCGGCATGACGTTGCGCGGGCGGACGATGTTGTAGCAGTAGAGGAGCTCGCCGGCGCTGGCGTGGCCGGAGACGTGGACGCGCGCGTTGCCCTGGTGGACCACCTTGGCGCCGAGCCGGGTGAGTCCGTTGATGACCCGGTAGACCGAGTTCTCGTTGCCCGGGATGAGGGAGGACGCGAAGATCACGGTGTCCCCCGGGCCCACGGCGACGCGGTGGTCCTGGTTGGCGATCCGGCTCAGCGCCGCCATCGGCTCGCCCTGCGAGCCGGTGGCCATGAGGACGAGCTGGTCGTCGGGCAGCTGGTCGACGGCCTTGACGTCGATGAGGACGCCGTCGGGCACGCGCAGGTAGCCCAGCTCGGCCGCGATGCCCATGTTGCGCACCATGGACCGCCCGACGAGGGCGACCTTGCGGCCGTGGACGTAGGCCGCGTCGAGGACCTGCTGGACGCGGTGCACGTGCGAGGCGAAGGACGCCACGACGATCTTCTTGTCCGCGCCGGCGAAGACGGCGTCGAGGACCGGTCCGATCTCCCGCTCCGACGTGGTGAACCCGGGGACCTCGGCGTTGGTGGAGTCCACCATGAAGAGGTCCACGCCCTCCTCGCCGAGCCGGCCGAAGGCCCGCAGGTCGGTGATCCGCCCGTCCATCGGCAGCTGGTCCATCTTGAAGTCGCCGGTGTGCAGGACGTTCCCGGCCGCGGTGCGGACCATGACGGCCAGCGCGTCGGGGATCGAGTGGTTGACGGCGACGAACTCGAGGCCGAACGGCCCGAGCTGCTCGACCTGACCCTCCTTGACCGCCAGGGTCACCGGGGTGATCCGGTGCTCCTTGAGCTTGGCCTCGATGAAGGCGAGGGTGAGCTGGGAGCCGATGAGCGGGATGTCGGCGCGCAGGCGCAGGAGGTAGGGCACGGCGCCGATGTGGTCCTCGTGGCCGTGCGTGAGGACGATCGCCTCGATGTCGTCGAGCCGGTCCTTGATGTAGTCGAAGTCCGGGAGGATGAGGTCGACGCCGGGCTGGTTGTCCTCGGGGAAGAGGACGCCGCAGTCGATGACGAGCAGCCGGCCGGCGTGCTCGAGCACGGCCATGTTGCGACCGACCTCGCCGAGGCCGCCGAGGGCGACGATGCGGAGCGCGCCGGCGGGCAGCGGTCCGGGGGCGGAGAGCTCGGGATGGGGGTGGCTCACAGGAGTCCTTCCTCGTGCAGCACGTCTCTCAGTGCCGCGATGTGCTGGTCCGGGGCGCCCACGAGGGGCAGCCGCACGGCGGGGCTGGGCAGGAGGCCCTGCAGGTGCAGCGCCTCCTTGGACATGACGGCCCCCTGGCCGCCACCCATGAGGGCGGCGACGACGGGGCGCATCCGGTTGGCGACGGCACGGGCACCGACGAGGTCACCGGCGTCGACCGCGGCGACCATGCGGGCGTACGCGTCGGCCGCGACGTGCGCGACCACGCTGACGACGCCGGAGGCGCCGTGGGCGAGCCAGGCGAAGTTGAGGCCGTCGTCACCGGAGTAGAACTCCAGGCCGGTGCGGGCCATCCGCTCGAACCCTGCGGGCACGTCGCCGGTGGCGTCCTTGACGGCGATGATCCGGGGGTGCTGGGCGAGCCGGTCGAGCGCCGCGTCGCCGATGGCGACGCCGGTGCGCCCGGGGATGTCGTAGAGCATCACGGGCAGGTCGGCGGCGTCGGTGACCGCCTCGATGTGCGCGCACACGCCCTCCTGGGAGGGCCGGTTGTAGTACGGGCTGACGACGAGGAGCCCGTGGGCACCGCTGCGCTGGGCGGCCTGGGCCATCCGCACGGCGTGGGCCGTGTCGTTGGACCCGGCCCCGGCGATCACCATGGCCCGGTCCCCCACCGCCTCGAGGACCGCGCGCAGCAGCGCGTCCTTCTCCGGCTGGTGGGTGGTCGGGGACTCCCCCGTCGTGCCGTTGACGACCAGGCCGTCGCAGCCCGAGTCGACGAGGTGCACGGCCAGGGCCTGCGCCGTGCCGAGGTCGAGCGAGCCGTCCGCGTGGAACGGGGTGACCATCGCGGTGACGACCGAGCCGAAGGTCCGGGACGGGACCGGCGATGCACTCATGGGTACGACGGTACCGCCCGGACCCCACCGCGCTCCCGCCGGGTCCGTCCTCCGGCCGCCCGCGGCAGGGCGGCCGGTCCTCCCCGCGTTAGCCTGGGAGGCGTGACGACGCCCGGCGATCCCGCCCCCGACCTCCTCGGTTCGCTGCTCTCCGGGGCGGTGCCCGCGGACCACCCCGACGCCGGTCAGGGCGCGGACCCGCACGCGGGCCACGGGCACGGCGCGGACGTGTCCGTGCGGCCCGCCGTGGCCGAGGACGCCCCGCTGCTCGCGGCGCTCCAGCTGCGCGCCTGGCGGGCGACGTTCGCCGCGGCCGCCGGGGCCCTCGACGCCCTCGACCCCGCGGCGATCAGCCAGAGCTGGGCGGGCGCCATCACCAGCCCCCCGACTCGCGCGCACCACGTCCTGTCGGCCTGCGCCGGCATCGACGTCGTCGGCTTCGCCGCCCTGGCCCCGGCCGAGGTGGCGGGCGGCACCGCCGAGGGCGCTGGGCCCGCCGGTCCCCGCGCCGAGATCCTCGCCCTCGAGGTGGACCCCGCCCACACCCGCGAGGGGCACGGCTCCCGGCTGCTCGCCGCCTGCGCCGACCTGGCCCGGGACTCCGGCGCGCAGGCCCTGCAGCTGTGGGCCGCGCAGGACGACGAGGTCCGCACCCGGTTCCTCACGTCCGCCGGGTTCGCCCCCGCCGGGATCCGCCGCACGCTGGACGTGCCCGGCGGCGCCGTCGTCGAGACCTGCTGGTACGCGCTCCTCTAGGGCGCTCACTCCTCGGTGAGCCGACCCGCCGCCATCGACCAGCGCCGGGTGGCGCGCACCCCGGCCAGCATCCGGCGGTCGTGGGTGACGAGCAGCACCGTGCCCGGGAAGGTCTCGATCGCCTGCTCGAGCTGGACGATGGCCGGCAGGTCGAGGTGGTTGGTCGGCTCGTCGAGGACGAGCAGGTTGACCCCCCGCGCCTGCAGCAGGGCCAGCGCGGCCCGGGTGCGCTCGCCCGGGGACAGGGACTGCGCCGGGCGCACCGCGTGCTCGCCGCCGAGCCCGAACTTCGCCAGGAGGGTGCGCACCTCCTCCTCGGGCCAGTCGGGCAGGAGCCGGCCGAACGTCGCCGCGAGCGCCTCGGGGGCGTCGAACGCCGCCCGGGCCTGGTCGACCTCCCCCACGGCGACGCCGGCGCCGAGCGCGGCCCGGCCCTCGTCGGGGGAGAGCCGCTCGAGCAGGAGGGCGAGCAGCGTGGACTTGCCGGACCCGTTCGCCCCGGTGATGACCACCCGGTCCCCATAGCCCACCTGGGTGGTGACGGGGCCCAGCGTGAACGCGCCACGGCGCACGACGGCGCCGTCGAGGACCGCGACGACCGACCCCGACCGGGGCGCCTGGGCGATCGACATCCGCAGCTCCCACTCCTTGCGGGGCTCCTCCACGCGTTCCTTCTCGAGCCGGTCGATGGCGCGCTCGGACTGGCTCACCTTGGCGGCCTGCTTCTCCGTGCGGGCCAGCGCCCGGGCCTTGATGTGCTTGTCCGGCTCGTTGGACTTCTTCCGGGCCGTGCGCACCCCCTTCTCGGTCCACGTCTTCTGGGTCTGGACGCGGTCCTTGAGGCTGCCCAGCCGGTCGGCGTACTGCTCGTAGTCCGCCCGGGCCCGCGACCGCGCGAGCTCGCGCTCGGCGAGGTAGGCCTCGTATCCGCCGTCGTACACCCGCACCTGCTGCTGGGCGAGGTCGAGCTCGACGATGCCGGTGACGGTGCGGGCGAGGAACTCCCGGTCGTGGCTGACGACGACCATCGGGGCGCGCGTCTGGGCCACGAACCGCTCGAGCCGGTCGAGGCCCGCCAGGTCGAGGTCGTTGGTCGGCTCGTCGAGCAGGAGGATGTCGTAGCGGGAGAGCACGAGGGCCGCGAGGCCCGCCCGGGCCGCCTCCCCGCCGGACAGGGTCGTGGTGGCGGCGTCGAGCGGGACGGTGAGCCCGACGTCGGCCGCGGCCGCCTCGGCGCGCTCGTCGAGGTCGGCGCCGCCGAGGGCGAGCCACCGCTCGAGCGCGTCGGCGTAGGCCTCCCCCACCGCGCTGTCCTCGGGGCGGGCGGCCATGGCGTGCGCCGCGGCCTCCATGCGGTCGGTCGCCTCCGCCACCCCCGTGCGCCGGCGCAGCAGCGCGAGGACCGTCTCCCCCGGGCGGCGCTCCGGTTCCTGGGCGAGGTAGCCGATGCTCGCCTGCGGCGGGGCGAGGGTGGTGCGGCCGGTGAGCTCGGCGTGGGCGGGCTGCCCGGCGAGCGCCGTGAGCAGGGTCGACTTGCCCGCGCCGTTGGCGCCGACGAGCCCCCACACGTCCCCGGGGGCGATGGTGAGCGTCAGGTCGGAGAAGAGGCGGCGCGCGCCGTGGGCGGCACCGAACCCCGTCACATGGAGCGTTGCGGGCATGCTCCGAGCGTACGACGCGCCGCTCAGAGGTCGAGCAGCGCCTCGAGGCCGACGGTGAGCCCGGGGCGGGAGCCGATCCGACGCACCGCGAGGAGGACGCCGGGCATGAAGCTGGCGCGGTCGAAGCTGTCCGTGCGGATGGTCAGCTGCTCGCCGGGGTTGCCCAGGAGCACCTCCTGGTGGGCGACCAGACCGCGCAGCCGGACGGAGTGCACCGGCACCCCGGCGACGTCGGCCCCGCGTGCCCCGTCGAGGGCCGTCGTGGTGGCGTCGGGCATGGCGTCCAGGCCCGCGGCGGCGCGGGCCGCCCCCATGGCCTGGGCCGTGGCCGTCGCCGTGCCGGAGGGGGCGTCGGCCTTGTCCGGGTGGTGGAGCTCGATGATCTCTGCGGACTCGAAGTACGCCGCCGCCTGCCGGGCGAAGCGCATGGTGAGCACCGCCGACAGCGCGAAGTTCGGGGCGATGAGCACCCCCTGGGCCAGCGGGCGCGCCTCGACGTGCGCGCGCACCCGCTCGACGGCGTCCGCCGTCCAGCCGGAGGTGCCGACGACGACGTCGAGGCCGGCGTCGAGGAGGGCGTGGACGTTGGCCTCGGTGGCCGCCGGGGTGGTGAAGTCGACGGCCACGTCGGCGTCGGCGGGCGTGAGGACCCCCGGGTCGTCGCCGGGGCCCATCCGGGCCACCAGCTCCAGGTCCGCGGCGCCGGCGACGGCCTCGCACACGGCGGTGCCCATCCGGCCGTCCGCCCCGAGGACCGCGACCCTGATCTTCTCGCTCATGCGGTCAGGGTAGTCAGCGGCCGAGGGCCTGCGCCGCGACGTCGTCGTCGAAGGGACCGACGACGACGAGCGAGCGCGGACGGGCGACGAGCTCGGCGGCGAGGTCCCGGACCTGCTCGGCGGTGACCGCGCGGGTGCGCTCCAGGGCCTCGTCGATGGTGGTGAGCTCGCCGTGGACGATCTCCGCCCGCCCCAGCCGCGACATCCGCGACCCGGTGTCCTCCAGGCCGAGGACGAGGCCGCCGCACAGCTGGCCGATGCTCCGCTCGAGCTCGGCGGCGGGCAGGAGCTCGGCGGAGATGCGCTCCCACTCGGCGGTGAGGAGGTCGACTACCTGGCCGGTCTTGCCGGGCGCGCACCCGGCGTAGAGCCCCACGACGCCGGCCTCGGCGTAGTTGGAGGCGAACGCGTAGGTGGAGTACGCCAGGCCCCGGCGCTCGCGGATCTCCTGGAAGAGCCGGGAGCTCATCCCGCCGCCGAGCGCCGTCATGAGCACCGACAGGGCGTAGCGACGGTCGTCCGAGGCGGTGAGGCCCTGGCAGCCGAGCACGACGTTGGCCTGCTCGGTGGTGCGGCGCACGGTCATGGCGCGGCCGGCGGCGGGCAGCTGCTCGGCACCGGGCACGACGGCCGCCCCCGAGCCGGGCACGACCGGTCGGCCGGATCCCCGGCGGCCCGCCGGGACCGCCTGGGGGTCGAGGCTCCAGCCGCCCTCGCTGACCGCCCGCTCCACCTGCGCGCACAGCGCGTCGTGGTCGACGGCGCCCGAGGCGGTGACGACGAGCTCGTCCGGGGTGTAGGTGCGCCGGTAGTGCTCGAGGACCGCGTCGCGCGGGACGGCGCGGATCGTCTGGGGCGTCCCGCCGATGGGCCGCCCGAGGGGGTGGGGGTCGAGGACCGCCGCGGCGAACTGCTCGTGGACGACGTCGACGGGGTCGTCCCCCGCCATCGCCAGCTCCTCGAGGATGACCCCGCGCTCGGTCTCGAACTCCTCGGCGTCGAGGACGGAGGAGGTCACCATGTCGGCGATGACGTCGACGGCCATGGGCACGTCGGCGTCGAGCACCCGCGCGTAGTAGCAGGTGTGCTCCTTGCCCGTGGCCGCGTTCGCCTCGCCGCCGACGGCGTCGAACGCCTCGGCGATGTCGAGCGCGCTGCGCCGCCGGGTGCCCTTGAAGAGCAGGTGCTCGAGGAAGTGGGTGGAGCCGTGGTGGCCGTCGGTCTCGTCACGCGAGCCGACGGCCACCCACGCCCCCACCGTGGCCGACCGCTGAGCGGGCATGGCCTCGGTGAGGACGCGGATGCCGCCCGGCAGGACGGAGCGTCGGGTGACGCTGCCGTCCTGCTCGAGCGTGACATCGGTGCCCGGCCCGGGAGGGCCGAGGAACAGCGGGACCGGCACGTCAGGCGTCGCCGCCCGCGCCCTCGCGGGTGCGGGTACGACGCTCGCGGCGGGGGCGCTCGCGACGCTCCCCGTCACCGTTCGTGCTGTCGGTCGTCGCCTCGGGCTCGGCGTCGCCGGCCGGGGCGTCCGCCGCCGGGGCGTCGGCGGCCGCGGCGTCCGCCGCGGCGGACTCCTCGTCGTCGACGACGGCGTGGAGGGAGAGCTTGCCGCGGGGGTCGATCTCGGCGAGCTCGACCTGGACCTTCTGGCCGACGCCGAGGACGTCCTCGACGTTCTCCACGCGCTTGCCACCGACGAGCCGGCGGATCTGCGAGATGTGGAGGAGGCCGTCCTTGCCCGGGGCCAGGGAGACGAACGCACCGAAGGAGGTGGTCTTGACGACCGTGCCGACGAAGCGCTCACCGATCTCCGGCATCTGCGGGTTGGCGATGGCGTTGACGGCCTGGCGGGCCGCCTCGGCCGAGGGGCCGTCGACCGCGCCGATGTAGACCGTGCCGTCGTCCTCGATGGAGATGTCGGCGCCCGTGTCCTCCTGGATCTGGTTGATCATCTTGCCCTTCGGCCCGATGACCTCGCCGATCTTGTCCACGGGGACCTTGACGGTGATGACGCGGGGCGCGGTGGGCGCCATCTCGTCGGGTGCGTCGATGGCCTCGTTCATGACGTCGAGGATGTGCAGGCGCGCGTCGCGGGCCTGGGACAGGGCGCCGATGAGCACCGAGGAGGGGATGCCGTCGAGCTTGGTGTCGAGCTGGATCGCGGTGACGAACTCCCGCGTGCCGGCGACCTTGAAGTCCATGTCGCCGAAGGCGTCCTCGGCGCCGAGGATGTCGGTGAGCGCGGCGTAGCGCGTCTCCCCGTCGACCTCGTCGCTCATGAGGCCCATGGCGATGCCCGCGACGGGCGCGCGCAGCGGCACACCGGCGTTGAGCAGGGACAGCGTGGAGGCGCAGACCGAGCCCATGGACGTCGACCCGTTGGAGCCGAGCGCCTCGGAGACCTGCCGGATCGCGTAGGGGAACTCCTCGCGCGAGGGCAGGACGGGCATGATCGCCCGCTCGGCGAGGGCGCCGTGGCCGATCTCGCGGCGCTTGGGCGAGCCCACCCGGCCGGTCTCACCGGTCGAGTACGGCGGGAAGTTGTAGTTGTGCATGTAGCGCTTGCGCGTCACCGGCGAGAGCGTGTCGAGCTGCTGCTCCATGCGGAGCATGTTGAGCGTCGTCACGCCGAGGATCTGGGTCTCGCCACGCTCGAAGAGCGCCGAGCCGTGGACCCGCGGGAGGACCTCGACCTCGGCCGAGAGGGTGCGGATGTCGCGCAGGCCGCGACCGTCCATGCGCACGCCGTCGGTGAGGACGCGGCGGCGCACGACGTCCTTGGTCGCCGAGCGGAAGGCGGCGGAGAGCTCCTTCTCGCGACCGGCGAACTGCTCGCCCAGCGCCTCGAGCATCCCGAGGCGGATCTCGTCGAGGCGCGTCTCGCGCTCCTGCTTGTCGACGATGGTGACGGCCTGGGCCAGGTCGGCGGCCACGTGGGCGGAGACCGCCGCGTAGACGTCGTCCTGGTAGTCGAGGAAGCGCGGGAACTCGCGCGTCGGCTTGGCGGTGGTGGCCGCCAGCTCGGACTGCGCGTCGCACAGCGCCCGGATGAAGGGCTTGGCGGCCTCGAGGCCCGCGGCGACGACCTCCTCGGTGGGCGCAGTCGCGCCCTCGGAGATGAGGGTCCACGCGTTGTCCGTGGCCTCGGCCTCGACCATCATCACGGCGACGTCGGGGTTGCCCTGGGCGTCGGTGACGAGGCGGCCGGCGACGACCATCGAGAAGACGGCCTTCTCGAGCTCGGAGTAGCGGGGGAAGGCCACCCACTGGTCACCGATGAGGGCGACGCGGGTGCCGCCGATCGGCCCGGAGAAGGGCAGGCCGGAGATCTGGGTCGACATCGACGCGGCGTTGATCGCCAGGACGTCGTAGGTGTCGTCGGGGTGGATGCTCAGCACCGTCTCGACGATCTGGACCTCGTTGCGCAGGCCCTTGACGAACGAGGGGCGCAGCGGGCGGTCGATGAGGCGGCAGGCGAGGATGGCCTCGGTCGAGGGGCGGCCCTCGCGGCGGAAGAACGAGCCGGGGATCTTGCCGGCGGCGTACTGGCGCTCCTCGACGTCCACCGTGAGGGGGAAGAAGTCGAACTGCTCCTTGGGGTGCTTGCCCGCCGTCGTCGTCGACAGGACCATCGTGTCCTCGTCGAGGTACGCGACAGCGGCGCCCGCCGCCTGGCGGGCCAGACGGCCCGTCTCGAAGCGGACGGTGCGGGTGCCGAAGGGGCCGTTGTCAATGACGGCTTCGGCGGACGTGATCTCGGGACCCTCCATGGGTGCCCTCCTTCGTGTTCGCCCGCCCGGCGGCTCGACGGCCTTCGATCGAGGCCCACGGAGCTCGTCCGCGGTGCGGGTGTCCGGAGGCCACTACCGAGGACCGGGCGAGAAGGCCGGTGCGGTGGGGTGTTGTTCAGATATGTGGTCGCCGCGGTGCGGCGGACCGGTGCGCAGGAGGCCCGGACCCCGTAGGGCCCGGGCCTCCTCGCGGACTAGCGGCGCAGGCCGAGGCGCTCGATGAGGCTCCGGTAACGCTGGATGTCGACGTCCTGGAGGTAGCCCAGGAGGCGGCGACGCTGACCCACGAGCAGCAGCAGCCCACGACGGCTGTGGTGGTCGTGCTTGTGGGTCTTGAGGTGCTCCGTGAGGTCGCGGATCCGCTGGGTCAGCAGCGCGATCTGCACCTCCGGCGAACCGGTGTCACCCTCGTGGGTGGCGTACTCGGTGATGATGGACTGCTTGACGTCTGCAGCGAGGGGCACGGTTCTCTCCTAGGGTCGTTGCGCGGAGCTCCGGGGCATGTCCACCCGGGCATGACACATCCGCGGCCGGTCTGACGGCGAGAGCCAGGTTATCAGACGCCCAGGACCCGTGCGGCGGCCGCGACGTCGTCGGCCATCTGGGCGACGAGCGCGTCGACGCCGTCGAACCGCAGCATGGGGCGCAGGTGCTCGACAAGCTCGACGACGACCTCCTCGCCGTACAGGTCGAGGTCCGTGCGGCCCAGGACGTACGCCTCGACCACCCGGGTGACGCCGTCGAACGTGGGGTTCGTCCCCACCGAGACCGCGGCCGGCAGCCGTTCGGTGCCGCCGCGGACCAGCCAGCCGGCGTAGACCCCGTCGGCGGGGACGGCCCCGCTCGCGTCCGGTCCCAGGTTGGCCGTGGGGTACCCGAGCTCCCGGCCCCGGGCCTCGCCGTGGACGACGACGCCGCGGATGCGGTGCGGGCGGCCCAGCACGTCGGCCGCCCCGGCGACGTCGCCGGCGTCGAGCAGCTCGCGTACCCAGCTCGAGGACCAGCGCCGCCCGCCGCCGGTGCCGGCGACGTCCGCGACCACCTCGACGGCGAAGCCGTGCCGGGTCCCGAGGGCGGCCATCGTGGTGGGGTCGCCGGCGTTGGCCCAGCCGAAGCGGGTGTCCTCCCCCACGACGACGGCGCACGCGTGCAGGGCGCCGACGAGGTAGGTGAGGACGAAGTCCTCGGGCGAGGTCCGCGCGAAGTCGAGGGTGTAGTCGAGGACGAGGACGGCGTCGACCCCCGATCCGGCGAGGAGCTCGATCCGGTCGGTGAGGCCCGTGAGGAGCGGGGGGGCCTGCCCGGGTCGGTGGACCGCGGCGGGGTGCGGGTCGAACGTCACGACGACGGCCGGCACGCCGGCGGCCCGGGCCGTGCGCACGAGCGCCCCGAGGAGGGCCTGGTGGCCGCGGTGGACGCCGTCGAAGTTGCCGATGGTCACGGCCGTGGGCCCCAGGTCGGTGGGGACCTGCCCCACCCCACGCCACACCTGCACCATGCCTCCCTCGCCTCACCGACGGGCGCGGTGAGCCACCCGAGACTACCTGGCGGGGGCGGCTCGCCGCGGCGCCGGGGCGCACCGCCGCCGCTCCACGGGGCCGAGCCGCGGCTCCGCCGGCCGCCCGACGCTCAGCCGATGAGGATGCCGGCGATGGCGGCCGACATGAGGTTGCCGAGCGTGCCGGCGGCGATGGCCCGCAGCCCGAGCCGGGCGATGACCCCGCGCTGGTTGGGGGCGATCCCGCCGAGGCCGCCGAGGAGGATCGCCAGCGAGCCGAGGTTGGCGAAGCCGGTGAGGGCGAAGGTCACCACCGCCTGGGTCTTCACGCTGAACTCCTCGGCCCGCGGGGCGAAGTCGGAGAAGGCGACGAACTCGTTGAGGACGACCTTCTGGCCGAGGAAGCTGCCCGCCGGGACGGCCTCGGCCAGCGGGACGCCGACCGCGGCCATGATCGGGGCGAAGACGTAGCCGAGGAGCTGCTGGATGGAGAGGTCGTCGTAGCCGAAGAGCCCGCCGACGGCGCCGAGGATGAGGTTGAGCAGGGCGACGAGCGAGATGAACGCGAGGAGCATGGCGCCCACGTTGAGGGCGAGCGACAGGCCGTCGGAGGCGCCCCGGGAGGCGGCGTCGATGACGTTGACCGGGCGGTCCTCGGGGGCGTCACCCTCGGCGTCGACGGGGTCCCCGCCGGCCCGGCGCGCGAGCTCGGCCGCGCCGGCCTGGGTGGCGCCGCGGCGCGCGCCCCGCCGGAACGTCCGGCTCAGCCAGCCGCCGGAGCCGGCGCGCGCGCCGGGCGTGCTCGCGCCGGCCGTGCCGGTCCCGCCCGCCGTGCCCGTGCCGCCCGGCGTGCCCGTGCCGCCCGGCGTGTCGGTCCCGCTCGGCGTCGTGCCGGCGGACGTCGCCGGGCCGGCGTCGGCCCGCTGCGTGGCGTGGCGGTCCTGCCCGGCGGCCGCGGCCGGCGAGGCGGCCGCGGACCCGGGCTGCAGGCGTGACTCCGGCGCCGCGAACTCCTCCACCGCACCCGCGGGGACGATGATCTTGGCGAAGAGCAGGCCCGCGGGGGCGGCCATGAAGCTGGCGGCGATGAGGTAGTCGAGGTTGGCGCCGAGCAGGGAGTAGCCGATGAGCACCGACCCCGCGACGGTCGTCAGCCCACCGGCCATGACGGCGAAGACCTCCGACGGCGACATGGTGCGGATGTAGGGGCGGATGACGAGCGGCGCCTCCGTCTGCCCGACGAAGATGTTGGCCGCCGCGTTCATCGACTCCGGCCGGGTGGTGCCGAGCACCTTCGCGAGGGCCCCACCGATCCAGCGGGTGACCAGCTGCAGCAGCCCCACGTAGTACAGGACCGCCGTGAGGGAGGCGAAGAAGACGATGACGGGCAGCACCTGGAAGGCGAAGACCGAGCCGTCCTCCGGGAGAATCGGCCCGAAGAGGAAGTCGATCCCGGCCCGGGAGGAGTCGATGACCGCCTGCACGGCGTTGGTGAGGCCGCTGAGGACCTGCTGCCCCGCCGGTACGTAGAGCACGAGGACCGCGAACACCACCTGGACGAGCAGCGCCAGGCTCACCGTGCGCAGGTTGATCCGCCGCCGGTCGACGGACAGGAGCCATCCCAGGCCCAGGATCACGACCATGCCGCCGATGCCCCACAGAAGGTCGATCACGCCGGTCCCCCGATCGTCGCTGTGCGACGGCGCCCCCCGGCGCGGCCGCGTCCAGACTGACACAGGGCCGTGGGGGCGGCACGGCGGGAGCGCACCGCTCTCAGGCGGGGTCGAGCACCAGCACGGGGCGGGCGGCCTCGCCCCGGTCGGTGAGCAGCGCGACGACGTGCCCGTCGGGGGCCGCGGCCGCCACCGGCTCCGCCTGCCCGCTGGCGGTGAGCCGCTGGCCGACCCGGACGGCGGCCGTCTCCGCGTCGCTGAGCGTCCGCACGGGGAACACCGCCCGGCACGCCTGCGTGAGGGAGAGCAGGGGAACCGGACGTCCGGCCTCGTGGGCGGCGCCGAGGACGTCGAGGTTCGCGGCCTGCTCGAGCGCGAAGGGGCCGACGCGGGTGCGGCGCAGCGCCGTGAGGTGGCCGCCGGTGCCGAGGGCCGTCCCGAGGTCCCGGGCCAGCGCGCGCACGTACGTCCCCGAGGAGCAGACGACGACGACGTCAACGTCGAGGACGTCCGTGCCGTCCGCCGCCCGGGCGGCGCGCACGTCGAGGACGTCGAAGCGGGAGATCGTCACGGGTCGGGCGGGCAGGTCGACCTCCTCGCCGCCACGGACGCGGGCGTACGAGCGCTTCCCGTCGACCTTGATGGCGCTCACGGCGCTCGGGACCTGCTCGATCGGCCCGCGCAGGGCGGCGACCGCGACCTCGACGGCGTCCCGTCCGGTGGTCCCGGCCCCGGGGGCGGCCGTCACCTCACCCTCTGCGTCGTCGGTGACCGTGGCCTGACCCAGGCGCACCGTCGCGGTGTACTCCTTGTCGGCGCCGACGAGGTAGGTGAGCAGGCGGGTCGCCCGGTTGACGCCGAGGACGAGCACGCCTGTGGCCATCGGGTCGAGCGTGCCGGCGTGGCCGACCTTGCGGGTGCCGGCGAGGCGACGTACCCGGGCGACGACGTCGTGGGACGTCCACCCGGCGGGCTTGTCGAGGACGAGGATCCCGTCGACCGGCTCGCTCGACCCGCTGCGGGGGCGCGGGGCGCTCATCGGCCGGCCCGGGAGCGCAGGGCCGTGCGCACGAGCTGGACGGCCGAGAGGACGAGGAGGACCGCAAAGATCCGCTGGAGGCCCACGGCGGGCAGGGCGAGGGCGAGCGCCGCCCCCACGGGGGCGCCCAGGGCACCGCCGAGACCGAGGACGAGGCCCGGGCGCCACTGGGTGTACCCGTGGCGGCTGTTGCGCCAGGCGCCGACGAGGGAGACGGGGATGATGACGGCCAGCGACGTCCCCTGGGCCTCGGGCGTGGCGAAGGCGAAGAGCAGGACGAGCATCGGCACGAGGATGATCCCTCCCCCGACGCCCACCAGGGAGGAGAGTGTGCCCATCGCCAGACCCGCGGCGACGAACCCGAGGACCGCCCAGCCGTCGGCGCTCACCGCCCCGGCGCCGCCGTCGGCCTCCACGCCGAGGGCGAGCCGCACGGCGACCGCGACCATGAGGACCGCGAACGCGGTGCGGACCTGGGTCTCGGAGAGCCGGTGGACGAGCGCGGCACCCACGAACGCCCCAGCGATGCCGCCGGCGGCGATGGCGAGGGCCGGGAGGACCTGCACCTCGCCCGCGACCGCGTAGGAGACCACGCCCGTCGTGGCGGTGAGGATGATGGCGACGAGCGACGTCGCCTGCGCCTGCTTCTGGGCGAAGCCGAAGAGCAGGACGAGGAGCGGGACGAGCACGATGCCGCCGCCGACGCCGAGCAGGCCCGAGAGGAGGCCCGCGCCGACCCCGGCGGCGACGAGCGCCAGCGGGCGCGCGCGGCCGACGGCCGGCGCGGCGGCGCCGCTCACCGGTCGGTGGTCGGGTCGAGCTCGTCGTCGGCGGGGCGCCGGTAGGGGTCGGCGTCCCCGGCCGGCGTGGCGCCGGCCGCCAGGCGGGCGAGCTCGGCGTCGCGCTCGGCGGCGGCGCGCAGGGCCGCCTCGAGGTGCGCGGCATTCTCCGGCACGGCGTCGGGGATGAACTCGATGGTCGGGGTGAGGCGGATCCCCACCTGCTTGCCCACCTCGGAGCGGATGAGCCCCTTGGCGGAGGCGAGCGCCGCGGCGGTGCTCGCGCGGTCCTCGTCGGAGCCGAGGACGGTGTAGAAGACGCTGGCGTTCTGCAGGTCGCCGGTCACCCGGACGTCCGTGACCGTGACGAAGCCCAGCCGCGGGTCCTTGACCCGCGACTCGAGCATCCGCGCGACGATCTGCTGGATGCGCTCGGCGAGCTTGCGTGCCCTGGCCGTGTCCGCCATGGGGGGTCTCCGGTTCTGGTCGGTGCGGTCCGCAGGGACCGCGGGGGGGTGGTGGACGGACGGGGCTGCCAGGCCCGCAGGCCTGGCAGCCCCGTCCGTCGGGACGTGCGGATCAGCCGCGCGGCTTCTCGCGCATCTCGAACGTCTCGATCGTGTCGCCGACGTTGAGGTCGTTGAACGAACCGAGGCCGATACCGCACTCGAAGCCCTCGCGGACCTCGGTGACGTCGTCCTTCTCGCGGCGGAGCGAGTCGATGGAGAGGTTGTCCCCGACGACGACGCCCTGACGCAGCACCCGCGCCTTCGTCCCGCGCCGGATGGTGCCGGAGCGGACGATGGAGCCGGCGATGTTGCCGAACTTGGACGAGCGGAACACCTGGCGGATCTCCGCGGTGCCCAGCTGGGCCTCCTCGAACTCCGGCTTGAGCATGCCGCGCATGGCCTGCTCGACGTCCTCGATCGCCGCGTAGATGACCGAGTAGTACCGGATGTCGACGCCTTCACGGTCGGCCAGCTCGGTGACCCGCTCGGCGGGCCGCACGTTGAAGCCGATGATGATGGCGTTGTCGACCGTGGCGAGGTTGACGTCGTTCTGGGTGATGGCGCCGACGCCACGGTGGATGATCCGCAGCTCGACGTCCGCGCCCACGTCGATCTTGAGCAGCGCGTCCTCGAGCGCCTCGACGGCACCGGAGACGTCGCCCTTGAGGACGAGGTTGAGCGTCTCGACCTTGCCCTGCTCGAGGGCCTTGGTGAAGTCCTCGAGCGAGATGCGCTTGCGGCGCTTGGCCAGCGTCGCGGCGCGCTCGGCGGCCGCCCGCTTGTCGGCGATCTGACGCGCGGTGCGGTCGTCCCCGGCGACGAGGAACGTGTCGCCGGCGCGGGGCACCGAGGTCAGGCCGAGGACCTGGACCGGACGGGCCGGGCCCGCCTCGGTGACGGCCTCGCCGGAGTCGCCGAACATCGCCCGGACGCGTCCGTAGGCGGTGCCCGCCACGATCGCGTCGCCGACGTGCAGGGTGCCGGACTGGACGAGCACGGTGGCGACCGGCCCGCGGCCCTTGTCGAGGTTCGCCTCGATGGCCACACCACGGGCGTCCTTGTCGGGGTTCGCCCGCAGGTCGAGCGCGGCGTCGGCGGTGAGCAGGACGGCCTCGAGGAGGTCGTCGATGCCCTGCCGACGCAGCGCGGAGACGTCGACGAACATCGTGTCGCCGCCGTACTCCTCCGCCACGAGGTTGTACTCGGTGAGCTGCTGGCGGATCTTGGCGGGGTTGGCCCCCTCCTTGTCCACCTTGTTGACAGCGACGACGATCGGCACGCCGGCCGACTGCGCGTGGTTGAGCGCCTCGACCGTCTGCGGCATGACGCCGTCGTCCGCCGCCACCACGAGGATCGCGATGTCGGTGACGTCGGCACCACGGGCACGCATGGCGGTGAACGCCTCGTGACCGGGGGTGTCGATGAAGGTCAGCGCGCGGCTGACGCCCTCGTGGTCGGTGTGGACCTGGTAGGCGCCGATGTGCTGCGTGATCCCGCCGGCCTCGCCGGCCACCACGTCGGTGGACCGGATGGCGTCGAGGAGCTTGGTCTTTCCGTGGTCGACGTGACCCATGACCGTGACCACCGGCGGGCGGGGCGCGAGGTCCTCGTCCGTCTCGGCGGCCTGCTCGGCGTCGAGGTCGATGTCGAAGCCGCCGAGGAGCTCGCGGTCCTCGTCCTCCGGGGAGACGATCTCGACGACGTAGCCGAGCTCGGACCCGAGGGCCTGGAACGTGGCCTCGTCGAGGGACTGGGTCGCCGTCGCCATCTCACCGAGGTGGAAGAGGACGGTGACCAGGCTCGCCGGGTTGGCGTCGATCCGGTCCGCGAAGTCCGCGAGGCTGGCCCCGGCCCGGATCCGCACGACGGTGGAGCCGTCGCCGCGGGGGACCTGGACGCCGCCGATGGACGGGGCGGACTGCTGCTCGAACTCCTGGCGCTTCGCCCGCTTGGACTTGCGTCCACGGACGGGACGGCCGCCGGCGCGCCCGAAGGCGCCCTGCGTGCCGCCGCGGCCACCGCGGTTGGGACCGCCGGGACGGCCGCCGAAGCCACCGCCACCACCGGCACCGCCGGGACGACCGCCGGGACCACCGGCGCCGCCACCGGGACCACCGGTGCCGGGACGGCCACGGCCGCCGCCGCCACCGCGGGCCGGGGCACCGGGGGTACCCACGGAGCTCTTGCCGGGCATCATGCCCGGGGTCGGGCGGGCGCCGCCGCCGGGGCGCGGCGGACGGTCCGCCGTGGCACCGGGACGCGGGCCACCGGGGCGGGGGCCACCGGTGCTGCCGGCGCCGCCCGCGCCACCGGGCCGGGGCATGCCCTGGCTCGGCGCGAACGGGTTGTTGCCCGGACGCGGGCCCCCGGGACGGGGACCGGCCGGGCGCGGGGCGCCGGGACGCGGGCCACCGCTGCCACCGGGCCGGGGCATGCCCTGGCTCGGTGCGAACGGGTTGTTGCCCGGGCGCGGAGCGCCGGGTCGGGGTGCGCGGGTGTCGCTGGAGGCCGCCGGACGGGCCGGCTCCTCCGGTGCGGGCGCGGCCGGGCGGGCCGGGCTCGGCGCGGCGGGCGCGCTGGGAGCCGGTGCCTCGGGTGCCGCAGGAGCCGGCGCGGGACGCGGGCTCGGCGTGGCGGAGGGACGGCTCGGCGCGGGAGCCGGCATGCTCGGCGTCGGGCCCTCGCTGGCAGCGGGGTTGCTCGCAGCCGGGATCTCGGGGGCGCTCGGGGCGGGTGCCTGCGGGGCAGGTGCCTGCGGGGCGGGTGCCTGCGGGGCAGGCGCGGACGGCGCTGCCGGCTCGGCCGCCACGGGGGCGGTGGGCCTGGCGGCACCCGGCTTGGCAGCCGGGCGCGAGGGCTTCGACGAGCCCGCAGCGGGCGCGGCGGGCATCGCCTCGCGCAGCTTGCGGACCACAGGGGCCTCGACGGTGGACGACGCGGACTTGACGAACTCACCGAGCTCGCTCAGCTTGGCGAGCACCGTCTTGCTGTCGACGCCGAGCTCTTTCGCTAGCTCGTGGACGCGGACCTTTGCCACAACTCTCCTGTCTCGGCCCGCCCGGGACAGGGTGGGGCCGTCTTAGTGCTGGGAATTCATCGCTGGGTACTCATCGGGTGCCCATCGGCTTCCAACCCGCTTTCTTCTTCGATGACGGCATCTGAACGATCGGTGAACCAGGCGTGCACGGCGTCGAGATCCACCGGCCCTGCGCTTCGCAGAGCTCGTGGAAAGGCCCGTCGTCGTACTGCGAGGTCCAGGCACTGCTGGTCAGCGTGCAACCAGGCACCGCGTCCCGGGGCGCTCGCCCTGTCGTCCACCGCGGCGCGTGACGCGCCGGGGGCCTCCAGGACGACCCGCACCAGGGCGGACCGCGGGGCTCGCGCCCGGCACCCCACGCACGTCCGCACGGGCTCCGTGCCGGGTGGCGGGAGTCGTGGGAGTGAGTTCATGGGAGTTCGGGTGCGTGACCCGCCGACGAGTCTACCCCGCCGCACCGCTCGACGACACAGCCGGACCACCGTCGGCGGTCTCGTCGCCGGGCGTGCGGTTGCTCACACCGGGTCCGCCCGCCACGGGGGCCTCCTCGGCGTCGCCCTCGGTGTCGGAGTGGATGTCGATCCGCCAGCCCGTCAGACGCGCGGCGAGCCGCGCGTTCTGGCCCTCCTTGCCGATGGCGAGCGAGAGCTGGTAGTCCGGGACGACGACGCGCGCGGAGCGTTCCGCCTCGTTGACGATGTCGACGCTGCTCACCCGGGCCGGGGACAGGGCGCTGGCGATGAACGTGGCCGGGTCGTCGCTGTAGTCGACGATGTCGATCTTCTCGCCGTGGAGCTCGCTCATCACGGCGCGGACGCGCTGGCCCATCGGGCCGATGCACGCCCCCTTGGCGTTGAGTCCGGGGACGGAGGTGGTGACGGCCATCTTGCTGCGGTGGCCGGCCTCGCGGGCCAGCGCGGCGATCTCGACCGAGCCGTCGGCGACCTCGGGCACCTCGAGCGCGAAGAGCTTGCGCACGAGGTTCGGGTGGGTGCGCGAGAGCGTCACCGACGGCCCGCGCATCCCGCGGGAGACCTCCAGGACGTAGGCGCGCAGCCGGTCACCGTGGCGGTAGGTCTCGGTCGGCACCTGCTCGTGGGCGGGCAGGACGGCCTCGAGGTCGCCGATGTCGACGAGCACGGTGCGCGGGTCGCGGCCCTGCTGGACGACGCCGGCGATGAGCTCGCCGGCCTTGTCCCGGTAGTTGCCCATGACCTGGTCGTCCTCGGCGTCGCGCAGCCGCTGGACGATGACGCTGCGGGCGGTGGCCGTGGCGATGCGGCCGAACCCGCTGGGCGTGTCGTCGAACTCGCCGACGACGTTGCCCTCCTCGTCCACCTCGGCGGCAAGGACGGTGACCCGGCCGCTGCGCCGGTCGAGCTCGACGCGGGCCTTGTCGGCCGCGCCAGGGGTCCGCTGGTAGGCGAGCAGGAGCGCTTCCTCGATGGCGCCGACGAGCACGTCGAGGCTGATCTCACGCTCCCGCTCGATCAGTCGCAGCGCCGTCATGTCGATGTCCACGTGCCCTCCTCAGGCCTCGTCCTCGAGCCCGTCCTCGTCCCGTGCGGGACGAAGCTCGGGCTCGACCTTCGCGCCGGTGATCCCGGCGTAGTCGATGTGCTCGCGGGCACCGTCGTGCTCCAGCCAGACGCCGTCGGCGTCGGTGTCCACGAGGCGGCCCGCGCGGGGCCCCGCCGGCGTGGCGCACCGGACGAGCCGTCCGGTGGCGCGGCGGAAGTGGCGCGGGTCGGTGAGCGGTCGGTCGATGCCGGGGGTGCTCACCTCGAGCGTGTAGGCCCCCTGGAGGAGGTCGACGTCGTCGAGCACCTCCGAGATCCGGCGCGAGACCTCGGCGAGCGCGTCCGAGTCGACACCGCCCGGGCCGTCGGGCAGGTCGACGACGACGCGGACGACGCTGCGGCGTCCGGCGGGGCTGGCGGTGACGTCCTCGAGCAGCAGCGCGGCCTCGGCCACGACAGGCTCGAGGGCTGCGCGCAGCCGGGTCGTCACCTCGGAGGATCGTGCGGCGCCCATGGGGTCGGTTCTCCTCGGCAGAAATAGGGGTGGGGGGATCCCAGCGTACCGACGTGCGAGCACCGCCCGCGCGGCGGTCCTGCCCCCGGGCGCCCCGTGCGACGATCGACCCGATGCACACTCCCGCCCACGCCCGGCCGATCCGGACCGCGACCCGACGCGCGGCCGCCGTGGCCGCCGTGTTCCTTCTCACCGGATGCGGCGTGCGCGTGGACAGCCCGCCCCCCACCGTGCCGTCCCCCGGGCCGGCGGAGGTGGCGCGGCAGGACGCCGCCACCTCGGCCACGGAGCTGGCGGCCGCGGCCACGGCCGCCGGCGCGGCCGCCGACGCCACCACCCGGGAGGTGCTCACCCGGGTGGCCGACGCGGCCCGCGTGCACGCGGAGGCGCTCGGCGGCGTGTGGGAGCCGTGGCCCGGGTCCGGACCGGGCGCCACGGCGCCGCCGGAGGAGACCGCGTCGGAGACCGCGTCCACGACCCCGCCCGCGGCCGGAGCGCAGCCGGCGGACGTCCTCGCCGCGCTTGCCGCCGGGGCCTGGCAGGCGTGGGACGCCGCGACGAGCCCCGACGCGAGCACCGACGGCCGGGCGGCCCTCCTCGGGGCCGTCGCCCTCTCGCGCACGCACGCCGCGACCGAGCTCGCGGCCGCCCTGGGCGAGGGGCCGCCGGACCTGCCGGCCGGCGCCCCGCTCGCCACCGTGCCCCCGGCCGCGCGGGACGCCGTCGACGCGGCCCGGTACGCCTACGAGGTCGTGGCGGCCCGCAGCTCGGGCGCGCAGCGCGAGGCGTGCCTCGAGCGCGCCCGGTCGCTCGCCACCCTCGCCGGCCGGCCCGGCGGGACGGTGTACGACGTCACCGGGCCGCTCGCCAGCCCCTCCCCGGGCCTGAGCCCCGAGGCGACGCTGGCCGCCGAGGCGGAGCTCGACCTCGTCACCGCGTTCCTCGCCGAGCTGGACGCCGCCGCCCCCGCCGAGCGGGCGGAGCTGCTCGCCGCGGCCCTCGACGCGGCCGACCGCGCCCGGGCGTGGGGCCTGAGGCTGCCCGCGCTGCCCTGAGTCGGCCCGCGCTGCCCGGAGTCAGCCGCGCAGCGCCTCGGCGACCAGCGCGCGCAGCGTCGGCACCGCCTCGTCGACGGGCACCTCGGCGCGCTCCCCCGTGCGCCGCTGGCGCACCTCGACGGTCCCGGCGGCCAGGCCGCGGCCGACGACGAGGACGAACGGCAGCCCGAGCAGCTCGGCGTCGGCGAACTTCACCCCGGCGGAGACCTTGGGCCGGTCGTCGAGGAGCACCTCGACGCCGGCGTCGGTGAGCTCGCTGCCGATGCGCTCGGCGGCGGCGAGCACCTCGGGGTCCTTGCCCGTGGCGACGACGTGGACGTGGGCCGGCGCGATGGGCGCAGGCCAGGCCAGGCCCGCGTCGTCGTGGTTCGCCTCGGCGAGCGCGGCGAGCGCGCGGCTCACGCCGATGCCGTAGGAGCCCATGGTGACGACGACCGCCTTGCCGTTCTCGTCGAGCACCTTGAGCCCGAGCGCGTCGGCGTACTTGCGGCCGAGCGCGAAGATGTGGCCGATCTCGATGCCGCGGGCGAGCTCGAGCGGCCCGCTGCCGTCCGGCGCCGGGTCCCCGGCGCGCACCTCGGCCGCCTCGATGACGCCGTCGGCGGTGAAGTCACGGCCGGCCACGAGACCGAAGACGTGCTGCCCCGCGGTGTCGGCGCCGGAGATCCACGTCGTCCCGGGCCCGACGCGGGGGTCGAGGAGGTAGCGCACGCCGCGGCGGGTGCCGTCCGCGTCGGTGCCGGCGTTGGGGCCGACGGCACCGGGGCCGATGTAGCCCTTGACGAGCTCGGGGTGGGCGGCGAAGTCGGCGTCGGTGGCCGGGGCCACCTCCGCCGGCTCGACGGCGGCCTGCAGCCGCTTGAGGTCGATCTCGCGGTCGCCGGGCAGCCCGACGACGACGACCTCGCGCTCGCCGCCGGGGTGGTCGAGGGCCAGGACGACGTGCTTGAGGGTGTCCGCCGCCGTCCACGAACCCTCGGCGCGCGGGTAGCGCTCGTTGGCGAGCGCGACGAGGGCGTCGATCGTCGCGGCGTCGGGGGTCTCACGCACCTGCGCGGCGGGCGCGTCGGTGGCGTCCACCGGCTCCGGCGCGGGGGTCCGCACCGCCTCGACGTTCGCCGCGTAGCCGCCCGGCGAGCGGACGAAGGTGTCCTCGCCGATCGGCGTGGGGTGGAGGAACTCCTCGCTCCGCGAGCCGCCCATCGCCCCGCTCATCGCGGCGACGACGACGAACTCCAGGCCGAGGCGGGTGAAGATCCGCTCGTAGGCCGCGCGCTGCGCGTCGTAGGAGCGGGCCAGGCCGGCGTCGTCGACGTCGAAGGAGTAGGCGTCCTTCATGACGAACTCGCGGCCGCGGATGAGCCCGGCGCGGGGGCGGGCCTCGTCGCGGTACTTCGTCTGGATCTGGAAGAGCGTGAGCGGCAGGTCCTTGTACGAGGAGTACAGGTCCTTGACGAGCAGGGTGAACATCTCCTCGTGCGTCGGCGCGAGGAGGTAGTCGGCGCCCTTGCGGTCGGTGAGCCGGAAGAGGTTGGCCCCGTACTCCGTCCACCGGCCCGTGGCCTCGTACGGCTCACGGGGCAGCAGGGCCGGGAAGTGCACCTCCTGCGCGCCCGCCGCGGCCATCTCCTCGCGCACGACCTCCTCGATCTTGCGCAGGACGCGCAGACCGAGCGGCAGCCACGTGTAGATCCCGGGGGCGGCGCGGCGGATGTAGCCGGCGCGGACGAGCAGGCGGTGGCTCGCGACCTCCGCGTCGACAGGGTCCTCGCGGAGCGTACGCACGAACAGGGTGGACATCCTCAGCATCACCCGGTCAGCCTACCGACGCGCGGACGCTCCCCGACCGCCCACGCCCGGGACGCCGGTGCGCGAGGATGGGGGCGTGCCGGAGATGCCGGAGGTCGAGGGGCTCGCCCAGTTCCTGCGCGAGCGCGCCGTCGGGCGCGTGCTCACCGCCGTCGAGGTCGGGGCCATCAGCGCGCTCAAGACGTACTCCCCCGCGCCCACGGACCTCGTCGGCCGCCCGGTGGCTGCCGTCGTCCGCCACGGCAAGTGGCTCGACCTCACCGCGGACGGCGACGCCGCGCTCCACCTCCTCGTCCACCTCGCCCGGGCCGGGTGGTTGCGGTGGTACGACACGGTCCCGGCCACCACGCTGCGCCCCGGCCGCTCCCCCATCGCCCTGCGCGTGCGTCTCGACGACGGCGCCGGGTTCGACCTCACCGAGGCCGGTACGCGCAAGCGGCTCGCCATCCACGTGGTCGGCGCCCCCGAGGAGGTGCCCGCCGTCGCGACGCTCGGCGTCGACCCGGCGGACCTCACCGTCGAGGGGCTGGCGTCGCTGCTCGCGGCCCGGAACCAGCAGGTCAAGGGGGTGCTGCGGGACCAGTCGGTCATCGCCGGCATCGGCAACGCGTACTCCGACGAGATCCTCCACGTCGCGCGGATGAGCCCCTTCGCGCCCACCAGGGGCATCGACGCCGACGGCGTGGTGCGCCTGCACGCCGCCATCGGGGACGTCCTGGGTGCGGCGGTGGCCGCCGCGGCGGGTCGTCCGGCCGCCGAGCTCAAGGACGCCAAGCGGTCGGGCATGCGGGTGCACGGGCGGGCGGGCGGGCCGTGCCCGGTGTGCGGCGACACCGTGCGCGAGGTCTCGTTCGCGGACTCGGCGCTGCAGTACTGCCCCACCTGCCAGACCGGCGGGAAGGTCCTCGCGGACCGGCGGATGTCCCGGCTGCTGCGCTGAGGGCCGGGGCGGAGCGCTAGAAGAGCACGGTGGCGTAGGTGCCCACCTGGGTGAAGCCCGTGCGGCGGTACGCGGCCAGGGCTGCGGCGTTGTAGGAGTTGACGTAGAGCGAGACGGTGGGGGCCAGCCGCGCCCGGGCGTCGGCGACGACGGCGGCCATGCCGGCCGCCGCGATTCCCTCGCCGCGGCGCTCCGGGTGCACCCACACCCCCTGGACCTGGGCCACGCCGAGGGCGAGCGCCCCGACCTCCGCCTTGAAGACCACCTGGGGGCCCTCGGGGCCCTCGTCGATCCGCACGTAGGAGCGGCCTCCCACGACGAGCTCGCGCACGCGCGACTCGTAGGCGCCGCCGGAGGAGAGCGGGGAGTACCCGACCTCCTCGGTGAACATCGCCACGCACGCGGGGACCACCAGGTCGAGCTCGTCGACGCGGCTGAGCCGGACCCGCGGGTCGGGCGCCACCGCGGGGTCGGCGGCGATGGCCATGGACGGCTGGTCGGCGCGGACGTCGCGCGGGCGGGTCCACGCCCCGGCGAGGCGGTCCCACAGGCCGAGCACGGCGTCGGCGGGGCCGACGATCGAGGAGCACCGCCGGCCCCGGGAACGGACGTAGTGGGCGAGGTCGTCGAGCTCGTCGGGCCCCACCCCCACGGGGACGAGGTTGGCGCCCGCCCAGCACAGGGCGGCGAGCCGGCCCCGGTCCCACACGCCGAGGAGCTCGGCGCCGGGGATCTCCACCTCGCCGAGCCGCTCGACCTGGACGGCCGCGAGCACGCTCGCCACGGGGTCGCGACGGCACACCTCGAGGGCGGCGGGCCGGTCCTGCCCGCTCAGCGGCCGCACGCGCCCCCCGGAGCGCCACCTCGCGCGCATACGGCCGCGCTCAGCTGACCGTGACGACCGGAGCTCCCGCGACCGGCTCCATGGTCGCGGCGATGCGGTTGGCCTCGGCGATGAGGGTCTCGACGATCTGGTCCTCGGGGACGGTCGCGATGACCTCGCCCTTGACGAAGATCTGGCCCTTGCCGTTGCCGGACGCGACCCCGAGGTCCGCCTCGCGGGCCTCGCCCGGGCCGTTGACGACGCAGCCCATGACCGCCACCCGCAGGGGCACGTCCATGCCCTCCAGGCCGGCGGTGACCGCCTCGGCCAGTGCGTACACGTCCACCTGGGCGCGCCCGCACGAGGGGCAGGAGACGATCTCCAGGGTGCGGGGACGGAGGTTGAGCGACTCGAGGATCTGGTTGCCGACCTTGACCTCCTCCACCGGCGGGGCGGACAGGGACACGCGGATGGTGTCCCCGATGCCCTGGGACAGCAGCGCGCCGAAGGCGGTGGCGGACTTGATGGTGCCCTGGAACGCGGGCCCGGCCTCGGTGACGCCGAGGTGCAGCGGCCAGTCCCCCCGCTCGGAGAGCATCTGGTACGCCTGCACCATGACGACGGGGTCGTTGTGCTTGACGGAGATCTTGAAGTCGTGGAAGCCGTGCTCCTCGAAGAGGGACGCCTCCCACACGGCGGACTCCACGAGGGCCTCGGGGGTGGCCCGGCCGTACTTCTCGAGGAGCCGCTTGTCGAGCGACCCGGCGTTGACGCCGATGCGGATGGACACCCCGGCGTCGGAGGCGGCCCGGGCGATCTGCTTGACCTGGTCGTCGAACCGGCGGATGTTGCCGGGGTTGACCCGGACGGCACCGCAGCCGGCCTCGATGGCGGCGAAGACGTACTTGGGCTGGAAGTGGATGTCGGCGATGACGGGGATGGTCGACTTGCGCGCGATGATCGGCAGCGCCTCGGCGTCCTTGTCCGTCGGGCAGGCGACGCGGACGATGTCGCAGCCGGCGGTGACGAGCTCGGCGATCTGCTGGAGCGTGGCGCCGATGTCGTGGGTCTTCGTCGTCGTCATCGACTGCACGGAGACGGGGGCGTCGCCGCCCACCGCGACCGAGCCGACGCGGATCTTGCGCGTCGGCCGCCGGGGGGCGAGCACCGGCGGTGCCTCCTTGACGGTCGGCATGCCCAGGGAGATCGGTACGCTCACCCGTCCAGTATCACCCACCCTCGCCTTGCGGCGCGCCGACGTGGTGCACGACACTGCGCCGCCGGCCGCCCGGGCCGGCCTCAGCCGGTGAGCGAGACGGGCCGGACGATGTCCGCGTACGCGAGCAGCAGGCTCATCCCCACCATGGCGATGACGACGACGTAGGTGAGCGGCAGGAGCCGCGCGACGTCGACCGGCCCCGGGTCGGGCCGCGCGCGCCGGCGGGCGACGACGCGGCGCGCGCCCTCCCACAGGGCGCCGGCGATGTGCCCGCCGTCGAGCGGGAGCAGCGGCAGGAGGTTGAAGACGAACAGCGCGAGGTTGAGGGAGGCGAGCAGGCCGAGCATGTCCGCGGTGCGCTCCGTGAGCCCGTAGCCCTCGCCGTCGAGGGAGGCGATCTCCCCGGCGAACCGGCCGACGCCCACGAGGCCGACGACGCCCGGGTCGCGCTCGCCGTCGCCGAACGCGGCGTCCGCGATGGACACGAGCCGCTGGGGCAGGGTGAGGACCACGTCGACGGTGGCGACGACGGAGTCGGCGACGACGCCCGGGACCGCGGTGAGGGGCTGGCGCTGGAGGGCGACCGTGGGGGCGATGCCGACGAACGGCCGTGCCTCGGTGACCGGCTCGCCGTCCTCCCCCAGCACGTACTCGCCGTCCTCCACCACGGGGCGCTCGACGGTCTGGGGGGTGACGGTGAGCGTGACCTCCTCGCCCTCCCGCTCGACGACGACACTCGCCGGGGCGGCCCCGCCGGCGGCGATGGCGGCGCTGACGTCGTCCCACGTGCGCGTGGGCGTCCCGGCCCAGGACACGACGGTGTCCCCCGGCGCGAGGCCGGCGGCCGCGCCCGGGGCCGGCGGGTCCTCCGCCGCGCACCCGGTGGCCTCGGGGTCCTCGGCGAGGCACTGCTGGACGCTGCCCAGCGTGGCGGTGTAGGTCGCCACGCCGAAGCCGGTGACGACGACCGCGAGGAGGACGGTGGCGATGAGGAGGTTCATCACCGGGCCGCCGAGCATGACGACGAGCTTCTTCGGCACGCTCAGGGCGTAGAACGTGCGGCCCTCCTCGCCGGGCCGGACCTCCTCGAGGGAGACCTCACGCGCCTCCTCCACGAGGGTGGCGCGGCCGTCGGCGCGCCGACGCGCGGGCGTGCCCTGCGGGGCCGGCGGGTACATGCCGATCATCCGGACGTAGCCACCCAGGGGCACGGCCTTGATCCCGTACTCGGTCTCGCCCCGGGTCCGCGACCACACGGTCGCGCCGAAGCCGACCATGTACTGGCTCACCCGCACGCCGAAGCGCTTGGCCGGGACGAGGTGGCCCACCTCGTGCAGGGCGATCGAGGCCACCAGCCCCACGGCGAGCACGAGCACGCCGACGACGAACTCCATGAGGCCACCTTCCGTACGGATGCTGCCCCCATGATGCCCCGCGGCGACCCCCGGCGTGCACAGCGGCCGCCCGGCGTCCGACGGCGGGTGCGGGGCTCAGCCCGGGAGCAGCTCGTGCGCCCGCGCCCGCGCCCACCGCTCCGCGGCGAGGACGTCGTCGAGCGTGAGTCCCTGCGCCGCGGCGCCGTCGTGCTCGTCGAGCACCTGGGCGAGGACGTCGGTGATGCCGAGGAACGGCAGGCGGCCGGCGAGGAACGCGTCGACGCACTCCTCGTTGGCGGCGTTGAGCACGGCCGGGTGCGTCGCCGACGCCGTGACGGCCGCCCGCGCCAGCCCGACGGCCGGGAAGGTCTCCTCGTCCAGCGGCTCGAACGTCCAGGCGCTGGCGACGTCCCAGCGGCAGGGCGCGACGGCCCGCTGCGGGCGCCGGGGCCACGTGAGGCCCAGCGCGATGGGCAGGCGCATGTCCGGTGGGGACGCCTGCGCGATGGTCGACCCGTCGCAGAACTCCACCATGGAGTGGACGACCGACTGGGGGTGGACGACAACGGCGATGTCCTCGACGGGCACGCCGAAGAGCAGGTGGGCCTCGATGAGCTCGAGGCCCTTGTTCACCAGCGTCGCCGAGTTGATGGTGATGACCGGGCCCATGGCCCAGGTGGGGTGCGCGAGGGCCGCCTCGGGGGTGACGTCGGCGAGCTCGGCGCGCGTGCGCCCGCGGAACGGCCCGCCGGAGGCGGTGAGGATGAGCCGGCGGACCTCCTCGGCGGTGCCGGAGCGCAGGGCCTGGGCGATGGCGGAGTGCTCGGAGTCCACGGGGGCGATCTGGTCGGGCCGGCGCTGCGCCGCGTGGACCAGCGCGCCGCCCACGACGAGGGACTCCTTGTTGGCCAGGGCCAGGTGGGAGCCGGCCGACAGCGCGGCGAGGGTGGGGGCCAGGCCGACCGAGCCGGTGACGGCGTTGAGGACGACGTCGTGCCCCTGCCCGGCGACGTCGGCGGCCGCGGCGGGCCCGACGAGGATCTCCACGTCCGGCACCGGGCGGCCGAGGTCCGACGCGCGGTCCGCGAGGGCCGCGCGCAGCGCCCCGGGGTCCCCGCCGGCGATGGCGACGACGGGCACGTCGTGGGCGAGGACCTGCTCGGCGAGGAGGGCCGGGTTGCCGCCGCCCGCGGCCAGCGCCCGGACCTCGTACGCGCCGTCGGCGTCCGCGACGACGTCGAGCGCCTGGGTGCCGACCGAGCCGGTCGAGCCGAGGATGGCCAGCGAACGGCTCATTCGACGGCCAGCAGCACCTCGACGGCGCGGTCGAGGTAGGCGTCGACGGTGCCCTCGGCGTAGGCGCGGCGACGGCCGACCTCGGGGAAGGTCGCGGTGCGCAGCTCGGCGGCGCTGAGCTCGGCCCCGGCGTCGAAGTAGGCGACCAGCCGGTCGAGGAGCTCGTCGACGGCGGCGGCGTCGTAGCCGCGTCGGCCCTGGGGCGGGGAGAAGCGCTGGCCGCGGGGTCGCACGAGGCGCGGGTACAGGGTGGTGGCCCGGTCGGCGATCCGGTCCATCCACGCCTGTTGGCCGTGGGCGGCGATGAAGTCCTCGCGGCGGCGGTGGACGAGCGCGGCCTCGAGCCGGTCGAGGGCGGCGTCGACCGCGGTGGCCTCGTACCCGTCGCGGACGAGGTCGAAGGCGACGGCCCGCACGTCGTTCTCGTCGAGCGTGGGCGAGTCACCGCGGTCGCCGCCCGCGTCCTCGCGCTGCGTGGCCTCGTAGGCCGCGCGGGCGCGGGCGAAGAACTCCTCGACCTGGGCGCGGTCGTAGCCCGTGCCCATCCGCCCCGCTGCGGGGAACATCACCATGCAACCGTCCCTAGTTCGTGCCGACGAGCATCTCGGCCGCGAGCTGTCCGCACGCACCGTCGATGTCGCTACCGCGGGTGTCCCGCACCGTGGTGGGGATCCCCGCCCGTCGCAGCGTAGCGACGAACTCGTCCTCGACGGCCGGATCGGAGGCGGTCCACCGCGATCCCGGGGTCGGGTTGAGCGGGATCGGGTTGACGTGGATCCACCCCTTGCCCCGGGCGAGGAGCTCGTCGGCGAGGAGCTGGGCGCGCCAGGCGTGGTCGTTGATGTCCCGGATGAGGGCGTACTCGATGCTCACCCGCCGGCCCGTGGCGTCGAAGAACCGGCGGGCGGCGTCGAGCAGCTCGCCCACCTTCCAGCGGGAGTTGATGGGGATGAGCTCGTCGCGCAGCTCGTCGTCCGGGGCGTGCAGCGAGACCGCGAGCGTCACGGGGATGCCCTCGGCCGCGAGCTTGTCGATGGCCGGGACGAGCCCGACGGTGGACACGGTGATGTTGCGCGCGGACATGCCGAAGCCCTCGGGCGCCGGGTCGACCATCCGTCGCACCGCACCGATGACGGCGCGGTAGTTGGCCAGCGGCTCGCCCATGCCCATGAACACGACGTTCGTCAGGCGGGTCGGGCCACCGGCCAGCGCGCCGTCACGGCACGCGAGGGCGGCGAGGCGGACCTGCTCGACGATCTCCGCCGTCGACAGGTTGCGGGTGAGGCCCTGCTGCCCGGTCGCGCAGAACGGGCACGCCATCCCGCAGCCGGCCTGGGAGGAGACGCACAGGGTGGCGCGCTCGGAGTAGCGCATGAGGACGGACTCGACCTTGGCGCCGTCGTGCAGCTGCCACAGCGCCTTGAGGGTGGCGCCGCGATCGGCCTCGAGCGTGCGCACGGGGCGCAGCAGCTCGGGCAGGAGCGCGTCGACCAGCTCCGCCCGGCCCGTCGCGGGCAGGTCGCTCATCGCGTCCGCGTCCCGCGTGAGGTGCGCGAAGTAGTGCCGGGACAGCTGGTCGGCACGGAACCCGGGCACGTCGCGGGCGGTGACCGCGGCCACGCGCTCGGCGTGGGGCAGGTCGGCCAGGTGCGCCGGGGGCTTGCCGCGCCGCGGCGCGGCGAACGTCAGGCGGGGGCGGGGGCCGGCGTCGGGAGCACCGGGCGGGGGCGGGAGCGAGACAGAAGATGGCATGGCGGGGCCAATTGTCGCAGGTTCTGACGGGTGGGGCTCACCCCACGAGGAGGGACATGAGCAGGTAGCACACGGGCGCGCTGACGACGAGGGAGTCGAGGCGGTCCATCACTCCCCCGTGGCCCGGCAGCAACGTGCCCATGTCCTTCATGCCGAGGTCGCGCTTGAGCAGGGACTCGGCGAGGTCGCCGACGGTGCCGGAGACCACGATCCCGGCCCCGAGCACGGCGCCCGCCCACCACGGCGCGCCCACGCGCAGCACCATCACGCTGCCGACGGCGCAGGCGAGGACGAGCGAGCCGGCCAGCCCCTCCCACGACTTCTTCGGGCTGATGCTCGGCGCGAGGGGGTGCTTGCCGAACAGCACGCCGGCGATGTAGCCGCCCGTGTCGTTCGCCACGACGAGCGCGATGAAGGTGAGGACGAGCCACGGCCCCTGGTCCTGGGCGACGAGCAGGACGGCGAACCCGGCGAGGAGGCTGATGTAGGCCGCAGCGAAGATGCCCGCGGACGCGTCGCGCACGGCGTCCGGACCGCCGCCGTCGAGCACGCGCCACACGAACACGCCCCCCGCGGTGAGCACGAAGGCGATGAACATCGCCTCCGGGCCCGCGGTGTAGGCGGAGACGAGCACACCGGCCGTGCCCACCCACAGCGGGAGCACGGGGATGCGGATGTCCCGGGTGCGCACCGCGCGGGCGAGCTCCCACAGCGCGCCGCACGCGGCGAGCAGGGCGAGCACGACGAACGCCTCGCGCCGGATGAACAGGCTCGCGAGCAGCACGGCGCCGAGGCCGAGGCCCACGCCGATCGCGGCGGGGAGGTTGCGGCCCGCGCGGCTGGCCGGGGGGTCGACCGGACGCGGCGGGGCGGGCTCGACGAGCGCCCGCCGCGCCGCCGCCTGCGCCTCGCGCATCCGGCGGCGCGTGGGGACGCCGTCGTCGGGGGCCGTCATCAGACCTCGAGCAGCTCGCGTTCCTTGCCGGTGAGCAGCTCGTCGATCACCTCGACGTGCCGCTTGGTCAGGGCCTCGAGCTCCTTCTCGGCGCGCTCCACCTCGTCCTCGCCGGCCTCGCCGTCCTTGCGGAGACGGTCGAGCTCCTCCTTGGCCTTGCGGCGCACGTTGCGCACGGAGATGCGCGCGTCCTCACCCTTGCTCTTGGCGAGCTTGACGTACTCCTTGCGGCGGTCGGCCGTGAGGGCCGGCAGCACCACGCGGATGACGTTGCCGTCGTCGGTGGGGTTGACGCCCAGGTCCGACTCGCGCAGCGCGCGGACGATCGCGGCGGTGGCCGAGCGGTCGTACGGCGTGACGATGACGGTGCGCGCCTCGGGGATGGTGAGGGAGCCGAGCTGCTGCAGAGGCGTCGGGGCACCGTAGTAGTCGACGAGGATCTTCGAGAACATCCCGGCGTTCGCTCGTCCGGTGCGGATGCCGGCGAAGTCCTCGCGCGCGACCTCCACGGCCTTGTCCATCTTCTCCTCGGCCTCGAGGAGGGTCTCGTCAATCACCGGAGCTCCTTCGTGTGGTCCTCAACGGTCACTAGTGTGCCGATCTTCTCACCCTTGAGCGCGCGGGTGACATTGCCCGGCTCGGTCATGCCGAACACGCGCATGCTCAGCCCGTTGTCCATGCACAGGCTGAAGGCGGAGGCGTCCACCACGCGCAGGCCGTCGCGGAGCGCGTCCGCGTAGGTGAGGTGGTCCAGGCGGCGCGCGGTGGGGTCCGTCCGCGGGTCCGCGGTGTAGACGCCGTCGACGCCGTTCTTGCCCATGAGCACCTCGTCGCAGTGCGTCTCGAGGGCGCGCTGGGCGGCGACGGTGTCGGTGGAGAAGTAGGGCATGCCCGCGCCGGCGCCGAAGATGACGACCCGGCCCTTCTCGAGGTGGCGGATGGCGCGCAGCGGGATGTACGGCTCGGCGACCTGACCCATGGTGATGGCGCTCTGCACGCGCGTGCTGGTGCCCGCCTGCTCGAGGAAGTCCTGCAGGGCGAGGCAGTTCATCACGGTGCCGAGCATGCCCATGTAGTCGGCCCGGGCACGGTCCAGGCCCCGCTGGGAGAGCTCGGCGCCCCGGAAGAAGTTGCCACCGCCGACGACGATGGCCACCTGGACGCCCTCGCGGACCGCGTCGGCGATCTCGCGGGCCACCGCGGCGACGACGTCGGCGTCGAGGCCGATGCTGCCCCCGCCGAACACCTCCCCGGAGAGCTTGAGGAGAACCCGGCGTGCGGGTCCGTGGCCGTTGTCGCGTGCGTTCATCGGGCGTCCTTCCTCAGGGTGCGACGGTGGCCCCGGCCCGCGAGGGGCCGGGGCCACCGGTGTCGATCAGGCTCCGACGCGGAACCGGGCGAAGCCGGTCACCGTGCCGCCGGCGCCCTCGACGACCTTGCCGACGGTCGTCTTCGGGTCCCGGGCGAACGCCTGGTCGAGCAGGACGTTCTCCTTGAAGAAGCCGTTCATCCGGCCCTCGACGATCTTCGGGAGGGCGGCGTCGGGCTTGCCCTCGTTGCGGGCCGTCTCCTCGGCGATCCGACGCTCGTTCTCGACCGTCTCGGCCGGGACGTCGTCGCGGGTGAGGAAGGTCGGGGAGTACGCCGCGATGTGCATCGCGACGTCCCGGCCGACCTCGGCGCCCGCGGCGTCGGTGGCGACGAGCACGCCGACCTGCGGGGGCAGGTCCTTGGCCGTGCGGTGGAGGTAGCTGGCCACCTTCTCGCCCGAGACGCGCACCACGCGGCGCACGACGAGCTTCTCGCCGAGCGTGGCGGCCGTCTCGGCCACCAGGTCGGCGACGGTGCCACCGTCGGTCGGCGCGGCGAGGAGCGACTCGACGTCGGCGGCCTCGGACGCCACGGCGGCCGCGAGGACGCGGTCTGCGAGGGTGGTGAACGTGGCGTTCTTCGCGACGAAGTCCGTCTCGCAGTTGATCTCGACGAGGACGCCGGTCTCACCGGAGCCGTCGGACGAGGGGGCGACCTCGATGGCGACGAGGCCGTCGGAGGCGGCGCGGTCCTCGCGCTTGGCCACGCCCTTGAGCCCCTTGACGCGGATGATCTCGAGCGCCTTGTCCGAGTCGCCGTCCGCGGCGTCGAGGGCCTTCTTCACGTCGAGCATGCCCGCGCCGGTCTTCTCGCGCAGGGCCTTGATGTCAGCGGCGGTGTAGTTCGCCATGTGTGTCTCCAGCTCCTTCTCAGGCCTGCTCGGACGTCGTGTCCGGCGCCGGGGTGGACTCCGACGCCGCGGCGGCGGCGTCCTGGGCGGCGACGGAGTTGTCGGCGACCTGGGTGGTGTCGGCGCTGTCGGCGCCGGCAACCGGGGCGGGAGCCTCGGTGGCCTCGGTGGCCTCGGCTGCGGCGACGACGTCCTCGGCGGAGTTGGTCGCGCCGGCGACGTGCTGGGCCGCCTCGACGTCGGCCGCGGGGGCCTCGGCCTGGACGACGGAGGCCTGGGTGCTCTGGTCGGCCTCGTGGGCGGCGAGGAGCTCGCGCTCCCACTCCGCCAGCGGCTCGGCCGCGGGGGCCGCGGCGTCGCCGGAACCACCGGAGTGGCGGATGACGAGGCCCTCGGCGGCGGCGTCGGCGATGACCCGCGTGAGCAGGCCGACGGCGCGGATGGCGTCGTCGTTGCCGGGGATGCCGTAGTCGACGAGGTCCGGGTCGCAGTTGGTGTCGAGGATCGCGACGACGGGGATGTTGAGCTTGCGCGCCTCGGCGACGGCGAGGTGCTCCTTGTTCGTGTCGACGATCCACACGGCCGAGGGGACCTTGGCCATGTCGCGGATACCGCCGAGGGTGCGCTCGAGCTTGTCCTTCTCGCGGCGCATCATGAGCAGCTCCTTCTTCGTCCGGCCGCTCGCGGCGACGTCGTCGAAGTCGATCTGCTCGAGCTCCTTGAGGCGCTGGAGGCGCTTGTTCACGGTGCCGAAGTTGGTGAGCATGCCACCGAGCCAGCGCTGGTTGACGTAGGGCATGCCCACGCGCGCGGCCTGCTCGGCGACGGCCTCCTGAGCCTGCTTCTTCGTGCCGATGAAGAGGATGGTCCCGCCGTGGGCCACGGTCTCCTTGACGAAGGAGTACGCGTTGTCGATGTCGGCGAGCGACTTCTGGAGGTCGATGATGTAGATCCCGTTGCGCTCCGTGAAGATGAAGCGCTTCATCTTCGGGTTCCAACGGCGGGTCTGGTGCCCGAAATGCACGCCGCTCTCGAGGAGCTGGCGCATGGTGACGACGGCCATGGCACGTCCTTCCCACGCAGGTGTGTTCACCCACGCGTCAGGCGGGGCGGCGCTCGGCCTGGGGCCGGACCGCTCCGCGGTGTCGGGTTCGTTGCGGTCGGTTTCCCGCCGCTCCTGGCGCCCACGACCCGCCTGCGCCCGCCCGGAGGCGGGACCGCTGCCGGCGTGCCTCGCCGCGCTGGGCCGACCGGGTCGGCTGCGTGACGAAATGTGGGCGCGCGTTGTCAACCGGAGGACCGGTTGCAGGGGGAATGGTACCCGATCGGGGCGATCCGCTTCCGCGCGCCCGGGCGCCCCTGCCCCGCTCCCTCCCCCGTGATCATGCAGAAACGCTGACTCGGCCTGCACAGCCGCGTGGACGAGCGCGCCATCCACCGCCGTCGCCGACGGCGTCCCGCGGGTCGGCAGGCAGCGAGGACGCTGACGCCATGGTCACCACCACCGGCCCCACCGCCGCCACCGTCGCCGGGCTGGCGCTCGCCGCGCTGGCCTGGCTGGCCGGACCGCTGGCGCCGGGTGCGGCACCGGAGCCCCGCTCGGCGGCCGTCCTGGCCGACCCGGCGCGGGCGCCGTCGGCCCCACCGGCGCCGCTCGCCGCCGGCCCACCGTCGGGCCTCTCGGCGCCGGTGGAGGTGGCGTACCAGTGGCCCACCGGGGCGGAGGTGCCCGTCGCCCGTCCCTTCGACCGGCCGGCCCAGCCGTGGGCCAGCGGGCACCGCGGCGTCGACCTCACGCTCGGGGAGGGGGCACCCGTGCACGCGGCCGGCGACGGCGTGGTGGCGTTCGCGGGCGTCGTCGTCGACCGGCCGGTCGTCTCCGTCCAGCACGCCGACGGCATCCGCACCACCTACGAGCCCGTCGCCGCCGCCGTCGCCGCAGGCACGAGCGTGCGTGCCGGCCAGGTGATCGGCACGCTCGCGCTCCCCCACCACTGCGGCGACCGCGCGTGCCTGCACTGGGGCGCCCGCCGGGGCGCGGACGACTACGTCGACCCGCTGAGCCTGCTGCAGCGTGAGGTGGTCATCCGGCTCCTGCCGGGCTGATCAGGCCCGGGGGTGGGCCTGGGCGTACGCCGCCCGCAGCCGCTCGGCCGAGACGTGGGTGTAGCGCTGGGTCGTCGCCAGCGACGTGTGCCCGAGGACCTCCTGGACGGTGCGCAGGTCGGAGCCGCCGTCGAGGAGGTGGGTCGCGGCGGAGTGGCGCAGGCCGTGGGGGGCGAGGTCGTGGACGCCCGCGAGCGCCGTGAGGGCGTGGACCCGTTCGCGCACCGCGCGGACGCCGAGGCGGCCGCCGCGGGCGCCGAGGAACAGCGCCGGAGGCGAGGTGTCGGTCGCCAGGGCCGGTCGTCCGCGGTCCAGCCAGGCGTCGAGGGCCCGAGCGGCCGGGACCCCGAAGGGGACGACCCGCTCCTTTGCGCCCTTGCCGAGCACCCGCAGGGTCCGCTCGCGACGGTCGACGTCGGCAACGTCCGCGCCGACGAGCTCGCTCACCCGCACCCCGGCGGCGTAGAGCAGCTCGAGGGCGGCCCAGTCGCGCAGGTGGGCCGGGTCACCGTCCTCGGCGAGCTCGCCCGCGGTGGCCAGCAGGTCCGCGGCCTCCCCGACGGCGAGGATCGTCGGCACCCGGGAGTCCGGGCGCGGGCTGAGCAGCCGGAGGCCGACGTCGGCGCCCAGGTGGCCCCGCCGGTGCGCCCACGTGGTGAAGGTCCGGGCGGCCGCGGCGCGGCGGGCCAGTGTGGAGCGGGAACGGCCGGCGGCGGCCTGACCGGCCAGCCACGAGCGCAGGGCGGTGAGGTCGAGGAGGACGAGGTCGACCTGCGCACGGTCCGGCTCGGGGGTGTCCGCGGGCGGCGATCCGTCGGCGCCCGCCTCGTCTTCCGCACCGGCGACGTCGTCGGGCACCAGGGTGCCGAGCAGGTTGGCGACGTCGGCGAGGTAGGCGCGCACCGTGTGCTCCGACAGTCCTCGCTGGACGGCGAGGAAGCGTCGGAACTCGTCGAGCAGCGCGTCGCGGTCCACGGGCTCACCGTGACCCGCCAAGGGCCGCGGGGCAACGGGGCGCGCCGCACTCGGGCCGCGCTTCTGTGGGGTCGTCACGCGGCGACGCCCATGGGGGCCGTCCGCGCTTCTGCATGATCACGAAAGGGTGGGAGTGCGGTGACGCTCCCGCGTTCCTGCACGATCGCGAACGGGTGGGAGCGCGGTGACGCTCCCGCGCTTCTGCACGATCACGAGAGGGTGGGGTGACGCGGGGCCGGGCGCGAACGGCGCCACGCTCCGCCGTTGCGCTCCACCCTCCCGGCCAGCTCCAGTCGGCCCAGCGCCGAGCGCACCTCCCCCGGGCTGAGCCCGCTCGCCCGGACGACGTTGGGCGCCGGTGCGGCGCCGCGGGCCGGGAGCGCGTCGAGGACCCGCGCGCACACCGGGTCGAGGCCGTCGAGGAGCCCGCGAGCCACCTCGGGCTCGGGCGCGAGGGCCGCGCCGATCGGTCCGACGAGCTCGAGGATCTCCGCGGCGTCGGTGACGCACACGGCGTCGGTCTCCCGCAGGAGCCGGTGGCACCCCGCGGACGCCATCGACGTCACGGGACCGGGCACGGCCCCCACCGGCCGGAGCAGCGCGGCGGCGTGGGCCGCGGTGCTCAGCGCCCCGGAACGCCAGGCCGCCTCGACGACGACGCAGGCCCGGCTCCCGGCGGCGATGAGCCGGTTCCGCTCGAGGAACCGCGAGCGCATGGGCACGCTTCCCGGCGGCACCTCCGCGACGACCGCGCCGCTCGCCAGCACCTGCTCGAGGAGCGCGGTGTTGCCCGTCGGGTAGAGCCGGTCGACGCCACCGGCGAGGATCGCCACCGTGGGGGCCTCGACCGCGAGCGCGCCTCGGTGGGCCGCGGCGTCGATGCCGTACGCGCCGCCGGAGACGACGCTCACCCCGCGCTCCCCCAGGCCCATCGCCGCCTGGACGGCCACGTGCTCGCCGTAGCTCGTGCTCGCCCGGGCGCCGACGAGGGCGACCGCCCGGGCGAGCAGGCCCAGAGAAGCAGCCCCGCGGACCCACAGGGCGACGGGGGCCCGGTGGCCGAGGTCGTCGAGGCCGCCCGGCCACTCCTCGTCCCCCCGCACCACCAGCCGCCCGCCCAGCGCGGCGAGCCGGTCGAGCTCGCGGCGGATGTCCAGGCCCTCCAGACGCGGCGCCCACCGGCCGACCGCCCGCTCGACGCCCGGACGCCCGGCCCGCCCACCGCCCACCGCCGCCTGCCCCGACCCCGCAGCGGCGTGGACCAGCCACCCCAGCGCCTCGACCGGCCCCAGGTGGGCGAGCAGCGCGCCCGCGTCGGTGTCGCCCGGCTCGGCGATGCGGCTCCACGCCGCGGCCGCCAGGCGCGCGTCCGTGACGTCGAAGGGCAGCTCAGCCATGGTGACCACCCCGCGTCCGCAGGCTCAGCGCCGCGCCCACCTCGTCGGTGCCCGGGCGGTCCCGGCCGCCGAGGTCGGCCAGCGTCCAGGCCAGCCGCAGGACCCGGTCCATGCCGCGCAGGCTGAGGGACCCGGTCTCCAGCGCCCGTTCCAGGTCCGTGCGCACCGGCCGGGTGAGGCCGCCCTCGTGCCGGCGCAGCCACGTGCCCGGGACCTCGGCGTTGGTCCGCCAGGGGGTCCCCGCCAGGCGCTCCTGCTGCACCGCCCGGGCCCGCGCGACCCGCTCGGCGACGGTGGCACTCGGCTCGACCGGTCCGGCGAGGGCGAGGACGGCCCGGGTGACGGCGTCGACCTCCACCTGGATGTCGATCCGGTCCAGCAGCGGGCCGCTGAGCCGGGCGAGGTAGCGCCGCCGCGCCATCGCCGTGCACGTGCAGGCGAGCCCCTTGCCCACCGCCTTCCCGCACGGGCACGGGTTGGCGGCGAGGACGAGCTGGAACCGGGCGGGGTAGCGGGCGGCACCGCGGGCCCGGTGGAGGACGAGCTCACCGTGCTCGAGCGGCTGGCGCAGCGTCTCGAGCACGCGCGGGGAGAACTCCGGCGCCTCGTCGAGGAAGAGGACCCCGCGGTGCGCCCGTGACGCGGCGCCGGGGCGCGGCACGCCGGACCCCCCGCCGATGACCGCCGCGGGGGTGGCGGTGTGGTGGGGGTCCTCGTACGGCGGGCGGCGCAGCAGCCCACCGGCGGCGTCGAACGTCCCCGCCACGGAGTGCACCGACGTCACCTCGACGGCCTCGGCGTCCGACAGGTCCGGCAGGAGGCCGGGCAGGCGCGCGGCGAGCATCGTCTTGCCGGCGCCGGGCGGGCCGATGAGCAGGAGGTGGTGCCCACCGGCCGCAGCCACCTCCAGGGCGAACCGGGCCTCGTCCTGCCCCAGCACGTCCGCCAGGTCAGGGGGGCGCGCCCGGGGCGGGGACGCCGTCGGCGCGGGCGGCGCGGCGTGCCCGGCGGCCGGCCACCGCGCCTCGCCGCCGTAGCGCAGGACGACCTCCGCGAGGTGCTCGACGGCGTGCACCCGCGCCCCCGGGACGAGCTCCGCCTCGGCGGCGTTCCCCTCGGGGACGACGACGTCGGCGCGCCCGGCCGCCACCGCCGCGGCGACTGCCGGCAGCACCCCGCGGACGGGGTGCACCCGCCCGTCGAGCCCGAGCTCGCCGAGGTGCACGACCCGCCCGGCCTCGGCGGCCCCCGGCAGGCCGCCGGCGGCGAGGCAGGCGACGGCGATGGCGAGGTCGAACCCCGAGCCCGCCTTGGGCAGGGATGCCGGTGAGAGGTTGATGGTGCGCCGTCGGGCCGGCCAGGCGATGGAGCACGAGGCGACGGCGGCCCGCACCCGCTCGCGCGCCTCGGACAGCGACGCGTCGGGCAGGCCGACGAGGGTGAAGGCCGGCAGCCCGTCGGCGGCGTGCGCCTCCACCTCGACGAGGTGGCCCGTCAGGCCCACGAGGGCGACGGACCACGTCCGCCCGAGCCCCATCAGGCCACCGCCCGCAGGTGTTCCACGCGCGCCGGCCCCGACGGCTGCGGCCAGACGGCGACGACGTCGATGCGCACGCCCGAGGCGTGGACGTCGTGGAGCACGAGCCACCGGGCAGCCAGCCGGCGCAGCCGCGCGAGCTTCGCCCCGACGACGGCTTCCGCGGGGTGCCCGAAGGCCGTGCCGGTGCGGGTCTTCACCTCGACGAAGACGATCTCGTCGGCCTCCGGGTCGCGGGCGACGATGTCGAGCTCCCCGGCGTCGCACCGCCAGTTTCGGTCGAGCACCTCGAACCCCGCCGCCTTCAGGCGCTGGACCGCGACCCGCTCCCCGTACGCCCCGACGGCGTCCTTGGCTCCCATGGGGACCACCTCCGCCGCCAGCCTGGCGGGCACCGGGGACGCCGCCGGCGGGCCGGCCGCCCGTCTGTGGGCGGCCGGTCACTCGCTCGGGGTGTGGAGGAGGGGGCGCGCGCCGGCAGCTGCGCCCCCGGGCACGCCCTCCCGCGGGCACGCCCCCTCAGCGCGGCGCGATACCTCGGAACAGGTTGTCGACGACGGCGTCGAGGAACTCGTCGGTGACCGGCTCGTCCGGCACGAGGAGGCGGTGGTAGACCGCGCCCCACAGCTGGTCGACGAGGACCTGCACGTCGACGTCGGCGCGGATCTGGCCGAGCGCCCGGGCCTGCTCGAGGCGCTCGCCCGCGAGACGGCGCCGGACCGAGGAGTACAGCGCCCGGTAGGCGGTGGCCAGGTCGACGTCCGTCTGGGACTGGCCGATGAGCTGGAGCAGGGCCCGCCCGCCGGCGGTCGCCATGACGCCGGCGAAGGCCCCGAGCTGGCGCCGCAGGTCGGCCCGGACGTCGCCGGTGTCCGCGAAGGCGAGGGTCGGCTGCACCGCGTGGACGTAGCCGTCCAGGGCCAGCGCGCCCCGTGAGGGCCACCACTTGTACAGCGTCGTCTTGCTCACGCCGGACAGCCGCGCGACCCGCTCGAACGTGAGGTCGACGACACCCTCCCGCAGGACGAGGTCGCCGACCGTGCGCAGGACGTCGGCCCGGACCTCGTCGGCGGGGCGGCGGCCCCGGCCGCGCGGGCGGGGACCCGGCCCACCGGTCCCACGGGAACCCACGGCGCCCCCGGCCCCGTCCGGTGCGCCGGGCAGCTCGGCGTCGACGTCCGCGCTCATCCGAGTGCCCGCCCCGCCATCACGCGAAGCCGCCGTTGACGAAGAGGACCTGTCCGTTGACCCAGCGCCCGGGGCCGGCGAGGAACGCGATCATCTCGGCGGCGTCAGCAGGGGTGCCCAGCCGCTCGAGGGGCGACGCCTGGGCCAGGGCCCGGACCGTCGCCTCATCCTTGCCGTCGAGGAACAGCGGCGTGGCAGTCGGGCCGGGGGCGACCGCATTGACCGTGATGTCCCTGCCGCGCAGTTCCCGCGCGAGGATCAGCGTCATGCCCTCCACCGCCGCCTTCGAGGCCGCGTACGCCCCGTAGGTCGGCAGCTGCGTGCGCGTGACCGTGGTCGAGACGTTGACCAGCGCCCCGCCGCGACGCAGGCGGTTCGCGGCCAGCTGGGAGACGACGAACGTCCCCCGGACGTTGGTCCGGTGCATCCGGTCGAGGTCGGCCAGGTCGAGCGTCGCGATGGGCGACAGGAGCATGATCCCCGCCGTGTTGACGACGACGTCGAGCCCACCGAAGGCGTCCACGACAGCGTCGAACGCCGCTGCCATGGCGACCTCGTCGGCGACGTCGCCGCCGACCGCGAGGGCCCGGCCCCCCGAGCCGGTGATGGCGTCGACGACCTGCTCGGCCCGGTCGCGGTGCCCTGCGTAATGGACCGCGACGGCGATGCCGTCCGCCGCGAGGCGTTCGACGACCGCGCGGCCGATGCCGCCCGACCCCCCGGTGACCAGTGCGACGCGTTCCTCGGTGCTCATGGTTCCCCCTCGCGCGATAAATGGACGATGCGTCCATGTAATCACGAGGTGGACGGCACGTCCATATCTAGGAGTGCACCAGATGCCCGAGTCCACCGGCGTCGAGCAGCCCGGCGGCGTGCGGGTGCCGGGCCGACCCCGACCCCGATGCCGATGCCGGCCCCGCGCCTCGGCGGTGCGTCAGCTGAGGCGGTCGGGCAGGCGCAGCTCCGCCTTGGCGAGCTCCTCGACGTTGACGTCCTTGAAGGTGACGACCCGCACGGAGCGGACGAAGCGCGCGGAGCGGTAGACGTCCCACACCCAGGCGTCGCCGAGGGTGAGCTCGAAGAAGACCTCTCCCCCGGCCGAGCGCACCTGCAGGTCGACCTCGTTGGCGAGGTAGAAGCGGCGTTCGGTCTCCACGACGTAGGAGAAGAGCCCCACGACGTCGCGGTACTCGCGGTACAGGCCGAGCTCGAGCTCGGTCTCGTAGTTCTCCAGGTCCTCAGCGCTCACGCGACCATCATGCCTCGGCGCCGACCCTCGCTGCCGCACGTACCGTCACGTGGCCGTTCAGCTCGCGGGTCCCGTCGTCGAGCCCGGCCCCGCCGTCGAGCGCGTCCGACTCCACGACCAGGGCCGCCGCTCCCTCACCGGTCACGGGGTGCGCCGCGCTCTCCCCGGCCACCGCTTCCGGCGCGGCCACCACGTCCGGCGCCGCCTGCGGCAGGCGCCAGGACCTCCGGTGCAGCTCGGTCGGGCCGAGGTCGCGCAGCGCGAGGAGGTGCTCGGGCGCGGAGTACCCCTTGTTCGCGGCCCAGCCGTACTCGGGGTGGCGTGGCGAGAGCTCCACCATGATCGCGTCGCGCTCGCACTTGGCGAGCACGCTGGCCCCGGCGACGACGGCGCACCGCAGGTCGGCCTTGACCTGCGTGCGGACCAGCGGCACGGCCGCGGCGGGGGCGTCCAGGGCGGCGAAGAGGTCCTGCGGCGGCGTGAGCCAGTCGTGGGTGCCGTCGAGGATGAGGACGTCCGGCTCGACGCCCGCGGCCGCGAGCGTGGCGAGGGCACGGGTCCCGGCCAGGCGCAGGGCGGCGATGATGCCGAGGGCGTCGATCTCCGCGGGCGAGGCGTGCCCGACGGCGCTGCCGACGCACCAGCGGCGCACCGGCTCGCACAGGGCCTCGCGCGCCGCGGCGGTGAGCAGCTTGGAGTCCCGCAGCCCCCGCGGCAGCCGCCCGGTGGACTCGTCGACGACGACGACCCCCACGCTCACGGGCCCGGCGAGGGCGCCACGTCCGACCTCGTCCATGCCGGCGACGAGCCGGTGCCCGGCGGCCAGGAGGTCACGCTCGAGGTGGCGGGTGGGAGGGCGGGCGGGCACGGGCCCATGGTAAGCACCGCCGTCGGCGGAGCCGGGCGTACGGCGCCGGGTCAGGGCTCGGGGACGTCCTCGAAGGTGTCCCCAGGGTTGCGGAGCAGGCCCCAGCTCTCCACGGGCCACAGGACGACGAAGGCCGTGCCGACGACGTTGCTCAGCGGCACCGCGCCGCCGCCGGGGCTGCCGGGGTGCGCGCGCGAGTCCTGGGAGTTCGAGCGGTTGTCACCCATGAGCCACACGTGGCCCTCGGGCACCTCCGCGACGAACTCCTGGGCGCTGGGGTCCACGCCGGGGCGGAGGTACGGCTCGTCGATGGGCTCGCCGTTGACCATGACCCGGCCGTCGTCGCTGCAGCACTCGACGGTGTCCCCACCGACGCCGATGACCCGCTTGATGAGGTGCTCACCCGCGTTGTGGGGCAGCAGGCCGATGAAGGTGAGGGCCTCCTCGAGGCCCTTCTGGAACGCGCTGCGCGTGTCCGGTGCCTCGTCGCCGAGCCAGCCGCCCGGGTCGACGAAGACGACGATGTCCCCGCGGTGGACGTCGAGCGGGCCAGGCGCCAGCTTGCTCACCAGGACCCGGTCGCCCACGGCCAGGGTGTCCTCCATCGACCCCGAGGGGATGAAGAAGGCCTGGACGAGGAACGTCTTGATGAGGATCGACAGGACGAGCGCGCTGGCGAGGACGACGGCGGCCTCGCGGATGAGGCCCCGCGGCTTGCTCCGGTGCGGCGCCGGCGCGGTCTCCGCGTGGCGCCCCTCGGCCTTCAGGTGCTGCGGACCCGCGTCGTCGCGGGTGGCGGCGGTGCTGTCGTCGGAGTCGTTCACCGCAGCGACCCCACTTTCCTTACCTCGACCGTCAAAGAGACCTGCCCGGCTCGCGAGGAGCCGGGCAGGGTGCGCACGAGCGTCAGCTCGCCGTCGTCTCGCGCTTCTCCTTGATCTTGGCCTTCTTGCCGCGCAGGTTGCGCAGGTAGTACAGCTTCGCGCGGCGGACGTCACCGCGGGTGACGACCTCGATGTGGTCGATGCTCGGGGAGTGCACGGGGAACGTGCGCTCGACGCCGACGCCGAAGCTCACCTTGCGGATGACGAAGGTCTCGCGGACGCCAGCGCCGGAGCGCGCGATGACGGCGCCCTGGAAGACCTGGATGCGGGAGCGGGTGCCCTCGACGACCTTGACGTGCACGCGGAGCGTGTCACCGGCCCGGAAGGCGGGGATGTCGTCGCGCATCGAGGCGGCGTCGACGTGGTCCAGGGTCTGCATGTGTCTTCTCTTCCCGCCGGTGCCACAGGTCACCCGCGCTACTCAGGGCAGCCGGAGGCTGCTGGGGTCAGTGGTGGTCGCGCGTCCTGAGGGAGCCGGTCCCCTGTGGCAGATGCGGCAGAACAGACGGGCGACCGCCACAGTCTGCCACACCGGCTCAGGTCGGTGCCACGTCGCCCGTCATGACGACGTCGTCCTGCTCCTCGCCGCCCACGGTGAACCGGCGGCTGCCGGCGCGCACGAACCCGTGCCGGGCGTAGAAGCGCTGCGCGCGCCGGTTGGCGCGGTTGGTCCCCAGCCACAGGGTCCGGGCGCCGTGCTCGCGGGCGGCCGCCGTGGCCGCGGCGAGCAGGCGGCCCGCCACCCCGCTGCCCTGGTGCTCGGGCAGGACGTAGCACTTGCTCAGCTCCGCCGGGTGCTCGAGCGGCGCTCCCGCCGGGGGCGCGGCGCCGAGCACCACCAGCGTGTAGCCGACGAGGCGCGTGAGACCGGGCGCCAGCTCCTCCTCGGCGACGTGGACCAGCCGCTCGGGGTCGGCGAGGGAGGCGGCGAAACGGTCGGCGCCGAGCTGCTCGGTGACGAAGGCCTCGATGGCCTCCGCGCCCAGGGTGGGCGGGCAGGCGAGGTGGAAGGTGCGTGCGGCGAGGTCGGCGAGCGCGTCGGCGTCGGCCGCGGTGGCGGGACGCACGTGCACGCGGCGCAGCGCCGGGGCGCCCGTGGTGCGCACGACGGCGGTCCCGGCGCCGGCGTCACCGGCGACGAACCAGCCCTGCGCAGCCAGCGCCTTCCGGTCGGCGACGTCGAGCGAGGCGGGCTCGAGAGCGGCCACGAGGTCGGGGCGGCGCTCCGCGGTCCGGCGCAGGGCCTGGTCACGGCGCCAGCGCGCCACCCGGCCGTGGTGGCCGGAGGTGAGGACGTCGGGGACGTCGTGCCCGGCCCAGCTCGGCGGCTTGGTGTACACCGGGTACTCGAGCAGGCCGGCTGCCCCGTGCGACTCCTCGACGAGGGAGGCGGGGTTGCCGATGACGCCGGGCAGCAGGCGCGCGACGGCCTCGACGACGACGAGCGCCGCGACCTCACCACCGTTGAGGACGTAGTCCCCGATGGAGACCTCGCGCACCGTGACGTCCGGGCAAGCGGCGTAGTGCTCGACGACGCGCGCGTCGATGCCCTCGTAACGGCCGCACGCGAGCACGAGGTGGTCGGCGCTCGCCAGCTCGTGCGCCATCGCCTGGGTGAGCGGCTCCCCCGCGGGCGTGGGGACCACGAGCACCGCCGAGCGCGGAGCGTCCCCCGGCGTGCCGTCGGCGAGGACGTCGTCGAGCGCGCGGCCCCAGACGTCGGGCCGCATGACCATGCCCGCGCCCCCGCCGAAGGGGGTGTCGTCCACCGTGCGGTGCCGGTCCTGCGTCCAGGAGCGCAGGTCGTGGACCGCGACGTCGAGGAGGCCGTCGGCGCGCGCCTTGCCGACGAGGGACAGGCTCAGGGCGTCGAGGTAGGCGGGGAAGATCGTGAGGATGTCGATGCGCACGTCAGCCGGCGCTCCCACCGGCCGGGCGTTCCTCCTCGGCCGGGGCATCGGCGTCGTCCGGCTCGTCGGCGGCGTCCGGCTCGTCGAGGGGGTCGGCGGCGAGCAGCCCGCGCGGCGGGTCGACGACGACGCGGCCACCGGCAACGTCGACCACCGGGACGATCTCTCGGACGAAGGGGATCATCGACCGGGCGCCGACCGGCTCGTCGACGACGAGGACGTCGTGGGCGGGCAGGTGCTCGACGGCGGCCACGGTGCCCAGGGCGCGCCCGTCGACGTGCTCGACGCGCAGGCCGACGAGCTCCTGGGGGTACCAGGCGTCGTCGTCGTCGCCGGGCGCCGTCTCGACGACGAGCATGGTGCCGCGCAGGGCCTCGGCGCCGGTGCGGTCCTCGACCTCGGCGAAGCGCACCTGCCACGACCCGCTGCGCTCGGCGGCCTCGGCGACGGTGAGCGGTCCCCGCTCGGCGGGCTCGGTGAGGAGCACCGCCCCGGGCACGAACCGCTCCGCGGGGGCGTCCGTGCGCACCTCCAGCTTCACCATCCCGCGCAAGCCGTGCGCCCCGGCGATCCTCGCGACGACGCGCTCCATGCCTGCCCCTCTCGATGTCGACTCCGGTGCAGTTCTAACAGGCGAAGCACCGCGGTGCGAAGTCGGCCCCTCCCGGGCCGGCGCGGTGGCTCAGTCCTGGGCGAGGACCCCGAGGACCGGGTCCCAGGCGCGCACGGTGCGGCGGGTGACGAGGCGCGCCCGGTGGAAGGGGTCCTCGTCGAGCATCCGCTCCACGCCCGCGACGTCCTCGCCGACGACGAGGAGCAGCGCTCCGGGCGCGGCGTTGTCCAGCCAGGGGCCCGAGGCGAGGACGCGGCCGGCCTCGACGAGCTCGCCGAGGAAGGCCCGGTGGTCGGGGCGCACGAGGGCGATGTCGTCGGTGCGGGAGTGGTCGTAGGTGTACTCGACAGCGAAGACGGTCATCCCCGGACCGTACCGCGCGGCGGACGACGAGACCCCCGGGCCGGGGCGGGGCGCCGTGGGGCGCCGCGTCCCGGACCGGGGGTCCGGTGGTGCTGGGTGCGGGTCAGCGACGGTCGGTGTCGACGACGTCGACCCGCACGGGTCCGCGCGTGGAGAGCGCACCGATGACGGTGCGCAGGGCGCGGGCCGTGCGCCCCTGCCGCCCGATGACGCGGCCGAGGTCCTCGGGGTGCACGCGCACCTCGAGGAGCTCGCCGCGCCGGAGCGAGCGGGCGGTGACGGTGACGTCGTCGGGGTTGTCGACGATGCCCCGCACCAGGTGCTCGAGGGCGTCAGCCAGCATTGTCTTCGTCGGCGGCCGCCTCGGCCGCAGGCGCCTCGGCGGCGGGCGCCTGGGCCGCAGCCTCGGCGGCGCGAGCCTTGCGCTTCTCGGCGTCGTCCTCGGCAGCCTTGACGGCCGCCGCGGTCGCCGCAGCCTGGGCGTCGGCGTCGGAGTTCTTGGTCCGCAGGGTGCCCTCGGCACCGGGCAGGCCCTTGAACTTCTGCCAGTCACCCGTGACCTTGAGCAGCGCCATGACCTGCTCGGTGGGCTGCGCGCCCACGGAGAGCCAGTACTGCGCGCGGTCCGACTTGATGTCGATGACCGAGGGCTCCTCGGTCGGGTGGTACTTGCCGATCTCCTCGATCGCCCGGCCGTCGCGCTTGGCGCGCGAGTCCATGATGACGACGCGGTAGTACGGCGCGCGAATCTTGCCCATGCGCTTGAGACGGATCTTGACTGCCACTAGGTGGTCGCTCCTGGTTCTGGGGATGTGGACCGTGCGCGAGCCCGGTGGGTGTCGGGCACGAGGGTGGTCCTGGACGCGACTCCGGGAGGTGAGAGGGGCCGCCCGGGCCGGGTACAGCGGGCCATTCTGCCAGATGCGGGCGGGTTGGCCCAACCTTCTGCCCCGCCGGGCGGCACCTCGCTCACGACCAGCGGAACAGCTTGGTCGCCAGGGGGTAGAGGACGACGACGTAGGCGAGCATGACGACGGCCTCCAGGGCCGGGAAGTCGCCGTGGAACCACGCGGTGGTCATCGCCTGGCTGGCGGCACCGAGCGGGGTGTAGGCGCCGATCGTCGCCAGGGTCTCGGGCATGGCCGGGCCGGGCGTCCACATGCCGGCGAAGAGCAGCATGGGGAAGAAGACGAGCATGCCGAGGCCGGAGGCGGAGCTCGCCTTCGGGGCGCGGGCGGCGATGAGCAGCCCGACGCCGAACATCGCCGCGGCGCCGAGGACGAAGGCGAGGAGCGCGACGAGCGGCTGGTCGGGCAGCGGGGCGTCGAAGGTGAGCGCCCCGACCGTCAGCGCGAGCACCGCCGCGACGACCAGGGCGGCGAGGTTGACCGCGACCTGCGCGACGAGCACGCCCTGCGGGCGCATCGGCGTGGTCGACAGCCGGCGCAGGATCCCCTGCTCCCGGTAGGTCGCGAGGACCACCGGCAGCGTGGTGAGGGCGGGGGTGGCGATGACGGCGGCGAGGACCACCGGCAGGTACAGGTGGATCGGCAGCATCCCAGTCCAGGGCGGGGGTGCGTCGGTGATGGGGTCGCGCATCCCGGGGATGGCGAGCCCGACGCCGACGAGCAGGACGCTGGGGAAGGCGAGGGCGAAGAACGAGCCGCCGGCGTCGCGCAGGAACAGGCGCGCCTCGGACGCGGCGAGCGCGCCGAGCCCGCGGGTGGCGGTGGGGGCGGTGAGGGTGCTCATCGCAGGACCTCCTCGGTCGGGGTGGGGACGGAAGCCCCGCTCACCTCGACGAAGACGTCCTCGAGGGTGCGGGAGAGCGTGCGGACCTCGTCGGGGACGATGTCGCGCCGGGCGAGGTCGAGGACGACGGCGGGAAGGACGCGCTCCCCGCCGGTGACCTCGTACTCCTCGCCGTCGTGCCGGACGGAGTGGACGTCGTCGAGCGCGAGGAGCGCGTCCGCGACGGCGTCGGACGTCTCCCCCGGCAGCCGCATGCGGAAGGCGCGCTCGTGCTCGGACCCCCGCACGAGCTCGGCGGGGGTGCCGAGGGCGGCCACCCGGCCGTCGACGATGATCGCCAGGCGGTCGCTCAGCCGCTCGGCCTCGTCCATGAAGTGGGTGACGAGGACGACCGTGACGCCGGAGTCCCGGACCCGTTCGACCAGGGCCCAGGTGTCCCGGCGCGCCTGCGGGTCGAGCCCGGTGGTGAGCTCGTCGAGGATGGCCACCTCGGGGTTGCCGATGAGGGCGAGGGCGATGGACAGCCGCTGCTGCTGACCACCGGAGAGGTCGGCGAACGCGGTGTCCTTCTTCTCGGTGAGGCCGAGCAGGTCGAGCAGCTCGTCGGCGTCGGCGGGGTGCGGGTAGAAGGAGGCGTACAGCGCCAGCGCCTCCCCCACCCGGAGCTTCGCCGGGAGCTTGGCCTCCTGCAGCTGGATGCCGACGCGTTCACGCACGGCGGCGGGCTCGGCCTGGGGGTCGACGCCGAGGAGCCGGACGCTGCCGCCGTCGGCCTGGCGCAGGCCGGCGAGCACCTCGACCGTCGTCGTCTTGCCGGCCCCGTTGGGGCCGAGGATGCCGAAGATCTCGCCGCGTTCGACGGTGAGGGAGACATCGGCGACGGCGACCTTCTCGCCGTAGGTCTTGCGCAGGTGGTCGATCTCGATGACGGGACTCATCACTGCTCCTCTCGGGCGGGCGGCGGCGCCTCCGCCGGACGGCTGAGGCGCTCAGGTGGTGACGCGGCGGATGGCGACGTCGCGGGTGAGGCGGTGGAAGCCGGCGGCACCGAGCGCGATGACGACGACGGCTCCGGGGACGGCCAGCGCGGCAGTGGACAGCGAGAACGGGGCGGCGTCGACGAACCAGCCGTCGCCGCCCAGGAGCGGGGTGAGGAGCTGCAGGAGCACGGCGGGGGCCGCGGTCAGCGGGAGGAGCAGGGTGCCCCACCACCCGCCGTAGCGGTAGTACCCGATGCCCACGAGCAGACCGCTCACCTGGGCGCCGACGAAGAGCAGCGCGTAGCCCAGGAGGCCCGGCCCGAAGCCGCTCTGCCACAGGGCGACGTCGTCGGCGCCGGCGACGTGCGGCCACCCGAAGCGTGCGAAGACCGCGCCCTCGGCGAGCATGGCCAGGCTCATCACGAGGGCGTACACCACCCCGCTCACCACGCTCGTGACGAGCGCCGCGCGGATGAAGGAGCGCCGGGTCATCCCGTTGGCCACGTGCACGCTCAGCTGGGCGGTGGCGCTGATGATGGCGATGGCGAACGGGAACCAGGTGGCCCCCTCGGAGGCGAACTGCATGATCGACACAGTGACCGTGCCGATCCGGTCGATGACGATGAGCGCCACGGTGACGACGGCGACGGCGATGAGCCAGAACCACGCCGCGAGGTAGAGCTGCACGGCGAGCACCCACCCCAGCGCCCGACGCCACTGCGGGCGCCCGACGGCGGTGCCCGGGCGTCGTCGCGGGCGGCCGGGCAGCCCGCCGGTGGTGAGGTACCCGCTCATGACTTTCCTCCCGTGAGATGGACGAACAGGTCCTGCAGGCCGACGGGGCCGATGTCCAGCCCGGCGGCGTCGAGCCGGGCGCGCTCGTCCGCGCCGAGGGCATCGAAGACGGTGACCTCCGCGGTGGGGCCGAGGTCGCGCCGGCCGATGACGGTGAGGTCGCGGGTCGCCTCGGCCACGCGGTCCTTGGGGCCCGTGACGGTCGCGCCGCGGGCGCGGACGGAGTCGGCGTCCTCGGCGAGCAGCACGCGCCCGGCCTCGAGGACGACGACCTCCTCGAAGAGCCGCTCGACCTCGCTGATGAGGTGGCTGGAGAGGATGATCGTGCGCGGGTGCTCGACGTAGTCGGCGAGCAGGGCGTCGTAGAACCGGTAGCGCGAAGGCGCGTCCATGCCGAGGTAGACCTCGTCGAAGATGGTCAGCGGGGCGCGCGAGGCGAGTCCGATGACGGCGCCGACGGCGGAGCGCTGGCCGCGCGAGAGGGTGCCGGGCCGCTTCCTCAGGCTCAGCTCGAAGGCGTCGAGGAGCTCGGCGGCGTACTCGCCGTCCCACGTGGGCCGCGCGGCGGCGACGAGGTCGAGCGTGTCGGAGAGCTTCTCGTCGGCCATGACGTCCCCGCTCTCGCGGATGAGGCAGACCCGCTCCATGACCCGCTCGTTCTCGAACGGGTCCTCCCCGTCGACGAGCACGGAGCCAGTCGACGGCTTGCGCAGCGCGGCGAGGACGGACAGCAGCGTCGTCTTGCCGGAGCCGTTGCGCCCGAGGAGGCCGACGATCGCGCCGGCGGGAAGGTCGAGGCTGGCGCCGTCGAGCGCCTGCGTGTCGCCGTAGCGGACGCCGAGGTCGCGGACCTGGACCGCGAAGCCGGTCATGACGGGGTTCCCTTCGTGGAGCGGATGTGGGTGAGGACGTCGTCGGTGCTGATGCCGAGGAGCTGGGCCTCGCGCAGGACCGGGTCGAGCTGCTCGGTGAAGAACGCGCGTCGCCGCTCCTCGCGCAGGCGCTCGGCGGCGCCGTCGGCGACGAACATCCCCACGCCGCGCTGCTTGTAGATGACGCCCTCGTCGACGAGCTCGGCGAAGCCCTTCGCGGCGGTCGCGGGGTTGATCCGGTATGTCGTCGCGTACTGCGTCGTGGACATGACCTGGTCTCCGCTCTTGAGGGTGCCGTCGAGGACCTGCTGGCGGAGCTGCTCCGCGATCTGCAGGTAGATCGGTTCCGGACCGTCGAACACATCACCCTCCGGTCTGCTGGTTCATTACATGAGTAATGAACCAGAGAAGTATGCCGCCGTCAAGAGGACCACGGACGTGTTCGCGGGCACGGCGCGCAGAGCCGAGGGCGTGGGTGAGCGGAGCACCGCGCGTCGACGGCGCCCGTTCGTCGGCGCTCCAGAGGACGTCGTGGGTCAGCGCTCCCCCGCGGCGCCGCCACGAGGGAGGCGGCTGTCCACAGCGAGACCGGCGGCCGGGATCTCCGACCTCGCGATCTCCGGGCCTAGGAGACGGGGCACGTGAGCTGCGGACGGCCTCCCGCTCGGCGGAGCCGCCGCTGCGAGCTGCGCCCCGCGGCGGCAAGGCGTCGCGGGGCGCGCGCACGAGGGGCCTCCGAGGTGATCGAGACGGTAGCCGTCTCTCTCACGCCGGAGGCCCCTCGCTCGGACTAGGACCGCGTCGCCACCCCGACGGGCGACGACAGCACCCCCCAGCCGGTCACTGGTCCAGCAGCCACCGCAGGATGGAGGCGTCCTCGTAGGTCGGCGCCGCCGCCAGGTGCTGGTCCGGCTCGTAGAACGCCGCCAGGGGATACTCGGTGTACTTGACGAGCGCGGTCGCCTGCGCCGGGGTCAGTCCCATCGCCATGTAGGCGTTCCAGATCCGGTTGAACGACGCCTGGCCGGTGGTCACCACGTTGAGCAGGTGGTCGCCGGTGCCGTGGGTCACCCACACCGGCGTGCGCGACGCCGCGATCGCGTCCGCCTGCGCCTGGCTCGCACCGAACCCGCCGGTGACGAGCATGGCGTCGAAGAGCCCGGGGTGGTTCGTCAGGGCGTCCCACGCGAGGACCGACCCGTACGACACGGTCGACCCGTAGATGCGGTCGGGGTCGACGGAGAACTCGTCCGCGAACCCGTTGACGACCTCGACCATCGCCCCTGCCTGGTCGGCACCGGTGCCGGTCCGCCGGTTCTGCACGGCGAGCACGATGACGTCCTCCTCCGACTCCGTCCACTCCTCCTGCAGCCACGCGACGGCCGGGATGTCCGAGGCGACCTGGACGCCCTCGTTGTTCGTGCCGTCGGCACTCTCGATGTACCCCTGGCCGTGCCCGGGCAGGATCACGACGACGGGGTACTGCTTGGTCGCGTCGTAGTCCTCTGGCAGCCAGTACGCGTACGGCACCTCGGTACCGGTGCTCGTCGTGAATCGCTCGTAGACGAAGTCGTCGTAGAGGAGGTTCACGGCGGGCTGCGTGGGCGCGTGCGCGACGGCGGACGCCCGGGCGAGCACGGGCCCCTGCCCGTCGCCGTTCTCGGGTGCGACGTGGACCGCCTCGTTCTGGACGACGCGGGTCTGCAGGTCGGGATTGACCCGCACGCCGCCCTGCCACGCGATCACCGTGCTGCCGCCCGGGTCCATCGGGTCCAGCTCGATGATGACGTACCGGCCACGGTCGGACTGCTGGTCCGCCTCGAGCGACGGTGCGTCGTTCGTGTAGATCGCCGTGATCGTACGGTCGGCCCTCTTGGTCGGGTCGGTGAGGTCGGCGACGGGGTTGAACCGGAAGTTGTACAGGCTGTCCGAGACGGTGAACGTGGCGAGGTCGAGCCCGCGCGGGTCGACGTCGGCCGAGTACTCCACGGCCACCGCGGTGACCTTCTGGCCGTAGGCGAGGATCTCGGTGATGGGGACGACCCCCTGGATCCCCTGCTCCAAGGCGCAGTCGAAGGCGGCGTACGGCACGGTGAGCGTCGTCGGGTCGTACCCGTCCGCGGTGGCCGTCGCGGTCACCTCGCTCGCCGGCACCGACTCGAGCCGGGTGCTCAACGTGACGGTGGTGGACCGCTCGGGACCCACCGTGATCGTCCGCGCGCCGTAGGCCGTGGACAGCGTGACCTCGGCGGGCGCGTCGGAGCCGTTCGTCACGCGGAGCACCTGGACGGCGCGCCCGACGACGCACCGGGTGTCCGTCTCGACGGAGACGTCGACCTCGCCGACGGGCTCATCCTGCTCCCACAGGTAGTCCCTGGCGAAGATCGTGAACAGCTGGCCCGCCGTCATCCCGTCATGGGCGCCGGGGACCTGGGCGGTCCCCGCCGTGAACCCTCGGGACCTGAAGCTCTCCGCGATGGCGTTGTGCGCGTCGGGGCCTCCTTCGAAGATGCCGTTCCCGAGGAACACGGTCAGGTCCCCCGTGCCGACCGCGGCTGCGAGGGCGTCGTAGTTCGCGTCGGTGAGGGTCGGGTTCCCGGAGAAGAAGCCGTAGGAGCCGAAGGCCGTCGGGTGGTTCGCGATGACGAAGCCGCCGGTCGACCCACCGTAGGAGAACCCGCCGTAGGCGCGCCCCTCGCGCTCGCTCGAGACGTTGAACCTCTCCTCCACGAAGGGGAGGATGACCTCGACCAGGTTGTTCGCCGCATTGAGGCGGTCGTACGAGGCAAAGTTGAGGCCGGTGCCGGTGAAGTGGTTGCCCATGGTGACGACCACCGTCGGTTCGATCTCGCCCCTCGCGGTCATGTTGTCCAGGATGTTCGGGACGTTGACGGGGACCATGAAGTCGGTCTCGTCGCCGAAGATGCCGTGGGCGAGGTAGACGACCTTGTAGGGCTCCGCGCGGTCCGGGTCGTAACCCGCCGGCAGGTAGACACCGAGGTGGTGGCCGTCGTCGCCGAGGATGGTCGTGTAGGGCACGTACTGGACGGTGCCCCTGCGCGCCGGGTCGGCCGCCGGCAGCTCGTACGTGGCGCGTGCCTCGAGGATCGGGTCGTCCTGCTCCTCCGCGTACGGCACGTACACCGTGTCGAGCACGTCGTTGTTCCGCACGCGGAAGGACGTGTCGCCCGGGGGCCGCGGGTGCGGGGATGCGGGGTCCCAGATGCGCTTGTTCTCCCATCCCTGCGTCGGGTCCCAGACCCGGTACCAGTAGCTGAGGCCGCCCGCGTGCAGGGGGACGGAGACCGACCAGTAGCCGTTCTCGTCCTTCGTCATGTCCCGCAGGAACTCCGTGCCGCCCGCGTGGTAGCGCCCGGGCTCCCACTCCTCCGGCTCATACCGGGTCGCCCTGCCGGTGTCGACGTCGAGCAGCGTCAGGTCACCGGCAAGGCGGACCTGGGTCGCATCGGGGTTGCGGTAGACGAACGTCACGGTGTACCCCGTCGGTGAGCTCGGGTCCGCCGTGACGGTCGGCCCCTCCACCATCGGCGCCACCTGGGCGACTGCGGCCGGCGCGACGGCGAGGGCAGACGCGACGAGCAACAGCAGGGCAAGCAACGACGCCACGGGCCGGTGCCCGCGTATTCCTGTTCGCTTCTCCATCTGGATACGCTCCTTTGCGTTTCTCTCGCAGTGGACTCTTCCCGGCCGAACGAGCGAGGGGATCCGAGACAACGTCTCCCTTCGGCGAGATCCTCCCCGTCTCCCCGCCCCGAGCCCGCCTGGACAACCTCGTCATTGACACTGCGGGGGCGCGGCTGCGCCGTCGGCGCATTTGCCCGGAAGATACATCGTTATATCGCTCGGCGGAACCCCCTGCCACCGCGCCCCCATGCACGGCGTTCGCGGGAGGTGCGCCCCCCGGGTCGGGGGCACCAGCGCTGCCGTTGCGGACCACCACCTTTCGGAGTCGAGGCCCACGTACCGTGGCTGCCGGCCGCCGTTCGGTGCCGGTGGGTGCGGGTGCCTGCGACCGTGACCGTCCCCGCGGGAACGACGCCGGAGGCGACCAGGCCGACGCCTCAGCCCGTACGATGACGTCGCATGGCGGCTTCGCACGGTCCCGGGTCGCGCGTCACCCAGGCTGAGGTGGCGCGAGCGGCCGGGGTCTCCGTCGGCGCGGTCTCGCAGGTCCTCAACGACAGCCCGACCAGCCGCATCTCGGAGGAGGTGCGGGAACGGATCTTGGCGGCGGCGTCCGCGCTGGGCTACCGCCCCAACATGGTCGCCCGCACGCTCCGGACGTCCGAGAGCCGCACGTACGGCTTCGTCTCGGACACCGTCACCATCACCCGGTTCGCGAGCGGGATCCTTCGAGGCGCGCTAGACGCGGCGCACGAGAGCGGCTACCTGCTGCTCATCGCCGAGACCGCGGGCGACGCGGCGCGCGAGACGGAGGCCGTCCAGGCGCTCCTCGACCGAGGGGTCGACGGGATCGTGTTCACGGCGGTGAAGTCGCGGTACTCGGGAACCCTCGGCATGGGGCTGAGCGTGCCCTGCGTCAACGTGAACATCGCGGACGCCGATGCGCCCTCGATCCTCCCGGACGAGCTCGCCGGAGGCCGCCTCGCAGTCCGTGCCCTGGCCGAGGCCGGGCACCGCCATGGCATCGCTCTCGTCGGGCACGACTTCCGGTCCGACATCGACACCGGGATCGCTCTCACGGGCAGGCGCCGTCTTGATGGCATCGCAGCCGAGATGGCATCTGTCGGGATCGACTTCCTCGACCAGCAGGCGTGCGGCGACTGGCAGACGGATGAGGGGTATGCGGCTGCCCACCGGATGATCAGCAACCGCGGTGTCACCGCTCTGCTCTGCCTCAACGACCGCCTGGCCTTCGGTGCCTACCAGGCGCTGGCGGAAGCGGGTCTGAGGATCCCCGACGACGTGTCGGTGATGTCGTTCGACGACGAGGAGCTCGCTGCCTCACTACGCCCTGGGCTGACGACCGTCGCGATCCCCCACGAGACGATGGGTGCCCTCGCGATCGAGATGCTCCGCACGCCGGGACCTGCGGAGTCGGACGTCCTCGTGCCGATGTCCCTCCACGAGCGCGTGTCGGTCACAGCTCCGGCGCCGCACCGTGCCGGCGCGACGCCGCACTGACCCGCCGACCCGATGCGGAACCACCCCGCGCGCCCCGTCACTGTCGGCGAGACCCGCTCACCCAGCCGTGATCGACGGGCTAGTACCGCACCCCCCGCAGGACGACGGCGCTCGGCCGGGTGAGCACGCCGATGTCCTCGCGGGGGTCCTCGGGGTAGACGACGACGTCGGCGCTGGCGCCGTCGGCGATCCCCTCGGCACCGAGGAAGGCCCGGGCGCGCCAGGTGGCGGCGGCGACGACGTCGGCGGCCGGCACGCCGGCGCGGACCACCTCGGCGAGCTCGGCGGGCAGCGAGCCGTGCTCGATGGTGCCGCCGGCGTCGGAGCCCATGAGCAGCGGGACGCCCGCCTCGGCGAGGGTGCGGACCTGCTCGTAGCGCCGGGCGTGCATGCGACGCATGCGCGCGGCGAAGACCGGGTACTTCGGGCCGGCCTGGTCGGCGAAGTCGGTGAAGCGCCCCACCTGGAGGAGCGTCGGCGTCACGGGCAGCGCCCGCTTGGCCGCCTCGTCGATGTGGTCGGCGTCCATGCCGGTGCCGTGCTCGATGCCGTCGACGCCCGCGTCGAGGAGGTCGTCCACCGCCTCACGGGAGAAGGTGTGCACGGTAACGCGGGCGCCGTTCTCATGGGCGGCGGCCACGGCGTCGCGCAGCACGTCGCGCGGCCACAGCGGCCGCAGGTCGGCGTCGGCACCCTCGGAACGGTCGATCCAGTCCCCGACGAGCTTCACCCAGCCGTCGCCGAACCGCGCCTGCTCGGCGACGGCGTCGGGCAGGTCCCCGACCCGCTCGAGCTCGAGCCCGTAGTGCCGCAGGTAGCGCTTGGGCCGGGCGAGGTGGTGCCCGGCGCGGATGAGGCGGGGCAGGTCCTCGCGGTCCTGCACCCAGCGGTTGTCCATCGGCGAGCCCGCGTCGCGGACCAGCAGCGTGCCGGCGTCGCGGTCGGCCCGGGCCTGCGCGAGCGCCTCCGCCGCGCTCACCTCGCCGTCCGGCCCCAGACCGATGTGGCAGTGGACGTCGACGAGCCCGGGCAGCACGACGCCCTCGACCACGTCGGCGGACCAGGCGCCCGGGGGCGCGGTGAGGGCGAGCCGCCCGTCGACGACCCAGCACTCGTCCCGCTCGCGGCCGTCGCCGACCAGGACGGTGCCGCGCAGGTGCAGCGTCTCGCTCACGGGTGCAGCCCTACCGGCCGAGGAACCGCTCGAACCCCGCCGGCAGGTCCGCGGGAAGGTCCGCCGGGAGGCCCGTCGGGGCGTCCTCGGACCGGCCGATCCCGAAGGCCGAACCTGCGGGCGCCGCCGGACGCGCCGCCTCCGCGCTCTCCTGCTGCGCGCGCTTGGCGGGGTTGCCCGACTTGCCCTTCTTGCCCTTGCGCTGCGGGGGCGGCGCCATGCGGCCCTTGGACTTCTTGCCGCCGCCGGGCAGGGCGCCCATGCCGGGCACGCCCTTGCCGCCGGACCGCGCCATCTGGCGCATCATCGTCTTGGCGGCGTCGAAGCGCTCCATGAGGGAGTTCACCTCGGCCACCGTGGTGCCCGAGCCGCGGGCGATCCGGGAGCGGCGCGAGCCGTTGAGGATCTTGGGGTTGGTCCGCTCGGCGGGCGTCATCGAGTGGACGATCGCCTCGACGCGGTCGATGTCGCGCTCGTCGAAGTTCTCCAGGGCCTCACGCATCTGGCCCATGCCCGGGAGCATCCCGAGCATCTTCTTCATCGAGCCCATCTTCTTCAGCTGCTGCATCTGGTCGAGGAAGTCCTGGAGGGTGAAGTCCTCCTCCCCCGTGACCTTGGCCGCCATCCGCTCGGCCTGCTCGGCGTCGAACGTGCGCTCGGCCTGCTCGATGAGCGTGAGGATGTCGCCCATGTCGAGGATGCGTGAGGCCATCCGGTCGGCGTGGAACCGCTCGAAGTCGGTGAGCTTCTCACCGGTGGAGGCGAACAGCACCGGCTGACCGGTGACCTTGGCGACCGACAGCGCCGCACCACCACGAGCGTCGCCGTCGAGCTTGGACAGCACGACGCCGGTGAACCCCACGCCGTCGGCGAACGCCTGCGCCGTGGTGACCGCGTCCTGGCCGATCATCGCGTCGAGGACGAAGAGGATCTCGTCGGGGTCGACGGCGTCGCGGATGTTCGCGGCCTGCGCCATGAGCTCGGCGTCGACACCGAGCCGGCCCGCCGTGTCGACGACGACGACGGAGTACTGCTTGTCGCGGGCGTGCGCCAGGCCCGAGCGGGCCACCTCGACGGGGTCGCCGACGCCGTTGCCCGGCTCGGGCGCCCAGACCGGCACGCCGGCGCGCTCGCCCACCACCTGGAGCTGGGTGACGGCGTTGGGCCGCTGGAGGTCGGAGGCGACGAGCAGCGGCGTGTGGCCCTGGTCGCGCAGCCACTTGCCGAGCTTGCCGGCGAGGGTCGTCTTGCCGGCGCCCTGGAGGCCGGCGAGCAGGATGACCGTCGGGGGGCGCTTGGCGAAGTGGAGGTCGCGCGCCTGGCCACCGAGGATCTCGACGAGCTCGGCGTTGACGATCTTGACGATCTGCTGGCCCGGGTTGAGCGCGGCGGAGACCTCCGCGGACAGCGCCCGCTCCCGCACGGCCGCGGTGAACTCGCGGACCACGGGCAGCGCGACGTCAGCCTCGAGGAGGGCACGACGGATCTCGGCGACGGTCGTGTTGATGTCGTCCTCGGTGAGCCGCCCCTTGCCCCGCAGCGAGCGGAAGGTGGCGGTCAGTCGGTCGGACAGGCTGGCGAACAACGGCGTACCTCGCCTCGCTCGGGGATTAGGTCTACCGCGAGGATAGTCGCCCGCGGTCGGCCCCACCCAGCCGCTCCCCCACCCGGGCGGTGAGGTCGTCCACCAGGCGCGCCCGCCAGGTGGTCCAGGCGGCCGGTCCGGCGGCGGCGGCGTCGGCCTCGGTGAGCAGGCGCAGCAGCTCGAGCACGTCCCGGCGCCCCTCGACGGCGGTGGCGACCGCGTCGACGACGACGGGGTCGCGGGGGTCGCGGCGGGTCGCCGTCTCGGACAGCGTGAGGTGCTCGCGGACGAGCAGGACGACGAGGTCGCGCTCCGCACGCCCGAGCCCCATCCGCGCGGTGATGGCTGCGGCGCGCCGGGCGCCCTCCACGGAGTGGTCGTCCGCCCCGGCGACCTTGCCGATGTCGTGGAGGAGCGCGGCGAGGAGGAGCACGTCCCGCATCGCCGGGTCGTCGGGGCCGTGGAGCTCGGACGCGTTCGCGGCGGCCTGGACGAGGTGCCGGTCCACGGTGTGCCGGTGGATCGGTGAGCGCTGGGGTCGGTTGCGGACGGCGGCCCACTCGGGGATCCAGGTGGTCACCACCCCCGCGAGGTCGAGGGCCTCCCACACGGCGACCTGCGCCGAGCCGGAGCCGAGGAGGTCGAGGAGGTGCCCACGCGCCGCCGCCGGCCACGGCTCGGGCAGGGCGGGGGTCCGCGCGAGGTTCGTCAGGGTCACCGGCGACAGCGGCAGGCCCGTCCGGGCGGAGGTGGCACCCGCCCGCAGCGCGAGGAGCGCGTCGGTCTCCGGCTCGGCGTCCACCCCGAGCACCAGCTCGCCGTCGTGCTCGACGAGGCCCGGGGCGACGGACCGCAGGCGTGGGGCCACCCGGCGGCCCCGCACGAGGACCGGCCCGGCCCGCCGCAACGGTGGACGGCGCAGGGCCTGGCGGGCGTGCCGGACGGTGGTGTCGAGTGCCGCACTGATGACCCGGGCCGCCTGGGCGATCCCGGCGAGCAGCGCGTCCGCGTCCGGCTCGCCGATCCGGGTGGCGACCTCGGTGGCGTCGGCGAGCAGCAGCCGGTTGGTCCGCCGTCCCGTCACCTGGGCGACGGCGTCGCGCACGTCGAGGAGGTGGCGGTAGGCGGCGTCGAGCTCGGCGTGCGGGCGGTCGGTGAGCCACGTCGCCGCGAGCGCCCGGACGACGACGGCGTCCCGCAGGCCGCCGCGGGCCTCCTTGAGGTCCGGCTCGATGAGGTAGGCGAGCTCGCCGAACCGCTCACCGCGGTCGCGGACCGAGGCGACGAGCTCGGGCAGGCGCCGGCGGGCCGCCCCGCGCCAGTCGGCGAGGAGGGCGCTGCGTGCCCGGTGGACGACGACGGGGTCCCCGGCGACGGCGCGCAGGTCCAGCAGCCCGATCGCGGAGACGAGGTCGGTGGAGGCGATCCGGCGGCACTGGGCGAGGCTGCGCACCGAGTGGTCGAGGTCGAGACCGGCGTCCCACACGGGGTACCACAGCGCCTCGGCGAGGCCGGCGAGCGCGCCGTCGTCGAGGGTGCGCCCGTCGTGGACGAGCATGAGGTCGAGGTCGCTCGTCGGGCCGGCGTCCCGGCGGCCCTGGCTGCCGACGACGGCGAGCGCGACCCCCGTCTCGCCGTCGATCCCCCGGGCGTCCAGCGCCGCGTGCCACAGCCGGCGCAGCGCGCCGTCGACGAGGTCGGACAGCGCGTACCGGTAGGCCGGGCCGGCCGGCGCGGTCGGGGCCGCCAACCGCGAGCGGCGCAGGTCCCCCACTCCGAGGGGGACCTGCGCCGCCGACCCGGTCATCGGCTCAGAGCGCAGAGGTGCCGCGCTCGCCCGTGCGGACGCGCACGACGTCCTCGACGGGGACCGTCCACACCTTGCCGTCGCCGATCCGGCCCGTCTGGGCCGCCTTGACGAGGGCACCGCTGATGAGCGACACGTCCTCGTCGTCGACGAGCACCTCGACCCGGACCTTGGGCACGAGGTCGACCGTGTACTCCGCGCCGCGGTAGACCTCGGTGTGGCCGTGCTGGCGGCCATAGCCGCTGGCCTCGGAGACGGTCATCCCGCGCACCCCCACCGCGCCGAGCGCCTGCTTGACCTCGTCCAGCCGGTGGGGCTGGATCACGCCGGTGACGAGCTTCATGCCTTGACCTCCGTTGCGACACTGTCCTGGTTGACGGCAGGGATGCCGGCGAATCCGCCGCGTCCCGTGCCGAGGGTCTCGTACGCCGTCTCCGCGTGCACGGCCGCGTCGATACCCGAGGTCTCGGCGGCGTCCGTCACGCGCCAGCCCATCGTCGCCTTGAGGACCAGGGCGATGACGAGCGTGACGACCGCGGAGAACACCACGGCGGCGACGGCGATGAGCACCTGGACGATGAGCTGGTCGACCCCGCCCCCGTAGAACAGGCCGGTGTCCGTGGCGAGGAAGCCGATGAGCACCGTGCCCACGAGCCCACCCACGAGGTGGACGCCGACGACGTCGAGGGAGTCGTCGTAGCCGAAGCGGAACTTCAGGCTCACGGCCAGCGCGCAGAGCGCACCGGCGACGATCCCGAGGATGATCGCCCCGACCGGGCTCACCGACCCCGCGGCGGGGGTGATGGCGACGAGGCCGGCGACGATGCCCGACGCAGCACCGAGGGACGTGGCGTGGCCGTCGCGGAGCTTCTCCACGACCAGCCAGCCGAGGATGGCCGCGGCCGCCGCCGTCGTGGTGTTGACCCACGCGAGGCCCGCGATGCCGTCGGCGCCGTAGGCGGAGCCGGCGTTGAAGCCGAACCAGCCGAACCACAGGAGCGCCGCGCCGAGCATGACGAACGGCAGGTTGTGCGGGCGGCCGGGCTCCCGGCCGAACCCGCGCCGCTTGCCGACGACGAGCGCGAGCACGAGGGCCGCGACACCGGCGTTGATGTGGACCACGGTGCCGCCGGCGAAGTCGATGGGCGCCGCGATCGACGCGAACGGCCCGTCACCGCCGAGCAGCCCGCCGCCCCAGACCATGTGGGCCATGGGGAAGTACGCGAGCGTCGCCCACACGCCGCTGAACACGAGCCAGGTGCCGAACTTCACCCGCTCGGCGAGGGCGCCGCTGATGAGCGCGGTGGTGATCATCGCGAAGGTCACCTGGAAGCCCACGTCGACGATGACCGGCAGGTTGCCGTCGAGGACGTACTCCCCGGCGTCGTCGAGGATGGTCCCGTTGAGCCCGAACTGCTCGAACGGGTTGGCGAAGACTCCGCCGATGCTCTGTGAGCCGTAGGACATCGACCAGCCCCAGAGCACGTACACGACGCCGATGACGCCCATGGCGCCGAACGACATCATCATCATGTTGAGCACGGACTTCGAGCGGGTCATGCCGCCGTAGAACAGCGCCAGGCCCGGGGTCATGAGCAGCACCAGGGATGCTGAGGTCAGCATCCACGAGGTGACTCCGGTGTCGAGCATGTGTGGTCCTCTCGCTCCCGACTCCTTCGGTCGGCCGTGACCACTCTTGCCCTGCCCCGTTACACCGGGCGCACGCCCGTGTTTCGGCGATGTGACGAATCACCCACGCGTGTGACGATCGTGTTGCGCGGGCCGGTTCTTCTCACCCGCTGAGACCAGCGGTGGCGCTCAGCCCTCGAGGATCGCGTCGACGAACTCCGCGGCGTCGAACGGCGCGAGGTCGTCGGGGCCCTCCCCCAGGCCGATGAGCTTGACCGGCACGCCGAGCTCGCGCTGGACGGCGACGACGATCCCGCCCTTGGCGGTGCCGTCGAGCTTGGTGAGGACGATGCCGGTGACGTCGACGACGTCGGCGAAGACCTGGGCCTGCCGCAGGCCGTTCTGACCGGTGGTGGCGTCGAGGACGAGGAGCACCTCGCTCACCGGCGCCTGCCGCGACATGATCCGCTTGATCTTCCCGAGCTCGTTCATGAGGTCGGTCTTGTTCTGCAGCCGCCCGGCCGTGTCGACGACGACGACGTCGACGCCCGCCTCGCGGCCGGCCTTGACGGCGTCGAAGGCGACCGCGGCGGGGTCGGCGCCCTCCCGGTCGGAGCGCACCACGGGCACGCCGACGCGCTCACCCCAGGTCTGGAGCTGGTCGGCGGCGGCGGCGCGGAACGTGTCGGCCGCGCCGAGCAGGACCTCGCGGTCCTCGGCGACGAGGACCCGGGCGAGCTTGCCGACCGTGGTGGTCTTGCCGGTGCCGTTGACGCCGACGACGAGGACCGTCGCGGGGTGCGGCTCGCCGTCGTCGCCCACGCCGGGGCTGACCCGCAGGCTGCGGTCCATGCCGGGGTCGACGAGCGCGAGGAGCTCGGCGCGCAGGACGTCCCGCACGGCCTGGGGGTCGTCCGTGCCGAGGACGCGCACCTGGGTGCGCAGCCGGTCCATGAGCTCGGTCGTGGGACCGATGCCGATGTCGGCGAGCAGGAGGGTCTCCTCGATCTCCTCCCAGTCCGCCTCGGTGAGGGAACCACGGGAGAGGATCGAGAGCAGGGAGCGGCCCAGGGTTCCGGAGCGGGCGAGGCGGGCGCGCAGGCGGGTCATCCGCCCGGCGACGGGCTCCGGGCGCTCGAGGGTGGGGGCGGCGGGGGCCTGCTCCTCCTCGGGGGCCTCGACGAGCACCTCGTCGGTCCCGGGCGTGAGGGTGTCGATGGCCTGCGCACTGCGCTCCTCGGGCGGGAGCGTCGGCGGTTGCCGGCGGCGGCGCACCCCCGAGGTGAGCGCGAGCCCGCCCGCGACGAAGATGACGAGGACGGCGGAGAGGATGGCCCAGAGCTGATCGGTCACAGTGGCCAGTCTGGCCCACGCGGTGCGCCGTGGGCCAACGGGCGCTCGCTCAGCGGCGGCCGGGGGCGCGCCGGGCGCGGGGCGTGACGGCGGCGAAGGTGTCGCGCAGGTCCTCGGGCCGGGTGTACGCCGAGCCCGTCACCGGCTCACTGAGCCGGAGCAGGTCCTCGAGGTCGCCCTCGCCGGGCTCCTCGTCGGCGCGCTTCCACGCGAGGTCCTCATCCCTCCGCCACCCGGCGAGGGAGGACCGCAGCCAGACGCCCCAGCCCTCGGGGGGGCGATGGGTCGCCAGGAGCGCGACCAGTACCCCGGCAGCACACACCAGGCTGAGCAGTACCACGACCACGGCCCCCGTCATGGGCCGATTATCCCCCCGCGACGCCCGAACGGCCCCGTAGAGCGGCCTCGGCGGTTCGCCCGGCCCGGGTGATGCTCGTCACGTGCCCACGGGTGCCGGGACGTCCTCGTGGAGCCGCTGGCTGATGACCGTGGTGACGCCGTCGCCGCGCATCGTCACGCCGTACAGGGCGTCGGCGATCTCCATGGTGCGCTTCTGGTGCGTGACCACGATGAGCTGGGAGTCCTCGCGCAGCTCGGTAAAGATCTCGAGCAGGCGGCCCAGGTTGACGTCGTCGAGGGCGGCCTCGACCTCGTCCATGACGTAGAACGGGCTCGGCCGCGCCTTGAAGATCGCCACGAGGAGCGCCACCGCGGTGAGGGACCGCTCGCCGCCGGAGAGCAGCGAGAGCCGCTTGACCTTCTTGCCCGCGGGGCGGGCCTCGATCTCGATGCCCGTGGTGAGCATGTCGTCCGGGTCGGTGAGGATGAGCCGCCCTTCGCCGCCGGGGAAGAGCCGGGAGAACACCCGCTCGAACGCGGCGGCGGTATCGCGGAACGCGTCGGCGAAGACCCGCTCCACCCGCTCGTCGATCTCGCGGACGATGGACATGAGGTCGGCCCGGGACTTCTTGAGGTCCGCGAGCTGGGTGGTGAGGAACTGGTGCCGTTCGGCGAGCGCGGCGTGCTCCTCGAGCGCGAGGGGGTTGACGCGCCCCAGGCGCGCGAGGTCGCGCTCCGCCCGGCGCAACCGCTGCTCCTGCTCGGCGCGCACGTACGGCCGGTCGGGCTCGTCGCCCGCGCCGGGGACGGGCCGGTCGGGGCCGAGCTCGTCGACGAGGACGGCGGGGTCGAGCCCCAGCTCCGCGATGGAGCGCTCCTCGAGCTGGCTGATCCGCAGCCGCTGCTCCGCGCGGGCCACCTCGTCACGGTGGACGGCGTCGGTGAGCTGGGCGAGCTCCGCGCTCGTGCGGTCGATCTCCGCGCGGGCGGCGGTGAGCTCGGCGTCCCGGACGGCCCGGGCCTCCTCGGCCACCTCCCGCTCGCGCGAGGCGGCCTCGAGCGAGCGGTCGATCGCCGCGAGGGCCACCGCGGCGTCCGCGCCCACCTCGGCGGCCACGGCGGCCTGCCGGGCCCGGACGCGCTCCCGCTCGGCCGCCACCTGCCGGGCGGTGCGCTCCCGGGCCGCCGCTCGCTCGAGCGACGCCGCGCGCCCGGCGAGGGCGGAGACCCGCTCCTCCACGGTCCGCAGGGCGAGGCGGGCCTCGGTCTCCTTGGCGCGCGCGTCGCGGGCCCGGGCGGTGGCGGCGTCCCGGGCGGTCGTCGCGGCGGCGAGGTCCTCCTCGGCGCGGGCGGGCTCGCGCTGGGCGTGCTCGAGCCGCTCCGCCAGTGCGGCGAGCTCGGCCTCGTGCGCGGCGCCGGCCGCGACGGCCTTCTCGATCGCCGGGCGGATGCGCTCGGCCTCGGCCTCGGCGGCACGGGCCGCGGACCCCAGGCGGCCCAGGCGTTCGGCGACGCCGGCGAGCCGGGCGTCGGAGGCGTGCAGGTCCGCGAGCGTGCGCTCGACCTCCGCGCGCGCCGCCTGCGCCCGCTCCCGCGCGGGGCCGAGGGCGAACCGGGCCTGCTCCGCGCGGGCGACCGCCGCGGTGAGCTCGGCGCCCGCCTCCTCGTAGGCGGCGTGCAGCTCGAGGACGCTGGGGCCTCCCGGGCCGCCGCCCGTGGCGCTCGTGCGGGACAGGACGTCCCCCTCGCGGGTGACGGCGACGACGGCGGCCTCGGTGACGGCGGCACGGGCGGCGGCCAGGTCGTCGACGACGACGACGTCGGCGAGCATGGCGTCGACGGTGCCGCGCAGGGCGTCGGGCGCGGTGACGAGCTCGCGGGCCCACCGGCCCCCGGCCGGCGCGGCACCCGCCGCTCCCCCGCCGTCGCCGTCCCCGGCCACGACGAGCCGCACCTGGCCGAGGTCGCCGTCGCGGGCCCGGCGGACGGCGTCGACCGCCACGTCCGGGGACTCGACGACGGCCGCGTCCGCGAACGGCCCGAGGACGGCGGCCACGGCGTTCTCGTACCCGGGCTCGACGGTGAGGGCGTCGGGGAGGGACCCGAGGAGGCCGGCGAGGGCGTCGGCGTCCGCGAGGAGCGCGCCCGTGCCGTCCTTGCGGGTGAGGGAGAGCTCGAGGGTCTCCCGGCGGGCCTGCCACGTGGAGCGCTCCCCATCCGCGGCCCGGACCGTCTCGGTGAGGGTGGCGACGGCGGCCTCGGCGGCGTCGAGCTCGGCGACGGCTCTCTCGTGCGCCTCGTCGAGGCCCTCCTCGCCCTCCTCGGCCCCGGCGGCCTGCTGCTCGAGCACGGTGAACTCGGCCTGGGCCTCGCGGGCGCGCCGCTCGGCCCCCTCGAGGTTGACGCGCAGGCGCCCGAGCTCGGCCTCGCCGGCCTCGAGGGCGCTGCGCCGAGCGGCCACCTGGCCGGTGAGCCGGGCGAGGCCCTCGCGCCGGTCGGCGACGCCGCGGTGGACGGCGGCCAGCGCGCGCTCGCTCTCCCGCTCGGCGTCCTCGGCCGCGGCGCGGGCGGCGACGGCAGCCTCGAGCGTGCGGCGGGCCGCGGCCTGCGCCTCACCGAGGGCGGCCTCCTCGCCGCGGGCGGCGCGCGCCTGCGCGTCGAGGGCGTCCGGGTCGGCACCCGGCCGTTCCGGCGTGGCGGTGCCGAGCAGGCGGCCGCGCTCGGCGGCGAGGCCGGCCAGGCCCCGCAGGCGCTCGCGCAGCCCGCCCAGGGCGTGCCAGGTCTGGGTGGCGGTGCGCAGCCGGGGCGCGACGGCCGCGGCCTCCTGCTCGAGCGCGGCCAGCCGCGCGCGGGCGGCGTCCTGGGCCGCCTCGACGGCGGCGCGGCGGTCGCGCAGGGCGGTCTCGTCGGCCACCTCGCGCTCGAGGGTGGAGGTGAGCTGGACCAGGTCGTCGGCGAGCAGCCGGGCGCGGGCGTCCCGGGCGTCCGCCTGCACCACCTGGGCGCGGCGGGCGACGTCGGCCTGCTTGGCGAGCGGGCCGAGCTGACGCCGGATCTCGGTGGTGAGGTCGGTGACCCGGGCGACGTTCGCGGCCATCGCCTCGAGCTTGCGCAGCGCCTTCTCCTTGCGGCGGCGGTGCTTGAGGACGCCGGCCGCCTCCTCGATGAACCCGCGCCGCTCCTCGGGTCCCGCGGCGAGCACGGTGTCGAGGCGCCCCTGCCCGACGATGACGTGCATCTCCCGGCCCATGCCGGTGTCCGAGAGGAGCTCCTGGATGTCGAGCAGCCGGCACGGCGAGCCGTTGATGGCGTACTCGGACCCGCCCCCGCGGAAGAGCGTGCGGGCGATCGTCACCTCGGAGTAGTCGATGGGCAGGGCGCCGTCGGTGTTGTCGATGGTGAGCGAGACCTCGGCGCGCCCGAGGGGGGCGCGGGAGGTCGTGCCGGCGAAGATGACGTCCGCCATCGACCCGCCGCGCAGGGTCTTCGCGCCCTGCTCGCCCATCACCCAGGCGAGGGCGTCGACGACGTTCGACTTGCCGGAGCCGTTGGGGCCGACGACGCAGGTGATCCCCGGCTCGAGGTGCAGCGTCGTCGCCGAGGCGAAGGACTTGAACCCCCGCAGCGTCAGCGTCTTCAGGTGCACGCGGGCAGACTATCGGCCGGGACCGACGACGACGCCGGTCCCGTGCCGGTCAGAGGCTCGGGAACCAGAGAGCGATCTCACGCGCGGCGGACTCGGGCGAGTCCGAGCCGTGGACGAGGTTCTGCACGACGGCGGTGTCCCAGGTGCGGGCGAGGTCCCCGCGGATGGTGCCGGGGGCGGCGACGGTCGGGTCGGTCGCCCCGGCGAGGGAGCGCACGCCCTCGATGACGCGGTTGCCCTCGACGACGGCGGCGACCACCGGGCCCGAGCCCATGAACTCCAGGAGCGGGGCGAAGAACGGCTTGCCCTCGTGCTCGGCGTAGTGCGCGGCGAGGAGGTCGGCGTCAGCGCTGCGCCGCTCGAGCGCGACGACGGTGTAGCCCTTCGCCTCGATGCGCCGGAGGATCTCCCCGGTGAGGGCGCGGCGGACGCCGTCGGGCTTGACGAGGACGAGGGTGCGCTCGGTAGTCACGCTTCGGAACCCTACCGTCCGTCCGGTGCGGCCTGGGCGCGCTCGCGCTCCACCCGCTCGGCGTCGATCCGCCCGCCCGTGCGCAACGAGACGACCCAGATGAGGGTGAAGACGCCGCCGAGCGCGAACATCGTCGGCAGGACGAGGCCGCAGGCGAGCAGGAGCACCTGGACCACCCAGCCGAGGACCACCCCGGCGCGGCCGCGGCGCACGAGGCCTGCGGCGACGAGGCACAGCACGGCGAGGACGCCCGCGACGCCGAACACCACGCCGGGCGCGGCGACGTCGAGGCCGAAGGCGACGAGGGCGGCGAAGAAGACGACGAAGGCCTCGAGTGTGAGGACCGTGGTGGCGAACAGCGCGCGCGCCGACGAGCGCGGCTTGGCGGGCGCGCTCACGCGGCGGGCCCCGTGGCCGGTGGGCCGAGCTGAGCGACCGCGGGGACCAGCTCGGCGACGGACTCCACCACCCGGGTGGGGCGGTAGGGGAACCGGTCGATCTGGTCCCGGCGGGTGGAGCCGGTGAGCACGAGCACGGTGCGCAGGCCCGCCTCGAGGCCGCTGACGATGTCGGTGTCCATCCGGTCGCCCACCATGATCGTGGTCTCGGAGTGCGCGTCGAGGCGGTTGAGGGCGCTGCGCATCATCAGCGGGTTGGGCTTGCCGACGTTGTAGGGCTCCACCCCCGTCGCCCGGGTGATGAGCGCCGCGACGGCCCCCGTGGCCGGGACGGAGCCCTCGGCCGAGGGGCCGGACGGGTCCGGGTTGGTGGCGATGAACCGCGCACCCGCCTCGATGAGCCGGATCGCCCGCGTGATGGCGTCGAAGGAGTAGGTGCGCGTCTCACCGAGGACCACGTACTCCGGCGAGCGGTCGGTCATGACGTAGCCGATCTCGTGGAGCGCGGTCGTCAGCCCCGCCTCGCCCACGACGTAGGCGGTGCCGCCCGGCCGCTGCCCGTCGAGGAACTGCGCCGTCGCCAGCGCCGAGGTCCAGATCGCGCTCTCGGGCACGTCGATGCCCCCGGCCTGCAGGCGCGCGCGCAGGTCGCGCGGGGTGTACATCGAGTTGTTGGTGAGCACGAGGAACGGCCGGCCGCTCGTCGTGAGGGCGGCGATGAAGTCCGCGGCACCGGGCAGGGCCCGCTGCTCGTGCACGAGCACGCCGTCCATGTCCGTGAGCCAGCACTCCACGGGCTTGGGATCGCTCATGGCTCCATCCTGCCCCAGCGCGCGCGCCGGCCCCGCACGGGGGGAGCGCTCACTCCTCGCCGAACCGGCTCTCGACGACGTCCGCGACGAGGTCGAGCGCGTGCTCGGCCGCCGGCCCGCTGGCCCGCAGGCGCATGGTGTCGCCGTTGCCCAGGCCCAGGCCCATGAGCGCCAGCACGCTGGCCGCGTCGACGCCCTCGATCTCGACGGTGGCGTCGAACCCGGCGACGAGCCGGGCGATCATCGCCGCGGGCCGGGCGTGCAGGCCGAGCTCGTTGCGCAGGACGAGCGTGCGCTCCAGCGGCGGGGCCCCCACCGGCCTGTCCCCGTGCGGGACGGGTCCGGTCCGCTGGGCGGCCGCGAACGCGAGGGCGGCCTCCTCGGCCGCCCGCCGCACCTCACTGACGCCGGCGCCGCCCTGCGCGGCGACCGCCGCCGCCACGGCCCCCTCGACGAGCGGGCCGTCGGCGAGCTGGATCTGCGGGCCCTCCCCGAAGGACTCGAGGACGGCCTGCGCCGTCATCGTCGCGGACCCGAGGTCGGTGATGACGACGACGGGTCGGGAGGGCGCCGCCTCGCGGAGCGCGGCGATGGTCCGTGCGATCCGGTCGAAGCTCGTGCCCAGGCCGTCGTCGTCGCGCCCCCCGGCGGGTCGCAGCGTGACGTCGGGCGCCATCTGTGCGGCGACCTCGACGACCCCACGGGCGAGCCGGGCGGAGTGGGAGACGACGACGATCGCCGTCGTCGGCGCCAGGGCCGCTCTCACGCGGTGCCTGCGGGCGCCGCGTCGTCGGGGCCGTCGTCCGGGGCCGCGGCGTCGTCGGGGACGGAGCCGTCGTCCAGCGCCGCGCCGTCGCCGCGGACCGCGGCGTCCGCGGCCGCGCGCAGCAGCAGGGCGCTGGAGACGGCACCGGGGTCCCGGTGCCCGGCGCTGCGCGGCCCGAGGTAGCTGGCGCGGCCCTTGGTGGCGATCATCGGCTCGGTGTCCTGGGCGCCGGTCTCCGCGGCCTCGGCGGCGGCGGCGAGCACGTCGGCCGGCGTGGCCCCGGCGTCGGCCGCGGCCCGGGCGGCGCGGACGGCCGGCGCCCACGCGTCGACCATGGTCTTCTCCCCCGGCGCCGCCTTGCCCCGGGCGACGATGCCGGCGAGGCCCGCCTCGAGCACCGTGGCGACCTCGGCGCCGCCGAGCGCATGCCGGGTCTGCCCCTCGCCCGGCAGGCACGCGGCCGCGCCCCGGAGGAAGGCGGTGCCGTACAGCGGCCCCGCAGCGCCGCCGACGGTGGACATGAGGGTGGTCGCGACGAACCGCAGCACCTCGGACGGCGTGGCCGGGGGCGCGCTCTCCTCGAGCCGGGCGCCGACCGCGGTGAACCCGCGGTCCATGTTCTCCCCGTGGTCCCCGTCTCCGATCGCCTGGTCGAGCTCCATGAGCTCGATCCGGTGGCGGGAGACGGCCTCCTGGGCGAGCAGCGCCCACCGCAGCGCCCACGCGGCGTCGAGGTCCGTCGGTCCACTCATGTGCTCACCCTCCCCAACGCAGCACCGCGGTACGCACAGGAGCGTCCCACAACCGGAGCAGGTCCTCATCCAGGCGCAGCACGCTCACGCTCGCGCCGGCGGTGTCGATCGAGGTGGCGAAGTCCCCGACGAGGGAGCGCACCACCCGCACGCCGTGGGCCTCGAGCCGGTCGCGGGCCCGGCCGTAGACGATGTACAGCTCGGCCAGCGGCGTGGCTCCGAGCCCGTTGACGAGGAGGAGGGCCTCCTCGCCGGCCCGCAGCCCGAGCGCGGCGACGACCGGGTCGAGGAGGAGGTCGGTGAGCCGGTCGGCGCCGGCGTAGGCGACGCGCTCGCGTCCGGGCTCCCCGTGGATCCCGACCCCGAGCTCGACCTCGTCGTCGCCGAGGGGCCGCGCGTGCGGGGCGGTGCCCGGCCGCAGGGTGGCGCCCATGCTCGCCACCGCAGCGGCGGCGCGACGGGCGACGGCGGTGACGGCGTCGAGGTCGTCCCCGCGGGCGGCGGCCGCCCCGGCGATGCGCTCGACGAGCACGGTGCCGGCCACGCCGCGGCGCGTCGCCGGGTCGGGGATCGCGACGTCGTCCGCCACGACGACGGTCCGCACGTCGAGCCCGGGCGCCTGCTCCGTCGCCAGGGCGACGGTGAGGACGTCGCCCGTGTAGTTCGGCACCACGTGGAGCACCCCGGCGCCGCCGTCGACCGCGCGGGTCGCCGCGAGGACCGCGTCCGGCGGCGGGGCCGAGAACAGGGGCCCCGGCACGGCCGCCGCGAGCATGCCCGGTCCCACGAAGCCGACGTGGAGGGGCTCGTGCCCGCTCCCCCCGCTCGCCACCACCGCGACCTGCCCCGCCTCGGCCGGCCGGGCGAGGAAGAGCGGGTCCTCGTGGAGGGTGACGAGGTCGGCGTGCGCCCGGGCGAAGGCCCGGGCGAACTGCGCGACGGCGTCCCGCGGGTCGTTGACGAGCTTCTTCACCAGGGCCTCAGGGGTGGCCGAGGAGGATCCGTGCCTGGGCGACGAGGACGATGGACCCCGTGATGAGCACGGCCCCGGCCGCGTCCTCGTCCGCCTCGGCGAGGGTGACGGCGAGGTCCACCGCCTCGTCGAGCCGCTCCGCGACGTGCACCCGGTCGGGGTCGAAGACCTCGCGGGCGATCTCGGCGAGGTCCTCCACGTCGTGGGCCCGGTCAGTGGGCGCCCGGGTGATGACCACCTCGGCGAGCAGGGGCTCGAGGCCTGCGAGGATCGTCTCGGCGTCCTTGTCGTTCATCACGCCGACCACGCCGACGATCCGGTCGAGGTCGAACGCCTCCTCGACGGCGGCCCGCAGCGCCTCCACGCCGGCCGGGTTGTGCGCGGCGTCGACGAGCACCCGCGGGCTGCGCCGGACCACCTCGAGCCGTCCGGGCGAGTCCGCGCTGGCCATCGCCTGCTCGACGACGCCGGCGTCGAGCGACCCGCCACCGAAGAAGGTCTCGACCGCGACCAGCCCGAGGAGCGCGTTGCGCGCCTGGTGCTCGCCGTGGAGCGGGAGGTAGACGTCGGTGTAGGTCGCCGCCGGGGTGCGCAGCGTGAGCATCTGCCCACCCACGGCGATCTGCCGGTCGAGGACGGCCAGCTCGGTCCCCTCGGTGAGCAGCCGGGCGTCGAGGGCGTGGCTGGCGTCGGCGATGACCGGCGTCACCTCCTCGTCCTGCTCGGCGCTGACGACGGTGGACGCGGCGGTGATGATCCCCGCCTTCTCGGCGGCGATCTCCGGCAGGGAGTGGCCCAGCCAGCGCTCGTGGTCGCGGGAGATCGACGTGATGACCTCGATGCGCCCGTCGACGACGTTGGTGGCGTCCCAGCGCCCACCCATCCCCACCTCGACGACCGCCACGTCCACGGGCGCGTCGGCGAACGCCGCGAGCGCCATGACGGTGAACACCTCGAAGAAGCTCAGGCGGGGCCCGCCGGCGGCGACGGAGCGCTCGTCGACGAGGGTGACGTAGGGCTCGACCTCGGCCCACGTCGCCACGAACGCCTCCGGGCTGATGGGCTCCCCGTCGATGGCGATCCGCTCGCGGACGGTCGTGAGGTGCGGGGAGGTGAACCGCCCGGTGCGCAGGCCCATCTCGCGCAGCAGGCGCTCGATCACCCGCGCGGTCGACGTCTTGCCGTTCGTGCCCGCGACGTGGATGACCGGGTAGGCCCGGTGCGGGTCGCCGAGGAGCTCGAGGACCTGCTCGACCCGCTCGAGGCTCGGCTGCACGTCGTGCTCCGGGGCGCGCGCGAGGATCTGCGCGTAGATCTGCTGGACGGCGGAGTCCGCCTCGGCGCGGGACGCGGACGCCTCCGCCTCGTCGACGGTGACCTCGGGGGCGCCGAGCACCTCGTCGACGACGTCGGGGTCCGGTCCGGCGACGAGGGAGGAGGACAGCAGCTCGCGCAGCCCGGCGGCGTGCTCGTCCGGCTCCTCCTGGGGCGTCTCGTCCTCGAAGTGGCCCTCCGGGTCCGGTGTCCCGGGCCCGATGTCGCCTCGGTCGATGGGGGTCATACCTGCTCCGTCCGCTCTAGCTCGACCTCGAGGGTCCCGGTGGGGTTGACGTCGACGCGCACGTCGACGGCGAGGGTCTCGGCCGCGATGAGGTCCGCGTGGGCCTGCGTCCACGCCGCCCGGTCGGCCGGCACGGCCAGCGCCAGCGAGATCCGGTCGCCGATGTGCAGGCCGGCGGCCTTGCGCTCGTCCTGGACACGGCGCACGACGTCGCGGGCGTACCCCTCGGCGAGGAGCTCGTCGTCGAGGGCGAGGTCGAGGACGACGAAGCCGCCGCCCGCGAGCACCCCCGCGGCGAGGGTGTCACCGGCGCGGTCCTCCACCTCGGTGGTGAGGGTGTACTCGCCCTCGGCCAGCTCGATGCCGTCGACGACGACGGCGCCCGACGCGGTCTGCTCCCAGCCGCCCGCACGGGCGGCCTTGATGACGCGCTGGACGTCGCGGCCCAGGCGCGGTCCCGCGGCCCGGGCGTTGACCGTGAGCTTGGTGTAGACGCCGTACTCCGCGGCCGCGCCGTCACCGAGCGAGGCGAGCGCCACGTCCTTGACGTTGACCTCGGAGGCGACGAGCGCGGCGAACGGCTCGAGGGAGGTGGGGTCGTCGACGACGACGCGCAGCCGGCGCAGCGGCTGACGCACCCGCAGGGTGTTCGCCTTGCGCAGGCCGAGCGTCACGGAGACGACGTCGCGCACCTGGTCCATCGTCGCCACCAGCTCGTCCGCGGCGAAGGCGTCGTCGAGCTCGGGCCAGTCGGTGAGGTGGACGCTGCGCCCGCCGGTGAGCCCCCGCCAGATCTCCTCCGAGACGAGCGGCGCCAGCGGCGCCATCACCCGGGTGAGCACCTCGAGGGCGGTGTACAGGGTGTTGAACGCGTCGGCGTCCTCCTGCCAGAACCGGTCCCGGGAGGTGCGCACGTACCAGTTGGTGAGGACGTCGAGGTGCTCCCGCACGCGCTGCGCGGCGCCGGGGATGTCGTAGGCCTCCATGTCCGCCCGGACCCGGGTGGCGAGGTCGCGGGTGCGGGCGAGCAGGTAGCGGTCCATCACCGGCAGGCCGGCGGCCTCCTCGGGGCGCACCGCGCGGGCGAGCAGGCCGGCGCCGCCGTTCGCCGTCCCGGCGTAAAGGCTGAAGAAGTACCAGGTGTTCCACAGCGGCAGGAGCACCTGGCGGACGTTCTCCCGGATGCCCTCCTCGGTGACGATGAGGTTCCCACCGCGCAGGATCGGCGAGGCCATGAGGAACCAGCGCATGGCGTCCGAGCCGTCACGGTCGAGGACCTCGGTGACGTCGGGGTAGTTGCGCAGCGACTTGCTCATCTTCCGGCCGTCCGACCCGAGGACGATGCCGTGGGAGACGGCCGAGCGGAACGCGGGCCGGTCGAAGAGCGCCGTGGCGAGGACGTGGAGGGTGTAGAACCACCCGCGGGTCTGCCCGATGTACTCGACGATGAAGTCGCCGGGGTAGTGGTGCTCGAACCAGTCCGCGTTCTCGAACGGGTAGTGCACCTGCGCGTAGGGCATCGACCCCGAGTCGAACCAGACGTCGAGGATGTCCGGGATGCGGCGCATCGTCGAGGCGCCCGTGGGGTCGTCCGGGTTCGGCCGGGTGAGCTCGTCGATGTACGGCCGGTGGAGGTCCACCTCACCGTCCGGGTTGGTGGGCAGGCGCCCGAAGTCGCGCTCGAGCTCGGCGAGCGAGCCGTAGACGTCGGTGCGGGGGTGGGCCGGGTCGTCCGAGACCCACACCGGCAGCGGCGTGCCCCAGTACCGGTTGCGGGAGATCGACCAGTCGCGGGCGCCGGCGAGCCAGTTGCCGAACTGGCCGTCGCGGATGTGGTCGGGCACCCAGGTGATCTCCTGGTTGAGCTCGACCATCCGGTCGCGGAACTGCGTGACCCGGACGAACCAGCTCGAGACCGCCCGGTAGATGAGCGGCGTGCGGCAGCGCCAGCAGTGCGGGTAGGAGTGGTCGTAGGTCTCCTGGCGCACGAGCACCGAGCGGACGGCCTCCGGGCGGCGGGCGAGCGCGCCCGTGCCGGCCTTGAGGTCGGCGATGATCGCCTTGTTGGCGTCGAAGACCTGCTGCCCGGCGTAGTCCGCCACCTCAGCGGTGAACCGCGCGCCGGCGTCGATGGGGACGACCGTGCCGATGCCCGCCGCCGCGCACACCGCCATGTCCTCCTCGCCGAAGGCCGGGGCGAGGTGGACGAGACCGGTGCCGTCCTCGGTGGAGACGTAGTCCGCGGCGAGGAGCGTCCAGGCGCGCTCGCCGACGTCGTCGTGGCCGGTGAAGAAGTCGAAGATCGGCGCGTAGCGGCGCCCGGCCAGCTCGGCGCCGGTGAGCGTCGCGACGACCTCCGGCTCCTCGCCCAGCTCGCGGGCGTAGGCGGCCAGGCGCGAGCGGGCGAGCAGCACCCGCTCCCCCGCGAGCGCGCCCTCGGCCGGCGTGACGACGACGTACTCGATCTGCGGGCCCACGGCGATGGCGAGGTTGGAGGGCAGGGTCCACGGCGTCGTCGTCCAGATGAGCGCGAGCTCGCCGGAGTCCAGCCGCACGCCGACGGTGACGGCGGGGTCCTGCCGCATCTGGTAGACGTCGTCGTCCATCCGCAGCTCGTGGTTGGACAGCGGCGTCTGGTCGTGCCAGCAGTACGGCAGCACGCGGTAGCCCTCGTACGCGAGCCCCTTGTCGTAGAGCTGCTTGAACGCCCACAGCACCGACTCCATGTAGGTGGGGTCGAGCGTCTTGTAGTCGTGCTCGAAGTCGACCCAGCGCGCCTGGCGGGTGACGTAGTCCTGCCACTCGGCGGTGTAGCGCAGGACCGAGGACCGGCACTCGTCGTTGAACGCCGCGATGCCCATCTCGTCGATCTGGGACTTGTCGGTGATGCCCAGGATGCGCTCGGCCTCGAGCTCGGCGGGCAGCCCGTGGGTGTCCCAGCCGAAGCGGCGCTCCACCCGGTGGCCGAGCTGGGTCTGGAAGCGCCCGACGACGTCCTTGACGTAGCCGGTGAGCAGGTGCCCGTAGTGGGGCAGGCCGTTGGCGAACGGCGGGCCGTCGTAGAAGACGAACTCGTTGTCGCCGTCCTGCCCTGCCGGGCGGTTCTCCACGGAGGCGCGGAACGTGTCGTCGGTCGCCCAGTACGCGAGCACCTCGCGCTCCAGCGCCGGGAAGCTCGGGGAGGCGGGGACGGCGTCGTCGGGGCGGTGGAGCGGGTAGCGCTGGGGATGCTCGGGCGTCGTGGCCATGGGCGGTGGTGCTCCTCGTCGGTGCGGGTCCTCGTGCACGTCGGTGCGAGGACGACGTCGGCCAGGTCCCTCACGGGCCTCGCGCCGCTGCCGCGGTACCACCTCGCTTGCCATCGGGTCCGCGGCCGGAGCCACGGCCCGGGGCCGCTCTCGTGCGGGGATGACGGTCCGCCTCCGGCCGGTTCTACTAGGGACCCGAGGGCCCTGTTCTTCCGGCGGCTCGCCGGTGATGGCCGGGTCGACGCCTGTGGGTCCCAGTGTAGCCACGCGGTACCGGCGTGCGATCAATGGGGCGCCCTGTTAGGCACAAGCCATGACTACTCCACGCGCAGGTGCCGCCGGCCTGGTGGCCGCCCTCCTCGTGGTCGCCGCGTGCTCCGACGCGGGCGGCGGGGACTCGCCGGCGACCGAGCCCGCGACCCAGGAGGCACCCACGACCGCGGAGGCCACCGCGCGCGAGACCGTCACCGACCTCGAGCCCGACGAGCCGAGCATGTCGTCGGGCGATGACGCCTCACCGGCGCCGTTCGCCCCGGAGGACGCGGCGATCGGGGCCCTGGCCGCGGCCGAGGCGGTCTCGGAGAACGGCCGTGCCTACGAGCTCGACCGGGACGACGACGAGGGCGCCTGGCAGGTCCACGTCGCCGTCGACGACCTGGAGCGCGAGGTCGAGGTGAGCGCCGACGGCAACACCGTGGTCCGCGAGGAGGACGAGGGCCCCGTGGACGCGGACGACCGCGCCCGCCTCGATGCGGCGTCGACCTCGGCCAACGAGGCGGCGATGACCGCGCTCACCGACATCCAGGGCAACGTCGAGGAGATCGAGCTCGAGGGACCGGAGGATGCCCCGGTGTGGCGGGTCGAGGTGCGCACCACGGACGGCGCGAACGTCGAGGTCCGGGTGGACGCCGTCACCGGCGACATCGAGTAGCGGCGCCGCCGGCCGCGTGGCACGGCCGTGCCGCTACCCTCGGGCAGGTGGAGGTGATGACGCTGGCGCCGGGAGCCGACCGTCCCACGGGGATCCCGAAGTACCTCTGGCTCAAGCGGGTCCTCCTCGACCACATCGACGCCCACCTCACGGTCGGCGACCCGCTCCCGTCGGAGCGTGAGCTCGCCGAGTCGATGGACGTCTCCCGCATGACGGCACGACGCGTGCTCACCGATCTCGAGGCGGAGGGGCGGGTCACCCGGGCCGTCGGGAGAGGGACGTTCGTGTCCGCACCGCGGATCGTGCTCCCGATGCGACTGTCCTCCTTCACCGTGGACATGCGGGCCCGCGGCTTCACGCCCGGGGCCCGCACGCTGCGCTTCACCACGGGGGCGCCGTCCGACGCCGCGGCGCGCGCGCTCGACCTGCCCGACGGTGGTGAGGTGCTCACCATCCGCCGGCTGCGCACCGCGGACGGCGTCCCGATGGCGATCGAGGAGGTGACGCTCGACGCCGCGCTCCTGCCCGGCCTGAGCGAGCGCGACCTCGAGGACACCTCGCTCTACACGCTCCTCGCGCAGCGGGCCGACGTGGTCTTCGACGGCGGGACGCAGACGGTGCGGGCGGCACCGGTGACCGAGGAGGAGTCGGCGCTGCTCGAGGTCCCGCACCACAGCGCAGTGCTGCGCCTGGTGCGGGCCTCGACCTGGCGGGGGCGGACCGTCGAGTACACGGTGTCCTCCTACCGGGGCGACCGCTACGAGCTGTCGACGGCGCTCTAGGTCGCCCCGGTAGTGCTGCTAGGCGGGCGGCACCGACAGCCCGGCCCGCAGCTCCGGCACCTGGGCGGCGTAGCGGTCCGCGACCTCCTCGTTCGAGCCCGCCGGCGCGGCGATGTTGGCGCTGAGCCACAGGGGCAGGTCCGGGTCGAGCTCGTGGACGAGGACGAGGACCGCGTCCCACATCGCCGCGTTGACGATGGAGGACAGCGGCGCGGTGCGCGGCGCGTCCGTCGGCCAGCTCGCGTCGCCCGGCGGGACACGGGTGTCGAGGACGACGTCGGCGATCTCGTGCAGCCGGTGCCCCGCGCGCAGCGGGGCCTGGTCGGAGGCGGAGCGGGAGGTGAGGGCGATGACCGTCGCGCCGGCCTCCGACGCCGTGAGCGCCGCCTCGACGGGGTAGTGGTTGATGCCCGAGCTGGAGAAGATCACCAGCACGTCGCCCGCGGTGAGCCCGGCCGCCCCCACGACCTCCCGGCCCAGGCCGGGGGTGCGCTCGGCCTCGGTCGAGCGCAGCGCGCCGTTGAGCGGGAGCAGGTCGGGGTGCCACACCGGCCGGACGAAGGACAGGCCGCCCGCCCGGAAGAAGGTCTCGACCACCCCGGCGAGGGAGTGACCGGCGCCCGTGGTGTGGACCACGCGGCCGGCTCGGCCGGCCCGGACGACGACCTCGGCGGCGCGGCGCAGCTCGGGCGCCGCCTCCGCGAGCGTGGTCGTGACGTGCTGCGTCACCTGGCGGGAGAAGTCGGCGAGGACGGCGTCAGACATGCGCGACCACCTCCGCCAGCTGCTGCTCGGCCTGCGCCTCGTCAGCCGCGCCGCGGATGCGGTCGGCCAGGCCGCCGCCCAGCGCGGTGGCCACGGCCTTGATCATGCCCATGTGGTTCCCGCCGGAGGAGAACGCCAGGAGCACGTCCACCGGGTCGTTCGTGGGGTGGCCGAACGCGACCGGGGTGCCCAGGCGCACGACGGCGAGCCCCTCGCGGGTCTGCCCCTCCTCGGCCTGGGCGTGCACGAGGGCCACACCCGGGGTGAGGACGATGTACGGGCCGTGCTCCTCCACGCTGGCGACGCAGGAGCCGGGGTAGCCCTGGCCCGCCGTGCCGAGCTCGACGAGGCGCTCGGCCGCCGCGCGCGTCCCCTCGCGCCAGTCGCTGACGGAGTCGGTGAAGCCGGCGGACACCGGGATGCTCGCGCTCACAGCCAGCCCACCTCCGCCAGTGCGGGCCGCAGCCGCGCCTCGAGGGCCGACTCGTCGACGAAGTCGTCGACGGTGACGATGACCGTTGCCGCTCCCTCGAGCTCGGTCATGTGCATGCCCTGGCCGACGATGACGTCGGCCTCCGTGCTGCGGGCGGTGGACAGGTCGGTGTTGTCGACCTGCGCGGCGATCCCGAGGCGGGTCAGCACCGACTCCGCGGTCATCCGCAGGATCAGGCTGGTGCCCATGCCCAGGCCGCACACGGCGAGGACCTTCAGCGGGTCGGGACGTTCACTCATGAGTTCCTCCGGTGGTGGGGGTCGTGGCGGTCGGGGACACGGTGGTCGAGGACGCGGTGGTCGAGGACGCAGGGGCGGTCGGGGACGCGGTCGCCGACGTCGTCGCCGCGGTGGTGGCAGGGCTCGTGCCCGTACGCGCGGCCCGCCGGCCGAGGAGCGCGAGGACGGCGACGGTGACGACGAGGACGGCGCCGGTGACGACCCACACGGCCACGCCACCGAGCGGGGCGAGGAGGTGGGCCGCGCCGATGAGGAGCCAGCCGACGGCGAACCAGTCGGGGTCGGCGAGGGTGCCGAGCTCGGGGGCGGTGTCCCCGTACAGGCCCCAGGTGATCCACTGGCCGACGGCGAGGAGCACGCCGTTGACGACGCCGCCGAAGACGGCGCCACGCCAGCCGGCGACGGCGTTGCCGAAGACGCCACCGGCGCCGCCGCCGAAGAACAGCATGATCATCGGCGGGACGAGGACGAACCACCCGGCGGTCGCGAAGACCGCCATGACGACGAGGAAGACGACCGTCGAGGACAGGAAGCCGATCATCACGGCGGTCGGCGCCTTGGGGAAGGCGACGGGGATGTCGAGCGCCGGCTTGGTGCCGGGGAGCACCTTGTCGGAGATGCCCTTGAAGGCGGGGACGATCTCGGCGAGGAACATCCGCACGCCGAAGAGCAGGATGGCGATGCCGGCCGCGAAGCGCAGCGCCTGGGTGAGGCCCCACGCCCAGGGCAGGAGGTCGGAGCCGGCCATCTGCTCCTGGACGATGCCGGAGTCGGCGAACGCGATGGCCACGAGCATGATGACGGTGATGATCACCGCGGTGGAGACGTTGATGTCCTTGAAGAAGGAGATCTGGCGGGGCAGCTTGAGCTTCTCGGAGTCGTGCTTCACGGGGTCGCCGAGGCGCAGGGCCCGCGAGCCGTAGCCCGCCATGAGGGCCACCGTCGAGCTGGTGTGGCCCAGGCCGAACTGGTCGTGGCCGACGACGCGGCGCATGAGCGGGGCGATCCACAGGGGCTGGAGCGTCCAGTAGCAGGCGATGATGACAGCGCCCGCGACGATGAGGGTGGTCCGCGGGATGTCGGTGAAGACCTCCACGAGCGAGGCGGCGATGACGATGCTCATCCAGAACATCAGGTGCCCGGTGAGGTAGACGTACCGCGCCGCGGGGAAGATCCGGACGAGCACGAGGTGGACGGCGAAGCCGAGCGCGATGATCATCGGCACGGCCGACCCGGTGCCGGCGAGGAAGTCGTTGAGCGTGCTGGTCGCCGTCGGCGGCTCCAGCCCGAAGGCGCTGGAGACGATGGCCTGGAAGGACACAAGCCCGCCCGTGAAGATGTCGACGCCGAGGGTGAGGATGACGACGCCGACGATGGCGCGCACGGTGCCGGCGACGACGGTCTCGAACGGCTTGCGCTGGAGCAGGAGCCCGGCGAGCGCGATAAGCCCGATGAGGATCGGCACCTGGCTGAAGACGTTGTTCGCTATGCCGGTGAGGATGTCCTGAAGGAGTTGCACGGGTCCCTCCGCGGTGACGAGTGAGGCGCTCAGCGGCCGAGGGGGCCGCGCGTCGTCCATGTCCGCGCTCGGCCGGTCCTGATGCCCGAGAGGTTCACCCTAATTGGTATATGCCACTCGCAGCGTAGGTCGGGCCCGGGGCCGGGTCAAAACACCTCCGGCTCCCCCGCCAGCCCTCGCCCCGCCGCCCGGTGCGGGCTAGTCCCGGGCGACGAGGTGGTTGGCCGCCTGGGCGCGCGGGCGGATGACGAGGGAGTCGATGTTCACGTGGTGGGGGCGCTCGAGCGTCCACGCGATCGCCTCGGCGACGTCCTCGGCGACGAGGGGCTCGGCCACCCCCTGGTAGACGCGGGCGGCGGCCTCGGGGTCGCCGAGGCGGTTGAGCGAGAACTCCTCGGTGCGGACCATGCCCGGCGCGATCTCGATGACCCGGACCGGCTGGCCCACGAGCTCCTGGCGCAGGGTGGTGGCGATGACCCGCTCGGCGTGCTTGGCGGCGACGTAACCGCCGCCGCCCGGGTAGGTGTCGTACGCGGCGGTCGAGGTGACGACGAGGACGTCGCCCGCCCCGCTCGCCCGCAGGTCGGGCAGGAGCGCCTGCGTGAGCCGCAGGGTGGCGAGGACGTTGCGGTCGTACATCGCCTGCCAGTCCTCCCACCGGCCCTGCTCGACGGTGTCGGCCCCCACGGCGCCGCCCGCGTTGTTCACCAGGGAGCGCACGCCCCCGCTCGCCCGCACGTGGGCGACGAGGGCCTCGGTCTCCTTGGGGGAGGTGAGGTCCGCGGCGTACCACTGGCAGCCCGTCTCGGCGGCGAGCGCCTCCAGCCGCTCCGCCCGGCGTGCGGTCGCCAGCACGTCCCACCCGCCGGCCCGCAGCCGACGGACCGTGGCGGCGCCGATCCCGCTGGAGGCGCCGGTGACCAGGGCGCGGCGGACGGGCGGGCTCGGCAGGGTCGTCATGACCCGATCCTGCCGCACGCCCGGCCGCCCCGCGTTGGTGCGCCGCCGCGCCCGACGCGTCCGCCCCGCCGCCTCACCGGACCGGGGACCGGGGAGCGGGGACCGGGCAGCGGGGCGGCGGACGTTCGCCGCCCCCGCGGCCCCCCGCCCGGGATACTGGCCGCACACCGTACGAGCGAGGGAGCGCACACATGTTGGTCGGGTTCATCGGCGCCGGCACCATGGCCGGCGCGATCGTCCGCGGGATCACCGCCGCGGGCGTCGTCGCGGCCCAGGACGTCGTCGTCACCGACACGCGCCCCGAGGCGGCGACGGCGCTGCGCGAGGCCGTCGGTGTCACCGTCGCCTCCTCCGCCGGCGAGCTCGTGGCGGCGTGCGACGTCGTCGTCCTCGCGGTCAAGCCCCAGGTCCTGCCGGCGGTCCTCGCGGACGTCGCCGGCGACGTCGGGCGCCGCCGGCCCCTCGTCGTGTCCATCGCGGCGGGCGTCTCGCTGGCCACCCTCACCGGGGCGCTGCCCACCGGCACCGCCGTCGTCCGGGTGATGCCCAACGTCAACGCCATGATCGGGGCCGGCATGGCCGCCGTGTGCGGCAACGACGCCGCGAGCGCGGACGACGTCGAGCTGGTGCGCCGGCTCTTCGCGGCCGTCGGCGACGCCGTCGTGCTGCCCGAGCGGGACTTCTCCACCTACACCGCGATCGCCGGGTCGGCGCCCGCCTTCGCCTTCGCGTTCATCGACGCGCTCGCCCGCGGGGCCGTGAAGAACGGGATGCCCAAGGCCCTGGCCACGCAGATCGCCGCGCAGACCGTCCTCGGCAGCGCCCGGATGGTCCTCGAGCGGGCCGACGACGGCGTCACCCCCGCCGACCTCGTCGACATGGTGAGCTCCCCCGGCGGCACGACGGTGGCCGGCACGGTCGCCATGGACGAGGCCGGGTTCGGGCCGGCGGTCGTCCGGGGCGTGCAGGCCACCATCGACCGGGACCGCGAGCTCGGCGGCTGAGCACGCAGGCCCGAGCCGGGCCGGCCTCAGCGGGCCGCCGCGCTCCGGTGCGGCGTAAGATCGGCGGCGGACCTCCGGCGGCACCCCTACCGGCTCCTGGGCCTCGAGCATGGGCCCGCGGTCCCCGCGCGGCGCTGTGACTGCGTACCCCCTCCCGCCCCCGCCCTGGAGCCCGCGTGCCGCGCCGTACCCGTCCCCTGCTCACCGCCGCCCTCGTCGCCGGCGCCCTCGCCGCCTGCGCCGCCCCGCCCGACGGCGCCGCGCCGGCCACGCCCGAGCCCGGCGCGTCGACGTCCGGCTTCCCGCTGGAGGTGACCACCTGCGGGCTCACCACCACCCTCGAGGCACCGCCGCAGCGCATCGTCACCATCAAGTCCTCCGCGACCGAGCTCGTGCTCGCCCTCGGGGCGGGCGACCGCCTGGTCGGCACGGCGTTCGCCGACGGCGACCTGCCGCCCGACCTCGCCGACGCCGCCCCGCCGGTCCTCGCCGAGCAGAACCCCGCCGCCGAGGCGGTGCTCGACCTCGAGCCCGACTTCGTCTACGCCGGCTGGGAGTCCAACCTCAGCGCGGACGGCGCCGGCGAGCGCGCGATGTACGAGGAGCTCGGCGTGGCCACCTACGTCGCACCCGCCGCGTGCAAGTCCCCCGAGCACCAGCCCGACCGCCTCACCTTCGAGCACGTCTTCGACGAGGTCACCGAGATGGGCCGGGTGCTCGGGGAGCCCGAGGCGGCCACGGAGCTCGTCGAGCGTCAGCGGGCGGAGCTCGCCGCCGTCGACCCGGCCGGGGAGGGGCGCACCGCCCTGTGGTACTCCTCCGGCTCGGACACCCCCTACGTCGGTGCGGGCATCGGGGCGCCGCAGATGCTCATGGACGCCGTGGGGCTGGAGAACATCGCCGCCGACGTCGCGGACACCTGGACATCGCTGTCGTGGGAGGCGGTCGCCGACCGCGATCCCGACGTCATCGTCCTCGTCGACTCGGCCTGGAACACCGCCGAGCACAAGCGGGAGATCCTCAGCGCCAACCCCGTCACCGCCGCGCTGCCCGCGGTGATCGAGGAGCGGTTCGTCGTCGTCGAGTTCCCCGCGGCCGAGGCCGGCGTGCGCAACGTCCCCGCGGCCGCCGACCTCGCCGCGCAGCTCGCGGCGCTCGACCTGGGCGAGCCCGTGCCGTGACGGGGACCGCGGCCGGACGCGCCGGCACCCGGCGCGCCACCCGGCGCCCGGGTGCGGCCGGCGGGCGCGGGCCCGACGGTGTGAGCGGGACGGGCGGGACGGGCGGGAGGCACGGTGCTCGCACCGGAACCGTCGCCGTCGTCCTCCTGGTCCTGCTCGTCGCGACCGCGACCTGGGCGGTGACCGTCGGCCCCGCGGGCATCACCCCGGCCCAGGTGTGGACGTCGGCGTGGCACGAGCTGTGCTCGCTCGCCGCCCGCGGCGCCGCCGTGTGCGGTCCCGACCCCCTGACGACCATCGAGCGGGCCATCGTCTGGGACGGGCGCGCTCCCCGGGTGGTCGGTGCGGCCGTCGTGGGCGCGGGTCTGGCGGTGTGCGGCGCGGTCATGCAGGCGCTCACCCGCAACCCGCTGGCGGACCCCTACCTCCTCGGTGTCTCCTCCGGCGCCTCCGTCGGCGCCGTCGCCGTGCTCGTCCTCGGCGTCTCGGTCCTGCTGCCCGTCGCCGCGTTCGTCGGTGCGCTCGGCGCGCTCGTCCTCACCCTGGCGCTCGCCACCGGCCGCGGCGGCGGCCTCTCGCCGGTGCGGACGGTGCTCGCCGGCGTCGCCGTCGCCCAGGCCTGCTCGGCGGCGGTGAGCATCGTCATCTTCACCTCCGCCACCGGTGACTCCTACCGGGAGGTGCTCTCCTGGCTGCTGGGGTCCCTCGGCGGGACGACGTGGAACGAGACGCTCCTCGCCCTCGGGGCCCTCGCCGTCGTGGGGACGTTCCTCGTGGCGCAGGGCCGCGCGCTGGACGCCTTCACCTTCGGTGACGTGTCGGCGGCCGCGCTGGGCGTCGACGTCCGGCGGACCCGCTGGCTGCTCCTCGTCGCCGTGGCGCTGCTCGCCGGCGTCCTGGTGAGCATCTCCGGCTCGATCGGCTTCGTCGGGCTCGTCCTGCCGCACGCGGTGCGCCTCCTCGTCGGGGCCCGCCACCACCGCCTGCTGCCCCTGGCGGCGATCGCCGGCGCCGTCTTCCTCCTCCTCGCCGACACCGCCGCCCGCAGCGTGCTGGCCCCGCAGGAGCTGCCCGTCGGGGTCCTCACCGCGGCCATCGGGGCGCCCGTGTTCGCCGTCCTCCTGCGCCGGGGCGCGCGGTGAGCGCCCGGAGGGCCGGCGGGCGCGCGGGCGGGCGGCCGGGCCCGCACCCGGCCGCGCCCGGGGGCGACCTCAGCCCAGACCCAGAAGTCACCCCGCCCGGAGCCGGGCCGTCCCTCACCGTCGCCGGCCTGCGCTTCGCCGTCACCGGGGTCCCGATCCTCACCGGCGTCGACGCCACCGTCCCGGCGGGGTCGCTGAGCGCCGTCGTCGGCCCGAACGGGTCGGGCAAGTCGACGCTGCTGCGGCTCCTCGCCGGGGCCGCCGCGCCCGACGCCGGGACCGTGCTCCTCGACGCCCGCGACCTCACGGCGCTGCCCCGCCGCGAGCGGGCGCGCGAGCTCGCGCTGGTGGAGCAGGACGCGACGGCCGAGGTCGACCTCGGTGTGCTCGACGTCGTCCTCCTGGGGCGCACGCCCCACCGCCCCCGCTGGGGCGGGGACTCCGAGGACGACCTCGCCGTCGCCCGGGCCGCCCTCGCCCGCGCCGGCGCCGCGGACCTCGCCGGGCGCGCCTTCGCCACCCTCTCGGGCGGGGAGCGTCAGCGGGTCCACCTGGCCCGCGCCCTGGCGCAGCAGCCCCGGCTGCTCCTCCTCGACGAGCCCACCAACCACCTCGACGTCGCGGCGCAGCTCGCCGTGCTGTCGCTGGCGCGCACCCTCGCCGGCACGGGCGTCACCGTGCTCGCCGCGTTGCACGACCTCAGCTCCGCGCTGCGCTGGTGCGACCACGTCCTCGTCCTCGAGGCCGGCCGCGTGGTCGCCGCCGGGCCGCCGCGCGAGGTCCTCACGCCCGACCTCGTGGGAAGCGTGTACGGGGTGCGCGCGCGCCGGGTCCACGTCGAGGGGCAGGACCTGCTCCTCTTCGACCCCGCGTAGGGGCGCCGGCACCTGGCGCCGCGCTGGCGCGAAACAGCGAACTCGGCATCAAACACGCGAACTCGGCACGCGAGGGGGCGCCGAGTTCGCCATTCCGTGCCCAGTTCGCCATTCCCGGCTAGCGAACTCGGCATCAACTAGCGAACTCGACGGGAGGACGGGCGCCGAGTTCGCCATTCCGTGCCCAGTTCGCCACTCCGTGCCACATCGGACGACGCCGCACGCACACCGGCGGCGTCAGTCGTCGGTGACGGCGTGCCGGAAGAGGTCCTCCTCCGGCGGGCGCACGAGCGAACGCGCGCCCTCGCCGTCCTCGGTGGTGACCAGGTGGCCCATGCCCCGGACGACGGCGACCGGCCGGCCCGCGACCTTGCCCTTGACCAGCTCGGCGGCGGCGGCGATCTCGTCCGCGGTGGCGATGATGCTCGACTGGAGCGCGCGACCGTACGCGTCCTTCTCCCCCCGCATGTCGAGCAGGAGCACGACGCCCGCGGCACCGATCGCGAGGTCCGCCACGCCGCGCCGCCACGGGCGCCCCGCGGTGTCCGTGACGAGGACGCCGGGGCGGGCTCCGAGCCGGGCGTGCAGGCCCCGGCGGAGCCGCCGCGCGGACGCGTCGGGGTCCTCGGGCAGGAGCAGCGCCGTGCCGGGCGGCACGTCGGAGGTGTCGACGCCGGCAGCCGCCATCACCAGCCCCTGGGGGGTCTCGACGATGCGCAGCACGCCGCCGTCCGGGCGGTCGCGCTCGGCGACGACGCGCACCGTCTGGGCCGCGATGGCCGCGTCACGCTCGGCGTCGTCGCGGGCGGGCACGAGGCGGCGCTCGGCCTTGGCGACCACCTTGCTCGCGACGACGACGACGTCGCCGTCCGCGAGCCCGGTGGAACCGTCGGGCCAGCTCAGGGCGCCGAGCACGGGGGCGAGGACGGCGGCGAGGTCGTCACCGCCGGAGATCATGGGGACGCCGTCGGGCGCCTGGGCGAGGAGCATCGACGCCACGTCAGCGGGAGAGCTGGGGCAGGACGTCGCGGCCGAACACCTCGAGCCACTCGCGCTGGTTGCGGCCGACGTTGTGGAGGTAGATGCGGTCGAACCCGAGGTCGACGTACTTCTGGATCTCCGCCCGGTGGACGTCGGGGTCGGCGGAGATGACCATCCGTCCGGCGAAGTCCTCCGCGCGGACGAGCTTGGCCATCGCGGCGAAGTCGAAGGGCGAGCGGATGTCCGCCTTGGGGAACTTCATGCCGCCGTTGGGCCACTGGTCCATGGCGTTGGCCAGCGCCTCCTCGTCGGTGGGCGCCCACGACAGGTGGAGCTGGAGCACCTTCGGCATGGTGTCCGGGTCCTTGCCGGCCTCGCGGGCACCGGCGGCGAACTTCTCGAAGAGCGAGCCGATCTTCTCCAGCGGGGCGCCGACGGTGATGAGGCCGTCGGCGTGCTTGCCCGCCCGCTTGGCGGTCACCGGTCCCCCGGTGGCCACGAGGATCGGCGGGGCCTCCTCGGGCATGGTCCACAGCCGGGTGGACTCGAGCTTGTAGTACGTGCCCGCGTGCTTGGTGTCCTTGCCCGCGAGGGAGGCGGTGAAGAGCTTGCGGATGATCTCGATCGCCTCGAACATCCGGTTGATGCGCTCGGGCGCCTCGGGCCAGTAGCCCCCGGTGATGTGCTCGTTGAGCGCCTCGCCGGACCCCAGCCCGAGCCAGTGGCGGCCCGGGTACATCGCCGCGAGCGTCGCCGACGCCTGGGCGACCATCGCGGGGTGCCACCGGAACGTCGGCGCGGTCACGCCGGGCCCGAAGTCACCGCGGGTCCGCTCGCCGACGGCGGTGAGCACGTTCCACACGAAGGCCGACTGCCCCTGGGTGGGCGTCCACGGCTGGAAGTGGTCGGCGGCCATCACCCCGGAGAAGCCGTGGTCCTCGGCGAGGGCGGAGTAGTCGACCGCCTCGGTGGGGTGGAACTGCTCGAGCGCGGCCGCATATCCGATCGTCAGCGTCATGGTCCCAGTGTGTCAGGACCACCCCCGTCCCCGTGTGCCAGGAGCGCCACCGAGCGGCTGGGGTGAGCAGGGCAACAGGGCCATGGCCGAGTCCGGACATGGCGGTGGCCCGCGCAGCGTGCTGCGCGGGCCACCGCTTCCTGGGCCAGCCCGTTGCCGCCGGACAGCCCGTCGCCTGGGTCAGCCGCGCACGGCCACCCGGCGGCGGGTCACCAGGACGCCGGCCAGACCGGCCAGCAGCAGGCCGACCGCGGCCAGCAGGCCCGTCGTGGCGCCCGTCGCACCGGTCGAGGGCAGGTCGCCGCCGCCCGGCGCCGTCGGGCGGCCCGAACCGTCACCGGAGGGGTCGACCCCGCCCGTCGGGCCGGGGTCGGCCGTCGGGTCGGTCCCCCCGCTCGGGGGCTCCGTCGTGGGCGGCTCCGTCGTCGGGGGCTCGGTCGTGGGCGGCTCCGTCGTGGGCGGCTCCGTCGTCGGCGGCTCCGTCGTCGGGGGCTCCGTCGTCGGGGGCTCCGTGGTCGGGGGCTCCGTGGTCGGGGGCTCCGTGGTCGGGGGCTCCGTGGTCGGGGGCTCCGTGGGCTCCGGGACGCCGACCGGCCCGCCCTCGCGGGCGACCACCTCGACGATGCGCGGGGCGTCGCTGCCGGCCTCGAGCACGAGGCGCACGGCCGTCACCGGCCCGTCGACGTCGACCGCGGTCTCGTGGAAGACGTCACCCTCGGTGAGCTCGCCCACCGTGACCCACTCGCCGTCGACCTCGACCTGGATCTCGCCGACGCCGGTCCCGACCACGGCGACCGACCCGACGGGGCGGGCCTCGGCGAAGTTCCGGGTGATGTGCGAGCCCTCGACGGGCGCCTCGGCGGCCTGGTAGGCCGTCTCGACGTCACCGTCGAAGGCGCGCTGCACGCCCTCGTTCACGGCGTTGGGCAGGTTGCTCTCGAACTCCGTCGACGGCGCGGAGACGATGAACTCGCGGATCTTCACCCACTGCCCACCCGGGTTGGACGCCGACGCGGCCAGCCGCACGAACCGCGCCTGGACGGGGACGTCGAACTCGTGCGTGATGAGTGGGCTGGCGGTGTACTGGCCGACGTCGGTCCAGCTCGTGCCGTCCGTCGAGTAGCGCAGGACGGCGTTGTAGAACATGTCGCCGGTCTGGGTGTCGCCGTCGGACTGGTGGACCGCGATGCGGCCGATCTCCCGGACCGCGCCGAGGTCCACCTGGACGTGCTGGCCGCTGGTCCCAGCCTGGTTGGACCAGTACAGGGTGCCGAGGTTGCCGTCGACCATGCGGGCGGTGGAGAAGTCCTGCCAGGTGCCCATCGAGCTCGACGGGGTCGCCGGGTAGCCGGTCCCCGGACCCAGCGGCTCGGCGCCGAGCCACTCGACGTAGGCGTCCATGGCCTCCTCCGAGAACGCGTCGAAGACGCCGTCGCCGACGGCCGGGACGATCCGGTCGGGCTGGGGCACGCCGTCCCCGCCTGCGTCGTCGACGGTCGGGCGCGTCGTCAGCGCGATGTCGTCCTGCGCGGCGAAGAGGGCCTCGGTGGCGGGGTTGCCGTAGCGGTCCTCGAGGGCGGCGAGCATGTCCGTCTCGTGGAGGAGGGCGTCGGCCCACTGCGCGGCGGCGTCGGCCCACGGCTCGACGTCGACCGCGAAGCCCGGCTCCGCCATCTGCGGCAGGACCTCCGGCAGCGAGGCGATGAGCGCGAGCCGCTCGCGCAGGGCGGTCCGCCCGGCGTCCTCGCCGGCCTCGTACGCGTCCCAGAAGGCCTCGACGTCGGCGGACAGCGCCGGCGCGTACACGACGTCCTCGCGGTACGGCCAGCTCTGGTTGAGGTCGGCGAACGCGGTGAGCGCGGCCTGCACCGCCGGGTCGGGGCCGGCGAGCTCGGCGAGCGCGTGCGCCATCGACGCCTCGGCGTCGTAGGCCAGCGGGTTCCACGAGTAGTCGGCGTAGTTGCCCAGTGCCGGCAGGGAGGCGTACGGCTGGATGAGCGGGTTCGACGTGATGCCGTCGATGTGCTGGTAGAGCTCGGGCGCGCGCCCGGTCAGCGGGTTGAGGAAGAGCCGGTTCCGGCGGCCGTCGTTGACCGGGAAGTTGTCCCAGATGTAGAGGTGGTCGGTGCGGTAGGTCGCGGAGGCCCGCTGCACCGACTCCACGGTGATGGTGTCGGAGAAGACGCCCTCACCGGTCCACTGGATGAGCACGTCCTCGTCGAGACGCTCGCCGAACCGCGCCTTGTAGCCCCACTGGTCCGGGGCGGAGCCGTCGTAGAGCGTCGGCACCGTCTGCAGCGGCTCAAGGTCCTCGGGCTCGACCCACTCCCGCTGGACGCGGTTGAGGTAGTCGGTCTGCGCGTCGGCCAGGCCGAGGAGGTTCGTCTGGTTGGGGTACGCCGCCTGGTCGGCGGCGCACCGCAGCTCCCAGGGGATGTCGTCGAGAGCGATGTAGAACGAGTCGACGCCCAGGTCCCGCAGCTGCTCGAACTTGTTGATCGTCGCCTGGTAGTCCTCCTCGGAGGAGTAGCAGATCGAGTTGCCCGGGGAGAGCGCGAAGGTGAAGTCGACGTGGTGGCGGTTGGCCTGGTCGATGAGCTCGGCGATCTGGGCAAGCTCGTCGCCCTCGTACAGCTCACGCCAGTTCGCCCGCAGCAGCAGGTCGTCCTTGGGCGTGTAGATGTACGTGTTCATCTTGTGCTCGCCGGAGTACTCGAGCAGGTCGAGCCGCGCCTGGTGCGACCACGGGATGCCGTAGAAGCCCTCGATGGCGCCACGCACCGACATGAGCGGCATGTCCCGCACCCGGAACGCCGGGACGGTGCCGTCCTGCACCACCTGGCGCAGCGTCTGCGTGGCGTAGTAGCTGCCCGTGTCGTCCACGCCGTTGAGGACCAGCACGGGGGCGCCGTCGTGGGTGCCGTTGGCGATGACGTAACCGTCGCCGTTGAGCCCCTCCGCGTTCGCGACGTCGAAGGCGTCGAGCAGCGTGGCGATCTCCGGGTTGGCCGCCGTGGTACCGAGGTAGACGTCGACGCCGGGTCCGGCCGCGGGCGCCACGGTCGCGGCGCCCCCGGCCGCGGCGACGATCTCCTCGAGCGCCTCGACCGCCGACGCGTCGGCCCCCTCGCCGACGACGATGGTCACCGGTCCGGCCAGGCTCACCGGGACGCCCTCGGCCGCGATGGCCAGAGGCACGGGGTAGATGTCGGGCACCCCCTCGACGGCCTCCGCCGGTGCGGCGGTGAGGCCCGCAGGGGTGAGGACGGCACAGGCGACGGCGGCGGCAGCTGCCAGGCCGACCGCCCGCCTCCGTCCTGGGGTGCTGCGCGGTATCGCGACGTTCACGATCACTTCTCTCGACGTGGGGGCAAGGGGGGCGGACGGTCCCCGTGACGCCGGGCACCGAAACGATTCAGAGTGTGCCACCCGTCACAGGGTCGGAGAAGGGTTTCCGACGCTCGTATACGAAAGTGTGAGAGGCCGGCCGGCGTCGGCTGCATGCCCCGGCTCCCTGGCGCCGTGCGGCAACGAGCCGCACGGCACACCTCGCACGCCCGGGCCCCCCGCGGGCGCACCGCCCTGACGTGGAAGAATGGTCTGCCATGACCGACGCGCACGCTTCCCGCCCCGCTGCTCCCCTCCTGCCGACGGTCGCCGTACCGGACAAGGTGAGCGTCGACGGGCTCGAGGAGCGCTGGGACGCCCGCTGGAGCGAGAACGGCGTCTACGCCTTCGACCGCACCGCCGAGCGTGCCGAGGTCTACTCCATCGACACCCCGCCGCCGTCGGTCTCGGGCTCCCTCCACGTCGGGCATGTCTTCTCCTACACCCACACCGACGTCGTCGCCCGCTTCCAGCGCATGCGCGGCAAGCACGTCTTCTACCCCATGGGCTGGGACGACAACGGGCTGCCCACCGAGCGCCGCGTGCAGAACTACTACGGGGTCCGCTGCGACCCGTCGCTGCCCTACGACCCCGACTTCACCCCGCCCCACGCCGGCGGCGAGGGCAAGAGCATCAAGGCCGCGGACCAGGTGGCCGTCTCCCGCAAGAACTTCGTCGAGCTGTGCGAGCGCCTCACCGCTGAGGACGAGAAGCAGTTCGAGGCCCTGTGGCGCCACGTCGGCCTCAGCGTCGACTGGTCGCACCACTACCAGACCATCGGCCGCAGTGCGCAGCAGGTCGCCCAGACCGCGTTCCTGCGCAACCTCGGGCGCGGGGAGGCCTACCAGGCGGCCGCGCCGGGGCTGTGGGACGTGACGTTCCAGACCGCGGTGGCCCAGGCCGAGCTCGAGGCGCGCGACTACCCGGGCCACTACCACCGCGTCGCGTTCGCCCTCACCGACCCCGACGGCGAGGCGGCGACGACGGCCAGCCAGCGCACCGACACCGTCCACGACGGCGCCGTCTACATCGAGACGACCCGCCCGGAGCTGCTGCCGGCGGTCGTCGCCCTCATCGCCCACCCCGACGACGAGCGTTACGCCTCGCTCATCGGCACCACCGTCCGCTCCCCCCTCTTCGGGGTGGAGGTCCCCGTGGTCGCGCACCCGGCCGCTGAGCCGGACAAGGGCACCGGCATCGTCATGTGCTGCACGTTCGGCGACCTCACCGACGTCCAGTGGTGGCGCGAGCTCGACCTGCCCATGCGCTCGGTCATCCGCCGCGACGGCCGCCTGCTCGACGAGTGCCCCGACTGGATCACCAGCGCCGCCGGGCGCGAGCTCTGGGAGACGCAGCTCGCCGGCAAGACGACGTTCAGCGCGCGCCAGCAGGTCGTCGACGCGCTCCGGGCGAGCGGGGAGCTCGCCGGCGAGCCGGTGGCCACGCAGCGCAAGGCGAACTTCTTCGAGCGGGGCGAGAAGCCCCTGGAGATCGTCACCTCCCGCCAGTGGTACATCCGCAACGGCGGCCGGCCCGCCACCGACGCCCGGGGCCGGGACCTGCGCGAGGGCCTGCTCGAGCGCGGCGAGGAGCTCGACTTCCACCCGGACTTCATGAAGGTCCGGTACGAGAACTGGGTCCGCGGCCTCAACGGCGACTGGCTCGTCTCGCGCCAGCGCTTCTTCGGCGTCCCCATCCCCGTCTGGTACGCCGTCGGCGAGGACGGCGAGGTGGACCACTCCACCGTGCTCACCCCTGACGAGGCGTCGCTTCCGGTGGACCCCAGCAGCGACACCCCGCCCGGGTACCGCCCCGAGCAGCGCGGCGTGCCCGGCGGCTTCGTCGGCGAGGTCGACGTCATGGACACGTGGGCGACGTCCTCGCTCACCCCGCAGATCGCGGGCGGCTGGCTGCGCGACGAGGACCTGTTCGCCCGGGTCTACCCCATGGACCTGCGCCCCCAGGGCCAGGACATCATCCGCACCTGGCTCTTCTCCACGGTCCTGCGCGCGCACCTGGAGTTCGACGGCCTCCCCTGGCGGCACGCCGCGATCTCCGGATGGATCCTCGACCCGGACCGCAAGAAGATGTCGAAGTCCAAGGGCAACGTCGTCACTCCCATGGACCTCCTGCGCGAGCACGGCTCGGACGCGGTGCGCTACTGGGCCGCCTCGGCCCGCCTCGGCACCGACGCCGCCTTCGAGGTCGGCCAGATGAAGATCGGGCGCCGCCTCGCCATCAAGGTCCTCAACGCCTCGAAGTTCGCCCTCACCATGGGCGGGGACGCACCCGCCACCCTGGACCCGTCCGCGGTCACCGAGCCGGTCGACCGCGCGCTGCTCGCCGAGCTGGCCGACGTCGTCGAGCGCGCCACGGCCGCCCTCGAGCTCTACGACCACACGCGGGCGCTCGAGGTCACCGAGACGTTCTTCTGGACCTTCTGCGACGACTACCTCGAGCTCGTCAAGGACCGTGCCTACGACTCCGAGGGGACGTACCCCGCCGCGGCCGTCGCCTCCGCGCGCGCGGCGCTCGCCGTCACCATCGACGTGGTCCTGCGCCTGCTCGCCCCCGTGCTGCCCTTCGCCACCGAGGAGGTCTGGAGCTGGTGGCGGGAGGGCTCCGTCCACGCGGCCTCGTGGCCCGTGTCGGGCCCGCTGCGCGAGGCCGCCGGCGACGCCGACCCGGGCGTGCTCACCGTCACCGGCCAGGCGCTCGCCGCGCTCCGCAAGGTGAAGTCCGAGGCCAAGGTCTCCCAGCGGACGACGTTCGCCCGCGTCCGGCTCGAGCTGCCGGCCGAGGACGTCGCCCGCGTCCAGGCCACGCTCGGCGACCTGCGGTCCGCCGGGCGGGTGCGCGGCGACCTCGAGGTCATGGGTGCCCAGACCGCGGAGACCGTCTCGGTCACCGCGCACGAGCTCGACGAGCCGACGCCCCGCAAGGGCTGAGAGAGGCACACCGATGACGGACGCCACGACGACCCGCCGCGAGGCCACCACGCCCGGCGTGGGCACCTTCACCCCCGACATGTCCATCCCGTGGATCCTCGCCCGGCGGGTGGAGAAGGCCGGCGACTCCCCGCTCTTCGAGCGCAAGTCCGCCCTGGGGGCGGGGTTCGTGCCGGTGACGGCGCGGACGTTCGCCGACGAGGTGGCCGCCGTCGCCAAGGGCTTCGTGGCGCTCGGCATCGCCCCCGGGGACCGCGTCGCGATCATGAGCCACACGAGCTACGAGTGGACCCTGCTCGACTTCGCCCTGTGGTCCGCGGGCGCCGTGCCGGTGCCCATCTACGAGACGTCCTCCGCCCAGCAGGTCGCCTGGATCCTCAGCAACTCCGGCGCCCGGCTCGCCATCACCGAGACCCACGCGCTCGGCGCCCTCGCCGAGCCGCTGGTCGGCACCGGCGCGCTCGAGCGGGTGCTGGTCCTCGCCGAGGGTGCCCTCACGGCGCTCACCGCCGCGGGCGCCGACGTCGACGCCGCCGAGGTGGCCCGGCGCACCGCCGGCGTGGGGATGGACTCCCTCGCCACGATCATCTACACCTCGGGGACGACGGGGCGTCCCAAGGGCGTCGAGCTCACCCACGGCAACTTCGTCACCCTCGTCGTCAACGGCGCGGACGACCCGCACTTCAGCCAGGTGGTGAGCGGACCCGACAAGCGCACGCTGGTCTTCATGCCGCTCGCCCACGTCTTCGCGCGCTTCGTCGAGGTGCTGTGCGTGTACTCCGGCGCCGTCATGGGGCACGTGCCGGACGCGCGCAACCTCGTCGCGGACCTGGGCGCCTTCCGACCCACGTTCCTCCTCGCCGTCCCCCGGGTCTTCGAGAAGGTGTACAACTCGGCCGACGCCAAGGCCGGCTCCGGCCTCAAGCAGCGCACGTTCCGCTGGGGCGCGAAGGTCGCCATCACCTACTCCCGCGCCCTGGAGACCGAGGACGGCCCCTCCGCCGCCCTCAAGGCCCAGCACGCCCTCGCCTCGCGTCTCGTCTACGGCAAGATCCGCGCCGCCATGGGCGGGACGCTGCAGTACGCCGTCTCGGGCGGCGCCCCGCTCGGTGAGCGTCTCGGACACTTCTTCCGCGGCATCGGCGTCGTCGTCCTCGAGGGCTACGGGCTCACCGAGTCGGGGGCGCCGACCACGGTCAACCGCCCCGGGCAGGTGAAGATCGGCACCGTCGGGCCGCCGTACCCCGGCACGTCGGTCCGGATCGCCGACGACGGCCAGGTCCTCGTCGCCGGGCCCAACGTCTTCCGCGGCTACCACGGCAACCCCGAGGCGACCGCCGCGGCGTTCGTCGACGGCTGGTTCGCCACCGGCGACCTCGGGACGATGGACGCCGACGGCTACGTGCGCATCACCGGCCGGCAGAAGGAGATCATCGTCACCGCCGGCGGGAAGAACGTGGCGCCGGCCGTCCTCGAGGACCGCCTGCGCGGCCACCCGCTCGTCTCCCAGGTCGTCGTCGTCGGCGACGGCAAGCCGTTCATCGGCGCGCTCGTCACCCTCGACGCGGACATGCTGCCGCAGTGGCTGGCCAACCACGGGCTGCCGACGATGACCGTGGCCCAGGCGACCACGAACCCCGACGTCCTCGCCGCGCTTGACCGGGCGGTCGCGCGGGCCAACGAGGCGGTCTCCCGGGCGGAGTCGATCCGCAAGATCACCGTCCTGCCGACCGACTTCACCGAGGCGAACGGCTACCTCACGCCGTCGATGAAGGTGAAGCGGGCGGCCGTGCTGCGCGACTTCGCGGGCGAGGTCGAGGCGCTGTACGGCGGCTGAGCGGCCGCGGCTAGCTGCGCGCCCGGGTCTCGGCCGCCTCGACGTGGTGCCGGATGACCTCCTCGACGATGAACGCGAGGAACTTCTCGGCGAACACCGGGTCGAGACCCGCCTCCTCCGCCAGCCGGCGCAGGCGGTCGACCTGACGGGCCTCCCGGGCGGGGTCCGAGGCCGGGAGCCCGAGGTCCGCCTTGAGCACGCCCACCCGCTGCGTGCACTTGAAGCGCTCGGCGAGCAGGTGGACCAGGGCGGCGTCGATGTTGTCGATGGTGCCGCGCGCCTGCGCGAGCTCGGGCGGGACGACGCCGGGGTTCTCGCTCATGGCCCGATCCTAGGCGCCGCGCGGCCCGTCCCGGCGGGGTGTCCCGCCACGGGCGGCTGGTGCCGACGGCCACGGGACAGGCCGACGCCCCGGGGCGCGCGCGGTAGCGCCGTCGCCCCGGGGCGCCGTACGGGCACCCGCCGCACGGTCACATCCGGGCGGTGTCGCCGTCCATCGTCAGGGCGTGGTCGGACGGGGTCGAGGCGTCGTGCCAGCGCAGGATCGCGCCCACGCCGTCGACGAGGTCCAGGCTCGCCTCGTCCACGAAGGTGACGCCGGCGCCCTGCTCGACGGCCGCCAGGCCCAGGGCGTGGTCGGCGCGCAGCTCACGGGGCTCGTCGACCCCCAGGTCGAGGGCCTCCTGCCGGCTCATCGCCAGCTGCATGCCGTACTCCCCCACCCACAGGGTCCGGTCGGCCAGGGACGACGGCGGCCCGGCCACGGCCTCGGTGACGAGGAGCTCCGCGACCTGCCCGCGGCGCAGCACGTCGACGACGGACTCCAGCCCGGTGGTCGCCCCGGCGTCGCGCCCGTGGTCCTGGCGGAACCGGTCGATGACCTCCTCGCGGCGACGCATGCGGTAGGCGGTGAGCGCCGCGCGGACCTTCTCCCCGAACGCCTCCTGATTGACGCCGTCGGCGCGGGAGCCGCCCTCGATGGTGACCGCGAGGGGGCGGGCGGCACCGCCGAGGTTGTCGCGGACCAGCGGGACGGCGCGCACGTCGCCGGTGAGGATGAGCAGCTCGGGGCGCCGGCGCGCGACGGAGCGGTCCAGCTCCGCGGCGACCGCCTCGGCGTTGCGGTCCCAGGAGTCCTCCGCGCGCGCCTGGATGCGACGGGTGGCCGTGCCCGGGGCGCGGACCTTGTTGAGGACGTCGTGGCCGCCCTCGACCGTCTGCGTGCCCTCGTCGTGGCCGGGGTCGTACGCGGCGTTGTCGTAGAACGTGACGTCAGCACCCGCGCGATCGATCTCGGCGACGAGGTAGCGCACCGTCTCGTCCGCCACGCGGGCGAGCGCGAAGGCGCCGGCGCCCCCGCGGCACACGACCGCCTCGTCCGACGCCGGTGGGCCGGCGAGGGTGCGGTCCACGAGCAGGCCGGCGCGGCTGGCCACGAGTACACGCCCGTGCTCGCCGCTCACGTGCGTGGGCCGCTCCACCCGCTCGTCGATGGCCGTCAGGGCGTCGGCCGGGGCGCCCTGCGCCTCCAGGGTCCGCCGCAGGTCGCGCCACCGGGTCTGCACCGCCTGGCGCCCGGACTCGCTCTCGCGGGTGGCGTCGAGGACGACGGTGACGACGTCCTCGTCGGGGGGCAGGAGGCTCGTGAGCCAGTCGATCTGCATGTGCGGGAACACCTCGCTCCGGTTGGGGATAGGTGCACCCCACCTTGCGCCAGTTCGACGGCGCCCGCATCCGATGTCCCGCATGGCGGGCACCGCTGGGCGAGGAGGCTCAGGCGCTCTTCTCGCGCGGCGTGCGGCGCTTGGGCGTCTCGCGCGGCACCAGCGTGGGGTTGACGTTCTCCTCGACGACCTCACGGGTGATGACCACGCGGGCGACGTCGTCCCGGCTGGGGACGTCGAACATCGCCTCGCGGAGGATCTCCTCCATGATGGCGCGCAGCCCGCGGGCACCGGTGCCCCGCAGGAGCGCGAGGTCCGCGATGGAGTCGATCGCGTCGTCGGTGAACTCCAGCTCCACGCCGTCGATCTGGAACATCCGCTGGTACTGCCGCACGAGCGCGTTGCGAGGCTCGGTGAGGATGCGGATGAGCGACTCGCGGTCGAGCGGGGAGACCGTGGCGATGACCGGCAGGCGCCCGACGAACTCGGGGATGAGCCCGAACTTGTGCAGGTCCGCGGGGCGGACCTCGCCGAAGACGTCGAGCTCGTCGTCGGCGGAGCGCAGCGGCGCCCCGAAGCCGATCCCCCGGCGCCCGGCGCGGGAGGTGATGATCTCCTCGAGGCCGGCGAAGGCCCCGGCGACGATGAAGAGCACGTTCGTCGTGTCGATCTGGAGGAACTCCTGGTGCGGGTGCTTGCGGCCGCCCTGCGGCGGCACCGACGCCTGGGTGCCCTCGATGATCTTCAGGAGCGCCTGCTGCACGCCCTCGCCGGAGACGTCCCGGGTGATCGACGGGTTCTCGCTCTTGCGGGCGATCTTGTCGATCTCGTCGATGTAGATGATGCCCTTCTCGGCCTTCTTCACGTCGAAGTCGGCGGCCTGGATGAGCTTGAGGAGGATGTTCTCGACGTCCTCCCCCACGTACCCCGCCTCGGTGAGCGCCGTGGCGTCGGCGATCGCGAAGGGGACGTTGAGCATCTTCGCCAGGGTCTGCGCGAGGTAGGTCTTGCCCGTGCCGGTGGGGCCGATGAGGAGGATGTTGGACTTCGCCATCTCGACGTCGTCCTCGCCGTCGTTCTTCTCGGCGGCCTGCACGCGCTTGTAGTGGTTGTACACGGCGACGGCGAGGGACCGCTTCGCGGGCTCCTGGCCGATGACGTACTGCTCGAGGAAGTCGAAGATCTGACGGGGCTTGGGCAGCTCGACCAGGCCCAGCTCACTGGCCTCGGCGAGCTCCTCGTCGATGATCTCGTTGCACAGGTCGATGCACTCGTCGCAGATGTAGACCCCGGGGCCGGCGATGAGCTTCTTCACCTGCTTCTGGCTCTTGCCGCAGAACGAGCACTTCAGCAGGTCGGCACCCTCAGCGGTACGCGCCACGCCTACCCCTCCTCACACTCGTGCTGCACAGGTCCATTGCACACTACGGCGCACCGCGCGTCATGTGCGACAGGCGGAGCGGGTGTCGCGCCCCGCTCAGCCCTTGGGCAGCGTCTCCGGCTTGCGGGAGGCGAGCACCTGGTCGACGAGGCCGTAGTCGAGCGCCTGGGCGGCCGTGAGGATCTTGTCGCGCTCGATGTCGCGGCGGACCTGCTCGACGTCGACGTTGGAGTGCTTGGCGATCGTCTCCTCGAGCCACTCGCGCATCCGCAGGACCTCGTTGGCGTGGATCTCGATGTCCGAGGCCTGGGCGTAACCGCCGCCCTCGAGGGCGGGCTGGTGGATGAGGACCCGCGCGTTGGGCAGCGCGAGCCGGCGCCCGGGCGAGCCGGCGGCGAGCAGGACGGCGGCGGCCGAGGCGGCCTGCCCCAGGCACACCGTCTGGATCTGCGGCTTGATGTACTGCATCGTGTCGTAGATCGCCGTCAGGGCGGTGAAGGAACCACCCGGGGAGTTGATGTACAGGGTGATGAGGCCGTCCGGGTCGGCGCTCTCGAGGACGAGCAGCTGAGCCATGATGTCGTCGGCCGAGGCATCGTCGATCTGCACGCCGAGGAAGATGATGCGGTCCTCGAAGAGCTTGGTGTACGGGTCCTGCCGCTTGTACCCGTAGGCCGTGCGCTCCTCGTACTGGGGCAGGACGTAACGGGCGGAGGGCATGGCCGAGGTCGGCAGGGAGAACGGCCGCTGGCCGGCGCCCGCCTGGGCGAGGAAGTCGGTGCTCACAGGTGCTGCTCCTGGTTCGTTCGAGGTCGCGGGGCGAGGGACGGGACGGTCAGGACTCCGTGCCGCCACCACCGGAGACGGACGCCGCGTGCTCGACGACGTGGTCGACGAACCCGTACTCGAGCGCCTCGTGGGCGGTGAACCAGCGGTCGCGGTCCGCGTCGGCGTTGATCTGCTCGACCGTCTTGCCGGTCTGCTGGGCGGTGATCTCGGCGAGGACGCGCTTCATGTGGAGGATGAGCTCGGCGTTGATGCGGATGTCGGTGGCGGTGCCGCCGATGCCGCCCGAGGGCTGGTGCATCATCACGCGGGCGTGGGGCGTGGCGTAGCGCTTGCCCTTCGCTCCCGAGGAGAGCAGGAACTGCCCCATCGAGGCCGCCATACCCATGCCGACGGTGGCGACGTCAGGGCTGACGTACTGCATGGTGTCGTAGATCGCCATGCCCGCGGTGACCGAGCCACCCGGGGAGTTGATGTAGAGGAAGATGTCCCGGTCCGGGTCCTCCGCCGCGAGCAGCAGCAGCTGGGCGCAGATGACGTTGGCGTTGTCGTCGCGCACCTCGGTGCCGAGCCAGATGATGCGCTCCTTGAGCAGCCGGCTGTAGACGTTGTCGTTGAGGCCGAGGTTGTTTCCCTCGCCCTTGGCAAGTGGCATCTGGCTCACGTACTCGCTCCTCGTCGTCTTCTTCTGCTCGCCGCCGGGGGTTCCCCCACGGGCGTCGGGCCGTCCAGCGACACTAACCCGCGCCATGGCGGGCGCAGTCCCGGATCCGTTCGTTTTCGCTGTTGGCGCACCGCGCCGCTCGCCATACGGACGCGAGCCCGCCCACCGGCGCGATACCGGTGGGCGGGCTCGTCACGTCAGGAGGCCGACGGGGCCGACGGCGCGCTCTCCGCGCTGTCGGCACTGTCCGCGCTGTCGGCACTGTCCGCGCTGTCCGCGCTGTCGGCGGAGTCCGCGCTGTCGGCGGAGTCCGCGCTGTCGGAGCTGTCGGCCGGCTCGGCACCCGCGGCACCGGCGGCCTCGGCCGCGTCCTCCTCGTCGGAGCCGATGAACTCGACGAGGTCGAGCTCGGCGCCCGTGCTGTCCTTGACCGTGGCCCGGCGCAGGGCGACCGCGAGGGACTTGTTCCGCGCGAGCTCACCGACGAACGCGGGGATCTGGCCCGCCCGGTCGGCGCTGGTGATGAACTCGTTGGGGTCCATGCCGTACTGCTGGGCGCTGTTGAGCAGGAACTGGATGAGCTCGTTCTGCCCGACGTTGACCTTGAGCTCCTCGGCAAGGGCGTCGAGGAGGAACTGGTCCTTGAGCATCCGCTCGGTCTCCTCGCGCACCTCCTCGCCGTGGGGGTCGTCCTCGTCCTTGCCCTCGGCCTGGAGGTGGTTCTTGATCTCCTGGTCGACGACGCGGGTGGGCACGGGGATCTCGATGCCCTTGCGGAGCTCCTCGAGGAGGAGGTCGCGGGCCTGGACAGCCTGGTCGGCCGCCTTGTCCTTGGCGACCTGCGCGCGCAGGTCCTCGCGGAGCTCGTCGATGGTGTCGAACTCGCTCGCCAGCTGGGCGAAGTCGTCGTCGACGGCGGGCAGGTCGCGCTCCTTGACGGTGGAGACCGTCACGGTGATCTCCGCGTCCTCGCCGGCGTGCTCGCCACCGGCGAGCGGCGCCGTGAACGTGGCGGACTCCCCCGCGCTGAGGCCGGTGAGGGCCTCGTCCATGCCCTCGAGCATGTTGCCGACACCGATCTGGTAGGAGATGCCGGAGACGGAGTCGACCTCCTCCTCGCCGATGGTGGCGGTGAGGTCGATGGTGACGAAGTCGCCGTCCTCGGCAGCGCGCTCGACGCCCACGAGCGAGCCGAACCGCTCACGCAGCGCCTCGAGGCGCTCCTCGACGTCGGCGTCGGTGACCTCGACGGCGTCGACGGTCAGCTCGAGGCCGTCGAGCTCGGGGAGGGTGATCTGGGGACGGATGTCCACCTCGGCCGTGAAGACGAGCTGGCCACCGGGGGTGCCGGACATCGCGGGCACCTCGGTGACGTCGACCTCGGGCTGGCCCAGGGGGCGGATGTCCGCCTCGGAGACGGCCTGGCGGTACAGCTCGGGCAGCGCCTCGTTCACGGCGTGCTCGATGACCGCGGCGCGCCCCACCCGCTGCTCGATGATCCGGGCCGGCACGCGGCCCTTGCGGAAGCCGGGCACGGTGATCTGCTCACCGATGTGCGAGTAGGCGTGCTCGAGGCTCGGCTTGAGCTCCTCGTAGGACACCTCCACGGTCAGCTTGACCCGGGTGGGCTCGAGGTTCTCGACGGCGCTCTTCACTGCGGTGTTCTCCACTCATCGGTTACGGGGGGACGGCCCTCGCCGCGGCGAGGAAAGGTCGATCAGGCACGCGCACCGAGGGCACGCACAAGCCTCACCATCCTAGGGCACCACGTCGAACCGTCGCGCGGCGAGCTCGGCGCCCGCGGGCCGTCGGCGCCCGGCGTTCAGCCCCGTGGGCCGTCGGCCGGACGCGGCGCACCGTCGCTAGGCTCACCGGGCATGAGCGCCCTCACGCCCGCAGTGGTCCACGAGCTCCTGCGCCCGGAGGCCGGGCTGGCGCGTGGCTTCGAGCTCGTCCGGCACCCGGACCCGCCTCACCTGTACCTCATGGTCGTCGACGTCGGCACCCGGTTCGCGAGCACCACGCACCCGACGGTGCACGACCTCGCGGGAGCCTTCGACCTCCAGGCCGACGGCGCCGTCCGCCGGGGCCTGGGCGAGGCGGTGGAACGGTGCGCCCTCGCCCCGCGGGAGACCGGTGACCCGGTCCGCGCGACCCTCGCCGACCTCAGGGCGGCGGGGACGGCCGCCGCCGATGCCGAGCACTGGCCCGGCCACTGGCCGGTCGCCGAGCGCGAGGACACCACGTGGTACCCGGCCGAGGAGCTCGGCTCGGGGTGCGAGCGGCTCGTACCGTCGGCGTGGGTCGACTGCCCGGTGACCGGCCCCCTCGCCGCCCGGTGGGAGGGGACCCCCTCGGGGGCAGCGGCCCACACCTCCCTCGATGCGGCCACGGCGGTGGCCCTGGCGGAGGTCCTCGAGCGGGACGCGCTCATGCGGACGTGGTTCCGCCCGGACCGTGCGGCGGCGGTGGAGGTCGAGCTCGCCGGGGACGCGCGCCTCGCCCGGCTGGTGAGCGACCAGCCGCAGGTCACCGTGCGGGCGGCGTGCGTGCCCACCGCCCTGCCCGACCGGCACGCGTACGTCGCGTGGGTGGACGACGGCGTCACCATCGGGACCGGCGCCGTGGCCGCGGCCGCGGAACCGGAGGGTGTGGTGAAGGCGGTGCAGGAGGCGTGGCAGATCTACCTCGCCCTGCGCAGCCGGGCACGCACGGGCGGGACCGCCGAGGACGGCGCGCGCGCCTTCGTCGCCCACGGCGAGGCCCGTTGCGACTTCTGGACCGACGGGCGAGGCCGGGAGGCGATGCGGGCGTGGGCGCAGGGCCTCGGCCCGGCGCGCCCGATGCGCACGGACACCCCCGGGGAGCCGGCCCCCGCGGCGGCCGGGCTCGCCGCACGCGGGTTCCCCGTCCTGCGGGTCGACCTGACGCACCGGTTGCCCGCAGCCGTCCGTGACGCCGGCTTCGTCGCGGTGAAGGTGCTCGTGGGCGGCCTTCAGCCGCTCGTCCTCGACGAGGCCGCCGACTGGCCCTTCGTCGACACACGGCTGGGCCGGCGTCGTACCGTCGTGTTCCAGCCGTTGATCTAACGGGCGCGGGCCAGGGTGACGAGCACCGTGCGGTGAGGCAGGGCTCCCGCCGTCGGCTCGACGCCGACCACCTGCAGGCCCGTCCCCGCCACCTCGTCCTCGAGGTCGCCGAGGCTGAGGACTTCCACCGTCGACCGGCACACGGGGACCTCCGGCGTCTCGAGGTCGACGGGGACGACCGTGACCTCGCGCTGCCGGGCGCCCCGGGCGATGTGCTCGATGATCCGGTAGCCCCGGCCGTCGGGTAGGCGGATGTCGTGGCAGGTGTCCTCGCCCTCCTCCCCCGGGCGGCGGTCCTGGGCCACGGACAGCACGAAGCGCCCGCCGTCGGTCAGGTGGCGGGCGACGCTTGCGTACAGGCCCTGGCGGCCGGTGGCGTCGAGCAGGGTGACCGACGTCGCGGCGAGGACCACCACGGCGAACTGCTCGCCGAGGGTGAAGTCACTCATGTCGCCCTGGACCACCCGGGTGCGGGCCCGGAACGCGCGCGGCGCGGCGTCGAGGGCGCGCTCGAGCGCGGCGAGCATCGGCACCGACAGGTCGAGCGCGGTGACGTGGCGGCCGAGCGCCAGCAGCGGCAGCGTCAGCCGGCCCGCCCCGGCGGCGAGGTCGAGGACGGGCCCGGGCGTGCGGGCCACCGCCGCGACGAACTCGCGGACCTCGTGCTGGTCCGCCTCGGCGAGCGCGGTGTAGACCGCCGCGCCCACCTCGCCGTAGAGGTCGTGGAGGACCACGCGGTCCGCGACCGGGGCGAGGATCTCGGCCGCCAGCCCCGGCACCCCGGCCATGCTGAACACCTGGCCGGCGCTCATGCCTGCGCCAGCACGCCGGCCGGGCGGACGGCGCAGCCGCCGACGAAGGGAACGCCGACGGCCTCGGCCCGCGCGATCGACTCGAGCCCCAGCGCCACCCCGACGGAGCCGGTGGCCAGGTCGGTGGACAGTCGCAGCAGCTCCTGCCCGAGGACGCTGACGTGGTCGTCGTCCCCGACGGCGCACACGTCCAGCGCACGCAGGTGTCGCTGCACCGCTGCGTCGTCCTCACGGCGTCCGGCCTGGCCGAGGACGGTGAGGACGCCCGCGCGGCCGTGCAGCCACCCGGCCTGGGGCAGGTACGCGTCGGCGCAGGCGCGCACGAGCTCACGCTCGGTCCGTCCCACCCACTCCTCGGCCATGACGGCGCGCATCTGGCCGAGGACGAGGGCGATACCCCCGGCACCGCGAGCGAGGGACGGGTGCCTGCGCCACTGGCCGCTCTCGCCGCCCCACCCCAGCGCGCCGAGGTCACGCCGGACCGCGTCGCGGGCCGCGACGAGGTGACGCTCCTCCCCCGTCGCCTCGTGGAGGCGCAGCCGCAGGAGCGCGGTCCCGCTCCACCCGTCCCACCACCCGGTCGGCTCCCGGCCGTTGGTCGCGGGGACGGCCGCTGCGTCGAGGGTGTCGGCGAGGTCGACGGCCCGGTCGAGAAGCCCCGGGTCGCCGCCGCGCTGGTGGTGCTCGAGCAGGACGAGGCCGAGACCACCGACGCCGTCCGCGAGCCCGGGCCCGAGAGCGTCGGTGGGGATCCGCAGGAGGTGCTCGACGACCTCGGCGGCGTCGTCGTGGCGCCCCATGCCGTCGAGCGCGTACACCACGCCCGCCAGCCCGCGGGCCAGCCCCGGACCGAGCCCGCGCGTCCGGTCGACCGCGGCGAGGAGCCAGTCGACGTGCGCGGGATCGACTCCGACACCGAGCTGGTGGAGGCCCCAGAGGACGCCAGCCGCCCCGTGGGCGAACGTCACCCCGCCCGACTCGGCGGTGAACTGGCCGATGTCGCCGGGAAAGAGGCGGTCGGTGCGTTCGGGCGTGGCCGCGGCGAGGACGCCCGCGACCAGCCGTCGCCGACGCTCGTCCGGGCCCAGCTCACGCAGCCGGACCCCGGGGCCCGGGTGGGCGCACGTCCCAGCCCCGAGCGCGAGCTCGGCCCGGGCCTTGTCGAGGAAGGGCTGCGGCACCGCCGCGACCTCGCGCACCTGTTCCAGGAGGTCCTCCCGCTTCCCCTCCTGCCACGGCAGCACCACGGTCGCCGGGAGGAACACGGCCAGGCGGGTGCACCCCAGGGCGTAGCGGTCGACGTCGGTCCCCCGCACCCCGGCCGGCGCCCGGAACCCCGGGGCCCCGATCCGCTGCTCGAAGCCGGTGGTGTCCGACCCGGCGGTCTCCAGGTCGATGAAGTACACGAGGTCGTCCTCGGTGATCATGATGTTGTTGGGATGGAGGTCACCGAAGACCACCCCGCGGGCGTGCATCGCCTGGAGCGCCTCCTCCACCTGGTCGAGGACCCCCAGGACCCAGGAGGTGTACCCGGCCTGCGTCAGCCCGCCGGCCGTGAGAAGCGGGTTGCGCTCGTGCATCGCCTGCGACAGCGTGACGCCGTCGACGAACTCCCGCGCGAGGAAGTAGTGCTCGTGGCCGCGCCGGTAGTCGATGAGCCGCGGGATCCCGGCGACCCCGGCGAGGGTCTCCATCGCCCAGCGCTCGCGCTCGAGGCGGGTGACGGCGTCGGCCCCGGACTCGTCGAGCCCGGCCATCGGACGCGCCTCCTTGAGCAGGACGCGCGCGCCGTCGCGCCGGTCGACGGCGCGGTAGACGCCACCACCGTTGGAGAAGTGGAGGGCGGCCTCCGGGCGGAAGGGGAAGTCCTCGAGCGTGCCGGCGTTGCGGGCGGCGAGCGCCTCCTCCAGGAGCTCGGGCAGCTCGACCCACTCGGGCACGTGGAACCCGGGCTTGCGAACGTCGGGCTCGAGCGTCCCGTCGGGCCGGCGCAGGCACGGGACCGTCGTCCCGTTCGGGCCGGGGCCGGCGAGGTAGGTGAAGCCCCCGTAACGGACGTAGAGCGGGCCCTGACGCCACCGCAGGTCGCTGAGGACGTACGGGCCCGGCTCGCCGTCGAGGATCTCGCCCAGCTCGAGGAGCACGGCCCGGAGCTCGCCGACGTCCCGAGGGAAGACGGTGATGAACTTCCCGCTCGCGCCACGGTCGCCGTACTTGCTGTTGCGGAAGAACAGGGCTCGGGGCCCACGCAGGTGCTTGAAGGCGATCCTCCGGTCGGCGCAGTACCGGGCGACCGCCGCGAGCACACGCTCGGCATTGTCGGGCGTGGCGGAGACGTGCACCTTCCAGCCCTGCTCGGGCAGCTCTTCGGTATGCAGGGTGCGCACGGTCCACTCGTCGTTGACCGTGGTCGACCACTCGGCCGGCAGGTCGGTGGCGAACAGGGTGTCGTCGTCCGCCCGGACGACGTCGTAGTACGGGGTGCCCGCCGGGCAGAAGAACTGGTACCGCATGTCCACGTCAGCCACGCCTCCGCTCGGTCATTGCGCGCCGCCGATCCCCAGCGGTGCGAGGTAGGTGTCGGTCAGCCACCGCCAGCCCGGCACCGTGCCCAGCGCCACCCGGGCTGAGCCCGCGTGCTCGGGCAACGGGCCGTCGATGGTGACGGGGTACCCGGCCGCGGGAAGCGTGAGGCCTTCCGCGGTGATGGGCAGGAACGCCTCGATCGGTGCCTGGACGGTCACCGGCTCCGTGCCGGCCACGGTGGCCCGGCCGACCTCCGTGCTCGTCACCAGGCCCATCCGGTACAGCTCCACCGGGTCCCCGACCGTGACGTCTCCCGCCCGTGACGGCAGGACGACGTAGGCCTGTCCCTCGTGCACGACATAGCCGCCCTGCACCGACGCGGGGACCGGCACGACGGCGGCCGCCGCGGCGGCGGTGAGGAGGAGCCCGGCGCTCACCGTCCACGTGCGCCACCGGGGCGCGTGCGCCTGAAGTGCCTCGCGCTGCAGCCGGGCTCCTCCGACGAGGACGTACGCGAGCGCGCCGCCCGCGACGAGCAGGACGGCCGCTGCGCCGGCCGTCCCGAGCCCGAGGAGCAGGTCGGCAAGGATGAGGAGCAGCGTCACGACGATGTAGACGGGCATGGCCATCGAGGCGAGGCCGAACGGCACGGCCCACCACCATTGCGGGAGGTCCCGCCGGCGGCGAGCACCGAAGAGCGTCGCACCGAGCCAGGAACGGGCGTCCCCCATCGCCTTCTCCCGCAGGTGGGGCAGGTCCAGGTGGCTCATGAGCGCCAGGTACCCGTCGAGCTTGATGAACGGGAGGAGATTCATCAAGCAGGCGACGTATGTCGTCGCGGCGAAGACGTACGCCGTGCTCTGCGCGGTCGGCCCGAGCGGGAGGCTCGCGGCCGCGAGCGCCGCGACGCCGGCGACGACCGACTGGACGCCGATGCCGGCGAGCGCCACGGCCACCCGCTGGTCCCGCCGGGGCAGGCGCCAGCCGTCCGTGACGTCGCAGAAGAACGCCGGGGTGAAGTAGAAGAGCATGACGCCCATCCGCGTGGGCCGGCCGCCGAACATGGCGAGCACCGCCCCGTGGGAGAGCTCGTGGACGCAGGTGGTGAGGAGGTAGCCCATCGCCACGGCGAAGTAGGCGGCGAACGGCAGCGGCGTGCCCAGCGCCCGGGCGACGTCCTCGGCACGCAGCGCCAGCGTTCCCGCACCGAGGACGGACACCGCCAGCCCCACAGCGATGGCCGACCGGCTGCCCAGGACCGCGATGAGCGGGCGGAGGGCGTCGAAGAGCCGGTCGGGGCGGAGGACGGTGAGCTGGATCCGGTGCGCCCCGAGGAAGCGCACCCGACGCTGGGCCGGCGGGGCACTGCCGTCGTCGAGCATGCCCTTGCCGGCGAGCATGCCGACCGCCTCACCGACCAGGTCGGCGCTCCAGCGCGGCCCGAGCGCCTCGGCCAGGCCCGCATGGTCGGCGCGCCCGTCCATCTCGCGCATGAGATCGGCCAGGTCCGTCGCCAGCCGCAGGTAGGTGTGCGACCCCTTCTGCACGATCCACGGCGTGCCGTCGGCGCTCGGCGGGTGGAGGACGACGTCCTCGGCGAGCCTCGGGCGCTGCAGGTGGCTGGGGTCGGGCAGGACCGGCGCCGCGGCGGTCCGTCTCATGTGAGGTCACGTCTCGCGACGAGCGCCCGGGCCGCGGCGCCGAGGACGAGGATCCATCCGACAAGCACCGCGTAGGACCCGCCGATGCTCAGCAGCCCCTCCTTGCCGTCGAGGTTGACACCGGTCATCGCGATGGTGAACAGGTAGCCGGCCACCTCGGGGGCGAACGATTGCACCCCCGGTTCGACAAGAAGCGTGAGCCCGACGATGACGAGGATCGCGGCGACCTGGTGCCGCAGGATCCACCCCAGGAGCACTCCCCAGGTCGCCGAGAGCGTCGTCGTGCCGACGATCCCGAGCGCCGTCATCGTCGCCTCGTGCGACCAGACGACTTCCGCACCGGTGCGCGGCATGGCCACGTGCACGTACCCGACGGCGAGCGCGGCCGCGACGACACCGAGGACCAGCCCGGCGGCGGTCCCGGTGAGGGCCTTCGCCCCGAAGAGGCGCGACCGGGACCCGGCGACGAGGACGGACCGGGAGATCGTGCCGGAGGCGTACTCGCGGGTGACGGACAGTGCCCCGAGGATCCCGGAGACGAGGGTCATGGCGAACCACGAGCGGACGATGACGGCGGTCTGGGTGGCAGGGTCGCTGGCGCCGCTCGAGAGGAGCTCGCGCGCGGCCTGGGTGAAGCCCTCGGTGAACAGCCCGCCGAGCCCGATGCCGATGAGCAGGAGGGACCACGTCCCGCCGCCGGTCAAGAGCTTGCGGGCCTCGGCCCGGACGAGGTCAGCCATGGGAGTACTGCTCCTCTGCGTCGACGAGGCTGAAGAACCGGTCCTCGAGACGCTGCACGCCCCCGGACGTCAACGACTCCAGCGATCCCGCGTACCGCACGGTGCGGTCGAGGATGACCACGTCGTCCACGGTCTCCTCGACCTCCGCGAGGAGGTGGCTGGAGAGCAGGACGGTCGTCCCGCGCGCGGCGCGCTCGCGCAGCACCCGGCGCAGCCAGCGGATGCCCGAGGGGTCCAGGCCGGTGGCGGGCTCGTCGAGGATCACCAGCTCGGGGTCGGCCACGAACGCGGTAGCCAGAGCGAGCCGCTGCCGCATGCCCTGGGAGAGCTTGGCGACCTTGCGCCCGGCCACGTCGCTGAGGCCGACCTCGCCGAGCGCGCGTTCGACGTGGGCACGCGACAGCCCCATCGCCGTCGCCCAGATGCCCAGCTCGCCGGCCACGGTCGCCCCGGGTGTCGACCCGATGCCGTCGATCGAGACGCCGACGCGCTGGGGGGTACCGAGGGCGGCGTAGGGGCGGCCGAAGACGAGCGCACGCCCGGACGTGGGGGCGACGAGCCCGAGGAGAGCCCGCAGCGACGTCGTCTTGCCGGCCCCGTTACGCCCGAGCAGCCCCGTGATGCGCCCCGGGGCGACCTCGAAGGAGACGTCCTCCACCGCGAGGGTCGCCCCGTAGCGCTTGGTCAGCGACTCGAAGCGGACGGGGGGTGCCGTCATGGCTGCTTCTTCGCACGGCTCGACAGGGCGATGCCCGCAAGCCCGACGATGAGCGAGACGACGATGGCCGTCGACTGCGCCGGCCCTTCGAAGACGAAGAGCGAGAGGGTGATGAGGGCGAGGACGCCGATGAGGACCCACGCGAGCATGTCGCCAGAACGATCCGCCGAGCGGGGGCCTGTCGTGTTGTCGTCCATGTGTTCTCTCCAGTTCGTGGTGGTTCCGCCGGGGGGACGGCGCCGTCCCCCCGGCGGTAGTGCTGACGTGCTGACGTGCTGACTACGTTGCGGCGGTCGCGGCCGAGAAGACGAGCGATGCGATCGAGATCTTCACGCCCTCCTGGAAACCCGTCCACCACCCCAGTGCGTCCATCGGCTCGAGCTCCTGCATCCCGAGCTCCACGAGTGGTCCGTGCTCCTGCATGTCACCTCCTTCGGGTCAGTGGTCGTTCGTTGTCCGAGGATCAGGTCGCGATGATGGTCGCGACGACGAGGGTCTTGTAGACGCTCGCGCCGGCGGCCGTGACGGCGGTCATGCCGCTGACGACGCTGACGGCGGTCCCCCAGAACGGGGCGTCCATGGCCTCCAGCTCCTGCATCGCGAGCTCCACCACGGGCGCGTTCTTCTCCATCTCCATGTGTGTCACCTCCCCTCCGTGCCTCCGTGCGTGACGACCGCCGGGCGGCGGTCGACGTCGGACCCGGTGGGGGCCGGGGCCCCGGCCTCCCGGGTCACGGCAAGAACCAGGTCGGCGAGCTCCCGCTCGGCGAACCCGGCAAACATCGGTAGACCGGCACCCCAGGCGCGGTGCACGCGCCGGGCGACCGCGTCCACGTCCAGGTGGCGCACTGCCGGGTCCCCGTGCAGCCCCAGCCGGCCCAGGAGTGCACGCACGCCCTCCACCGGGTCGGCCGGGAGCGCCACCCCGGTGGCCTCGGCGACGAACGCCCAGAGCTCCTCCAGCCGCCGGGCGGAGCCCCACCGCGGGTCGCCGACCTGCATCCGTGCGAGCACGACCGGCAGGACGGCGACGAGCACCGGGACCTTGCGCGCGCCCGTGCACGCGCAGATCTCGTTCGTCAGCGCCCACCACTTGACCGCATAGGGGGAGCGGCCCGAGACGAGGGCGTCCTGGTGGCTCAGCGCCCCGATGCGCAGCAGGTCGGCGCGCGCTCCGGGGGGAAGCGCGGCCCCCAGCACCGCGGTCTCGGCGACCAGCGGGGCGAGGACACCGAGCAGCGCCCGCGCGACGGCGTCCTCGACGGTCCGGGGCCGGGGGTCGCCCAGGCACGGCCCGAGGAGGCGGGCGAGGATCTCGACCACCCCCTCCGCCACGAGCGGCGCGGGCAGCCCGGAGGTCAGCGCCGGGTCGTGGAGGGCGAGGTCGGGCTGCAGCCCCTCCCCCACGACGAGGCGGCGTCGGCCCACGCCCGTGTGCACGGCGGCCTTGCTCACCTCGCTGCCGGTACCGATCGTCGTGGGCACCGCGGCCAGCGCTCGCGCCGCGCGGGGCAACGGGGGCAGGAGCACCATCGCGCTGCGGTGCGGCACCGACAGGTGCGGTCCGCAGTCCCCGGCGCCGAGCCGGACCGCGAGCTTTGCACTGTCGAGGACGGACCCGCCGCCGACGGCGACCACCGCGGCGTCCGCACGCATGCGGGCGCTCAGCTCGTCGGCGCCCTCCGTCGCTGCCTGGGACAGGACCACGGCCTCGGGGACCGACCGCACGACGGCCGCCAGGAGTCCCTCGACGGCCTCCTGGCCGCGCACGGCCGGGTCCACGACGACGTCGAGCCGGGGGGCGCGCGTGGCCGCCAGCCAGGCGAGGAGGTCGTCGGCGCGCACGACGGTCCGCGTGATGCCCGAGGACCGCGCGATCACGGGGCCACCGCCACGAGGGCGGGCCGGAGCCCGGCGGGGCCCTCGCGCCGGGTCGCGTCGGCGTACCGGTCGAGACCGCGCGCGACGGCGTCGACCAGCTCGTCGAGCTCGTCCTCGGTGTAGACGAGAGCGGGGAGGAGCTGGATGCCCGCGGGGCCCGGGTGGACGACGGCGCCCTCGGCCCGCACCGCGCCGACCAGCGCGGGCACCTCGGCGTCGGGCAGCGCCGCCCCCTGCGGGGTGCGCACCCGGAGCGCGCGGAAGAGCCCGACGCCGGTGGTGCTCTCCAGGAGCGGGTGCGCCTCGACGAGCCGTGCCAGCCGCGCGTCCAGCGACGCCCCGAGGGCGTGGCCCCGGGCGATGGCGTCGAGGCGGGTGAACTCTGCGAGCGTGGCGAGGATGGCCGCGCACGTCGGGGGCGTGCCGGCCTGCGTCTCCGCGTGGGAGACGACCGCGCCGACGCCCTCGAGCGCCTCGGCGACCTCGGTCCCGAGCAGCACGGCCGCCGCGGCCATGGTCCCGTTCGTCAGGCCCTTGGACGTCACGAGCAGGTCGGGCTGCTCGCTCCATGCGGCCGAGGCGAAGAACGGTCCGGTGCGTCCGAACCCGGTGGCGACCTCGTCGGCGACGAGGAGGTATCCGTGGGTGCGCCGGTGCGCGAGCAGGCGATCGACGAACGCGCGCTCGAGCGGGAGCGCCCCGGTACCGAGCACGGGCTCGACGACGACGGCGGCGATCTGGTCACCCTGCCGCCGCATGAGCTCGTCGAGCTCGTCGATGCGGTTGGGGGTGACGTGCCGGACGTATCGCTGGTCCACGCGGTAGAGCGCCTGCCCGAGGTCGTCGCCGGTGAGCGCGAAGCTGCCGAAGGTGAGCCCGTGGTAGCTGGAGCGCAACCCGACCACGACGGCGCGCCGCGGCCTCCCGGCGACGAGCTGGTAGTGCCGCACGATCTTGGTGACCAGGTCATTGGCGGCACCGCCCGAGGTGGAGAACATGACCCGCTGGTAGTGCGCCGGCCCTGCCACCTCGACGAGGGCGTCGGCGGCGCGCCGGGCGTAGGCGTTCTCGTAGCGGAACACCCCGAGGTAGGACGCGTCCGTGAGGGCAGCGGCCGCCGCCTGGGTGATCGCCTCGTTGCCGTAGCCGAGCGGGGTGTTCCACAACCCGCTGGTGCCGCACAGCCGCTCGGTGCCGTCGTCGTAGCGCACCCGGACACCGCGGGCACCGGTCGCGCAGAGGTCGGACCGGCCGTGGTCTGCGGGCGCCACGAGCGCGGGCCACAGCGCGGAGCGGCGGGACTGGTCGTTCATCGGCCTAGCCCGCCACCGGGAGACCGGCCGCGCAGGCCGCGGGGAGCAGCGGGAAGCCGGCGTCGGCGAAGTACGTCGCGACGCGGTCGAGCTCCGCGGCGCCGAGGAGGTCGGCTGCGCCGTGACCGAGGACGAGGATCCGCTCGACGGTGACGGCGAGCGGGTGGGCGATCTGGACGGTGCGCCCCGCGTCGCTGAGGTAGGCGTGGTGGGCGTCCCAGCAGAGCACCGGTGCGGGGGCACCCGGCCCGGCGGGCACCCCGTCGAGCGCCCCGTCGAGGCGGCCGCCGAATCCGGACGCCCGTGCGCTGTCGACACCGCGCGCCGCCAGCGCGCGCAGCACGCCGAGGGTCTTCACGTACTGACCGAGCCACGGCCGCTCGGTGAACGCCGCGGCACGCTCGTCGTCACTGACCGCGCGGCTCAGCGCCACCGCGCAGGGGGTCCCGGCGTCGTTCGCCGCGGCCCACCGCACGACGAGCGCGTCCAGGGGGTCGTCCGCCGTCCCCAGCGGCGCGCCCCACGGGCTCGTGGACACCTCGCCGTCGGCCCGGACCCAGAGCCGGTCCCCGGGGCCGCCACGGCCGGTCCATCCGCCGAGGGCCGGCTCGTCGGCCAGGAGCGTGGTGGGACCGGCGACGAGACCGGGGAACCGCCCGGTGGTGAAGGCCTCGTCGGCGTCGGAGAGGTAGGCCTCGAGATCGGAGGTCTCCGTCACGCGCAGGAGCGTCGGTCCACCGACCGGGATGTACCGGCCGAGGGCATAGGGGACCACCTGCAGGGAGAACTCCCCGGCGACGAGGACCTCCCCGTAGGGCTCCTCGAGGGAGCCGTCGTAGCCCCAGGTGCCTTCCTGCCCGTCGGGGGTGTAGACGGTGGTGCCCTCACCGACGAGGCCCGCTGCCCGCAGCGCCTCCACCTGCCCCGGGACGGCGGTGACCACCACCCGGGCACCGGTGCCGCCGGCGTCGCCGTGGGCCGTCCCCGACGCCCATCCGGCGAGGGTCTTCTTGTAGCTCTCCATCATCAGCTCCGTGGGTACTGGGGCGCCTCAGCGGGCGCCGATGGTCTCGGCACGGGTGGACGGCGCGGCGGGGCTCGCCGCGAGGGCCGCGAGGAGCACCTCGAGCTCCTCGACGGCGGCCTCGGCCCCCTCGACGTTGTAGATACCGGTGACGTTGAGGATGACCTCGTCCACCCCGGCGTCCCAGTACTGCTGCACCATCCCGGCCAGCTCGTCGACGTCCCCGCAGAGGAAGGCACCGCCCGCGACGATGGCCTTGGCCCCGGCGATGGGGTCGGCAGCGTCGACGGCGATCCCCGCCTTGCCGAGCATGTCGATGTAGTGCGGCGCCCGGGAGTGCGCGAAGTTGCTCGCCATCGCCAGCTTGAAGGGCTCGTGCTGGGGCCGGCGGCGGGCGATGGGGAGGATGGTGGCCAGCCGCGGCCGCGGCCGCCCGGCGCTCTGTGCCCCCTCCTCGAGAGCGGGCACGACGGTGTCCCGGAGGTAGGACGCGGGGGTGAGCCAGGTGATGGCCACGTCCGCAGTCTCCCCCGCGAGACGCGCCATGCGCGGGCGCAGGACGCCGAAGCCGAGCTCCACCGGGGGCGCCGGGCACTGCGCCAGACGCGCGTCACACCGGAAGGTCTCCGCCTCCGCGTGGACCTCGCCCCCGGCAAGGAGCTGGCGCACCGTGGTGATGTACTCCCGCATCGCGCCGAGCTGGCTGCGGTACGGCTCGCCGCGGACCCCCGTCTGGAACGACGTCCCCCCAGGGCCGAGCCCGAAGGTGACCGGCTGACCCGTCGCCAGAGCCAGTGACCTCGCCTCCATAGCGGCGTAGTACGGGTGCCGCAGCGGCGCCAGCGTGACGCCGATGCCGACGGGGACCCGCACGCCCGCACCGGCGAGGTAGGCAAAGCCCTGGTTGGTTTCGAGCAATGTCGACTGGCCCTGCCACAATGCCGCGCCCGGCACGCTCTGGACGATTGCCCCAAAGGGGAGCAATTGTTCCGGCCGACGCGGGACCAATGGCAGGAAGACGGAGACACGGCGTTGCATCGGTGGCCCTTTCCCTGCGTCAGGAGGGGCCCCGCTCACCTGTGCTGGTGAGTTGCTCCGGCGCCTCGCGGCATGTGTAGCGGGACGGCGAGTTGCTCGTCAACACACGTAGCGCTGAATGCGGCGCTGTTATCCTTTCGGAGACCGTCGTCTAGACAAACGTATGCTGGCGGTTGACCGGGCGCCCTGCGCCCTGATAGCAGTGAGGTTTTGCCTCCGCGCCGGCGGCATTGTTTCAATACCCTTGGCTACGGCGTGCGCACCCTGCTGCCCTGCACCCGGGTGCGCGCACGCCGGTCGTCCGTCCGGCGTGGGGGCGTGGGGGCGGGGGGGTCTCGCGGCCGGGTGAGGCGGCGGGCGCCGCCGAGGCATCGCCCGGTGACTGACGGGCCGGCCGGGGCGGCGGACAGCAGAGGTGGCACGGCCTGGCGAGCCGCTCGGCCGGGCAGCGCGTGACCGGGCGGCGCAGACCAGCGGCGACGGTGCCGCTCGGAGCGGGTGACCGGGATCGAACCGGCACCATCTGCTTGGAAGGCAGAGGCTCTACCATTGAGCTACACCCGCGCGCACCGGCCACTGGGGCCGGAGCAACGCCTCAGTGTAGCGCCCCGCGGGGTGTGAACCGCGCCCGCGACGCTGGCCTAGACTCGCGGGCGACGGGGTGTAGCGCAGCTTGGTAGCGCATCCGCTTTGGGAGCGGAAGGCCGTGGGTTCGAATCCCGCCACCCCGACCACTGTGCCCCTGGGCGCGCGAGCCCACGCAGCGCGCGTGCCCGCACGCAGGCGCGGCCCGATCGAGGGCCGGCGCAGCACCCGATGACCCTGGGCCGTGGGTCCGCGGGGGCCGCCGAGCGGCGTCAGCGCTTCTGCACGACCACCACGGGCAGGCCAGGAGCGTGAGGAACGACACAACGGCCGCCCCCTCGGATGAGGTGGCGGCCGTTCGTCAGGTGGAGCCGGCGAGGGTCAGTCCTCGACGAGCATCCCCTTCTGGTATGCCTTGGCCAGGCGCCGCGGCACCCGGATCTCACGGCCCTGGACGCGAACGGCGACGAGCTCGGTGAGCTGAGCCTTCCACTGGGACCGGCGAGAGCGGGTGTTGCTGCGGGACATCTTGCGCTTCGGAACTGCCATGTGCCCTCACCCCTCCTTTCGTGGTCGGACGATTGCCGTCCCATATCTTGCCACGACCCGGCCCCGGATGACGAACCTGGCCCCGTCCCGCACCTGTGAGATTGCCCGCCCCGCTCCCCCGGCCGGGATACTCGGGCCCATGGCCGACCCGCGCACGCTCGCCCGCGGCGCCACGCTCACCCACGAGCTGGAGGTGCGCCGGTCCCGGTTCATCACGTGGGTGCGCCGGGCCGACGACGAGCCCGCCGCCCGCGCGCTCGTCACCGAGGCGCGCGCCGCCTACCCGGACGCGCGCCACCACTGCTCCGCGTTCGTCGTCCGGGTCCCGGGCGCGAACCTCGTCGAGCGCTCCTCCGACGACGGCGAGCCGGCCGGTACCGCCGGGATGCCCATGCTCGAGGTGCTCCGGGGCAGCGGCCTCGTCGACGTCGCCGCCGTCGTCACGCGCTACTTCGGCGGCGTCAAGCTGGGGACCGGCGGGCTCGTGCGCGCCTACTCCGACGCGGTCCGCGAGGCCCTCGCCGCCGCTCCGGTCGTCGTGCTCGAGCGTTACGGGCTGTGGTCCGTCGACCTGCCGCACGCCGACGCAGGCCGCGTCGAGGCCGAGCTGCGGGGCCAGGGCGTCACCGTCCACCACGTCGCCTACGGCACCCAGGTGCGCCTCACGCTCGCCGCCGCCGACGGCGCCGCCCTGGGCTCGTCCCTCGCGGCGCTCACGGGCGGTGCCGCGACCGTGACGGAGGCCGGTTCCACGGTCGTCGAGCGCCCGGCATGAGCCCGGGCGTCGCACGGGGCCGCGTTCGCCAACATCCACACACCGGGAAGTTGCGCTAGTTGCACTAGAACAATAGTGTTGCCGCATGCTGCTCCGCGTCGATCCCGCCTCACCCCTGCCGCTCTTCGAGCAGCTCGCCACCCAGGTACGTGCCGGCGTCGTCGCCGGCACCCTCACCAGCGGCGAGCGCCTGCCGTCGGCGCGCGACCTCGCCGAGTCGCTCGACATCAACCCGCACACCGTCCTGCACGCCTACCAGCTGCTCCGCGACGAAGGGCTGCTCGAGCTGCGCCGCGGGCGCGGCGCCGTCGTCACCGCGCGGGGCGCCGAGTACTACGCGCCGCTGGTGGGCGCGCTCGAGAACGTCCGACGCGAGGCCGCCGCCCTCGGGCTCCCGCTGTCCGCGGTCGCCGCCATGCTGAGCTCCACGGAGGAGAACCGATGAGCACCACACCCCTTCCCCACCGCCGCCGCGCCTGGCTGCTCGGCGTCGTCGTCCCCGCCGCCATCACCGCGGCGGCGTGGGCCGCCATCGCCGCTCTCGTGCCACGGCTGCCCGACCCGGTCGCCGTCCACTGGGGCCTGGACGGCGTCGACCGCACGGGAACCGTCGGCGAGCTCATCGCCCCGATGGCCGTCATCGGCGGGCTCTCCCTCGTCGTCCTGGGCGCGTTCGCGGTGCTCACCGGGCGCCAGGCCATCAACCGGCGGATGGTCCTCGGCCTCGCGGTCGCTCTCGCGACGCTGTTCGCGGGGATGGCGCTCACCACCGTCCTCGTCCAGGTCGACGTCCCGACGGCCACCGAGGCCGCCTCCCCCGACACCGGGATGACGCTCACCCTCCTCGCCGCCGTCGCCCTCGGCGCCCTGGCGGGCGCGCTCGCCGGAAGCGACCCGGCCCAGCCCGCCACCGGCGCGCTGCCCGCCGGAGTCCCGACCGCCGATCTGCCCGAGGGGCAGCGCGCGGTGTGGGTGCGCAGCGTCTCCGGGATCGGCACGACCACCACCTGGGTGCTCGCCCTCGCCGCGGGCGCGCTCGGCATCGGCGTGTGGCTCCTCACCGACACCGTGCTCCTCGTCGTCACGCTCGCGCCGGTGGTGGTGCTCATGCTCACGATGACCACCTGGCAGGTCCAGGTCGACGCGCGGGGCCTCACCGCACGCGGCGCCCTCGGCTGGCCGCGGCATCACGTACCCGCCTCCGAGGTCGAGCGCGCCGACGTCACCCAGGTCCGGCCGTTCGCGGAGTTCGGCGGCTGGGGGCTGCGCACGGCGGTGTCCGGGACGGTCGGCATCGTCGTCCGCAAGGGCGAGGCGATCGCCGTCGAGCAGACCGGTGGGCGCCGCCTTGTCGTCACGGTGGACGACGCCGCGACCGGCGCCGCGCTGCTCAACACCTTCGCGGAGCGGACCCGGCAGGAGGCGCACAGCCAGCGCTGATGATCGAAACGACGTAGTTTAGGCTTCAAGGACTCGTCGAGAGGAGGGCGCCGCCATGAGCACGTTCGCCGCCTGCGCGTCCTCCTCCCGATCCTGTCCGTAGAGCGCCCGGCACAAGCGTGCGGTCTCACCGCATGCCAGGCGCTCCGGACCTCGGCGCGGCCCGCGCCATCGCCCCCGCGCACCACCGACCCAAGGACGGCAACCATGGCCAGGATCTACGACGACGTCACCCAGCTCATCGGGCGCACCCCCCTCGTCCGCCTCAACACCATCACCAAGGACTCGCAGGCGACCGTGCTCGCCAAGCTCGAGTTCTACAACCCCGCGAACTCCGTCAAGGACCGCATCGGCGTCGCCATCGTCGACGCCGCCGAGGCGTCGGGCGAGCTGCCGCCGGGCGGCACCATCGTCGAGGCCACCTCGGGCAACACCGGTATCGCCCTGGCCATGGTGGGAGCGGCGCGCGGCTACGACGTCGTCCTCGCCATGCCCGAGACGATGAGCAAGGAGCGCCGCGCGCTGCTGCGGGCCTACGGCGCCGAGCTCGTCCTCACCCCGGGCGCGGAGGGCATGAAGGGCGCGGTGGCCCAGGCCGAGCAGATCGTCGCCGAGCGCCCGGGCGCCATCCTCGCGCGCCAGTTCGCCAACGAGGCCAACCCGGCCATCCACCGCCGCACGACGGCGGAGGAGATCTGGGCGGACACCGACGGCGCGGTCGACGTCGTCGTCGCCGGGATCGGCACCGGTGGCACCATCACCGGCGTGGGCCAGGTGCTCCGCGAGCGCAAGCCCGACATCCGGCTCGTGGCCGTCGAGCCCGCCGAGTCCCCCATCCTCAACGGCGGGCAGCCCGGGCCGCACAAGATCCAGGGCATCGGCGCCAACTTCGTCCCCCCGGTGCTCGACACGAGCATCTACGACGAGGTCATCGACATCGACGCCGAGACGTCCATGGCGACGGCGCGCGAGCTCGCCACGTCCGAGGGCATCCTCGCCGGGATCTCCTCCGGGGCAGCCGTCGCCGGCGCGCTCCAGGTCGCGGCCCGTCCGGAGATGGCGGGCAAGACGATCGTCGTCGTCGTCCCCGACTTCGGCGAGCGCTACCTCACCACCCCGCTCTACGCCGAGTTCATGGACTGACGTGCACCACTCCCCGGTCCCCCTGCGTGACCTCCTGCGTGAGGACCTCGAGGCCGCGCGCCGCGGCGACCCCGCGGCGCGCACCAGCCTCGAGGTGGCGCTCGGCTACCCCGGTGTGCACGCCCTGTGGCTGCACCGGATCGCCCACCGGATGTGGCACGCCGGGCCAGTGCTCAAGCTGCCGGCGCGGCTCCTGTCGCAGGCCGCCCGGGCGTTCACCGGCGTGGAGATCCACCCGGGCGCGGTGCTGGGGCGCCGGCTGTTCATCGACCACGGGATGGGCGTGGTCATCGGGGAGACGGCGGTGGTCGGCGAGGACGTCGTCATGTTCCACGGGACCACGCTCGGCGGGCGGTCGATGACCCACGGCAAGCGGCACCCGACCGTCGGCGACCGGGTCGTCATCGGGGCGGGGGCGAAGGTGCTCGGACCGGTCGTCATCGGCGACGGCGCCCGCATCGGGGCCAACGCGGTGATCGTCAAGGACGTTCCCGCCGGTGCGGTCGCCGTGGGCGTGCCGGGTGCCGTGCGCACCCGGGTCTCCGGCATCGACCCCCACGCGGACCCGGCGCTGTACATCTGAGGACGCCGGTGAGGGCGGGTCGCCGGCAGCGCCCCGCCGGGCTGGGTGAGCGAGGCCACCGTGGACACCCGGCCGTGCCAGGAGATCACTGACACACGGTCGGCGACCATCTCGGCGACGTAGATCTTGCCGGGCAGGCCGATCGCGTGGTGGTCACCCCGGCGCACTCGCCGGCCGCCAGCCCGAGCGTGGTGCGCTCAGCGGCACGTCCCGTCAGCGGCGCGGCGCGCGCTGGCAGCGCGGGCACCAGTACGCGCGCCTCCCCGCCATCTCGGCGTCGACCACCGTGGCCCCGCAGACCAGGCACGGCAGACCGGTGCGGTGGTAGACGTACCAGGGCTCCTCGTCCCCGTGCCGGTGCTCGGGCCGGGTGGTGCGGATCCGTCCCACCGCCACGCCGTCGGCCATGAGGGCGGCGGTGTCCGCCCACATCTCCCGCAGCCGCGCGGCCGGGACGTCCCGGCCCAGGCGCCGGGGGTGCACGCGGGCCCGGTAGAGCACCTCGGCGCGGTAGATGTTGCCCACCCCTGCGATGACCGCCTGGTCCATGAGGAGCTCACCCACCGGCCGCCGTCGCGCGCGGACGCCGGCGACGAACGCCTCGACGTCGCCGTCGGGGCGCAGGGGGTCCGGTCCGAGCCGTGCCTGCACCGCCGCCTTCTCCGCCGCCGTCACCACCTCGCACGCGGTGGGGCCGGTGAGGTCGGCGACGCCGTGCCGGCCCACGAGCCGCACCCGCACTGCCCCCCGCGGCTCCGGCGGCGACCACTCGTCCGGGTCGACGGCGGCTCCCCCGGGCAGCGCGCGCTCCTCCTCCGCCACCCGCCGACGGGGCGCGCCGATGGCGTGCGGGCCGGCGAAGGTGGTGTCCCCGGCGAACGTCCAGGAGCCGTACAGGCCCAGGTGCACGCGCAGCCAGCGCAGCTCGGCGTCCGGGGTGCCCGCGGCGGCGCCGGCCCCGTCGCCCGCGACGCCGGCCCCGTCGCCCGCCTCCCCCGCGGCGCCGGCATCGCCGAAGCCGAGGAAGAGCTGCTTGCCGTGCGCCTCCGTCCGCACCAGCGGGCGCCCGTCGAGCTGCGCCGCCCCCGCAGCGAACCGCCCCTGGGGCGAGCTCACGCCCAGGTGCTGGCCGCCGAAGAGCTCGACGAACGCCAGCGCGAGCCGGTGGACGGTGTGGCCCTCAGGCATGGTCCTCCTCCTCCACGGGGTCCCACAGCGCGCGGGCCAGGTCGACACGGCTGCCGTCGGCGACGAGCGGCGTGCCCTCGGCGCGGTACCGCGTGGCCGCCCGCTCACGCAGGGCGGGCGGGAGGCTGCCGTCGGCCCGGACGACGCGCCACCAGGGCACCTCCGCACCCACCCGGGCCATGATCGAACCCACGTGCCGGGCTCCGCCGCGCCCCGTGCTCCCGCGCACCGCCTCGGCCACGAGCCCGTAGGTCGTCGCCCGCCCGGGCGGCACGCGGTCGACGACGTCGAGCACGTGCTCGGTGAGGTCGGACGTGGTCACCGGACCATGATCGACGCCGCGGGCGGGCGGCGCCACCGCCGTCGGCCGCCCAGCCGCGGCCCGTAGGATCGGTGCCGAGATGAGCGACCACGTCACGCCCCCCGCCCCCGCGAGCACCGGAGGCTGCGCCCACTGCGACTCCTCGGTGCCCCACGAGCACACCGACATCCGGGAGCTGGTGGTCGCTGCCCGCGAGCGCGCCGCCCGCACGGCCTCCATCACCGCTGCCGTCGCCGCGGCGGTCCTCGCTGTCGCGCTCGTCGCCGGGACCCTCACCGCCGGGATCGGCCTGAGCCTGGCCGTGACCGGGGCGACCGTGGCGGGCTGGGCCGTCGTCGCCGGCCTCGGCGTCCTCGTCGCGGGTGCCCTGCAGGCCCGCGGCGGTGAGGCCACCGCCGTGGTGACCGCCTCGCTCACGACCGCGGCCCTGGCGCCCCTCGCGGCCCTCGCGGTCTCCTTCGTCCTGCCCGCCGGCGCCGCCGCGGGGACGCACCTGGCGCTGGCCGCCGTCGCCGGCGCCTCGTGGCTCGGCTGCACCGCCGTCAGCGAGGTGCTGCGCGCGCGGACCTGGCGTCGCCTCCTCGTCAGCGCCGGGGGCGAGGCCGCGCGCGCCCAGGTCCTCGCCGGGGAGGAGCCGCTCGGCGGGCACGGGCGCTGGCTCGCCCAGGGCGCCGTCATGGCCCTCGCCGTCGCCGCCCTGGCCGTCGTGCCCCTGCTCGTCGTCGTCCTCGTCCCCCTCGCGGTGGCCGTCGCGGCCCTCACCGGCCGACGCCGCTGACGGCGCACCGGTAAAGCGTTGGCCAGGCACCGGGCGCGGCTGACATCCTCGTCGGCATGACCTCCCACCCCACCGTCGACGGCGCCGTCGTCACCACGCCCGTGCCCGACGGCTACCGCCTGGCCGAGCTCGACACCGTCGCCGACCGCGACGCGATCATCGACCTCGACCGTTGGGCGTTCGCCTTCGACATCGCCCCCGAGGACCGCTCGGCGGTCGTGTGGGACCTGGAGCCCGGGCGGGTCGTCGGCGTGTGGGACGAGCGGGACCCCGGCGCGCGCCGCCTCGCCGCGGTGCACGCCTCCTACGCGTTCGCGCTGCCGGTCCCCGGCGGTGCGCGGCTGCCCACCGCCGGCCTCACGTGGGTGGGCGTCCACCCCGGGCACCGCCGCCGGGGCCTGGCGCGGGCGATGCTCACCACTCACCTCGAGCGCTCCATCGCCCGCGGGGAGGTCCTCTCGGCCCTCAACGCCGCGGAGGTGGGCATCTACGGCCGCTACGGGTACGGCATCGCCACGCAGGGCCTCAAGCTCACCCTCGGCCGCGGCGCCGAGCTGCGCGAGGTCCCGGGCAGCGCCGACCTCGTCGTCGAGCTCGACACCCTCGACCCCGCCCGGCACGGCGACCTCGTCCAGCGGGTGCACACCGCGGTGGACCGCCCCGGGTGGATCACCCGGGACACCGACGCGCTGCGCGCGTCCCACCTCGTCGACTGGCCGTCCGCGCGCCGCGACGCCGAGCTCCTGCGCATCGCCGTCGTCCGGACGGCGGACGGCGAGCCGCGCGGCTACGCCCTGTTCCGGCGCAGCGAGAAGTGGTCGCCGACGAACGTCGCGGAGGGGACAGTGCGCGTCCGCGAGGCCGTCGCGCTCGACCCCGCCTCGGCGCGGGCGCTGTGGGGCACGCTCACCGACCTCGACCTCATGGCGAGCGTGGAGACCCCGTGGCTCGCCCCCGACGACGCCCTCGTCCACCAGCTCAGCGACCTGCGCGCCGCGAAGCCCACGATGGTCGACGACGTGTGGATCCGCGTGCTCGACGTGCCCGCCGCCCTCGCGGCGCGGCGCTACCCGAGCACGGTCGACGTCGTCCTCGCGGTGCAGGACGACCTGCGGGCCGCCAACACCGGCCACTGGCACCTGCGCGGCGGCCCGGAGGGCGCCGAGGTGGAGCGGACCGACGCGCCGGCGCACCTGGCCCTCGACGTCGCCGACCTCGGCGCCGCGTACCTGGGCGGCACGTCGCTCGGAGCGCTCGCCAACGCGGGCCGCGTGCGCGAGCTCGTCCCGGGGGCCCTGGCGCCGGCGTCGGCCGCGTTCGGCTGGACCGTGGAGCCCGCGACGAGCTGGGGCTTCTAGCCGAGCGGCGGGGGCTCGCTAGCGGCCGGCCTCGTACGCCGCCACCTGGTCGATCCGGCGCTGGTGGCGCGGGTCGCCGCTGAACGGCTCGGCGAGGAACGTCTCCACCAGGGCGATCGCCTCGTCGACCGAGTGCTGGCGCGCCCCGAGCGAGACGACGTTGGCGTCGTTGTGCGCGCGGGCCAGGCGCGCGGTCTCCTCGTTCCAGGCGAGGGCCGCGCGCACGCCGGGCACCTTGTTCGCGGCGATCTGCTCGCCGTTGCCCGAGCCGCCGATGACGATCGCCAGCGCGCCCGGGTCCGCGACCACGGCCTCCCCGGCGGCGATGCAGAACGACGGGTAGTCGTCCTGCGCGTCGTAGGTGGCGGCGCCGTGGTCGACGACGTCGTGCCCCGCGGCCGCGAGGTGCTCGACGAGGGCGGCCTTGAGCTCGAACCCGGCGTGGTCGGCAGCGATGTGGATGCGCATGCCCCCATCCTGCCGTGCGAGACCGCTCCCTGCCGAGCGCTGGTTCCTCGCGCGGGCGGGCGCGTATGTTCGGACGATGACCCACGACACCACCACCACGGGTGCCCCCATGAGCGCCGAGGCCGCGATGGACCGGACGGTCCGGCCCCAGGACGACCTCTACCGCTTCATCAACGGGACGTACATCCGCGAGCACACGATCCCCGCCGACCGCGCCCGCGACGGGGCCTTCATGGTCCTGCGCGACCTGTCCGAGCAGCGCGTGCGCGACATCATCACCGACGCCGCCGCCGACGACGCCGTCACTGGTGAGGCCAAGCAGATCGGGGACCTGTACGCCTCCTTCATGGCCGAGGAGCGCATCGAGGCCCTCGGCACGGGCCCCCTCCAGCCGGACCTCGAGCTCGTCACCGCCGCGCTCGACAAGGACGCCCTGGCGCGCGCCATGGGCTCGCTGTGGACGACCGGCGTGGGCGGTGCGGCCGCCCTGTTCGTCGACAACGACTTCAACGACCCGGACCGGTACACGGTCTTCCTCTGGCAGGGCGGGCTCGGCCTGCCCGACGAGTCCTACTACCGCGAGGACGCGCACGCGCAGACGCGCGTGGCCTACGTCGCGCACGTGGCCGCCATGCTGGCGCTCTCCGGCCTCGTCACGGAGGACGAGGCGATGGGCGCGGCGGAGCGGGTCATGGCGGTCGAGACCCGGCTGGCCGCGGGCCACTGGGACAAGGTGAAGTCCCGCGAGGCCGACCTCATCAACAACCCCCGCACGTGGGCCGAGGTGGTCGAGTCCGCCCCCGGGTTCCCCTGGGACCTTTGGCGGGAGTCGATGGACCTGCCCGACGGCGCCGCCGACCAGGCCATCGTCGGCATGCCGTCCTACCTCACCCACCTCGCCGCGGCGTGGGAGGAGCTCGACGTCGACTCGCTGCGCATGTGGCTGCTGTGGCACGTCGTCTCCGCCCGCGCCCCGTACCTGCCGGCCGCGTTCGTCGAGGAGCACTTCGACTTCTACGGCCGCACGCTCACCGGTGCGCCCGAGCTGCGGGAGCGCTGGAAGCGCGGAGTCGCGCTCGTCGAGGGCGCGATGGGCGAGGCGGTCGGGAAGATCTACGTCGAGCGGCACTTCCCGCCCGAGCACAAGGCCCGCATGCGCGAGCTCGTCGACAACCTCATCGAGGCCTACCGGGAGTCCATCACCGGGCTGGACTGGATGGGCGAGGAGACGAAGCGGCGGGCGCTGGACAAGCTCGAGGCCTTCACCCCGAAGATCGGCTACCCGGACCGGTGGCGCGACTACTCCGCGCTGGAGACCGACCCGGCCGACCTCCTCGGCAACATGCGCCGGGCCGAGAACTTCGAGACCCAGCGCAACCTCGCCAAGCTCGGGGAGCCGGTGGACCGCGACGAGTGGTTCATGCCCCCGCAGATGGTCAACGCCTACTACAACCCGACGATGAACGAGATCGTCTTCCCGGCGGCGATCCTCCAGCCCCCGTTCTTCGACGCCGAGGCCGACGACGCCTGGAACTACGGCGGGATCGGCGCGGTCATCGGCCACGAGATCGGTCACGGCTTCGACGACCAGGGCAGCAAGTACGACGGCACCGGCCGGCTCCAGGACTGGTGGACCGAGCAGGACCGGGCGGAGTTCGAGTCGCGCACCCGCGCACTCATCGCCCAGTACGACGCGTTCTCGCCGGCCCAGCTGGACGGGTCGCACCACGTCAACGGGGCGCTCACCATCGGGGAGAACATCGGCGACCTCGGCGGTCTCGCGATCGCCATCACGGCGTACGAGATCGCCCTGCGCAAGCGGGGACTGTCCGGGCTGGACGAGGCACCCGTCGTCGACGGCCTCACCGGCCTGCAGCGGATCTTCTACTCGTGGGGCCGCGTCTGGCAGCAGAAGGCCCGCGACGCCGAGGTGATCCGGCTGCTGTCGATCGACCCGCACTCCCCCAACGAGTTCCGCTGCAACGGCGTGGTCCGCAACCTCGACACGTTCGTCGAGGCATTCGACGTCCAGCCGAGCGACGCGCTGTACCTGCCGCCGGAGGAGCGCGTGCGCATCTGGTGACCGGGCCGGTGAGCATCAGCCCTCGGTGATCAGCCCTGCCGAGCTCGCCGGTTCGTGCCGAGTTCGCTAGCTCTCACTAGCGAACTCGGCACGGACCAGCGAACTCGGGGGGTTCGACCCCGGGCCTGCCCGCAGCGGCCGGGGCTAGAAGAGCTCGTACGCCGCGCGGGCGAGCGAGAAGCCCTGGCCGGACTCCTCGTGCTCGCAGGTGACGCCCTCCCGCGAGCTCGTGCAGGTGTAGCCGTGCGCCTCGCGCGACTCGCCGTAGTCGAGGGCGGGCACGTCCCCCGCGATGGCCAGCGGCTCGCACGGCATGCTCGCGCCGTCCTCGCCCACGCGCAGGTGCGCCCCGGCCTCGCCCTCGCACGACGCCGCGTCGACGGGGTCGTAGGTGAAGTCGCGGATGAGGCAGTCGGCGCCGTCCACCGAGATCTGGCAGACGATGTTGCCGCTGGGCATGGCGAAGATCACGGGCTCCCCGGCGTCGGAACCGGCCTCGTCGTCGGCCGTGGGGGCCGGGGTTGCGGCCGTCGCGGTGCCCGTCGGCGTCGCGGCGCCGTCCGGGTCGACGTCGCCCGTGAGCCGCCCGACGAGGAGGGCGAGGAAGACGCCCACGAGCGCGACGACCACCACGATGAGCGCGATCTGCCCGCCGGTGAGCCGCCTGCCCGGGCGCGGCGCGCCCGCCGTCTGCTGCCGTTCTGCCACGCCCTGCCGTCCCGTCATCCCGGTGCTGCCCTCCTGCTCGACCGACGAAACCGTACGCGAGGCGCCCGGAGGAGCAGAACCGGGCGGGACAGGGGCGGGCGACCCGACCCGGGCGCTCAGTCGAAGACGGGGCCGGAGGTCCGGGTCCGCTTGAGCTCGTAGAAGCCGGGGACGCCGGCGACGAGGACGCACCCGTCCCACAGCCGGCCGGCCTCCTCCCCCTTGGGTGCGGGCGTGATGACCGGGCCGAAGAACGCGGTGCCGTTGAACGCGACGACGGGCGTGCCGACGTCCTCACCGACCCGCTCGATGCCCTCGCGGTGCGACGCCCGCAGGGAGTCGTCGAACTCGTCGGACGTGGCGTACCGCGCGAGGTCCGCGGGCAGCCCGACCTCGGCGAGGGCCTCGTCGATGACCTGCTCCATCTCCGCGCCGCGCCCGCCCGGGTGGACGCGCGTGCCGATCGCGTCGTAGAGCGGCTTGACGACCTCCTCGCCGTGCAGCTCGCGGGCGGCGTTGACCACGCGCGCCGGTCCCCACGCCCGGTCCATGGCCTCACGGTAGTCCGCCGGCAGCTCGCGGCCCTCGTTGAGGACGGCGAGGCTCATGATGTGCCACCGCACGGTGATGTCGCGGACCTTCTCCACCTCCATCATCCAGCGCGAGGTCATCCACGCCCAGGGGCAGATCGGGTCGAACCAGAAGTCGGCGGTGCTCGTCGTGTCGCTCATCCCCCCATCTTCACCGACACACGCCGACGACGCCCGCAGAATCAGTGGCGCAGGTCTCCGGGAGGCGCCTGCCTTCCCCGTCCATACGCCGTCGGTGGGAGGATCACGGGGCACCCTGCACCGCGCGCCCGCGCGCGCCGCTCGACGAAGGAGAACCTGTGCCCGGTCAGAACCTCACCCGCAGCGAGGCCCAGGAACGCGCCCGCATCGTCACCACCCACGCGTACGACGTCGAGCTCGACCTCCTGCGCGGTGACGCGGTGTTCGGTTCCCGCACGACCATCCGGTTCGACGCCGTCCCGGGGGCTGGCACGTTCCTCGACCTCATCGCCGACGCCGTCCACGAGATCGAGCTCAACGGCCGCCAGGTCGACGTCGCCGCGTGGGACGGCTCGCGGATCGCCCTCGACGGCCTCGCCGAGCACAACGAGGTGGTCGTCGTCGCCGACTGCCGGTACATGCACACCGGGGAGGGGCTGCACCGCTTCGTCGACCCGGTCGACGACGAGGTCTACCTCTACAGCCAGTTCGAGGTGGCCGACTCCCGCCGCGTCTTCGCGGTGTTCGAGCAGCCCGACCTCAAGGCGACCTTCGCCTTCACCGTCCTCGCACCCGCGCACTGGACGGTCGTGTCGAACTCCCCGACGCCGGAGCCCGAGGTGCTCGCCGACTCCGACGCCGCCGCCGCGCGGTGGTCCTTCGCCCCGACGCCGGTGCTCTCCAGCTACGTCACGGCCATCGTCGCCGGCCCCTACCACCGCCAGACCGGTGAGCTCACGAGCGCGGACGGCCGGACGATCCCGCTGGGGGTGTACTGCCGCGCCTCCCTCGCCGAGCACCTCGACGCGGACAACGTCCTCGACATCACCCGCGCGGGCTTCGCCTTCTTCGAGGCGGCCTTCGACCGGCCGTACCCGTTCGCCAAGTACGACCAGCTCTTCGTCCCCGAGTTCAACGCCGGCGCGATGGAGAACGCGGGCGCCGTCACGATCGTCGAGAACTACGTGTTCCGCTCGAAGGTCACCGACGCCCTCGTCGAGCGCCGGGCGGTGACGATCCTCCACGAGCTCGCGCACATGTGGTTCGGCGACCTCGTCACCATGCGCTGGTGGAACGACCTCTGGCTCAACGAGTCCTTCGCGGAGTACGCCTCGACGCTGGCCACCGCCGAGGCCACCCGGTGGACGACGGCGTGGACGACGTTCTCCACGCTGGAGAAGTCGTGGGCCTACAACCAGGACCAGCTGCCCTCGACGCACCCCATCGTCGCGGAGATCAACGACCTCGAGGACGTCGAGGTGAACTTCGACGGCATCACCTACGCCAAGGGTGCCTCCGTCCTCAAGCAGCTCGTCGCGTGGGTGGGCCAGGACGCCTTCCTCGCCGGTGTCCGCTCGTACTTCGCCAAGCACGCCTTCGGCAACACCGAGCTCTCCGACCTCCTCACCGAGCTCGAGGCGACGAGCGGCCGCGACCTCACGGCGTGGTCGCAGGTCTGGCTCGAGCAGGCGGGGGTCACGCTGCTGCGCCCGCAGGTCGAGGTCGACGACGACGGCGTCATCACGTCCTTCGCCATCACCCAGGAGGCGCCGGCGGAGCACCCGACGCTGCGCCCGCACCGTCTCGTCGTCGGCGGCTACGACCTCGCGGACGGCGACGACGGCGCACCGCGCCTCGTCCGGTCGCTGCGGCTCGAGCTCGACGTCGACGGGGAGCGCACCGAGGTGCCCGAGCTCGCCGGGCGTCGCCGGCCCGACCTCATCCTCGTCAACGACGAGGACCTCGCCTACGCCAAGGTGCGCCTCGACGAGGCCTCGCTCGCCGTCGCCATGCAGCACCTCGCGACCTTCGAGGACTCCCTCCCCCGCGCGCTGGTGTGGTCGGCGGCCTGGGACATGACCCGTGACGGGGAGTGGGCGGCGCGCGACTTCATCGAGCTCGTCCTCACCAACATCGCCGCCGAGTCCGACTCCACGGTCATCATGGTGCTCCTGCGCCAGCTCAGCCTCGCGCTGTCCTCCTACACCGCCCCCGAGGACCGCCACGCCCTCACCGAGCGGGCGACGGACCGGCTCTGGGCGCTCGCGCGCGACGCGGCGCCGGCGTCGGACGCGCAGCTGCAGCTCGTCCGCTCCTTCGCCATCAAGGCGACCACGCCCGCCCAGCTGGACGCGGTGGCCGGGCTGCTCGACGGCACCGCCCCGCTCGAGGGGCTGGCCGTCGACACCGACCTGCGGTGGGACCTGCTCACCGCCCTCGTCGCCGGCGGCCGGGCCGGCGAGGAGGAGATCACCGCGGAGAGCGAGCGGGACGCCACCGCGAACGGGCAGCGCGCCGCCGCCCGCGCCCGGGCCATCGTCCCGACCGCGGAGGCGAAGGAGCGCGTCTGGGCCTCCGTCGTCGAGCGGGAGGAGCTGCCCAACGCGCTCCAGGAGGCGGTCGTCGCGGGCTTCGCCGACGTCCACGACCGCGCGCTCCTGGTCCCGTTCGTCGACCCCTACTTCGACTCCCTCGAGCGGGTGTGGGCGGAGCGGACCAACGAGATGGCCCAGGGGATCGTCACCGGGCTGTACCCGTTCCTCCTCGCCGGGCTCGAGTCGCTGGGCGTCGACGTCCTCGCGCGCACCGACGCCTGGCTCGAGGCCGCCCCGGACGCGCCGCCGGCCCTGCGCCGCCTCGTCATCGAGGACCGCGACGCCGTCCGGCGAGCGGTGCAGGCGCAGGCCCGCGACCGCGCCGCGCGCGGGTAGCCCGAGACCACGGCGTGGGAGGTCGGCTCCCGCGCCGTGGGTCCGCCGTCGTGCGGGTGCGGGTCCGGCGTCGCGCCCGTCGTCGACCGAGGATGCGTGAGGGCGGCCGCTGTCGTACCGGGGTACGTCAGCGGCCGCCGTCGACGCGTGCGCCTAGCCCTCGGGGACGAGGGCGGTGAGGTCGGCCACCGCGGCGTGCGCGCCGGCCTCGGTGAGCGGGCCGCTGGCCAGGCTGGTCATGACGCCGAGGACCAGAGCCGCGCCCGCCGTCGTCGCCGCGGTCACGCCGGCGACGGAGTCCTCGGCCGCGACGCAGCGGGCGATGTCGACGCCGAGCCGCTCCGCGCCGAGGAGGAACGGGTCGGGCGACGGCTTGCCGACGGGGGTGTCCTCCGCGGTGACGAAGCCGACGCCGACGTCCTGGACCCCGAGGATCTCCAGGGCGTTCTCCGCCCAGGGACGCAGCGCCGACGTCACCAGCGAGACCGGCAGCCCGAGGGCGCGCCAGCCGCGGATCGCGTCGGCCGCCCCGGCCACCGGCTGGGGCGGGTTCGCCTCGGCGTCGATGCAGGCGATGACGGCGTCGGTGAGCGCGTAGGGGTCCTCCCCGCGCCAGGGACCGTCGAGGGCAGCGAACGACTCGTACCCGCGCCGCCCCATGAACTGGTGGACGACGTCGTCCCCCACGTCCCACCCGCGGCTCGCGAAGTAGGTGCGGAAGGCCGCCTGCTGCATGGGCTCGGAGTCCACGAGGGTGCCGTCCAGGTCGAGGAGCAGCCCGGCGCCGGGGGTGCGGAGCACGGCAGCGAGCCGGGACCGCAGGTGCGCGGTCCCGGCTCGCTGACTCTCGCTGGACGGGGTCAGGCCCACGTGAGGAGCGCGTCGGCCGCCCGCACCGTGGCACCGGGCTCGACGCTGAGGCGGACCGCCTCGGCCGAGCCCTCGAGGCCGACGACGGGGCAGACCGGCGAGCGCCCGCCCGCCTCGATCTCGGCCGGGTCCCACGTGACGAGCTTCTGCCCGACCTCGACGACGTCCTTCTCGGCGGCGTGCAGCGTGAAGCCGGCGCCCTCGAGCTGGACGGTGTCGAGGCCGAGGTGGACGAGGACGCCCTTGCCCTCGTCCGTGAGGATGACGAAGGCGTGCGGGTGGAGCTTGACGATCGTCCCGGCGACCGGCGCGACGACGTCGACCGGGCCGGACCGCTCAGGGTCGATGGCGACGCCCGGGCCGACGAGCGACCCGGCGAACACCGGGTCGGGCACGTCCGCCATGGCGACGACCGTTCCGGACAGGGGGGCCAGAACGGTCAACGTCACCGAAGGTCCTCGATGTCCTCGACGATGTTGTCGGCCTCGGGGCCGACGACGACCTGGACGGCCGAGCCCTGCTGGACGACACCGAACGCACCGGCGGCGCGCAGCGCGGCCTCGTTGACCCGGCTGGGGTCCTCGACCTCGACGCGGATACGGGTGATGCAGGCCTCGAGGTCGATGATGTTCTCGTCGCCCCCGAGTGCCGCGAGGATGGACTCTGCCTTGCTCATGTGTGTGCTCCTCATCCACGGCGGGGCCGCGTCTCGTGACGGCCCGGCTCCCCGCCGTGCACCGCCGCGCTCGGTCTGCTGGACCCGCTGGTCCAGACGACTAGATGAGACCGTCCCGCGGGGCGCCGTGTCAAGCCGTGGCAACGCTTCTGCCGTCCGCGGGTGGCAACGGTGAGCGCCGGGTAGCGTGCCCGCATGTCCACCGGGATCCGGTACAGCTCGACGACGCTGGCCTGCCCGTCGCCGGGCGCCCTGGCGTCCTTCTACGCCACCATCACCGGCGGCGAGGTCACCTTCGTCCACGACGACGAATGGGCGACGATGCGCTGCGAGGGAGCGCGCCTGGAGTTCATGGGCGTGAGCGGCTACCAGGCGCCCCGGTGGCCCGAGGACTCCGCGCTGGTCCACATCGACTTCTTCGTCGACGACCTCGAGACCGCCGCCACCCGTGTGGTCGCGGCCGGCGCCCGGCGGTACGAGCACCAGCCGAACGCCGCCCACTGCCTCGTCTTCGCCGACCCCGCGGGGCACCCGTTCTGCCTCACCCTCATCGACGAGGTCGGCTGAGAAGGCCGGGCCTTATCCCCGTATGCGTCCCGTGGGGGCGCGCCGACGGTGGGCGCCCCTCACGCCTGCGAGTCCCGCTCGGCCCAGGTGAGGTCCTCCAGCTCGCTGACGAGCACGTCCACCTCGGGTCCGACGACCACCTGGACGACGCGGCCGTTGATGACGACGCCGTGGCAGCCGGCCGCCCGCAGCGCCACCCGGTCCACCAGTGCGGGGTCCGCCACCTCGGCGCGCAGGCGGGTGATGCACGGCTCCACCTCACGGATGTTCTCCACGCCGCCCAGTCCGGCGAGGATGCGACGCAGGTCCTTCACGACGCCTCCCCCACGGCCGCCGTGACGACGTCCGGTCGTGCGACGCTCATCACCCGGCGCGGCGGGACGAGTGCAGCGCTGGGGGCGGTCACCGGCACCCACAGGGCGTACCGGTCACCCCGGTAGACGGAGCGGGTGTACTCCACGGCGATGTCGCCGCTGAAGGTGCGGCGGCAGATGCGCAGCCCGGCCGCCCCGGGGGAGATGCCCAGCGCCTTCGCCTCCTTGCCCCGGACGGTGACGGCGTCGATCGTGTCCTCGCCCCACGTGGGGGTCAGGCCCTGGGCCGCGAGAGTGGCCTGGAGGTCGGTCGGCGGCACCGCGTCGACCGGGCCCGGGAGGATGGCGGCCGGTGTCCAGCTCTCCTCGAGCGCCATGGGGATCCCGTCGGCGAGGCGTACCCGGCGCACGACGTAGACGTCCTCGTCCGTGCCGCACTCGAGCGCGGCTGCGACCTCGGGCGGGGCCGACGTGCGGTCGGCGCTGAGCACCTCGGAGCCCGGGGCCATCCCGCGGTGGCGCATCTCGTCGTCGAACGCCGTGAGCCGCGCCTGGAGGTCGACCTTGGGCTGTGCGACGAAAGTCCCACGTCCCTGGATCCGCTCCAGGAGACCCTCGACGACCAGTGCGTCCACCGCCTGGCGGACCGTCATGCGGGAGACGCCGAACGACTCGCACAGCTCACGCTCGGACGGGATCGAGGTCCCGATCTCGAGCCCGTCGGAGATGAGACCCCGGAGGTACTCCCGAACCGTGACGTACTTCATCGCCTGCCTGTTCCGTCGGGCGACCCGCGTCGCCACCGAATCGTTACAATTCCGCGCCACCGGACACCCGGTGATGTGCTTGACACCTAGCATCGCCAAGCGATCTAGTTAGCACAACTGGTCCAGACATCTCGACTTACGTCTACCAGGTAGCCCGCCCGGAACGACCCGGGCCCCACTCCATACGGCCTAGGGCCGGACACCTCACCGAGGAGCATGACGTGACAGCAGCGACAGCCGGTGCCGCTTCGGCGCCAGCCAAGAAGGAGAAGAAGCCGATCCCGGGCTTCGCACAACTGCAGCGCGTGGGACGTTCCCTCATGCTGCCCATCGCCGCACTGCCCGCCGCCGGCCTCCTGCTCCGTCTCGGCCAGCCGGACATGCTCGGTGCCGACGGCCTCGCCGGCGTCAACGGCTTCGGCTGGCTCCAGCCGGTCGCCGAGGTCCTCGCCGCCGCCGGTGGCGCCCTGCTCGACAACCTCCCGCTGCTCTTCGCAGTCGGTGTGGCGATCGGCTTCGCCCGCAAGTCCGACGGCTCGACCGGCCTCGCGGCCGTCGTCGGCTACCTCGTCTTCACCAACGTCCTGCGGGTGCTCGCCCCCCGGTTCGGTGTGGAGGCGGAGGGCAGCTGTGCCGGCGCCGTCGCCGACGCGGGTCTCGACCCCGCGGGCTTCGCCTGCGCCGCGCCGACGTACACGATCAACTACGGCGTCCTCGGCGGTATCACCATCGGTATCGTCGCCGCCCTGCTGTACCAGCGCTTCTACCGCATCAAGCTGCCCACGTACCTGGCGTTCTTCGGCGGGCGCCGCTTCGTGCCGATCATCACCGCGGCCACGGCCACGCTGATCGCGGTGCTCTTCGCGCTCATCTACCCCGCCTTCGACTTCGTCATCTCGGGCTTCGGCAACTGGGTGACCAACCCCGACAACTCCATCCTCGGTGGCTTCGTCTTCGGCACGGTCAACCGCCTGCTCATCCCGTTCGGCCTGCACCACCTGCTCAACAGCCTGCCGTGGTTCCAGTTCGGTTCGTTCACGTCCGACGACGGCACGGTCTACCAGGGCGACATCGCCCGCTTCCTCAACGGCGACCCGACCGCGGGCATCTTCATGACCGGCTTCTTCCCGATCATGATGTTCGCGCTCCCGGCCGCGGCCCTGGCCATCTGGCACACGGCCAAGCCCTCGCGCCGCAAGATCACCGGCGGCATCATGATCTCCGTCGCCCTGACGGCGTTCCTCACCGGTATCACCGAGCCCCTCGAGTTCGCGTTCGCCTACGTCGCGTTCCCGCTGTACGTCATCCACGCGCTGCTCACCGGTACCGCGTTGGCGTTGGTCAACGCGCTCGACATCCGGTCCGGCTTCAGCTTCTCGGCCGGTGCGATCGACTACCTGCTCAACTTCCGCATCGCGGAGCAGCCGCTGATGATCATCCTCATCGGCCTCGTGTACGCCGTCATCTACTACTTCCTCTTCCGCTTCGCCATCAAGAAGTGGAACCTCAGGACCCCGGGTCGCGAGGACGAGGCCGAGGACGGCACCGCCGTCCCGTCCGTCTTCGACGAGGCCCAGGAGGCGGCCGCCATCTCGACCGGCAAGCGTGACGCCGAGCGTGAGGCCGCCGAGGCGGAGCGCCGCAGGAACAAGTAGCGCCACCGCTGGCTGAGTGATCGGCCCGCACGTACGTCGAAGGGCCCGGCACCTGGTGCCGGGCCCTTCGTCGTTCTCCACGCCCCACCCCACCCCGCTCTCACCCCACCCCGTGGTGACATTGCAGAAGCGCTGGACGGCGCCCGGGGCCTGCCCACGCCGTCGTGATCTTGCAGAAGCGCTGCAGCCCCCCGGCACGGCAGCGGACCCGCCCCACGCGGTCGCTGGCGCCGCCCTGCCCCCTGGCTGGCGCGTATGGGTGACATCGCAGTGCCTATGCCGCTGCGATCTCACCCATAGACCGCGTTATCGGGAGTGCGGGAGCCGGGCGGTAAGACCGCTACCCGTCAGCGGGCGGGCGCCGCCCACCCACCTCGCAGGGGGGCTCGGCGACCATTCGCGGGGAGTTCACGGGCGCCCCCATCGCGCACAGGCGACGACGCCGACGGCGGCGCGGCCCCTGCGATTCTGCAAGATCACCAGATAAGGGGCGGGGGGCGCTGTGAAGAGCCGCCTCAGGCGAGGCGGTCGGCCTCACCGAGCTCGGACCGGATGGCCGCGACCAGGGAGAGCAGTCGCGCGGACCCGGGCAGGTCCTCGACGAGGACGGCGCGCTCGGCGCCGTCGGCCAGCGGCAGCTTCCAGTTGGGGTACTCCTGGTCGGTGCCCGGCTGGTTCTGCGCGCGGCGCTCCCCCACGGCGTCGGTGAGCGAGACACCCACGAGCACCGAGGGCGTGCGCACGACGTAGGCGTGCAGCGCCTCGACGATCTGCCGCTCGGTCGGGTCCGCGGGCAGGAGGTGCTGCTCCTCGAGCCGCTCGAGCATCCGCTCCCGCTCGCGCCGGGCCTCCAGGCGCACCTTCGGCACCGGCTCGGTGAGCAGGCCGAGCCGCTCGCGCAGGTCCACGTGCTCCTCGGCGAGGTATCCCGCCGTCGGGGGCAGGTCGTGCGTGTTCACCGTGGCGAGCACGAGCCGGCGGTACTCCTGCGGCAGGATCGGGCGACCGTCCTCGTCCTTCTCGAACCACAGCACGGACGTCCCCAGGACGCCGCGCTCGGTGAGGTAGCCGCGCACCCACGGCTCGACCGTGCCGAGGTCCTCGCCGATGACGACGGCGCCGGCCCGGTGGGCCTCGAGCAGGAGGACGCCGACCATGGCCTCGTGGTCGTACCGCACGTAGGTGCCGTCGGCCGCGCTGGCGCCGTCCGGGATCCACCAGAGCCGGAAGAGCCCGAGGATGTGGTCGATGCGCAGGGCACCGGCGTGGCGGAGCACCGTGCGCGCCATGTCGCGCAGCGGCGCGTAGCCGGTGCGGGCGAGGGCGTCCGGCCGCCACGGGGGCTGCGACCAGTTCTGGCCCTGCTGGTTGTACATGTCGGGCGGCGCGCCCACGCCCATGCCCTGAGCGAAGATCGACCGCATGCTCCAGGCGTCCGCCCCCGAGGGGTGGACGCCGACGGCGAGGTCGTGCATGACGCCCAGGCCCATGCCGGCCTCGCGGGCGACGGCCTGCGCGCGGGCCAGCTGGTCGTCGGCGACCCACTGGAGCCACACGTAGAAGTCGATGCGGTCGGCCAGCTCGCGCCGTGCGCGGAAGACGGCCGGGGAACCGACGTCCTGCAGGGCGTCCGGCCACTCGCTGTTCTCGTACTTCTCGGTGAGCGCGCACCACAGGGCGAAGTCCTCGAGTCCCGCACCCTGCTCCTTGCGGAAGGCGTCGAGCGCCCGCTGGCGCGCCCGCGAGCGCGGCGCCGCGTAGATGACCTCGAGCGCCTGCCGCTTCGCGGACCAGGCCGCGTCGCGGTCGATGGGCCCCGGGTCGTCGGCGGCCGGCCGCACCTCGTCGGCCGCCCACTCGACGAGCGCGCGCTGCGGTCCGGAGAGGTACGCGGTCTCGCGGATGTCCTCGGGCCGCACGTACAGCGGGTTGACGAACCGGCGGCTCACCGGCAGGTAGGGCGACGGCGTCATGTGCCCCACCGGCTCGGCGGCGTGGAGCGGGTTGATGAGGAGGAAGTCGGCGCCCAGCTCGCCGAAGAGGCTGGTGAGCTCGGCGAGGTCGGCGAGGTCGCCCACGCCCCACGAGCTGCGCGAGCGCACGGAGTACAGCTGGGCCATGAAGCCCCACCCGCGCCCGGTCGCGAGCTGCGGCTCGGGCAGCCGGTCGGGCGTCACGGCGAGCGCGCACCGCTCGGTGCGGGGGTCGGGGCCGCCGACCTCGGCGATCACCTCGTGCCATCCCAGGGGGAGGTCGCCGGGGATGCGGAACGTGGCGCACCCCATGCGGACACCGTCCACGGTGCGCGGGTCCACCCACACGTCGAGCTGGGGCAGGTCGAACCGCCAGCCGTCCTCGGTCCGCACCTGCACGCTCACCGGGGTGCCGTCGGGCACGTGGACCTGCAGCTCGTGGGAGCTGCCGGTGCGCAGGACGAGCGAGGCCGGCAGCGCCGAGCGCCAGGGCTCGTCGTCGACGTCGGCGAGGGCATGGGCGACGGCGTCGTCGGTCTCGGCGCTGACGCCGAGGGCATGGAGGACCGCGCGGATCGTCGCGGCGGGCACCGCCCGGTGGGCACCGGTGAAGTCCCAGAAGTCGGTGGCGACCCCGTGTGCCTCAGCGAGGCGTACGAGTGCCTCGTCGGGGGCGTCGGCTGTCTGGGGTGTGGTCGTGCTCACGCGTTCACCAGTGGTCTCTCGGTTGGGCTCGGACGGTGATGTCCCTCCGTCGTTCCCTGTGATCTTGCCAGAGTTGGCCGACGACGCTCGGCGAGCACCGGCTCCCCGGCCGCGCCGAGTGTGCGGCGCACCACGCCGCGGGGCCGCGCGCGGTGGGTGCCTGAGTGGGCGTAGGACGCCCGGCCCAGGCGCCGACGGCATCGGAGGGGCCACAATAGGCGGGCCCACCGAGACGAGGAGACACCGTGACGGACCAGCAGCAGGCCAGCCCCCAGAGCCCGACCGCCGAGGCGCCCTCGAGCGTGTCCGGGATCGGCGTGAGCCCCGGCCGCGCGGCGGGCCCGGTGGCGCAGCTCGCCGGCGCGGTGCCCGAGCCCGGCATGGAGTCCCTGCCCGAGGGCGCGGACCTCGAGGCGGCGGCGGCCTCCGTCGCCGACCACGCCGCGCGCGTCGCGGCGGGCCTCACCGCCTCCGCCGAGAAGGCGCAGGGCGAGAGCAGGGAGGTCCTCGAGACGACGGCGCAGATGGCCGCCGACCCCACCCTCGTCCAGGTCGCCCAGTCGCACGTGCGCGGCCAGCGCCTCTCCCCCGCCCGCGCCGTGTGGGAGGCCGCGGGATCGGTCGCCGACCAGCTCTCGGCGCTCGGCGGGTACATGGCCGAGCGCGCCCGCGACGTCTACGACGTTCGCGACCGCATCGTCGCCAGCCTGCTGGGCCTGCCGATGCCCGGCGTCCCGCAGCGGGAGGAGCCCTTCGTGCTCGTCGCCCGTGACCTGGCACCGGCCGACACCGCCCTCCTGGACCCGGCCAAGGTCCGCGCGATCGTCACCTCCGAGGGCGGCCCGACGTCGCACACCGCGATCCTCGCCCGCGCCCTCGGCATCCCCGCCGTCGTGGGGGCCACCGGGGCGCTCGAGGCGCTGACGAACGACCGGCTCGTCCTCGTCGACGGCGCCGCGGGCACCATCACCCTCGACCCCGACGCGGCTGCCGTGGAGGCCGCCGCCCGGCTCGCGGCGCAGGTGCGCACGTTCGACGGCGACGGCCGCACCAGCGACGGGCACAAGGTCCAGCTCCTCGCCAACGTCGGCGACCCGGCCGGCGCGGAGAAGGCCGCCGCGGCCGGCGCCGAGGGCGTCGGGCTCTTCCGCACGGAGTTCTGCTTCCTCGACCGCGCCGACGAGCCGACGATCGCCGAGCAGGTCGAGCAGTACCGCACCGTCCTGGCGGCGTTCCCCGGCAAGAAGGTCGTCGTCCGCACCCTCGACGCCGGCGCCGACAAGCCCATGCCGTTCCTCACCGACACCGCCGAGCCCAACCCGGCGCTCGGCGTGCGCGGCCTGCGCACCGCCTGGGCCAACCCGCAGATCCTCGACAACCAGCTCCAGGCCATCGCCGAGGCGGCCGCCGCGGAGAGCGCCGACGTCTGGGTCATGGCCCCGATGATCGCCACGGTCCCGGAGACCGAGGACTTCGTCGCGGCCTGCGCCCGCCACGGGCTCACCACGGCCGGCGTCATGGTCGAGGTCCCCAGCGCCGCCCTGCTCTCCGGGCCCATCCTCGCCCGCGCCTCCTTCGCCTCGATCGGCACGAACGACCTCACCCAGTACACGATGGCCGCGGACCGGATGCTCGGGTCGCTCGCCACGCTCTCGGACGCCTTCCAGCCCGCCGTCCTGCGGATGATCGAGGAGACCTGCCGCGGAGGCGCCCAGCAGGACCGCCCCGTCGGCGTGTGCGGCGAGGCGGCGGCGGACCCGGCCACCGCCGTCGTGCTCGTGGGCCTGGGCGTGTCCAGCCTGTCCATGTCGCCCCGCTCGCTCGCCGACGTCGCCGCGGTCCTCGCCGCGACGTCGTTCGAGCGGTGCCAGGAGCTGGCGCGGATCGCCGTCGAGTCCGAGAGCGCCGACCAGGCGCGGGCCAGGGTGCGCGAGGGCCTGCCGATCCTCGCGGAGCTCGGCCTGTGACCGAGACGCCCGCGGTTCGGCAGGCGAGCGCCTACGAGGCGATGGGCGGCCACGCCACCTTCACCCGCCTGGTGACGCGGTTCTACGAGGGCGTGCGCACCGACGACGTCCTCTACCCCATGTACCCCGAGGACGACTTCGAGGGGGCCGTCGACCGCCTCACGCTGTTCCTCGAGCAGTACTGGGGCGGGCCGACGACGTACTCCGAGACCCGCGGCCACCCCCGCCTGCGGATGCGGCACGGGCCCTACGCCGTGACCCCGCTCGCGCGGGACCGCTGGCTCGCGCACATGCGGGACGCCGTCGACGAGCTCGGCCTGGCCCCCGAGCACGAGACGCTGCTCTGGGACTACCTCGTGCGCGCGGCCCACTCCATGGTCAACCGGATGGAGCAGCCGTGAGCGGGGCGCCGGGCGCCCGGCCCGAGGCGCCGACGACGGGGGGCCCCACGGCGGAGCGCGGCACCCCGCCCGCCGAGCCCACCGAGGCGCTGTCGGCCGTCCTCGCCGTGCTCGACCTCGAGCGCACCGGCGAGGACTCCTTCACCGGCCACTCCCTGCCCCAGCTCAACGGCCGCGTCTACGGGGGCCAGGTCCTCGCCCAGTCGCTCGTCGCGGCCGGGCGGACCGTGGCCGACGCCGGCCTCAAGGCGCCCCGCCTGCCGCACTCGGTGCACGGGTACTTCCTCCGACCGGGCAACCTCGACAAGCCCATCACCTTCGAGGTGGAGCGCCTGCGGGACGGGCGCAGCTTCAGCGCCCGGCGCACCCACGCCCTGCAGGACGGCACGCCGATCCTGTCGATGATCACGTCGTTCCAGGCGGCGCAGCCGGGCCTGGACCACGCCGAGACGCCGCCGGACGTCCCCGCCCCCGAGGACCTTCCCAGCGCCGTCGACCTCTTCACCGGCCTCGACGACCCGGCCGCCCGCTTCCTCGCCCGCACCGGGGCGTTCGACGTCCGGCACGTGGCCGGGCACCTGTACCTCGGCCCGACCAGGGATGCGAGCGAGTCGCAGGCCCTGTGGATCCGCGCGCGTGGACCCGTCGAGGGGGACCAGCTCCTCCAGCGGGCGGCGCTCGCCTACTCCTGCGACCAGGTGATGCTCGAGCCGGTGCTCCGCCGGCACCGGCTGAGCTGGCTCACCCCGGGCCTCAGCGTCGCCAGCCTCGACCACGCCATGTGGTGGCACCGCGACGTCCAGGTGGACGACTGGCTCCTCTACGTCCAGGGCTCCCCGAGCGCGCAGGGCGGGCGCGGCCTCGGCCTCGCGCGCGTGTTCACCCGCTCCGGCGAGCTCGCCGCCACCATCGCCCAGGAGGGGATGGTCCGGGTCCCGCCGCCCGGTTCCTGAGCCCGCCGCCCGGTTCCTGAGCCCGCCGCCCGGTTCCTGACCGGCGCGGCGGCCGCCCTCTCCCCGCGTCTGCGCATGATCGCCCCGCGAGGGGGACCCGGTACCCACCCGGAGACTCGTGGTCGCGGGGGCCGTCCGCACTGTGGATAGCGCGCCCGTTCCGTGTGCAGGTGAGCGGCGTCGGGGTGATAGTGACCCCAGCGCCACCAGGGGGTGCCGCGACCGTCAGGTCGTCGGGCGAGCACGGGGGTACGTCTTGCGGGTCAAGGGATCAGTCGTCGTCATCACCGGAGCTGCGAGCGGGATCGGACGGGCGACTGCCCTGCGATTCGCCGCCGAGGGCGCCACCGTCGTCGTGGCATCGCGCCGGGCCAAGGCGCTCGCCACGCTCACCGAGGAGTGCCGCCGCCACGGCGTCGAGGCCCTCGGCGTCCCGACCGACGTCACCGACGCGACGGCGGTCGACGAGCTCGCCCGACGCACAGTCGAGCGGTTCGGCCGCATCGACGTGTGGGTGAACAACGCCGCGGTGACCTTCTTCTCGCCGTTCCTCAAGGTTCCGGTGGAGGACTTCCGGCGGGTCCTCGACGTCAACGTCATGGGATACGTCCACGGCGCCCGGGCCGCGCTCACCCAGATGCAGCTCCAGGGCGCGGGCGTGCTCGTCAACGTCGCCTCGATCGTCGGGGAGGTCCCCCAGCCGTACACGTCGGCCTACTCGGTCTCCAAGGCCGCCGTCCGCGCGCTCGGTGCGAGCCTGCGCTCGGAGCTGCTCCTCGACCGCGAGAAGCACATCGACGTCGTCACGGTCCTCCCCGCCACCATCGACACCCCGTTCTTCCGCCATGCCGCGAACTACACGGGGCGTGAGGTGGTGCCGATGCCGCCGCTGTACAGCCCGCAGCGGGTCGCCCGCGCCATCGTCAAGGCCGTCGAGTCCCCCCGCCGCGAGGTGGTCGTCGGCCCCGCGGGCCGTCAGTTTGCCGTCCAGCACCGGGTCGCGCCGGGGACGACAGAGGCGATGATGGCCGTCCAGACCGACCGGACCCACCTCTCGCGGCACAACGCGGCGCCGGACAGCCCCGGCAACCTCTACTCCCCCTCCTCCGAGCCGCGCGACGCCGAGGTCGAGGGCGGCTGGGGCGGGCGGCGTCGGACCGCGCAGCGGCGCCTGGCCCTCCTCGGGCTGGCCGTCGGGACGGGTGTGGTGCTGCGGCGGGCGCTGCGATGACGTCCGGCGTGCTGCCGCCGCCGGGGCTCACGCTCGTCGCCGGCTTCGAGAGCACCTACGTCCCTGCCGCGGGGCTCGACGCCTTCGACCTCACCCTCCACACCGCCACCTGGCGCGAGGACCTCGACGCCGTGCTCACCGCCGGGGTGCGCCACCTGCGCTACCCCCTGCTGTGGCACCGCATCGAGTCGGAGCCCGGCGTCTACGACTGGCGGGAGGCCGACGCCGTCCTCGGCCACCTCCGCGACCGGGGCGCGGTGCCGATCGTCGACCTCGTCCACCACACGAGCTACCCCGACTGGTTGACCGATGGCTTCCGCGGCGGCGACTTCGGTCCGGCGTTCGTCCGCTACGCCGAGGCGGTCGCCACGCGGTACCCGTGGCTGCCCGCCTACACGCTGTTCAACGAGCCCTTCGCCACGCTCTTCCTCGCCGGTCACGAGGGCCTGTGGCCGCCGTACGACAAGGGGGACGCCGGCTTCGCCCGCCTTCTCGGCTCCGTCCTGCCCGCGCTCAGCCGGGCAGCGGCGCTCTGGCGCGAGCTCCTGCCCGACGCGCAGCACGTGTGGATCGACACGGCCGAGCACCACACCGGCGTCGGGCCGGGCGCCGACTACGCCGCCGTCGCGAACGACCGCCGGCACATCGCCCTCGACCTCGCCCTGGGTCACGACCTCCGCCTCGACCGGCCCTACCTCCGCCAGCTCGTCGAGGCCGGCGGGGAGGGGCTCCTCACGCTCGAGCCGCTCCGGGTCGACGTCCTCGGGCTCGACTACTACTCGCACTCGGAGTGGTTCTACGACGCGGAGGGCGGGCACGCGCCGTCGCCGGGCCCCGTCGGGCTCGCGGAGGTCATCGCGCAGTACGGCGACCGCTACGGCCTGCCGATGATGGTGAGCGAGACCAACGTCCGCGGCCTCCCCTCCGACCGGGTGTCGTGGCTGCGCTACGTCATGGAGCAGTACGAGGTCGCGCTGGAGCGCGGCTACCCGCTGCACGGGCTGTGCTGGTTCCCGCAGGTGAGCTCGTGCGACTGGGACACCCTCCTCGCGCTCTCCCGGGGCCGCGCCGACCCGGTGGGCGTGGTGGACCTCGCCGACGACGGCACCCGTACCCGCACGATCTTCACCGAGGCGTGGGAGGCCGTCGCGTCCGGCGCCACCTCCGCCGACCTGCCGGCCTACCGGTTCCAGTCCCCCTGCGACGAGCAGCTGGTGGGGATCGCGCCCGCCACGGCCCACTGGCCGTGGCGGGACCCGCCACCGGCCGAGGTCGTCCCGCCCGTCCGGGTCGATGCTCCGGCCGCCCCGCCCGTCGCGTACGCGCACCTCAAGGAGGTCCCGAAGACCATGGCCAGTCCCGACCTCGTGGTCATCTCCCACCTGCGCTGGGTGTGGGTGTGGCAGCGCCCCCAGCACCTGGTCTCCCGCCTCGCCCGTGCCCGGGCCGCAGCCGGCGCCCGCACCTTCTTCGTCGAGGAGCCGGCGCCCGCCGACGTCGACCGGCCCACGGTCCGCACCGAGGAGGTCGACGGCATCACCCGGGTGTGGCTCGAGGTGCCCCGCACCGACGACGACGCCGTCCACCCGAGCTTCGACGACCCCCGGGCACGCGACTACGGCCGCCTGCTCGCCCCCGTCCTGGGCTACGACGGGCCGGACGGGGCGCCGGACGTCTGGCTGTACACCCCCATGGGCGTCGACATCGCCCGGTCCGTCCCCGGCGGCCGGGTGGTCTACGACGTCATGGACGACCTCGCCTCGTTCCGCAACGCCCCGCGCGGCCTCATGCTGCGTCAGCGCAACCTCCTGGCCAAGGCGGACGTCGTCTTCACCGGAGGCCGCTCGCTGCACCGGTCCGTCCTCGACCACCGCCGCGAGGGCGTGCACCTGTTCCCCAGCGGCGTCGAGTCCGACCACTACGCGGGTGCCCGGGCGTTGCGGGGCGCGCGCGAGCGCAAGGTGGCCGGGTACGTCGGCGTCATCGACGAGCGCCTCGACCTCGGTCTCATTGCCGACCTGGCGGCCCAGCTGCCCGACTGGACCCTGCGCATCGTCGGGCCGGTGGCGAAGATCGACGAGGCCGACGTCCCTACCGCGCCGAACATCGAGTACCTCGGGCTCGTCCGCTACAACGACCTCCCCGAGGTCATGGCCGGCTTCGACGTCGCGCTCATGCCCTTCGCGCTCAACGAGGCCACCCGCTCCATCAGTCCGACGAAGACCCTGGAGTACCTCGCGGCAGGACTTCCGGTCGTCTCGACCCGGGTGCCCGACGTCGTCGCCGACTACGCCACGGTGGTCCACCTGGCCGACGACGGCGCGGCGTTCGCGCGCGCGTGCCGGGAGGTCGTGGAGCACGACCGCACCGACCGCGACGCGCTCCTCGAGCCGCTCCTCGCCCTTCAGGAGTGGGACCGCATCGCCTGCGCGATGGCCGAGCACATCGAGGCGGCGGGCGGAAGCACCGGCCGCACGAAGCCCGCGGGCGAGGCCACAGGATGACCTCCTGGTCGGACGACCGGGCTGCCACCGAGCTGGTGCTCGAGCTCGAGCAGGCGCACCGACAAGGGGTCGGGGCAGCCATCGACGGGCTCAAGGACGCCGCCCTGGGGGCCGTCCGGCTCACCGGCGACGGGGTCCCGGTCCTCGCCGACGCCGCCGTCTCATCGGCGACGCCGTTCCTGCGCGCACCCCTGCTCGTGCGGCTCTCGCGGGCACGGCTGCTCCACGCGGCCGCACCGGGGAGCCCCTGCCCGACGTGCGGCGTGCCGGCCCCCTGCCCGACCGCCCAGGCGCTCGCCTGACCCGCTGGCGCAGGACCGCACGCACCCAGTCCCGCCGAACGCGCCACAGCCCCGGGGGACCGCGCCCCCCGGGGCTGTGGTGATGCTGGCTGTGGTGATGCTGTGGTGGTGCGGCCTGCGGTCGTGCCGGCCTCGTCGGTCCCGGCTCAGGCCTGCGCGGGCGGCTCGGCGTCGAACGCCGGATGGTGCGTGGCCACCTTGCGGGCGAGCGCCAGGTGCGCCCCGAGGTACCCGCCGGCGCTGACGGCGGCCACCGCGGCGAGGCTGATCGCCACCCCCACACCGTGGTGACCACGACGGCGGGCGAGCCACGACCCGGTGTAGAGGACGAGGGCGGCCGAGTTCGCGCCGGCGTGGACGACGCCGACCCGCTTGGCCCCGCCCTGCGTCGTCGTCCACTCCGCCCACCCGGTCACGGCCGTGGGCAGGGCGCTGAGGATGCCGACGCCGATGAGCCGTCGCGCCGCAGCCGGCGAGCTCTTCGTGAGGTCGAGGATCGCGGCCGAGGTCCACGCCCCGATGGGGAGGTCGGTGAGGAGCGGGTGCAGGGCGTGGCCGAGGACGCGGCCGTGGAGGACGCGCCGCATGCCGTCGTGGGCGACCAGGGACTCGGCCAGGGGCTCCAGCGCCTCGACCGCCGGGTCCAGGGCCTCGGTGTGCTCCAGGGCGAGCGCCGCGCGCACGAGCACCGGGGTGTCCCCGGAGTCGTGGCCCTGGCCGACGGTCTCGCCGCCCGGCCCGTCGCCCTGGCGCGCGTGGATATCGGTCGTCATCGGGTCATCGCCGCCCGGTGGTGGTCCGGGTGTCGCGCCGCGGCCACAGCGCGATGATCAGGCCGGCGATGGTGCTGACCAGGTGCAGCCAGTTGTCCGCCATGTTGATGTTGAGGAAGTTGAGGTCGTCGTTGTTGAGGACGATGAACCCGTAGATCGTCGCGGCGCCGTAGCCGATGGCAAGGAGCCAGCCGTAGACCCGCGCCCGCTCCGGCGTCGACCACAGGATGACGCCGGCGAGCCCGATGACGATGTGCACGATGTTGTGCAGCGGGTTGATGGCGAAGACGAGCAGCGTCTGGTCGTGGTCGTGCTCGACGAAGCCGTCGATTCCGGTGACGAAGAACCCGGCGATGCCCACCAGCAGGTAGACGACGCCGATGACGAGGGCGAGCAGCTGGTGCGGCTGCCGCCTCGTCGTTGTCGTGGAGTTAGCCATGGTGACCTCCCTGTAGTGGGGCACACGCGCCAGCGCGGGTGACGGGGCAAGCGTTGCCTACCCGCTCACCAGGCGCATCCCGAGATCATCCCGACGCGCCGGTACGCGCGGCCCCGGGGACGCCGCCCGATCCGCCCTTTCGTCCATCACCTGCCTATGACTCTTGACACACTCGGAAAGCCCTCACCATGCTGTGACGATCGGCGGTGCGCGCTGCCCTCCTTCCCCGAGCCGGCGCACCCGAACGTGCACAGCGGCGTCGCTGTGCCGCCCAAGAAGGAGAAGAGCCAGATGAAGCGCACGCAGACGACGGGCCGGGGGCTTCTGGCCGGTGCTCTGGTGGGGACGATGGCCGCACTCGGCCTGTCCCTACCGGCGGGGGCCGACAGCCACGAGGCGGGGACGAACGTCGCACTGGCGACCAACGGCGGCGAGGTGACCGCCTCCGGTCAGGAGCTCGCCGGGCGCTGGGGCCCCGCGCTCGCGATCGACGGGGTGACCAGCGGGACGTCCACGGACCCCCAAGCCTCGCGCTGGTCGTCCAACACCGCCGACGACGCGTGGATCCAGGTCGAGCTCGACGAGCCGACCGAGGTCCACCACGTCACCCTGTACTGGGAGGCGGCGTGCGCGCGCCAGTACCGCCTCCAGACCTCCACCGACGGCGAGACGTGGACCGACGCCACAGGCGTCGTCGAGCCCCGGTGCGGCACCGTCGACCGGCAGACGCTCGACGTCGAGGGCCCGGTGAGCTTCGTGCGCATGCAGGGCATCGACCGCACCCCCATCGGCGGGACCGAGTTCGGCATCTCGCTGTGGGAGCTCCAGGTGTGGGACGGCCCCGAGGTCGTCCTGCCCGAGGCGCTCGACATCGTGCCCCGGCCCGTCTCCGTCGAGGTCGACGGCGACGCCGACCCGTTCATCCTCGACTCCACGTCGCAGATCGTCGCCGCCGGCGACGCGGCGGACAGCGGCGAGATGCTCGCCGACATCATGCGCCCGTCCACCGGCTTCGAGCTGCCGGTCGTCGACGAGCCGGGCGACGGCGGAGACATCACCCTGCAGGTCGGGCCCGAGCACGCCGTCCCCGGGCACACCGGCAACCCGGAGGCGTACACGCTCGAGGCGGACGAGGACGGCATCACCGTCTCGGCCACCGACGCGCACGGCGTCTTCAACGGCGTCCAGACCCTGCGCCAGCTCTTCCCGTCCTTCCTCGAGTACGACGAGGTGACCTCGGGGCCGTGGGCGGTGCCCGCGGTGAGCATCCTCGACGCCCCGCGGTTCGACTACCGCGGCATCATGCTCGACGTCGCCCGCAGCTTCCAGACCGTGGACGAGGTCAAGCAGTACATCGACGCCCTCGTCCAGTTCAAGATGAACCACCTCCACCTCCACCTCGCCGACGACCAGGGGTGGCGCATCGAGATCACGAACGAGGGCCGCGTCGAGGGCGACGACATCGACTACACGCGCCTCACCTCCATCTCCGGCGGGACCGCGATGACGGAGCAGGGGTACAACGACGAGCCCGGGCGCACCGGGTTCTACACGCAGGAGGACTACGCCGAGATCGTCGACTACGCCGCCGAGCGGCACGTCGTCATCGTCCCCGAGATCGACACCCCCGGACACACCCAGGCCGCCCTCCACGCGATCCCGCAGCTCAACACCGAGGGCGCCGCGCCGGAGCCGGACCCCGCGACCGGCGTCCCGCCGTCGCACGGCACGGGCGAGGTGGGCCACTCCACCCTCGACACCCGCAACGAGGTGACGTACACGTTCCTCGAGCACGTCTGGAGCCAGATCGCGGAGATGACCCCCGGCCCGTACCTCCACGTCGGTGGCGACGAGTCCCACGTGACCGAGGAGGAGGACTACATCTACTTCATGGACCGGATGATCGACGTCGTCGAGGACCTCGGCAAGGAGCCGTTCGGCTGGAACGAGCTCGCGCTCGCGGACGTCCACGAGGGCAACGTCATCCAGTTCTGGGCCGCGAACACGGCCGGGGCCGAGCTGGCGCCCGAGCGGGTCAACGAGAACGGCGCCAAGATGATCGTCTCGGACTCCGCGCGGGCGTACCTCGACCAGCGGTACGACGGTGACGACCCCAACGACCCGAACGACTCCGTCTCCCCCATCGGCCTGTCCTGGGCGTGCCGCGACAACTGCACGGTCGAGCGGTACTACGACTGGGACCCGCAGGCGCTCTTCCCCGACGTCAATGCCGAGGGCTTCCTCGGGGTCGAGGGACCGCTGTGGTCGGAGACCGTCCGCGGGATCGACCAGGCGCTGTGGCTCGTCCTGCCCCGAGCCGCGGCGCTCCTCGAGATCGGCTGGACCGAGCAGGACCAGCGGCTCTACGACGACTTCGCCGGCCGGCTCGCGACCCTGGGCGGGCGGCTGACCCTCCAGGACCACAACTTCTACGCCACCCCCGAGATCGAGTGGAGCGTCGACGCGGCGGGCATCGACCAGCAGGTCGAGCAGGCCGGGACCGCCACCGAGATGACGCTCGGCGTCGCGACGGCACCCGGGACCACCGCGGAGGAGATCTCCGGGACGGTCGACTTCGGCGACGGGAGCGACCCGGTGCCGGTGACCGTCACCGCCACCCGCGAGGGTGACGAGCTCCACGTCAACGGCGAGTACCTCCTGTCGGCGGAGCACACGTTCGCGGCGCCGGGGACGTACACCGGAATGGTCACGACCACCGGCCCGAACGGGACCGCCACCGCACCGGTCACCTTCGACGTCGCGTACACGCCGTCGATCGTGCTTGACGACGACGAGGTCCAGGCCGGTGAGGACGTCGGGGTCACGCTCGCCGGGTTCGTGCCCGGCGCGCCGATCGTCCTCTCCCTCGACGGCACCGTGCTCGCCACGGTGGACGCCGACGACGAGGGGGGTGCCGTCCTCGAGGTCACCATCCCGGCGACCACCGCCGCGGGCGCCTACGAGCTGACGGCGCGCCAGGGCACGCTCGAGGTGGGGGCGATGCTGACGGTGACGGCCGCGCCGGCCCCGACGCCGACGGACCCGTCGCCCACGGACCCGTCGCCGACCGACACCGGGTCCCCGGCACCGACGGACGACCCGACGCACCGCCCCACGCCCCCGCGGGGCGGTGGCCTGCCGAACACGGGCGCCGAGGTGGGGGCCGCGCTCCTCGCGGGCCTCGTCCTCCTCGCGGCCGGTGGGGCGATCCTGCTCCGTCGCCGCCTGACCCGCTAGGCCAGTAGCGACGACGCCGCCGGGTCACGGGCCCGGCGGCGTCGTCGCGTCCGGGCGGCCGGGGCCGGCTCGACGAGCGCGACGGGCGCGTCCCTCGCAGACTGTGCCCGTGATGATCGGATGAGGCTGCGCAGGGTCCGTGTCGACTCCCCCGGGCTAACCCGTCGACGGGCCGGGAAGGGCTTCGTCTACCTCGACGCCGACGGCGCCCGGGTGACCGACCCCGAGGTGCTCTCCCGGTGCAAGGCGCTGGTCATCCCGCCCGCCTGGCGGGAGGTGTGGATCAGCCCAGCGCCGAACGGCCACATCCAGGCGGTCGGGATGGACGACGCCGGACGCAAGCAGTACCTCTACCACCCGGCGTGGCGCGAGCGGCGCGACCGCGCCAAGCACTCGCACGTCCTCGAGGTGGCGCGCGCGCTCCCGGCCGCCCGGGAGCGGACGGCCGTCGACCTCGCCCGCACCGGGATGCCGCGGGACAAGGCGCTGGCCGTCGCCTTCCGGCTCCTCGACCGCGGGTTCTTCCGCGTGGGCGGCGAGACGTACGCGGAGCGGAACGGCAGCTTCGGCCTGGCGACGATCCGCAAGGACCATGTGCGCCTCCGGCGGGACGGCTCCGTCGTCTTCGACTACCTCGCCAAGTCCGGGCAGCGCCGCCAGCTGGTGCTCGAGGACCCGGACCTCCGCGCCCCGGTCGCCATGCTGCGCCGGCGGCGCGGGGGCGGCGAGGAGCTGCTCGCGTACCGGCGCCGCGGCGAGTGGGTCGACATCACGAGCGCGGACATCAACGCCCACGTCAAGGAGCTGCTCGGGGCGGACGCCAGCGCCAAGGACTTCCGCACGTGGCACGGCACGGTGCTGGCGGCCCTGGCCCTGGCCCGTGCTGACGACGTCGCGACCAGCCGCAAGCGCCAGCGCGCGGTGCGGGCCGCCGTCGTCGAGGTGTCCGAGCACCTGGGGAACACCCCGACCGTGTGCCGCGCCTCCTACATCGACCCCAAGGTCATCGACCTCTTCGACCGCGGCCAGGCGGTGCCGCGCGAGCTCGCCGAGCGCGCCGCCGGGCCGGCTCCGCTGCCCGACGACGAACGGGCCGAGGTCGAGGAGGCCGTCCTCGACCTCCTCGCCTGACGCCCGTCCCGCCCTCCCCCTCTGGTGAGAGCGCAGAAACGCTGGCCCACGCGCTCTGGTGATCATGCAGAAACGCTGAGAGCGCTGGCCCAACAGCATGATCACGACCGTTGACAGCCCGCGCCGCCGCTCCTACGGTGAATCGGTTCACACCGGCGACGACGCGCAGGCACTGCGCGAAGGGACGGCCGGCACCGACGAAGGTGAGCCTCTCGTGCGTCATCACCCCCTGGCTGGCCGGCTCCTGGGAGCCATCGCCGCCCTCGCACTCCTTGGTCCGAGCGCCGCCGTCCTGGCGCCGGCGACCGCTGCGGAGCAGCCCCGTGACGTCGCCCTGGAGGGCACGGCCGTGGCGTCCTCGCAGCACCCGGACGCCCGGTTCGTCCCCGCCCACGCCAACGACGACAACCCTCGGACGCGCTGGGGCTCCGACTACCCCCACGGGGCCGAGGAGCCGGTGCCCCCGAGCGATCACGACCCGTCGAACGACTGGATCCAGATCGAGCTGGCGGAGCCGAGCCCGGTCCACAAGGTGGCCTTCAACTGGGAGGCCGCACGCCCGTCGGCGTTCACCATCCAGGTCTCGGACGACGGCGCCGAGTGGACGACGGTGCGCACGGTGACCAACCCGGCGGTGGGTCGGACGGAGTACGTCCTCGACATCACGGACCCGGTCACCCACGTCCGGATGCAGGGCGCGGCCACCGCCACGCAGTACGGCTACTCGCTGTGGTCGTTCGAGGTCTGGGACGTGCCGGAGCCGCTGCCGGACCCGGCGGACTGGGAGTACGGCACGGACGTCGCCCGCCAGGGCGAGGCCACCGCATCCTCGGTCTACACCGGGCAGCCCACCGGGTTCTCACGCGCGTGGGCCACGAAGGCCGGCGGCCCCCACCTCGCCATCGACGGCGATCTCGCCACGCGCTGGGGCACGGACTACGCGCGGAACAACCCCGAGGAGCCACCTGCCAGCGATCACGATCCCAGCAACGACTGGTTCCAGGTGGAGCTGGCCGAGCCCTCCCCGGTGTGGAGCGTCGTCACCGACTGGGAGGACGCCCGCCCGGCGCTGTTCGAGATCCAGACGTCGACGGACGGCACGACGTGGCGAACGGTCCGGGTCGTGAACACGCCGGCCACCGATCGCACCGAGTACGTCCTCGGCCTGGAGGAGCCGGTCTCCTTCGTGCGGATGCAGGGGCGCGTGCCGGCCACCCAGTACGGGTACTCGCTCTTCGGTTTCGAGGTGTGGTCGGGGCCGCAGGCCCCGGCGGCGCCGGGTGGGGAGGTCCTGCCGGCGCCGGTGTCCCAGACCGACGGCGCGGGTGAGGCGTTCGTGCTGGGCGAGGACGCCCGGATCGTCGCCCCGGAGGGGGCGCGGGCCGAGGCGGAGCTGCTGGCCGGCGACCTCCGTCCGGCGACCGGGTTCGACCTGCCGGTGGTCACCGGTACCCCCGAGGCGGGGGACATCGCCCTGGTCCTGGGGGCCGAGGAGGCCCCCGAGGGCCCGGACCTGGCCACCACCGAGGGGTACACCCTCGAGGTCGCCGAGCAGGGCGTGCGGATCGGTGCGGGCACCACGCACGGGCTGTTCAACGGCACCCAGACGCTCCTCCAGCTGCTCCCGGCGGAGATCACCGGGGACGTGGTCCGGCCCGGGCCGTGGCAGGTGGAGGCGACCGAGATCGTCGACTACCCCCGCTTCGCCCACCGCGGCGTCATGCTCGACCCGGCCCGTAACTTCATCGAGCTGGACGGCGTGCTGGACATCATCGACGCGATGGCGACGATGAAGGGCAGCCGGCTGCACATGCACCTGTCCGACGACCAGGGCTGGCGCATCGAGATCGAGTCCTGGCCACGCCTCGCGGAGGTCGGAGGAGCGCGGTCGATGCCTGGCGGGAGGAGCGGTTTCTACACGCAGGAGCAGTTTTCCGAGATCGTCGCCTACGCCGACGCCCGCCACATCGAGGTGATCCCGGAGATCGACGTCCCCGGCCACTCCGGCGCCGCGATCGCGGCCTACCCGGAGCTCGCGTGCGGCTCGTGGAACACCCTGTGTACGACCTCGTCCGCCGTCGCCGACTTTCTCGACGATGTCATCGGGGAGATCGCCCCGCTGGTGAACTCCGACCTGTTCCACATCGGTGGGGACGAGTCCATCTCGGGCCAGCCCTACATCGACTTCATCAGGCTGGCCGAGGGCATCGTCATGGACCACGACCTGCGCATGGTCGGCTGGACCCCCATCCCCATGGCCGGGCTCGACGAGTCGACGGTCCACCAGTACTGGCGTGACCAGAGCTACGAGGGCGACCCGGAGTGGTTCGCGCAGGGCAACGACGTCATCCTCTCGCCCACCTCCAAGGCGTATCTGGACTACCCGTACCCGCGTCACAACTCTCTGACGACGCACGACTGGGACCCCTCCCACGTGGTGGATGACTACCGCGGCATCACGCTCCAGGAGATGGGCCTTCGGGACGAGGACATCATCGGTATCGAGGGCCCGGCCTGGGGGGAGAACAACAGCGGCGGCGCGGTGGACGTGGAGCACAAGGTGTTCCCGCGCCTGGCCTCCCTGCTCGACCTGGCCTGGTCCCCGCAGGAGCTGACCGCCGACTCGCGGTCCTTCCTCGAGCGCCTGGCTGTCCAGGGCCCGCGCTGGCAGTTCGCCGGCACGAACTTCTGGCCCGACCCCAACGTGGCGTGGGAGACCACCGCCGCCGGGACGATCCACGAGATCGACGAGGACGACACCAGCGTGGAGGGCACCGTCGCGACCGTCGCCTCACCGACCCTGCGGGTGGAGGACCTCACCGCGAGCATCGCCTGGGGTGACGGCACCACCACCGCCGGGGTGCTCACCGGCACCAACGCTGCCGGGAAGGTGGGCAACTCCCTGTTCCAGGTCAGCGGCGAGCACACCTACGCCGAGGCCGTCGACCACACCGGCACGGTGACCATCACCGGACCCGGCGGGCAGACCTGGACCGCCCCGTTCCTCGTCGAGGCCCCCGAGGTCGACCCGACGGACCCGCCGACCGACCCGACGGACCCGCCCACGGACCCGACGGACCCGCCCACGGACCCGACGGACCCGCCGACCGACCCGACGGACCCGCCCACGGACCCGACGGACCCGCCCACGGACCCGACGGACCCGCCCACGGACCCGACGGACCCGCCGACCGACCCGACGGACCCGCCGACCGACCCGACGGACCCGCCCACGGACCCGACGGACCCGCCCACGACGGACGAGCCGACCGACCCGCCCACCACCGGCGAGCCGACCGACCCGCCCACCACCCCGGGCGGCGGCGCCGGCGACACCACGCCCCCCGCGGGCGACGACGGCCGCACGCCCCCCGGCGGCCGACCCGGCGCCGGTGACGACCTCCCGCGCACCGGCGCACCGCTCGGCTGGGCAGCCGGGTTTGCCCTCCTGCTCGCCGTCGGCGGCCTTGCCCTCGCCGGGAGCCGCCGCCGCGCCGCGCTGCGGTAGGCACGCACGAACGACCGAGGCCGGTCCCCGCGTGGGGACCGGCCTCGGTCACGTAGGTCGCCGTCCTCGTCGATCGCGGACAGGCCGTCCGGCTCCTCCCGTGATCGTGCAGGAGCCGGACCGGACGGCGTCGGCGGGGGCGGGCAGCGGGAGCGGCGGCGACGGCGGCAGCAGCGGCGGCGGCGGCGGCGGCGGCGGCGGCGAATCGACCGTCCCGCACCCTGGTCATCCGGCGGCGCGCGCGGGACCATGGCAGACGTGTCCGGACTGGCACACGTGCCTGCTGCGCCGCTGCGGCCCCTCGTCGCGCACGCGTACGGCTACCGGGCCGGCCCGATGCCGACGGGAGTGCACCGTGGCCTGCCCTCCGGGTCCCTCACACTCGTCGTCGAGCTCGCCCGACCGATGCACGTCACGGGGCTCGCTTCGGACGTCACCGCCCACGCCGTCGTCGGCGGGCTGCACGTGGCGCCGGCGTTCATCGACGCCACCGGTGAGCAGGAGGGCGTGCAGTACGCGCTGACGCCGCCCGCGGCTCACGCCCTGCTGGGCGTACCGGCCGTGGAGCTGAGCGGGCTCACTGTCGACCTCGCGGACATCATCGGACCGGCCGCCGACGTGCTCGTCGAACGCCTGGCTGCGGCTGCGACGTGGTCGGAGCGGTTCGCCGCCCTTGACGCAGCCCTGCTCCATCGCCTGGGGGACTCCCTCCCCCGCGTCCCGCCCGAGGTCGCCGAGGCGTGGCGGGTGCTCTTCGCCACGGGCGGCATGGTGGCGGTGCCCGACGTCGCCCGGCACGTCGGCTGGGGACGCCGGCACCTGACCGAGCGGTTCCGCCAGTCCACCGGGCTCACCCCGAAGCAGGCCGGCCGGGTGGCCCGGTTCCAGGCGGCCCGTTCGCTCCTCCTGTTGCCCGCTCGGCCGGCGCTCGCCGAGGTCGCGGTGCGCTGCGGGTACGCCGACCAGGCGCACCTGGCCCGCGAGTGGCGGGCGATGGCAGGCTGCAGCGTGACGACGTGGGTGCGCGAGGAGCTCCCATTCGTCCAAGACGCCGGTGCCCCGGGCGGACGAGACTCGGCGCCATGAGCCATCCCACCGCACACACCGCCACCACCACCACGTTCACCGACCCGCCCGCGCCGAGCGTCTGGCCGAGCATCGGGTTCACCGACGTCGACGCCGGCGTCCGGTTCCTCGACGCGCTGGGGTTCGTCGTCACCGTCCTGTACCGCTCCGAGGACGGCGTCGTCGAGCACGCCGAGGCCCGATGGCCCGACGGCGGCGGGGTCATGTTCGGCACCCGCGACAAGCCGGGCGCGTGGGGTGCGCTCGGACCCCAGGGCGCCTACGTCGTCGCCGCGGAGCCCGCGACCGTCGACGGCGCCTGGGGCCGGGTACGTGATCTCCCCGGCGTCGAGGTGACCGAGCCGCCTCACGACACGGAGTACGGCTCCCACCAGTTCGCCGTCCGGGACGCCGACGGGAACCTCTGGAGCATCGGCACCTACCGAGGGCAGTGACCCGCTCAGCGGCTGAGGTTGCGCCGGAAGGCGACCGGCTCCTCCACCAGCGACTGCCAGGCGGCCCGCTCCGCGTCGGTGATCCGACGCGGCCGACCCGTGGCGGGGTCGACGAGCACCAGAGTGGTCATCGCGCGGGCGGCGACGCCGTCGGGACCTGGCACCTCGTAGCAGACGTCGATGCTCGCCCCGCCCATGCGCGCCAGCCACATCTGCACCGCGAGGGGCTCGAGCGTGTACGGCAAGGGGCTGAGGTACTCCACCTCCTGGTGCGCGATGAAGGTCGCGGTGCTCGCGCCCGGCCCGGCGTCGAGGATCTTGCCGCCCCCGCCGTTGCGGCCCGCGTTGCCGCCGTCGCCGGTGCCGCCGGCACCGTGAGTGCCGGCACCGTCATCCGCCGCGCCGTCGTCGCCCACGCCGTCGCGCTGACCGCCGTCGGCCGCCTCCCCCGGGGAGGCCCAGAACGCGGCGATCCGGGCCTCCTCGAGGAGGGTGAGCATGGCGGCGTTGTTGACGTGGCCGTACCCGTCGATGTCGCTCCAGCGCAGGCGCACCGGGATGGTGAGGCGGGCCATGCCCCGTCAGTCCCGCTTGAGCTTGCGGTAGGTGACGCGGTGCGGGCGTGCGGCGTCGGCGCCCAGGCGCTCGACCTTGTTCGCCTCGTAAGAGGCGAAGTTGCCCTCGAACCAGTACCAGGACGACGGGTTCTCCTCGGTGCCCTCCCACGCGAGGATGTGCGTCGCCACACGGTCGAGGAACCACCGGTCGTGGGAGACGACGACGGCGCAGCCGGGGAACTCGAGAAGCGCGTTCTCCAGCGACCCGAGGGTCTCCACGTCGAGGTCGTTGGTGGGCTCGTCGAGGAGCAGGAGGTTGCCGCCCTGCTTGAGGGTGAGCGCGAGGTTGAGGCGGTTGCGCTCGCCACCGGAGAGCACGCCCGCCGGCTTCTGCTGGTCCGGGCCCTTGAAGCCGAACGCCGCGACGTACGCGCGCGAGGGCATCTCGACGTTGCCGACCTGGATGAAGTCGAGGCCGTCCGAGACGACCTCCCACAACGTCTTCTTGGGGTCGATGCCGCCGCGGGACTGGTCGACGTAGGAGATCTTCACGGTCTCGCCGACCGTGAGCTCGCCGCCGTCGAGAGGCTCGAGCCCGACGATGGTCTTGAACAGGGTCGTCTTGCCGACGCCGTTGGGGCCGATGACGCCGACGATGCCGTTGCGCGGCATCGTGAAGGACAGGCCGTCGATGAGCAGCCGGTCGTCGAAGCCCTTCTGGAGGTTCTTCGCGTCGATGACGACCGAGCCCAGGCGCGGGCCCGGCGGGATCTGGATCTCCTCGAAGTCGAGCTTGCGCGTGCGGTCCGCCTCCGCGGCCATCTCCTCGTAGCGCTGGAGACGCGCCTTGGACTTGGCCTGCCGTCCCTTGGCGCTGGAGCGCACCCAGTCGAGCTCGTCCTTGAGGCGCTTGGCCAGCTTGGCGTCCTTCTTGCCCTGGATCGCCATGCGGGCCTGCTTCTTCTCCAGGTAGGTGGAGTAGTTGCCCTCGTAGGGGTACAGACGGCCGCGGTCGACCTCGGCGATCCACTCGGCGACGTGGTCGAGGAAGTACCGGTCGTGCGTGACGGCGATGACGGCGCCGGGGTACTTGGCCAGATGCTGCTCGAGCCAGAGCACGCTCTCGGCGTCGAGGTGGTTGGTCGGCTCGTCGAGGAGGAGCAGGTCCGGCGCCTCGAGCAGGAGCTTGCACAGGGCGACGCGGCGGCGCTCACCACCGGAGAGCACGGACACGTCGGCGTCCGGCGGCGGGCAGCGGAGCGCGTCCATCGCCTGCTCGAGCTGGGCGTCGAGGTCCCACGCGTTCGCGGCGTCGATGTCCGTCTGCAGGGTGCCCATCTCGGCCATGAGGGCGTCGAAGTCGGCGTCCGGGTCGGCCATGAGCTCGCCGATCTCGTTGAACCGGTCGAGCTTGGCCTTGATCTCGGCGACGCCCTCCTGGACGTTGCCGAGGACGGTCTTCTCCTCGTTGAGCGGCGGCTCCTGGAGCAGGATCCCGACGCTGTAGCCGGGAGAGAGCCGCGTCTCACCATTGGAGGCCGTGTCCAGCCCGGCCATGATCTTGAGGATCGTCGACTTACCGGCACCGTTGGGGCCGACCATGCCGATCTTCGCCCCGGGCAGGAACGCCATGGTGACGTCGTCGAGGATGACCTTGTCTCCGTGCGCCTTGCGCGCCTTGACCATCGAGTAGATGTACTCGGCCACAGCTCTCCATGTGCATCGAGGGGGTGGGCGGCCAGGAGGTGCCCGGCCGTTCAACCTCCCAGCGTAGGTCACCCCGCGGGCGGCCGTCGTCGACGGCGCGTTCACGACCCGCCGACCTCCGCGAGGACCTCCTCGGCCGGGTCGTCCGGCTGCGGCTCGAACGCGCCGTCGGCCGGGTCGTCGGGGAGCCCGGACGCGCCGGGGGCGGCCGCGTCCTCGCCCGCGGTGCCGGGCAGGTCCCACGGCGTCGGCGCGAGCTGGGCCGCGTCGGTCGTGCGGGGCGCCGGCGGCTCCCCGCCGATCCGGGCCCCGCGGACCACCCGGGTGAACGAGGCGGTCCCGGTGTTGAGCTCGACCCCGACGGAGTCGGCGGTGATCGTCGGCGAGCTGCGGTCCTGCCCGTCGTCGGTGGTCCAGGTCTCCACGGTGAGCGTGCCCCGCACGATGACCGGCGTCCCCTTGTCGAGGGACCGGCTCACGTTGTCGGCGAAGTCGTTCCAGACCTTGACCGTGTACCAGTCCGTCGAACCGTCCCGCCATCCCTCCGTGGCGTCGCGCACGCGCGGCGTCGTCCCCAGGCGGAACCGCGCGAGCCGGTTCCCACGGGGGGTGACGAACACGAGGGGCGGGCCCCCGACGAACCCGCGGACGGTCACCTGCGTCTCGTTCGGCATCGCGTACTCCTTCGCTCCGGGCCGGCCCGGTGCCGGCCTCGGAGCACACGCTGCCGCCCCGTCCCGACGCCGTGCAGCGCCCCGCGCGCACTCTGTGGACGCCCCGGCGCCGCGCGCCCCTGTGCAGGAGACGTCGAGCCGCTCAGCGCGGCGGCGACCGCGCCGGCACACGCGCAGGCGGCCGCGTCGACGGGCAGAGCCCCGCCGTGCGGCGACCAGCCGGCCGCGACCAGCCGTGCGGCTACTTGCCCCGTAGCGACTCGGACAGCCGGCGCTGGCGCGCGAGCACGGCCTCGGTGGGCTCGACGAGCCGCGACCGGACGACGTCGCGGACGCGCGCGTCGGCGTCCGCGCGGTAGGCGGTGGAGAGCCGGTCGGCCGCCGTCCGGCGGGCGGCCCGGGCACCGACGACGAGAGCCCCGCCGACCAGGAGCCCGGCAATGCCCCCGATGGCCAGGGCCGCCGTCGGCACGTCCGACGCCGTGACGGCCCCGACGGCGAGGACCGCGAGCGCGACCAGGCCGAGGAGGGCGAGGGCCAGCCCGAGCCAGTGGGCCACCGTGGTGCTCGTGCGGCGCACGGGCGGCAGGTCGACGGCGCCGATCGCCTCGGTGACGGCGGCGGCCAACGACTCGGACGGGGCCAGCGCGCGGTCCACCGCCGAGCGCCACCGGCTGGGCAGGCCGGCCGTGGCGGCGTCGAGCCACCGCGCGCGCACCGCGGCGACGGTCGCCGGAGCGGGCGGCTGCGGCTCGGCGAGCGCGCCTCCCCCGACCCGGGCGGCGGCGGTCCGGATGGACGCCTCGACCGTCGGCACGCCCCCGGCGCGGGCGAGATCGTCGGCGGCGCCGTCCGGGACCTCGGCAGCCGCCACCGGTGTCGTCCCGCCGGCCGCGGGGGCCAGCCGGGCCGCGACGGCGTCGAGCTCCGCGTCGGCGGTACGCGCAGACACCGAGGGCCGCGCGACGGCGAGGGCGAGGGCGGCACGGACCTCGCGGGTGCCCTCGCCGGTGAGGGCGGACGTGGCGAGGACGTCGACGTCGGCGAGGCCGTCCGCGGCGAGCAGCGAGCGCACCCCGGTGACGACGGGACCGACGGCGTGCGAGGGGATGGTGTCGACCTGGTTGACGAGCACGAGCATGGAGTCCTGCCGGTTGGCCAGCGCCCGCAGGTACCGCTCGTGCAGGACGTTGTCGGCGTACTTCTGCGGGTCGACCACCCACACGAGGACGTCGACGAGCGGCAGGAGCCGGTCGACCTGCTCGGAGTGCGCCTCGGCCACGGAGTCGTGGTCGGGCATGTCGAGGAGGACGAGCCCCTCGAGGGCGCGCTGGCGCTCCGCGTCGAGCACGGTCTCGCGGACGATGCGCCGGTGCTCGGCGACGGCGAGGAAGTCGAGGAGCTCGTCGGCCGCTCCGCCCCACACGCAGGCCGCCGCGCGGTCCGTCGTGGGACGGATGGCCCCGACGTCGGCGAACCCGAGCCCGGAGATCGCGTTGAAGAGCGACGACTTGCCCGAGCCGGTGCCGCCGACCAGCGCGACGACGGTGCGGTCGACGCCGATGGCCAGGCGCGCCTCGACGCGGCGCAGGTCGGCGCGGGCGCGCTCGGCGAGCGCCGGGTCGATCTCGCTGCCGGCCACGTCGATCCCCGCCTCGAGCTCGGCGAGGCGGTGCCGCAGCAGCCCGCCCTCCCCCGACTCGGCGCGGGCAGGCTCGGCGGTCGCCACGTCCACCTCGGGTGCGCTGGTCATCGGTGGCCCTTCAGCTCGCTCGCGCGCAGGCGCATGGCAGGTCCGGCGGCCGCCTGGAGGTCGAGGCTGTCCAGGCGGGTGAGGAAGGGGTCCCGCTCCGCCTCGATCACCGCCGTCGCCTCCTCGAGCAGTGCCTCGGCAGACGCCTCGACGGCGGCCTCCCCCGGCGTGCCGAGGAGCGCGCGGACCGCTCGCGCGGCTCCGCTCGACCCGGCGGCCGCGGCCTGGACGAGGGCGAGGACACCGTCCTCGTCGAGCGCGGCGCCGTGGGGCGCGGCGACCGGGGCGAGCGCGGTCGCGGTGCCCCGGGTCCACGCATCGAGCGCGGCCTCGACCCGGGCGCGGCGTGCGGCGTCCGCGTCCCCCGGGACCTCGAGGGCCGACGCCCCGCCGTCGACCCAGGCGCGCCGCACGGCGGCGTGCGCCTCGAGCGCGGCGTCGGTGAGGAGGGCGAGGAGGGCGGCGCGGACGTCGGCGGCGACCGCCGCGGCAGCCGCGGAGCGCGCGCGCAGGCCGCCCGACCGCCACCCGCGGCGCAGCCGGGACACGTCGCCGAGCAGGCCGGCGAGCGGCCCGCCCGTGCTCGCCAGGGACAGCCACCGGGTGGTCGGGGCGCCCTGGGCCGCCAAGCCGCCGGCGATGCGCGCCGCGACGGCCTCGGCCGGGCCGGCCGCTGCCCGCACGCAGGCCTTGCGGAGCGCAGCGGCCGCGCTGGCCTGGGCGCTGACGCCGTCAGCGAGGCGCAGCAGGTCCTCCCGCAGGCTGCCCCACGCGCCCTGGGTGGTGCGCCGGACCACGCCGCGCGCGGTGTTCCGCCCGCCGAGCAGGGCGAGCCAGTCACGCAGGGGGCCGACGACGCCGTCGGGCAGCAGGCCCTCGTGCGGGCCGACGTCGTCGACGACGAACAGCGGCGCGCCGCCGAGCCCGAGGGCGTCAAGGCGCCGCAGGAGGTCGGCGCGGACCTCGCGGAGCACCCGGGCCGGCACGCGGTTGAGGACGATCGCCACGGAGACGCCGCGGGCCTGCGCCTGGAGGAGGACGCGCCACGGCACGGCGTCGCCGTAACGGGCCGCCGTGGTGACGAAGACCCACAGGTCCGCGGTCTCGATGAGGAGGTCGGCGAGGGCCCGGTTGTCGTCATGGACGGAGTCGAAGTCCGGCGCGTCGAGGAGCGCGAGTCCCGCCGGGACGCCGTCGGTCTCGACGAGCCGGGCGAGCTCGGTCAGCGGGTGCCCGGCGAACAGCGGGGCGTCGGCGGCACGCACCGCGAGGACCGGGGTGCGGGTGGTAGGTCGCAGGACACCGGCCGGGGAGACCTCGCCCCCGACGGTGCTGTTGACGAGCGTGGACTTGCCGGCGCCCGTCGAGCCTCCGACGACGACCACTGCAGGCGCCGCCGCGAAGCGCAGCCGCGGGAGGAGGTGCGCGCTGATCTGCGTCCGCACCCGTGCCTGCAGGGTCCGCAGGTGGTCGAGGTCCGGCAGGTCGAGGGGGAAGTGCGCGGCCTCGACGTCGGCCTCGAGGTCCGTGACGACGTCCAGGAGCGGCGAGCGCACGCCCGTCTGCTCACGGCCCGGGAGGCGCACGGGTACCAGCGGGACGCTCACGCCCCCAGGGTGCCGTGTCGGGCCCGTGGAACCAAGTGAGCGCGCCGTCGCCGGGGTGAACGGTTCACCCCCGCAGTGCCCCGCGGTGCCACAATGGCGGTGGCGCCGGCCAAGGCCGCGCGCCACGCCCCCGTAGCTCAATGGATAGAGCAACGGCCTTCTAATCCGTAGGTTGCAGGTTCGAGTCCTGCCGGGGGCGCCGACGGCGTCCCGAGGTCGGCCCGGCAACCTTCGGCTGCGCCGGTTATGCGGCGATGCGCTGGGACAGCTCCACGAGCCGGTTCGCGAAGCCCCACTCGTTGTCGTACCAGGCGAAGACCTTGACCTGATCGCCGATGGCCTGGGTCAGGGGCGCATCGAAGATCGCCGAGTGCGGGTTGCCGACGATGTCGGCCGACACGATGGGCGCTTCCGAGTAGGCGAGGTACGGCGACAGCTCGGGCGCGTCCGCAGCGGCACGGAAGGCCGCATTCACCTCCTCGACGGACGCCGGCCGGGTGAGCGCGACCGTGAGGTCGGTGATGGAGCCGACCGGGACGGGCACCCGCAGGGCGAGGCCGGTGAGCTTCCCGTCGAGCTCGGGGATGATGCGCCCGATCGTGCGGGCGGCGCCCGAGGACGTGGGGATGGTCGACAACGCCGCGGCTCGGGCGCGCCGCAGGTCGCGGTGCGGGGCGTCGTGGAGGCGCTGGTCGCTGGTGTAGGCGTGGATCGTCGTCATGAGACCGGACTCGATGCCGAACGCCTCATGGAGCACCTTCGCCATCGGGGCGAGGCAGTTGGTGGTGCAGGAGCCGTTCGAGAACACGTCCTCCGTTGCGACGATCGCGTCGTCGTTGACCCCCAGCACCACCGACGGGACGTCACCGGACGCCGGCGCGGAGATGATGACCTTGCGCGCTCCCGCCGCCAGGTGCCGTCGGGCGCTGGCCGCGTCCGTGAAGCGGCCGGTGGACTCGACGACGACGTCGACGCCGTCCTCGCCCCACGGGATGTCCGCCGGCTCGCGCTGGGCGGTGACCCGGATGCGGGCACCGTCGACGACGATCGCCTCCCCGTCGACGTGCACGCCGTCGAGGTGTCCCGCCACCGAGTCCCACTCGAGGAGCGAGGCGAGGGTCGCGGCGTCGGCGATGTCGTTGACGGCGACGACCTCGACGTCGGCACTGCTGCGCAGGGCGGCTCGCAGGTAGGCGCGGCCGATGCGGCCGAAGCCGTTGATTCCGATCCGGGTGGTCATGGCGGTCTCCTAGTCGGGTGGGTCACTCGTCCTCGCCGCAGCGTGCGCCGCGTCGAGCAGGGACAGGGCGCCACGGACGGCCGCGTCCATCGGTTCCTGGCTGCCCTTCGCCCGGGCGAGCACGTAGCCGCCCTGGAGGACCGCCGACAGCGTCCGGGCCAGGTCGGCCGGGACGGTGCTCGCCGGCAGCTCACCGGCGGTCACCGCCTCGGCGATCGCCCGCTCCCAGCGGGCCAGCATCGCGTCGAAGGCGCCGGCGACGACCGCGAGGAGCTCGGGGTCGGCCACCACCTGGGGGTCCTGCGTCATCCGACCCACGCGGCACCCGCGCGTCCCCGCGCGGGGGATGGCGAGGTAGCGCTTCATCCGCTCCAGCGGGGACCCGTCGCCGTCGAGCGGCGAGGACGCCGCCGCCATCTCCTCGGCGACCGCCGAGAACGCCTCGACGGCGAGGTCGTGCTTCCCGCCGAAGTGGTGGTACATGCTCCCCTGGCCCACCCCGGCGCGTGCCATCACGTCGCGGGGGCTCGTGGCGGCGTAGCCGCGCTCCCACAGCAGCTCTGCCATCGCCGCGGTCAGCTGGTCCCGTGCGCTCATGCGGCGACTGTACCAACTAGTATGTACGGCGCCTAGAGGGCGCGGGCACCCGTGTGACGCCACCGCAGGCGAGCGCGGAGCCGTCGCACATCGACGGGTTCGCCGCGGGCAGCCGCGTCAGGGAACGTCGGACGCGAGAGCCCCGAATACGACGGTGTCCGTCCACTCGCCCTTGCTCCACCAGTCCTGGCGCAGGTGCGCCTCCCGGAGCATGCCCGCCCGGGCCGCGAGCGCCGCCGACGCGGTGTTGCGGGCATCCATCCGGGCGACCACCCGGTGCGCGGCGCAGGAGCGGAACGCGAGGCGGAGGACGTGGCGGACCGCCTCCGTCGCCAGGCCGCGCCCCCCGTGCTCGGGGTCGAGCACCCAGCCGATCTCGGCGACGCGGTGCTCCCGGTCGGTGAACCACAGGAGGACCTCACCGACCGGCTCCGACTCGTGCTCGATGACGAGGACCAACCCGCCCGCCTCGCCGTCGAGATCGTTCCTCGCAAGGCGCTGCGCGGCGTGCCGCTCCGCGTCCTCGGCGCTCCACGGCTCGTCGAGCAGGTACCGGGCGACGTCGGGCCGGGAGTAGATCCGGCGCAGCCAGGCGACGTCGCCCGGCTGGTGCAGCCGCAGCGTGAGCCGCTCCGTGACGACGGGAAACACCGGTCGGCCCTGGGCCGCCGGCGATGGCGTGGGCATGCCGTCACCGTAGCGCCGGGGCGGCCGGGGCCGGCGACTACGCGCCGTGGAGGCGCGCCGCTGGGGCCGGCCGCGCACCCGCGGCCGGCCCCAGCGCCTCACTCAGCTGTCGGCGAGTGCCCGACGGCGGACAGCCACGAGGAATGCGCCACCCGCCGCGAGCAGGAGCGTGCCGAGGCCGAGGTACTGCACCGGTCCCGTCGCACCCGTGCTGGGCAGGTCACGGCCCGGTCCCCAGGCACCGGGGCCCGAACCGCCGGAGCCACCCGAGCCACCCGAGCCACCCGAACCGCCGGGGGCGTCGTCGTCGCCCGCGTTACCGGTGCCCCCGCCCGGCGCGGCCGAGGGCGGCGTGGGCTCGGTGGTCGGGTCCGTCGTGGGGTCCGGGGTCGGCTCGGTGGTCGGGTCCGGCGTCGGCTCCGGGGTCGGCTCCGGCGTCGGCTCCGGCGTCGGCTCCGGGGTCGGCTCCGGCGTCGGGGTCTCGGCGTCGTCCTCGTCCGTGCAGTGCTCCGCGAACTCGGCGGGCGGGGTGAGCGCGGTGCAGCGGAAGAGGGTGGGGTTCACGGTCTCCGGCGGCAGCCATGCCTGGGTCGCCTGCTCGAAGTCGTAGGCCATCGCGAGCAGGCTCGCCTCCGTCCAGCGCGTGCCCAGGAAGACGATCCCGGCGGGCCGGCGGTTGGCCGCCTCGTAGCCGGCCGGCACGATGACGGACGGGTATCCCGCCCGGGCCCCCACGCCGGTCGTACCGGAGTTCGACACGATGGCGTCGAGGTCGTTCGCCTCGAGCACCGAGTCGATGGCGCCACGGGTCTCCGCGATGCCCTGGTCACGGGCGATCTGGTAGGCCGCCAGCTGCGCCGGGTCGGCGAGGTCGACGGCCTCCGACTCCACGAGCAACGTCTGGCCGAACTTCAGGGCGTCCGCGGCGTGGGCGTTGTTGAACTCGATGATGTCGGTGAGGCTGTCCATCGGGGCAGACTCGGGCAGCCGCGCGAGGTAGGCGTTGAGGTCCCGCTCGAACTCCGGCACGAGGATGCCGGGCGCACTGGTCCCGCCCACCGTGACGGGGACGAGCGTGGCGCCCTGCTCCGCCAGCTCGGCGAGGGCCGCCTGGTACACGGCGTTGTCGTTGGCGACGTAGCCGAGCCGGGCTCCCCGGAGTGCGGTGTCGGACAGCGCAGCGCGGTAGTCGAAGCCCGCGGCGGGGTTCTCGGCCGTGATCGGGTCCTCCGGGTCGACGGCGGTCATGGCCGTGAGGAGCGCGGCGGCGTCGTCCACGGTGCGAGTCATCGGGCCCGCGGTGTCCTGGCTGGCCGAGATGGGGATGATCCCCGTCCGGCTCACCAGCCCGACGGTGGGCTTGATCCCCACGAGGGAGTTGGCGCGGGCCGGGCTGAGGATGGAACCGGACGTCTCGGTGCCGATCGTCAGCGTGGCCAGCCCCGCGGCGGCGGCGACGCCGCTGCCGGCGCTCGAACCGCTCGGGGTCTGGCTCGCGTCGTAGGGGTTGAGCACCTGCCCGCCGAGCGAGCTGTACCCGCTGGGCATCCCGCTCGTCATGAAGTTGGCGAACTCCGTGAGGTTGGTCTTGCCGAGGATGACGGCGCCGGCCTCCCGGAGCTGGGTGACGACGGGGGCGTCGGACGCCGGGTAGGAGTTGGCCAGCGCGACGGAGCCGGCCGTCGTCGGCATCCCGGCGACGTCGATGTTGTCCTTGACGAGGACCGGCACGCCGTGGAGGGGTCCGCGCGTGGTGCCGGCCGCACGTTCGGCGTCCAGGGCGGCCGCCTCACGCAGTGCCGCCGGGTTGACCGAGCGCACCGCGTTGAGAGCGGGGCCGTTGATGCTCAGCGCCTCGATACGGGCGAGGTACGCCTCCGTCAGCTCGACGGAGGTGAAGGCGCCGGAGGCCAGCCCCGTCTCGACGTCGGCGACACCGGCGGTCGCGAGGTCGAGCGGGAAGGGCTCGTCGGCGGCGACGAGAGCCGATGCGGGCGAGGCGAGGAGCGCCGCGGCCAGCGTGCCGGCGGCCAGGCATGCGCCCCAGCGCCGACGGGCGGGACGGGCGGAGGAGGTGGCGTTCATGGGTTCCTTCGGTCGGCGCGGAGCGCCGGGAGGGCGGCGCGGCACCATCTGAGCAGCCGCCCATGTCGCCACCATGTCCTCGCCGTTACGGAGACGTGACGCTCGCCATGCTCCCGGAGACGCGGTCGTGGCGCCTGCGCCCCACCCTTGGTGCGTAGCCGTCGTCCTCGGCCGGGCGTGCAGGGCCGTGCGCGCCTTCGAGGTCGGCGTGCGCGGGCTCGGTCGTGGTCGTGGTAGTCGTGGTGATCGTCGTCGTCGTAGTCGTCGTCGTGGACGCTGCCGGGCGGTGCGCGCAGGCGATGCCGGCCTGCCAGGCACTCAGGCACTCGGCAGCGATGACCCACTGCGTCCGATCGGCGTTGGCCTCGGCGTGGAGCGCGCCGGAGGCGATGGCGCGGTAGACGTCCAGCGTGTGGGCGCCCACCCGCCGTGCCGCCTCCCGCAGTGTCATCCCGCCCATGATCAGAAGCGTAGGGCTGCGCATCATCTGTAGAACACACACGCTTGACGTTTGTAGCCGAAAGTCTGGCCGGACGCCCGGTGCCCCCGTCCGCGCACTCGCCATCGGCCGCCGGAGCGCGGGGCGCCTAGGCTGGGGAGGTGACCGCACGCCCCCCGAAGGACCCCATCGTCTGGATCGACTGCGAGATGACCGGGCTCGACCTGGCCTCCGACGCCCTCGTCGAGGTCGCCGTCGTCATCACCGACTCCGAGCTCAACCCCGTGGACGGCGGCCTCGACCTCGTCATCGCCCCGCCCCCGGGCGCGGTGGAACGGATGGGCGACGTCGTCCGCGAGATGCACACGACGTCCGGACTCATCAACGAGCTCGCCGACGGCCTGCCCATGGCGACCGCCCAGGAGCAGGTGCTCGAGTACGTGCGCCGCTGGGTGCCGGACGAGCGCCGCGCGCCCCTCGCCGGCAACTCCGTCGGCACCGACCGCGCGTTCCTCGAGCGGGACATGCCCGCCCTGGTCAGCCACCTCCACTACCGGATCATCGACGTCTCCTCGATCAAGGAGCTCGCCCGCCGGTGGTACCCCCGCGCCTACTTCCACTCCCCCGCGAAGAACGGCGGGCACCGGGCGCTGGCGGACATCCTCGAGAGCATCGACGAGCTCCGCTACTACCGCGCCGCGCTGTTCCCCCAGGGCGACGGCCCCGACTCCCCGACCGTCAAGGCGGCCGCCGACGCCGTCGCGGCACAGCCGACCGCGGCCGCCGTCGCGCGCCTCACGGCACCGGCCGGCACCGGTGAGGCGAAGGCCACTGCGGCGGCGGACCCGACCGCGTCCTGACACGCTCCGGGAACCGGCTACACTTGGCGACTGCTACGCCGGTGCGCCCGGCAGGCGATGGTGGGTATAGCTCAGTCGGTAGAGCGCCTGGTTGTGGTCCAGGAGGTCGCGGGTTCAAGCCCCGTTACTCACCCCGATGCGGCGAGGTGTGACCCGAGCCAGAGGAACCACTCTGGTCGGGTTCGCACCTCGCCGTTTTTCTTGCCCTCGGCGGCAGGTCAGGGCGTTGCCCGGCACCCGCGGATCGCACGGGCGCCGGTTCCCGTCGTCACGGCGCCGGCCGCTCTCCGCGACGCGCGCGAGCAGGCCGAGCGGCGACATCGAGGATGGCGCCGTCAATGTTGATTGACCCCACTGGCCTACGTCAACTACGGTTGACAAGTGGAGTTCACGCACCTGAGCGAGGCCATGAGCGCGATCGCCGACGAGGACCCGCTCACGGGGTTGGGTGAGGTTGCCCAGCGGCGCAGCGAGCTGGAACGAGTCGCCGGTCGTGGCCTGCTCGGCGGTCGAGGATGACCCCCCTGGATCCCGGGGACGAGCACCTCGCCTCGCGCACCGGCGAGCTCTTGGGATCCCGGCACCCGGTCTTCGCCGTCGCGACCGTGAGCGGGTCCGCCGTGAGCGTCGCCAGCCGCGGCGCCGGTGTTGACGCGGACTTCGAGATCGCCTCGATCTCCAAGGGACTCACCGGCCTGCTGTACGCGGACGCGTGCGATCGCCACGAGATCTCACCGGAGTCCACTCTCGGCGACCTGTTGCCGCTGGGCGACGTCCCCGCAGCCGGAGTGACCCTGGGCTCGCTCAGCACCCATCGGTCCGGCCTGCCCAGCGTGCCGCGGTCGGCACAGCCCCTGCGCCGGACGATCGCCCTGTGGCGGCACGGGTCCAACCCGTACGGGGAGAGCCGGGAGGAGCTGTTGGCTCATGCCCGCGGCGTCCGGCTCGGCTCACCCCGCACCCGTTACTCCAACGTCGGCTTCGCGCTGCTCGGTCACGCCATCGCCGGCGCAGCCGGAATGGCCTTCGTCGACGTCGTCCGATCTCGACTGACCAGGCCGCTCGGGCTGGAGCACCTCTACCTGCCGGCGACGGTCGATGAGCTGCGGCCGGCCGCCGTCACCGGACGAAGCCGGCGGGGTGCGGCGCGCGAGCCGTGGACGGGAGAGGCATGGGCGCCGGCAGGGGGCGTGCGGGCGTCCATCCTGGACATGGCCCGGCTGACGGCGGCGCTGCTCGACACCTCCACGCCAGGGGTTGCCGCCCTCGACCCGGTCGCTCCGCTCGGCAGCAGGACGCAGATCGGAGCGGGTTGGGTCGTGACGGAGGTCGACGGCCGCACGATCACCTGGCACAACGGCGGATCTGGCGGCTTTCGCTCCTGGCTCGGCGTCGACCGTGCCGCGGGAACCGGGGTGGTCATCCTCTCGGCCACGGCCGCATCGGTCGACCGGCCTGGGTTCGCTCTCCTGGCCGAGATCACGCGAGCGAAGGTGCCATGAGCCGGGTGGTCCGGGAGCAACTGACAGGCCCCCGGTCCCGCGGCGGGTGCCGCGGGCCGGGGGCCGTGGTCGTCGTCAGCGCCCTTGGGCGCCATGCGTCCTAGCGGCCGCGGTTCTTCCGGCGCTGGCTGAGCTTGCCGACCAGCTCCTTGGCCTTGCGCTGGTTCTCCGGCTTGGCGGCCTCGCGGCGCACGATCTGCATCGCCTTGACAGCGATGCCCCCTCGGACGGCCTTCCTCAGGAACCCCATGGGGACCCTCCTCTCCGTGCAGTCCGCACCGCGGTGGTGCGTCGATCCTGTGACGCTACGAGAGCGCCTCGCCGCCCGCCACCGGTGCGCTCACGCCTTCTGCACCGTGATGGTCCAGCTGGCGTCGCCCAGCCGGTCGAAGTGCGTCACGGGGTAGCCGTTCTGGGCCGCCCACCGCGGGATCGCGTCGGTCGCCTGGGTGCAGTCGAAGTTGATGGTGAGGTGGTCGCCGTCGTCCAGTCCGGCGATGGCCTGCTTGGCCTCGACGAGCGGGAACGGGCAGACCTGGCCGTTGGTCTCCAGGGTGATGGGCATGGTGCGCTCCTTCTCAGACGCCCGCGAGGACGGGTGCGGGGGTGGACCCGGCGGCCGCGCTGGAGCGGTGCCGGAGGATGAACAGGTGGGTGGCCACGCCGGTGCCGAGGACCATGAAGGCGAAGGACAGCCACCCCTGGTAGGAGAACTGGGCGGTGTTGACCATGGCGTTGCCGATGGTGCAGCCACCCGCGAGCGAGGCCCCGACCCCCATGAGGGCACCGCCGCTGACCGACCGCACCACGGTGGTCGCGTCCGGCACGCGGAGCCGGAACTCACCGCTCGCCTTGGCGGCGATGAAGGCGCCGACGAGGATGCCGAGGACGAGGAAGACGCCCCAGTCGACGAGCGCGACGTCGCCGGTGACGAGGAAGCTCACGAGGTTCGCCGACGGGGTGGTGACCCCCAGGCCGGCGTTCCGCCCGCTGGCCGCGCTGAGCGGCCAGGCCACGATGGCGATGAGGCCGATGAGCACCGCGGTGGCGAACGCGTGCCACGGCTTCTCCAGGAGCAGGTGCGCCAGGCCGGTGCGACGCGGCGGGAGGGTGGCGATCCGCAGCCTGGGCTCGGCGGCCAGGTGCCGGGCCGCGAGGGCGCCGACGCCGACCACGAGCGCGCCGACGAGCCACCACGGGGAGATGCCGAGGCTGTCGTGGATCGTCGTGACGGGGACGGTCTGCGCGCGGGCGGCGGCGGTGAGCTCGGCGAAGACCCCGTACTTCATCATCGCGGAGAAGCCCGCGTAGAACAGCAGGGCGAACCAGCTGCCGATGAGGCCCTCGCCCGAGCGGTAGAAGGTGCCGGTGGCGCAGCCGCCGGCCAGGACGATGGCGAAGCCGAAGATGAAACCGCCGACGACGGTCGCGGCGAGGGCCAGCTCGCCGGTGGCGAGCTCGATGACGCCCAGGGACTGCAGGGCGAACAGGCCCACGCTCTGGACGGCGATGACGATGAGGAAGGCGGTCATCCAGCGGGTCTGACGTCCGATCCAGACGTCACGGAAAGCGCCGGTGACGCAGAAGCGTCCGCGCTGGAGGGCGAAGCCGAGGGCGGCGCCCACGACGAGTCCGGTGAGGACCATGGTGTGTGTTCCTTCGGTGAGCGACGGCGTCGTCCACGGCAGGCGCGTGGCGACGTACCGGCCAAGCCCGACGGCGGCCTCCCGCTCCGAGCGGCGGGGACGTGCCGTGGGCGTGCCGGCAGAGCGTGCCGGCGTCCGGTCTCGTGACGGGGCGACCCGTCAGGGGTGCCCGGCGTCAGCGGACGGTGGTGCCGGCAGGATCACGCTGCGCCGAAGCAGCGGAGTGTGGCGCACGGAACCGGTGCGCCGGCCGGGGTCGGGACCTGCCAGAGGTGGCGAGAGGTCAGCGCCGACACTCGCACGTACACATGCACGCGGCCATGAGGGAGGAGGCGGTCGTCGCGCGCGGAGCAGCAGAGTTGATCTGCATGGTGGTCCTCCCGTGGCTATCGCTTGCGGGAGCCCAGTGGCTCACCGCCTGGTCGTCACCCGGAGCACCCCACCGACCGGGGGGTTGCTGCCTGGCAAGCCGGGGCTGACACCAGGACTCATGACCGTGCCTGGACGATAGGGGCGGCGCTCGTCGCCGGTCCACCGGGGTCCGGGATGTGAGAAAGGCCCGCGGCGCCGTCGGCGGGGCGGCGTCGTCGGCGGGGCGGCGTCGTCGGCGGGGCGGCGTCGTTCAGCGGCGCCCGAGGATCACCAGAACACCCGTGCGGCGATCGCGTCGGCGAAGTTGTCCAGGGCGCCCGGCGCCGTGCCGAGGTAGAGGGAGGCGTCGACGAGCGAGACCTCCATGACCGTCGGCAGCCCCCCGTCGCCCTCGACGACGTCGACGCGGTTGAAGAGCAGCTGCGCGTCCCGCCCCATGCGGTCCTTCATGTAGCTGTGCACCGCCGCGCGGACCACCTCACCGAGGCGAAGCTCCTCCGGCGTGGGCTGGCGCGCGTGCGCCACCTCCCGCGGGGCGTTCTCACCGCTCTCGCGCGGGCCGTGGAGCATCGCCTCCTTCTCCACGGCGTGGGAGAGGATGCCGTTCATGTAGATGAGCGCCGTCTCGCCCCGCACGTCGACGGAGTCGAGGTAGCGCTGGACCATCACCGACCGGCCCTCGCTGAGGAGCGCGTACGCGTGCTGGATCGCCTTCATCCGCGAGGAGGCGTCGACGGCCGTGTAGCGGCCGGTGTCCCGCGCTCCGGCGGAGACCGCCGGCTTGACGACGAAGTCGCCCTGGGAGGGGAACCGGGTGTGCACCTGGTGCTTGGTCAACCCGCGCTCCGGCTCCAACCACACGGTCCCGATCGTCGGCATCCCGCGCTGGGCCAGCTCGAGGAGGTAGTGCTTGTCCGTGTTCCAGGTGAGCACGTCGGCGTTGTTGAGGAGCTTGCGCATCGACCCCGCCCAGTTGAGGAAGTCGGCACGGCGCGTGGCGTAGTTGTGCACGGACCGCACGATGACGATGCCCGCGTCGTCCCAGTCCATCGAGTCGTCGTCCCACGCCGCGACGCTCGGGTCGATGCCACGTTCGGCGAGAGCGTCGGGCAGCCCCTGCTCGTCGTCGTCGAGGCGGCCGGTCTCGGTGCAGGTGGCAAGCGTCACGCGTGGTTTCGGCACGGAGCCAACTTAGCCGAGGCGCCGCTCCCGACGCGCCGCACCGCCCCGTGGCGCCCGGAGCTGCACTTGCCGGACCCTGCGCCGCAGGGTGGAATGGCCACGTCGCCGCGCCGGAACGGCGGCGGCAACCGGGCAGGAACGAGGATCCATGCGCGCAGGAATGGTGACGGTCGCGGCCGTGGTCCTCGTCCTCCTGGCGGGCTGCGCCGCCCAGGACGCGGGGGCCGGCGAGACCACCCGCCCGCCCAGCACCGGCGCGGCCGGCCCGGCGGACGGCTGCCAGCCGGTTGCCGGTGACGCCATCGTCGTCCTCGAGGACGACCTCCAGGTCTGGCCCGCGCAGAACGTCGTCCCCGCCATCTACCCCTTCGCCGTCGAGGCGCCACTCGTGGCCGCGCTCGACGCCGCCTCCGCCTCGCTCGACACCCAGACGCTGGCCGCACTCAACCGGTCGGTCGACGTCGACGGGCTGGCTCCAGGGGACGTCGGCGCGGCGTACGTCGCCGACGCCCGGATCCCGGTGACGGACACGGGTGGCTCCGGTCCCGTCGTCGTCGGTGCCGGCGGCACGTCGGAGTCCGCGGTCCTCGCTCACATCTACGCCGGTGTCCTCGCCCAGGCGGGGTACGAGCCCGAGGTGCGGGTGGTCGGCGAGCGCGAGATCGCCGTCCCGGCGCTCACCACCGGGGAGATCACCGTCGTGCCCGAGTACACCGGCGCACTGCAGGCGTACCTGCAGTCGGTCCCCGACCCCGACGCCCCCGGGAGCAGCCCCGCCGCGACCGAACCGACCGGGGAGCCCGTGGCGAGCACGCCCGAGGCGCTGAGCGGCCTGGGCGAGCGCGTGGGCCTGGCGTTCGGCACCCCCTCCCCCGCCCGGCGTGACCTCGCCATCGCCGTGACGACGACGTTCGCCGAGGAGCACGGCGTCTCCACCCTCAGCGACCTCGCCGAGGCATGCCGCGGGGGCGTCATCCTCGGCGGGCCGCCGACCCTGGCCGACCGCGCGGTCGAGCTGCCCGAGCTCGAGGAGGCCTACGGCCTCACGGTCTCGCGGTACACCTCCCTCGACGACGGCGGTCCGCTGACGAAGTCCGCCCTCAAGTCCGGGCAGGTGGCGCTGGGCCTCGTCTACACCACCGACGCCGCCCTCGCCCCGACCGGCTGACCTCGCCCGCAGCCTCCGCCCGGGCGGGCGGGGCGGCCCGGAGTGATCACGCTCACGCCCGACCGGCTCGCCCCGACCTCCACGACGGTGGTAACGTTCCTGACTGTTCGCCAACGCGCCATTAGCTCAATTGGCAGAGCAGCTGACTCTTAATCAGCGGGTTCGGGGTTCGAGTCCCTGATGGCGCACCACCACCGCAGGCCAGCAGTCCCACCCGGGCTGCTGGCCTGTGGCATGTCCGGACCGGCTCCCCCGGGCTCCCCGCGCCGGGCTCCCCGGCCCGCTCGGTCAGCCGCGTGACGCCCGTGCCCGGCGCAGGAGCACGAGGGCGACGACCGGCAGCCACAGGTAGCTGGGCCAGAACCCCAGCCGCTCCCACACGCCCCCCAGCTCGGGGCTCGTCGCGGTGACGAGGAAGACGACCGATCCGGCGAGAGACGCGAGGCCCACGACGGCGGTCGCGGTCCCCAGCCCCGGGGCCATCCGACGCAGGCACCCCGCGAGGAGCAGCAGGGCGATCGGCATGGCGAAGAGCGAGGGGAGCGCCGCCACGGAGTGCAGGTCGAGGTCGCGGTCCACCGGCACGAAGCCCGTGGCCACGCTGCTGAGGCCGGCGACCACCCAGGCCACCGTCGAGGCGGCGGCCAGCCGCGGTCGCGGGAGGAACCGCCGCAGCAGCACGGCTCCGACGGCGAGCAGGAGGCCGAAGACGATGAAGCTCCCGTTGACCAGGGCGTGCAGCGGCGAGCAGACCTCCACGGCGCCGTAGGGGTAGTCGATGCTCGTGCAGGTCGTCGCGCCGAGGTCGCTGATGGTCTGGTCGAGCAGGCTGTAAGGGGCGCTCGAGCGCGCCGCGGCGACCAGCTCAGCCACCACGTAAAGCGGCTGTACGAGCCAGGCCGACGCCCCGAGGACGAGCGCCAGCCGGTGGCCGTCGTCGGCCCCCCGTGGAGAGGCCTTCGTCGAGGGGACCTGACCACCTGTCCGCGCGGGAGCCATGCGCCTTCCTACCACTGAGCCACCGACGCGCGGACGCGATTGACGGGTTGGGATTCACGAGCCCGATGGCGCACCATGAAGCCCCGCCCGGCCCGCCGGGCAGGCCCTCGTCCATCCCCCTTGAGGAGGCACCGTGCCCACGCTCTCCGCCGGCGACACCGCCCCGGACTTCACCCTGCCGACCGCCGACGGCGGCACGGTCAGCCTCGCCGAGCTGCGCACCGGCGCGACCTCCGGCGTCGTCGTGTACTTCTACCCGGCTGCGGGCACGCCCGGGTGCACCACGCAGGCCTGCGACTTCCGCGACAGCCTCGCCGGCCTCCAGGCGAGCGGCTACGCCGTCGTCGGCGTCTCCCCCGACCCGCAGCCCGCGCTCGCGCGCTTCGCCGAGAAGGAGGGGCTGACGTTCCCGCTCGCCTCCGACCCCGAGCACGAGGTCGCCGAGGCCTACGGCGCGTGGGGCGAGAAGAAGAACTACGGGCGCACCTACACCGGCATCATCCGCTCCACGGTCGTCGTCGACCCGGCCGGCACCGTGACGCTGGCGCAGCACAACGTCAAGGCGACGGGCCACGTGGCCAGGCTTCGTCGCGAGCTCGGGATCGACTAGCGTCGAGCACGGCCGGTCTCCCGGCCACGCGCGAGTGGCGTAATTGGCAGCCGCGCCAGGTTTAGGTCCTGGTGTCCTCGGACGTGCGGGTTCGAGTCCCGCCTCGCGCACGACCCCCGGGCGGTGCCCCCGCCCGGCAGCGATGCGAAGGAGGCGTGCCGTGGCACTGCGCAGGACGGGAGGGGTGCGGGCATGAGCGGCCTCGCCTCGGACGACATCACCCCTTGGCTCCCGCCCGAGGAGCTCGCGCTCGTGCGGTCCAAGGTGCCGATGATCTACGTCGACATCGTCCCCGTCCGGGTCGACGCCGTCGGCCTCGTCGAGCAGGTCGGGCTCCTCCTGCGCAACCCCCGTGAGGGCGGCATCCTGCGCTCCCTGGTCTCCGGCCGCGTGCTCTACCGCGAGCGCGTGCGTGAGGCGATCGTGCGCCACCTCGAGAAGGACCTGGGGCTGCTCTGCCTGCCCCAGCTGCCGGTGGCGCCGCAGCCCTTCACCATCGCCGAGTACTTCCCCACCCCGGGCGCCGGGTTCCACGACCCCCGCCAGCACGCCGTCTCCCTCGGCTACGTCATCCCCGTCGACGGCGAGTGCGAGCCCCAGCAGGACGCGCTCGACCTCACGTGGTTCACCCCCGCCGAGGCGACCGACCCGGCGCTGCTCGCCGAGATGGTCGACGGGCACGACGTGCTCCTGCGCCAGGCGATGGCCCACGTCGGGCGGCTGTGGTGACCGCGCCCGCCGAGGCCAAGCGTCGCGCCGGCGTCCGTCCCGCCGTCGCCGCGGCACTGGACGCGGCGTCGATCCTCGCGTTCGCCGTCGTCGGCCAGGTCTCGCACGGCGGAGTGGACGCCGACGTGCTCCTCGTCGCCGCCCCGTTCCTCGCGGCGGGCGCGCTCGGCCACCTCCTGGTCCGGCGCGGGCGGGACCGCGTGTGGCCGGGCGGCGTCGCCGTCTGGCTCGTCACGTGGGCGGGCGGCATGGCCGTGCGGGCGCTGCTCAACGACGGCGTGGCCGGGGCGTTCGTCCTCGTGGGGCTGGGCGCCCTGGGCGTCCTCATGCTCGGCTGGCGCGCCGTCGCCGGCCTCGCGCGGCGCCGCGGCTGAGCGCAGGCCACTAGCACGACCGTGCGGCCGGCTCGCGCGCGTGGCTGGCGCCCCAGCGCCGCTGCCCCCGGCGCCGCTGCTCACCGCCGCGCGTCACGGGCGCGGCCGGGCGGGAGAGAGGCACGACCGGGCGGCAGAGAGGCACGCAGGCGCACAGCCGTGCTGCGCCGCGCCGCAGCCGGTGCCCGCGCAGTCCGTCCGAGGCGCGTCAGCGCGCGAGGAGCTCCGCGATCCTGGGGGCCAGCGCCCGCAGCGCCTGGCCGCGGTGGCTGCGCGCGTTCTTCTCCTCCGCGCTGAGCTCGGCGGCCGAGCGCGTCTCGCCGTCCGGCTGGAGGATCGGGTCGTACCCGAAGCCGCCGGCCCCGCGCGGGGCGTGCAGGAGCGTGCCGGGCATGGTGCCGGTCTCGACGACCTCCTCCCCCGACGGCAGCACGAGGGCCGCGGCGCAGGCGAAGTGCGCGCCGCGGTGGGGATCCGGCACCTCGGCGAGCTGCGCGAGCAGGAGCTCGAGGTTGGCACGGTCGTCGCCGTGACGCCCCGCCCAGCGCGCCGAGAAGATCCCCGGTGCGCCGCCGAGGACGTCGACGCACAGCCCGGAGTCGTCGGCGACCGCGGGCAGGCCGGTGGCGGCGACGAGGGCGCGGGCCTTGATGAGCGCGTTCTCGGCGAAGGTCACGCCGTCCTCGACCGGCGCCGGTGCGCCGACGTCGGCCGCCGAGACGACGTCGCGCTCCCGCAGGCCGGGGACGAGCGGGGCAAGGATCGCCCGCAGCTCGCCGACCTTGTGCGCGTTGTGGGTGGCGAGCACGAGCCGAGCGCCACCGGGCACCGAGTGACCGGGCACGGCACCGCCCGGCGCGCTCACGGCCGCGCCCGCAGCGGCTCGGCGAGCGCGGCCCGCTGGAGCTCGGTGAGGCGGGCAGTGCCGAGCACCGCGAGGTCGAGGAGCTCGTCGAGCTCGCTGCGCTGGAAGGGCTTGCCCTCGGCGGTGCCCTGGACCTCGACGAACCCGCCGCTGCCGGTGACGACGACGTTCATGTCCGTCTCCGCGTTGACGTCCTCGACGTAGGGCAGGTCGAGGACCGGCCGTCCGCCGACGATGCCGACGCTGACCGCCGCCACCGAGTCGGTGAGCACGGGGCGGCCCGTGGCGATGGCGCCCTGCGCCTGGCCCCAGGCGACGGCGTCGGCCAGCGCGACGTACGCGCCGGTGATGGCGGCCGTGCGGGTCCCGCCGTCGGCCTGGAGGACGTCGCAGTCGAGGACGATGGTGTTCTCCCCGAGGGCCGAGACGTCGATGACGGCACGCAGGGACCGCCCGATGAGCCGGGAGATCTCGTGCGTGCGCCCACCGATGCGGCCCTTGACCGACTCCCGGTCGCTGCGCGTGTTCGTCGACCGCGGCAGCATGGCGTACTCGGCCGTCACCCAGCCCTGGCCCGAGCCCTTGCGCCACCGCGGCACGCCGGCGGTGAACGACGCCACGCAGAGCACCCGGGTGCTCCCGAACTCCACGAGCACGCTGCCCTCGGCGTGGTCGAGCCACCCTCGGGTCAGGCGCACCTCCCGCAGCTCGTCCGAGGCGCGGCCGTCCGCGCGGGGGGTGGTGAGGTTGGAAGTCATCCAGCCAGGTTAGGCGATCATCACCCGGTGTTCTGCAGCCCGGCCGCGATCCCGTTGACCGAGAGCAGGAGCAGGCGGCGCAGCTCCTCGATCTTCTCCGGGCTCAGCTCGGCCCCGCCGGTGCTGCTGCGCAGCCCGCGCAGGGCCCGCAGCTGCAGCAGGGACAGGGCATCGACGTAGGGGTTGCGAAGCTGGACGGCCCGGCCGAGCACCCGGCGGCCCTCGAGGAGCTGCGCGTGCTCGGTGATGTCGAGCACCCACTGCTGGGTGAGCTCGAGCTCGGACATCACGAGCGTGGCGAGGTCGTCCCGGTCGCCGAGGTCGAGGTAGCGCTGGGCGATGCGGTGGTCGGTCTTGGCCAACGACATCTCGACGTTGTCGATGAGCGTGTTGAACAGGGGCCACTCGCGATAGGCGGCACGCAGGAGGTCGAGGTCGCCGACGGCGGCCAGCGCCGAGCCCAGCCCGAACCAGCCCGTGAGGTTGATCCGTGCCTGGGTCCAGGCGAACACCCACGGGATCGCCCGCAGGTCCTCCAGCGACTCCACCGACAGGCCGCGGCGGGCCGGGCGGGAGCCGAGCGCGAGCAGGCCGATCTCCTCCTGCGGCGTGACCTGCGCGAACCACGGCGCGAATCCCTCGGCGTGGACGAGCTCGAAGAACCGCGCCCGGGAGACCTCGTCGAGCCGCGCCGCGAGGTCGGCGTAGCGCGCGGCCGTCTCGGCGTTGCGCCGCTCCGTCGACGGCGCCGAGGCGAGCAGCGTCGCCGCCGCCACCTGGTCGATGTGCCGCTCGGCGATGGCCTTGTTGCCGTACCGGGCGGCGATGACCTCGCCCTGCTCGGTGAGCTTGAACCGGCCGTCGACCGAGTGCGGGGGCTGGGCGAGGACCGCGCGGTTCGCGGGGCCGCCACCACGGCCCAGGGCGCCGCCGCGGCCGTGGAAGAGCGTGAGCTGGATGCCGTGACGGCGGGCCCACTCGGCGATCTCCTCCTGCGCGACGTAGAGCGCGAGGGTCGCCGAGACGGGGCCGACGTCCTTGGCGGAGTCGGAGTAGCCGAGCATGACCTCGAGCCGGTTCCCGGTGGCCTCGAGGCGGGCGCGCACCGGCTCGAGCGCGATCATCTCCTCGAGGACGGTGGGCGCGGCCTGGAGGTCGTCGAACGTCTCGAACAGCGGGATGACGTCGAGGACCGGCGCCTGCTCCGCGGAGCCGAGGGCGTGGGCGGCCAACCGGTACACCGCGGCGATGTCGTCGCTGCCGCGGGTGAAGCTGACGATGTAGCGCCGGCACGCGTCGACGCCGTGGCGCTTCTGGACCGCGGAGATCGAGCGGAAGACGTCGAGCACCTCCTCGGGCGCCACGCTGGGCTCGGGCACCGACGCGGGGTCCTCGATCCAGGCGAGCGTCTGGGCGTGCACCTTGGCGTGCTGGCGCACCTCGAGCTCGGTGAGGTGGAAGCCGAAGGACTCCACCTGCCAGATGAAGTTCTGGAGGTCCCCGTGCGCCTTGCGCAGCGCACCCGCGGACCGGAGGGACTCCTGGACCACGTGCAGGTCGGCGAGCAGCTCCGCGGCGCCGGCGTAGGCGAGGTCGGCGTTGCGCTGGCGCGTCGCCCCGATGCGGGCGGCGATGACGAGCATCACCTGGCGGTGCGGCTCGCGCGGCGCCTCGGCGGCGATGGTGCAGGTCAGCTCGTCGGACAGCTGGCGCTGCCGGGCCCACAGGGCGAGCAGCTCCTCCGACGGCGGCGTGGTGCCCTCGTCGAGCGTCATGGCCAGCCCGATGCGGGTGCCCTCGCGCTCGAGCGCGCCGAGGATGTGGTCCGAGGCGATCGTCGCTGCCTTGCGCGTCGTCGCCGCGGTGACGTTGGGGTTGCCGTCACGGTCGGCGCCGATCCAGCTGCCGAGCCGGACGAACGCCTGGGCGCGGGGGCGGGCGCGCCCGCGGTCCTCCCCGTTGAGCCAGTCGTCGGTCTGGCGGTAGACCTGCGGGAGGATCTGGAAGAGCGTCTCCTCGAAGATGCTCATGGCCGTGCGGACCTCGTCGATGGGCGACGGCTTGGTGCGGCGCAGGTGCGCGGTCCGCCACATCGTGTCGATCTCGGAGAGGAGCCGACGGCGGATCTCCAGGCGGCCCCGCGCGCCGAGCCGGGGGTCGTCGTTGGCGGCGACCAGGTCGGTGATGCGGCGGATCGTCCCGGAGATCGCCCGGCGACGGGCCTCCGTCGGGTGCGCGGTGAGCACGGGGTGGAACTCGAGCTCGGCCAGGCGGCGCCCGGCCTCCTCCTCGCCGATCTCCTCGGCGAGCTGGGCGTAGGCACCGGCGAGGGTGTCGGGGCCCTGCTTGCCCCCGGCCGGGGTGTCACGGGCGCGCAGCGCGCGGACCCGGTGGTACTCCTCGGCGAGGTTGACGAGGTGGAAGTAGCAGGTGAACGCCCGGGCCACCTGCTCGGCGCGGGTGGAGCTGAAGGAGTCCACGAGGGCCTCGGCCTCGTCGAGGGTCGCGTCCTCCCCGGCGAGGGCGGCGATCGCCAGCTCACGCAGCTGCTCGACGTCGGCCAGCAGCTCAGGGCCCCCGTCCTCGGCGATCACCTGCCCGAGGAGCGCGCCGAGGTTTCGGACGTCGGCGCGTAGCTCGTCCGGCATGAACGAGCGCGCGTCCCAGCGGGCGCGGGCGGCATCGACGGTCTCGGAATGCTCTGTCATACCTTGCAGGCTATCGACCCTGAGGGGGGAAGGTCGCCGTGGACCAGCGTGCGAAATGCCTCAGATGGCCCAGACGGCACCCGGAGCGGCCAGCTCGATGGGGCCGTCGAAGACCTCAGCGGCCTCGCGGGCGGCCACGGCGGGGTCGTTCCACGGCGGCTGGTGGGTGAGCACGAGGCCCGCCACCTCCCCCGCCGCCGCCACCTGGCCGGCGCGCCGTCCCGTGAGGTGGACGCCACGCACCGCGTCGCGCCCCTCCTGGAAGGCGGCCTCGGCGAGCAGCAGGTCGGCGCCGCGGGCCAGGGGGCCGAGGCCCTCGCAGAGATCGGTGTCCCCGGTGTAGGCGAGGACGCCCTCGCCCGTGCCGTCCTCGCGCGGGCCGGTCACCCGGACGCCGTAGGCGGGCAGCGGGTGCTCCACCTCGAAGGGCTCGATGCGCAGCGGGCCGACCTCGACGACGGTGCCGGGGGCGAAGGTCTCGATCGCGAACTCGGCGCTGAGGTCCTCGTCGTCCTCGTCACCGGACACGGCGCGGATGCGGCGGGCAGTGTCGTCCGGGCCGAGGACCCGCACCGGACGGAGGGCGCCGGCGGGGTGGTAGCGCCGGTAGACCTGGAGCCCGGTCATGTCGACGATGTGGTCGGCGTGGAGGTGGCTGAGGACCACCATGTCCAGCTCGGCCGGGTCCAGGTGGCCCAGCAGGGCACCGAACGCCCCGGAGCCGAGGTCGAGCAGCACGTTCCAGGTGCGCGGCCCGGACTCCCCCGGCCCCTCCGCCTGGACGAGGTAGCACGAGGACGGCGACGACGGGCCGGACATCGAGCCCGAGCAGCCGATGACGGTGAGCCTCACCGCATCGCCCCGACGTGGGTCGCGGCCCGCACCTGGTCGACGTCGGGGCCGAGGAACCGTCGGGCGAGGCGGCTGAACGGTTCGGGCTCGCCGGTGGCGAGGAACCGGTGGGTGGGGGGCGGGGCGGCCGGGTCGCGCTCCAGACCGTGCTCGACGAGCGTGCGGTAGACGTCCTTGGCCGTCTCCTCCGCGCTGGAGACCAGCGTGACGTCGTCCCCCATGACGTAGGAGATGACGCCGGTGAGGAGCGGGTAGTGCGTGCACCCGAGGACCAGGGTGTCCACGCCCGCCGCGCGGACGGGCGCGAGGTACTCCTCCGCGGCCGCGAGGACCTCCGGGCCGGAGGTGATGCCGCGCTCGACGAAGTCGACGAACCGCGGGGCGGCGGCCATGGTGAGCTCGAGGTGGGGCGCGGCGGCGAAGGCGTCGCGGTAGGCCCCGGAGCCGATGGTCGCCTGGGTCCCGATGACCCCCACCTTGCCGGTCCGCGTCGCGGCGAGCGTGCGGCGCACGGCGGGGAGGATCACCTCGACGACGGGGACCCCCGCGCCGCGCACGTACCGCTCGCGGGCGTCGGCCAGCACCGCTGCCGAGGCGGAGTTGCAGGCGATGACGAGGAGCTTGACGCCTGAGTCGACCAGCTGGTCCATGACGTCGATCGCCATCGCGCGCACCTGCGCGATGGGCCGCGGGCCGTAGGGACCGTTGGCCGTGTCGCCGATGTAGAGCACCGCCTCGTTCGGCAGCTGGTCGAGGACCGCGCGCGCGACGGTCAGGCCTCCGACGCCGGAGTCGAAGATGCCGATCGGTGCATCATTCATGGCTCGCGAGCCTAGACCCCGCCGTGGGGGCCTGACATGGCGGCCAGGAGTGACTCCTGCCACCACGTCAGTGCCGTGTACAGGCTGACGAGCGCCGACTCGAGCTCGTCCGCGTCGGGCTCGGGGCGTCCGGCCCGGGTGTACACCGCCTCGGCGTCGTCCTCGTCCTCGATCCCCAGGCGGCTGGCGAGGACGAGCCGGACGTCGGTGAGTGCGGCGAGCCACTCCCCCTCCGCGCCGGCGCGGACGACGACGAGGCCCGAGCTGGCCCGCAGGGCGGACCACACGGTCCGCAGCCGGTCGGCCTTGCCCGAGCGGAGCGCGCCCTCGGTGAGGCGGCGCATCTCGCCGGCGAGCGCCTCGTCCCCGCTCGCCGGGGGCAGCAGCCGCGCGAGGGCGGGGTCGGTGGGCGTCGTCTCGTCCGCCGGCGACCAGTCGAGCGCGGCAAGGACGGCGGCCTCGTCGGCGGCGGCGCCGGTGACGTCGACGCGCGCGGGGAGCCCCGCGTCGTCGGTGTCGTCGTCATCGTCCGCGGCGTCGAGCGGGGTGCCCAGCAGCTCGGCGGTGTCCGCGACCAGCCGGGCGATGATGCGCAGCTCGACGGGCTCGAGCTCGCAGGCGTAGCCGCCGGGGACCGGGATGAAGGCCTGCACTAGTCGTCCTCCCCCTGGGAGAGGGTGGCCCACAGCCCGTAGGAGTGCATCGCCTGCACGTCCACCTCCATCTTCTCGCGCGAGCCCGTCGAGACGACGGCCCGCCCGTCCTCGTGCACGTGCCGCATGAGCCGGTGGGCATGCGCCTCGGAGTACCCGAAGTAGGTGCGGAACACGTAGGTGACGTAGCTCATGAGGTTGACGGGGTCGTTCCACACCGTCGTGCGCCAGGGACGCTGCCGCTCGGGGGCCTCGGCATGGCCGAGCTCCTCGACGGGCGGGGGCGCCGGCGCGGGACCCGGCGTGCCGGTGGAGACGGACATGGCCCCACTTTAGGGAGTCCTGGGTGTGCCGCGGTCCACCCCCGTCCGCGCGCCGCCCCCGTCCGGGCGGTGTCCGCCCCTCGCCTGCCCCGGCCGGGTGGCGCCCGGGTGGTTACCGTTGCCCCCATGCCGACGGACGCGAGCACCGCCCTCCTCACCGACCGCTACGAGCTCACCATGCTCGACGCCGCCCTCCGCTCGGGCGTCGCCGACCGGCGCAGCGTCTTCGAGGTGTTCGGCCGCCGGCTGCCCGCCCGGCGCCGGTACGGCGTGGTCGCCGGGACGGCGCGGGTGCTCGATGCCATCGCCGACTTCCGGTTCGGCGAGGCCGAGCTCGCCTGGATCGCCCAGACCGGCGTCGTCGGGGACGAGACGCTCGACTACCTCGCCGCCTACCGGTTCGGGGGCGACGTCATCGGCTACGCCGAGGGCGAGTGCTTCTTCCCCGGATCCCCCGTCCTCACGCTCCAGGGGACGTTCGCCGAGTGCGTGCTCCTGGAGACGGTCATCCTCTCGGTCCTCAACCACGACTGCGCCGTCGCGTCGGCCGCCTCGCGGATGACCACCGCCGCCCACGGCCGCCCGTGCCTGGAGATGGGGGCGCGCCGCACGCACGAGTGGTCGGCGGTCGCCGCCGCTCGGGCCGCCGTCGTCGGCGGTTTCGCCGGCACGAGCGTCATGGAGGCGGGCCGGTCGTACGGCATCCCCACCATCGGCACCGCGGCGCACTCCTTCACCCTCGTCCACGACGACGAGGAGGCCGCCTTCGCCGCGCAGGTCGCCGCGCTCGGACCCGGCACGACGCTGCTCGTCGATACCTACGACGTCGAACGGGGCGTCGAGCGCGCCGTCCGGGCCGCCCGCACGGCCGGCGGCGAGCTCGGCGCGGTCCGCCTCGACTCCGGCGACCTCGTCGCGCAGGCGTTCACCGTGCGCGCGCAGCTCGACGCGCTGGGGGCGGCGACGACCCGGATCACCGTCACCTCCGACCTCGACGAGTACGCCATCGCCGCCCTCGGTGCCGCGCCCGTGGACTCCTACGGCGTGGGCACCAAGCTCGTCACCGGCTCGGGGCACCCCACCGCCGAGCTCGTCTACAAGCTCGTCGCCCGCGAGGGCGCCGACGGCAAGATGGTCGACGTCGCGAAGGCGTCGGCGTCGAAGAAGTCGGTCGGCGGGTTCAAGACCGCCGGCCGGGTCGTCGAGGACGGGGTGGCGGCCGAGGAGCTCGTCGTGGCCGCGGACTCCCTCGCCGACGCCGCACCGGTGCTCACCGCCGCGGGGGCGCGGCCGCTGCAGGTGCCGCTCGTGAGCGCCGGCGTCATCGCCGAGGAGCACCGTGGGCCCGGAGCGCTGCGCGCCGCCGCCGAACGGCACCTCGCCTCCCGCGCGGAGCTGCCGTACGAGGGGTGGCGGCTCAGCGAGGGCGAGCCCGCGATCCCCACCCGGCACGTCACCCTGACCTGACCGCCTGGCGCTCAGCGCCCCCCAGGCGTCGAACCGCCCCGTAGACGTCGAACGGCCCCGGCACGAGTGCCGGGGCCGTTCGACTCGCAGGATGCGCAGGGAGTGCTACACCCGCGACTTGCCCCGGTTGATCAGCGACATGATCAGCGAGACCACGAGGACGGCGACGCCGATCCAGATGAGGATCTGCGCGGCCTCGACCGCCACGCCGATGACGAGCATGACGACGCCGATGATGATGAGGATGAGCCAGGGGGACATGGGTGGTTCCTTTCGTTGCGACGGTCCCGAGGTAGCCCGGGCCCGGACACCCCGATTATGGCAGCGCCGGGGAGGCACGGCGCCACCCGTCGACGACCGGCGGGGCGTGCGGCGGCGTCGACCGGCGCGGCGCGCCCGCTCAGGTGCGTCCGACGAACCACCGGCGCAGCAGCGCGATACGGGCCTCGATCTCCTCGCTGCGGGCCATGGCGACCTCCGGGCCGCCGCACTGGCGGCGCAGCTCGGTGTGGACCACGCCGTGCGGCGTGCCGCTACGACGTGACCAGGCCGACACCAGGCTGGCGAGCTCCTTGCGCAGCGCCGTCCGCCGGCGGTGGTCCTCGATGCCGGCGTTCTCGTCGCGCTGTCCCTGCGCCTGGTCCTCGCGCTTGCGCTGCTTGATCTGCTCCGCCTGGTGGGCACGCAGCAGCGTCGCCACCTGCTCGGGCTCGAGCAGGCCGGGCAGGCCGAGGAAGTCCTCCTCGGCGGGCGAGCCGATCTCCGCCCCCGTGCCGAACTCGCCGCCGTCGAAGAGCACCCGGTCGAAGGAGGCCTGGGCGTCGAGCGCCTCGAAGCCCGGCATGGCGAGGTCGTCGCTCGCCTTCTCCGACCGGTTGGCGGCGGCGAGGTCGGCGTCCTCGGGCGTGAAGAAGGCGCCCTTCTCCTCGGCCGTGGGAACCCGGTCGAGCGCGTGGTCGCGCTCCGCCTCGAGCTCGCCGGCGAGGCCGAGCAGCCAGGGGACGCTGGGCAGGAACACCGAGGCGGTCTCGCCCCGGCGCCGGGCGCGGACGAACCGGCCGATCGCCTGGGCGAAGAACAGCGGGGTCGCCGTGGCCGTCGCGTAGACGCCGACGGCGAGCCGCGGGACGTCGACGCCCTCGGAGACCATGCGCACGGCGATCATCCACCGCTGGTCACCGGTGGCGAACTCCTCGATGCGCCCGGAGGCTCCGTCGTCGTCGGACAGCACGACGACGGCCTTCTCCCCGCTCACCTCGTGGAGGATCTTGGCGTAGGCACGCGCCTTGGTCTGGTCGGTGGCGATGACGAGGCCACCGGCGTCGGGCATGGCCCGGCGGACCTCGGTGAGGCGCCGGTCGGCGGCCGCGAGGACGGCGGGGATCCAGTCGCCGCCCGGGTCGAGGGCGGTGCGCCATGCCTGGGCGATGAAGTCCTTGGTGAGGGGCTCCCCGAGGGTCGCGCTCACCTCGTCGCCCGCGCGGGTGCGCCAGCGCATCTGGCCCGAGTACGCGAGGAAGATCACGGGACGGACGACGCCGTCGCGCAGGGCGTCGGCGTACCCGTAGGCGTGGTCGGCCCGGGACCGGCGGATGCCGTCGGGGTCGCGCTCGTACGTGACGAACGGGATCGCCGCCGTGTCCGAGCGGAACGGCGTGCCCGTGAGGCCGAGGCGGCGCCGGGCCGGCTCGAACGCCTCCCGCACGGCGTCACCCCAGCTGAGGGCGTCGCCGGCGTGGTGGATCTCGTCGAGGATGACGAGCGTCGGCTCCGCCTCGGTGCGCGCCCGGTGCAGCGCGGGGTTGGCGGCGACCTGGGCGTAAGTGAGGGCAACGCCGTCGAAGCCCGAGCCGTGGCGGCCCTGGGCGTTGCGGAACTCGGGGTCGATCTGGACGCCCACGCGGGTGGCCGCGTCGGCCCACTGCCGCTTGAGGTGCTCGGTGGGCGTGACGACGCTGATCCGCCGCACCACCCCGCGAGCGAGGAGCTCGGTGGCGACGCGCAGCGCGAAGGTGGTCTTGCCGGCGCCGGGCGTCGCGACGGTGAGGAAGTCGCGCGGGTCGGCCTCCCGGTAGGCAGCCAGTGCATCCGCCTGCCAGGCGCGCAGGCGCGAGGCGGTACCCCACGCGGCACGCGCCGGGTAGGCGGGTGAGAGCTGCTCTGCCGCCACCGTGGAGGCGGCAGAAGGACCGGGGGCGGGCCTGCGCGAGTGCGGGCCGCTCACTCCCCGCTTCCGGAACCGAAACCGGCACCGGAGCCGCCGGAGCCGCCGGAACCGGAGCCGCCGGACTGGATGCCCTCGTAGATCTCCTTGCAGGCGGGGCAGACCGGGTACTTCTTCGGGTCCCGCCCGGGCGTCCACACCTTGCCGCAGAGGGCGACGACGGGGTCCCCGGACATCGCCGAGGCAAGGATCTTCTCCTTGCGGACGTAGTGCGCGAAGCGCTCGTGGTCACCCGGCTCGATGTCCTCCCGCAGCTCCTCGCGCTCGAGGACGCTGGTGCCGGACGACGGTTGGGTCGACGGCTCTGCCGGGTAGCTCGGAGGCTGGGTGGAACTCATGGGGCCAGTCTAAGCACCCGGCCCGCGGCGCGGCGGGGGCAGCCCCACCGGCCGGCCCCCGCCGACGCGGGCTCGCCCGCGTCGGACGGGGCGAGGTGCGCGGGCACCAGGCGCCGGGCCGCGCGGGCGCGGCGCCGGTGCACGGCCGCGCCCGCGCGGGGGCTCAGATGCCCTGCCACTCCGGCTTCGTGGCGTACGTCTCGCGGTAGTACTCGCCACGCTCGAGGCGGCTGGCCGCGGCCTCGTCGAGGAGGACGGTGGCGTGCTGGTGGTGCTGCATGATCGTCGCCGGCCACGTGGCGCTCACCGGGCCCTCGACGAGCTGGCGGACGGCCTCGGCCTTGTTCTCCCCCGTGGCGACGAGGACGAGGTGGTGCGCGTCCATGATCGTCCCCAGGCCCTGGGTGAGGCAGTGCTGCGGCACGGCGTCGACGTCGCCGTCGAAGAACCGGGCGTTGTCGCGGCGCGTCTGGCCGGTGAGGGTCTTGATCCGGGTGCGCGAGGCGAGCGACGAGCCGGGCTCGTTGAAGGCGATGTGGCCGTCGGTGCCGATCCCGAGGATCTGCAGGTCGACGCCGCCGGACTCGGCGATGGCGCGCTCGTAGGCGGCGCAGGCGGCGGGCAGGTCGGCCGCCAGCCCGTCGGGGCCCTGGACGGCCCCCTCGGCGAAGTCGACGCGGCCGGCGATCTCGCGCTCGATGACGTTGCGGTAGAGCTCGGGGTGGTCGGCCGGCAGGCCGACGTACTCGTCGAGCATGAAGGCACGGGCCCGGGCGAAGGAGATCCGCCCCGCGTCGTAGCGGCGGGCGAGCTCGTCGTAGACCGCGAGCGGGCTCGATCCGGTGGCCAGGCCGAGGACGGCCTCGGGCCGGTCGGCGAGCAAGTTCTCGATGGCGTCTGCCACCAGGACGGCAATCTGCTCCGTCCCCGGCAGGATCACGACCTCCACTGGGTACACCTCATTCGTCTCCGCGGCACCGGGCGTGCCTGGTCTCCACCATAGTGAACGGGGACGAGGGCGCCGCCCGGGGCGGCAGACGAGAGGGCGTCGCTGGGGCGCCCAGCGGCCGCGGCGGGCCGGGCGTCGCCGCCCGGGCCCGCCGCGCCAGCGGTGACTACTTGGCGACGGCCTTCTTCAGGGCGCTGCCGGCGGAGATCTTGACGCCGAAGCCGGCGGGGATCTGGATCTCCTCGCCCGTGCGGGGGTTGCGGCCGGTACGAGCGGCGCGCTCGACGCGCTCGACGGCCAGGAGACCGGTGACCTTGACGGTCTCGCCCTTGCTCAGCGAGTCGACAAGGACCTCCTGCAGGGCCGACAGAGCGGCGTCGGCCTGCGACTTGGTGAGCGAGGAGCGCTCGGCCACGGCGGCGACGAGCTCGGTGCGGTTGACGGACATGAAATCCCTCTCATCGGTCGGCTGCGCACCCTGGTGGGTGCGACTGGGGCGACACTACGGCCCCCGGGGGCGTGCTGTCGCCCGCACGCGCCGAGTTTTCGGCGTGTCACCGCCAATTCTTAGCCCTTCGGATGCCCTTCGAGGCACCCGCCGGGGTTCCCGACGGCGTCGCGGGGTCGCTCAGCGGCCCGGCGTGTCGACGTCGCCGTCTCCCGGCGTGTCGGGGTCTGGGGAGGCCTCGCCACCGGACCGGACGACGAGGTCGGCGTAGTCGGGGTGGCGCTCGATCCACGCCTCGACGAAGGTGCACACCGGCATCACCGGCAGGCCCTCCGAGCGCGCGGCGTCGAGCGCCGCCCGCGCCAGGGCGGACCCCACGCCCTTCCCCTCGGCGGCCGGCTCCACCACGGTGTGCGTGAGAACAAGCACATCGGGGTTGCGTCGGTAGGTGAGCTGCCCGACGACGTCGCCGTCGACGCTCGCCTCGAAGCGGCCAGCCTCGGTGTTGTCGCTGATCTGCGGGTCCATGGGAACCTCCGGTGGGTCGTGGGGCTGGGCTACCACTGCGCCCGGGTGGGGCCGGGGGCGCTCTCGCCCTGCTGGTCGCCGATCTCCTCGAGCGGGGTGCGCAGCAGGTGCATCGCCGCGTCCATGCGCACGAGGGCGTCGAGCATGAGCTCGCCGCCCTCGATCATCCCCTCCGTGGGCCGGAACAGCCCGTCGTGCAGGTGCTCGTCGATGAACGGCACCACGACCATCTCCCGCACCGGGTACATCTGCAGCGCGCTGAGGACGGGCCGCAACGCCTCGGCCCCGCGCAGCCCGGCCGTCATGCCGGAGCCGTAGCTCACCAGGCCCACGGGCTTGAACGCCCACTCCTGCGCGAGGTAGTCCAGGGCGTTCTTCAGCAGCGCGGAGTACCCCCGGTTGTACTCGGGGCTGACGATGATGAAGGCGTCGGCCGGCTCGATGCGCTGCGACCACGCCCGCGTGTGCTCGTGGACGTAGCGGCGGTAGCGGGGCAGCTCCGGCTCGTCGAAGAACGGCAGGCCCATCTCCTGGAGGTGCACGTCGTCGACCTCGAACGCCCGGTTGCGGCGGGCGAGCTCGCTCACCCAGGCGGCGACGGCGGACCCGCGACGGTGGGGGCTGGTCGCGGCGTCGAGGATGGCAAGGCGGATCATGGCGGCTCCCTGGTGGCGTGCCAGCACCGTACCGGCGCGCAGCACCGGCGCGGCGGGCCGAAGGGCACTGGCGCGGGCGGCGGTCCGCGCTGGCGCGGCGGGGCCGGCGGCCGGCGCCGGCGGGGCGGGGCGGGCGGCGCCGCCGGCGCTGGCGGGGCGGCGTCGCCCGCACCGGCGGGGCGGGGCCGGGCGCCGGTACGCCGCGCTGGCGGGGCGGCGTCGCCCGCACCGGCGGGGCGGGGCCGGGCGCCGGTACGCCGCGCTGGCGGGGCGGGGCGGGCGGCGCCGCCGGCGCTGGCGGGGCGGGGCGCGGCGCGGTGTGCCAACCTGGCGCGGGGACCACGGCGGTCCCCGCGCGAAGAGAGGATGGGCATGGAGTCACGCACGCTCGGACGCACAGGACGAACCGTCTCGGCCGTCGGCCTGGGGACCTGGCAGCTCGGCGCCGACTGGGGCACCGTCGAGGAGGGCGACGCCCGCGCGGTCCTCGAGGCCGCCGTCGACGCGGGGGTGACGTTCTTCGACACCGCGGACGTCTACGGTGACGGGCGCAGCGAGGAGACCATCGGCGCGTTCCTCCGCGACCGGCCCGACCTCGACATCACCGTGGCGACGAAGATGGGCCGGCGCGTGGCCCAGGTGCCCGAGGCGTACACCCTCGAGGCGTTCCGGGAGTGGACCGACCGCTCGCGGCGCAACCTCGGCACCGAGCGTCTCGACCTCGTCCAGCTCCACTGCCCGCCCGACGCGGTCTTCTCCGACGACGCGGTCTTCGACGGCCTCGAGACCCTCGTCGCCGAGGAGCGGGTCGCTGCCTACGGCGTGAGCGTCGAGACGGTCGACCAGGCGATGCGGGCGATGGAGTACCCGAACCTGGCCACCATCCAGATCATCCTTAACGCGTTCCGGCGCAAGCCCCTCGAGGAGGTCCTGCCCCGGGCCGCGCAGGCCGGGGTCGGCATCATCGCGCGCGTGCCACTGGCCTCGGGCCTGCTCTCCGGGCGCTACACCCGCAGCACGACGTTCGCCGAGTCGGACCACCGCACCTTCAACCGGCACGGCGAGTCCTTCGACGTCGGCGAGACCTTCTCGGGGGTGGACTTCGAGACCGGCGTCGACGCCGCGGCGGAGTTCGCCGAGCTCGCCGCCCGGCTCGGCCCCGAGGGCGCGACGCCCGCCCAGGTCGCGCTGCGCTGGGTGCTCGACCAGGAGGGGGTGAGCACCGTCATCCCCGGTGCGCGCAACGCCGAGCAGGCGCGGGCGAACGCGGCCGTCGGGTCGATGGATCCCCTCTCCCCCGAGCTCCTCGGCGAGCTGGAGCGCCTCTACGACGAGCGGATCCGCGCGCAGGTCCACGCCCGCTGGTGAGCCGGGCCTGACCCCGGTCCCCGGGTGCTGCCCTCGCCACCCCTCGCTGCCGAGTTCGCCGGTTCATGCCGAGTTCGCCGGTTCATGCCGAGTTCGCTAGGTAGAACTGGCGAACTCGGCAGGCAATAGCGAACTCAGCGCAGCCACGAAGCCCGAGTTCGCTAATTCACGCCGAGTTCGCCAGTACGGGGCGTGAGCGTGCCCCGGTGCCGCGCCGAGTCGCGCTCGACGGCGCCGGGTCGTGCTCGACGGCGCCGGAACGTGCCCGACGGCGCCGGATCGTGTCCGGCGGGGACGCCGCGCCCGGACCGGCGTTTCTGCAAGATCACCAGGGGGACGTTCAGCGCTTCTGCATGATCACGAGGGGCCGTTCCGGCACGCTCACGCCGGTGGGGTGGGCAGCGTCGCGATGTCGGCGAGCTTGTCCGCCAGGGCGATCGCGTCGAAGGGGGCCCGCACCTTGACGTCGTTGTCGAAGTAGACGAAGACGTCGGCGCCGGCGGCGCGCCAGCCGCGGATGCGCTCCGCCCAGACCTCGAGCGCCGCGTCCTCGTAGCCGCTGACGTACAGCTCCTCCCCGCCGTGGAGGCGCACATAGGCGAGGTTCGACGTCAGCTCCTCGATGAGCGGCCACTTCCCCGCCGTGTCGGCGACGACGACGCCGATGTCGTGGGCGCGCAGCAGCTCGAGGAACGCGGGGTCGTGGTAGGTGTCGTGGCGCACCTCGAGCGCGTGCCGCAGCGGGCGGTCGACGTCGGTGGTCGTCCACGCCCGGCCGTCCAGCCGCTCGTCGTGCCCGAGCGCGAGGGCGGCGGCCGCACCGGTGCTGCGCGGCAGGAGGTCGAAGAAAGCGGCGAGGCGGTCCGGGTCGAAGCGCAGGACGGGCGGCAGCTGCCACAGCACGGGCCCGAGCTTGTCGCCGAGCGCCAGCACGCCCGAGGCGAAGAAGTTCGCCAGCGCCGTCTCCACCCCGGCGAGCTTCTTCATGTGGGTGATGAAGCGCCCGCCCTTGACGGCGAAGACGAACCCCGGCGGTGTCTGCGCGTACCACTCCTGGTAGCTGGTGGGCCGCTGGAGCGAGTAGAACGACCCGTTGATCTCGATCGTCGACAGCTGGCTCGCCGCGTACTCCAGCTCGCGGCGCTGGACCAGGCCGGGTGGGTAGAACGACCCCCGCCACGGCGCGTAGCGCCAGCCGGAGATCCCGATCCGTACATCCGCCACCCGTCGGACACTAGCGGCGACGACGGGGGGCCGCCCGTCCGGCGTCGACGCCCTTCCTCCCTGCCGCGGGACCGGGCCCCGCCCGGCGGCCGCCGGGCGCGGTCGGCTACCGCACGTCCCGACGCGAGAACGCGAGGGTGCCGACCGCGACGACGACGGCGGTGAGGGCGAGCAGGTAGAGCGCGGAGTGGCCGAAGCTCACCGCCCGGTCGGCGACCTCGCACAACACCCCTCCCGCGCCGTCCGGGGCGCAGGTCTCGAGGTAGTAGGTGGTGCCGTGCCGGACCCAGCCGGCCACATTGGTGGAGATCAGCCACGGCGGGGACGCCGTCACGAGTCCGCGCACCACGAGCTCGACGACGGCGTAGCCGACGGCGATGCCCAGCACGCCCGCGGTGTGCCGCACCAGGAACCCGAGCGCGGCGCCGCCCAGGGCGGCCAGCAGGCCGAGGCCACCGATCCGCAGGACCATCCACCCCACCGCGGTCCACGTGGCCGTCGTCGTCCCCGCCGCGAGGCCGGCGCGGTTGAAGAGGGTCCAGTCCCCCGCGACGAACATCGCGGCGGACACCGCCGCGACCGCCGCGACCACGAGCGCCGGGGCAAGGAGCTTCGTCGCGTACACGCGCACCCGGCGCGGCTCAAAGGTGAGCCACATCCCGACCGACCCGGTGGCGAACTCGGCGGCGGTGAACGTCGCACCGACGACGAGGCCGATCGCCAGCAGGAGCGCGGACAGCGGGTCGAGCATGGCGGTGACGTTCTCCGCGAAGGTCGGCACCGGACGCAGGAACCACTCGAGCTCCGGGGCCGTGATGCCCTCACAGCCCCAGTCGACGTCCTGGCCGGTGGCCTCCCGCTCGCGCTCCTCGTCGGCCTCGCACTGCGCGATCTGCTCCTCGCCGGTCTCCTCCCAGACCGCCAGCTGCTCGGCGTAGACCGCCTCGGCCTGCGCCAGCTCCTCGGCGCTGATCGGCTCGGCCGTCTGTGCCACGGCGATGAGCATGAGGAGCGGCACGACGAAGGCCGCGGCGATGAGGAGCAGGACGACTCGGCGGGAGAACAGCCGGCGTAGCTCGACGCGGAGCAGGCGCATCACCGGTCCCACCGCCCGTCGGCGCCGGTCTCGTCGGCGCTGCCGGTGCCGTCAGCGCTGCGGGCGACCGGCCGGCCGCCCGCCTGCGGGGCGGGGGGCGCGTCGCTCCGCCGTCGGCCGCGGCGGCGGTCCCTGCCCGAGGCGCGGTGCTCCACCGGCAGGCCCTCGCCCCGGGTGAGCTCGAGGAAGACGGACTCGAGGTCGGCACGGACCGGTAGGAGCTCGCGGACGTAGATCTCCCGCTGGGCCAGCAGGTAGGTGATGCGGGCGGGGTCCGGCTCGTCGCGCACGAGGAGCATGTCGCCCTCGGGCGTCACGCGGAGCCCGGCCGCGAGGAGGACCGCCTGGGCGCCGGCGGCGTCGGCCACCCCCACGCGGACGGCGTCGACCGTCCGGTTGCCGATGACCTCGGCCACCGGGCCGGAGGCGAGGAGGCGACCGCGGCCGATGATGGAGACCGTGTCGGCGATCTGCCCGACCTCGGCGAGGATGTGGCTGCTCACGAGGACCGTGCGGCCCTGCTCGCCGAGCGAGCGCATGGTGTCGCGGATCTCGCGGATGCCGGAGGGGTCGAGGCCGTTGGTCGGCTCGTCGAAGATGAGCAGGTCCGGGGACTTGAGCAGGGTCGCCGCGACCGCGAGGCGCTGCTTCATGCCGAGCGAGTACCCGGCGTAGCGGTCCTTCGCCCGGTCGGCGAGCCCCGTCTCGGCGAGCACCTCCTCCACGCGGGTGCGGGGTGCGCCGATGGCGTCGGCGAGGAGGTTGAGGTTCTTGCGCGCCGTGAAGGTGGGGAAGAACTTCGGGGACTCGACGATGGCGCCGACCCGGGCGACGACGGACGGCAGCTCCCGCGGGACGTCGTGGCCGAAGATCCGCATGGTGCCGGAGTCGGCACGGACCAGCCCGAGGAGCATGCGGATCGAGGTGGTCTTCCCGGACCCGTTGGGGCCGAGGAAGCCGTGAACCCCACCGGCGGGGACCGCGAGGTCAAGGTCGTTGACGGCGACGCGACGCCCGTACGTCTTGCGCAGGGCGTGGGTCTCGATCGCGAGCACACTCACAGCGGGCCTCCTCGGCGCAGGCGCCGGGCGGCCACCTCGGCCCGAGGCTAGCGACGCTGATCATCCGCCGTGGCGGATTCGGGTCGCCGCGTCCGCCGCGGCGGACCCGACCTGCCCGCACCCGCCACGGCGGGGCGTGCCCGCGACCGAGCGGGCTCAGCGACCGCCGAAGAGGAAGACGGCGTAGGGGCCGCCGGATCCCATGACGTATCCGACGCCGACGTGCGTGTAGCGGTCGTTGAGCATGTTCGCCCGGTGCGGCGCGGAGTTCTGCCACCAGTTGAACATCCAGTTGACCACCGTGTCGGCGGACATGGACGCCCCGCCGGTGTTGCGGACGATGTTCTCCCCGGAGGCGCTCCACCCAGGGCCGATCTCGCTCGCGTAGTTGGGGTTGTGCTGGAGGACCCGGTTGCTCGCCATCCACTGCGCCCAGTTCTGGGCCACGGCATCGAGGGTGGCGTCGCGGCCCAGGGCCGGCATCCCGTTGCTCCCCCGGTACCCGTTGAGCTTGGCGGCGAGAGCCGAACGCTCCGACCCTTCCGCGGCGTTGACCGACGGTGCGCTCTCCGCCTGGGGCGCGGCGGCGGCCACCTGGCCGGCGGGCGCCGACTCCTCGGCCGGTGCCGCGGCGCGTGCGGGTGCCGGCGCGGCCGCAGCCGCCTCGGCGGCCTGTGCCGCCTGCTCTGCTTGCTCCGCCTCGGCGGCTTCCTGGGCGGCCTCCTGCTCCGCAGCGAGGACGGCTGCCCGGGCCTCGTGCAGCGGCAGGACCGGGGCCTTGGCGACGGAGACGTCGATCTCGGTCGGCGCGACGGTCCATTCGGCGTCCTCGGGCACGACCACGGCCGGTTCCGGGGATCGCTCGAGGCCACCGGCGAGCCCCATGGTGGCGGTGGCGGCGCCGGCGTCGAGGGCGGTGTCGCCTTGGACGGCCGCGAAGGCGACGCTACCGACGAGGCTCAGGGCGGCGGCCCCGGCGATGATCGTCGACTGGCGCGCCCCGCGGGAGCGGGTGTGGGCGGTGATGCGGTCCCGGACTGACGCGACGTGAGTCGCACGGTCGACGGGCGGTCGCTGTGACCTGAATGCGGTCACGGGCAGCCTCTCCGACCTCCCGGACACCTCGGGGCGGCGCGCGGGCGCGTCGCGGGTGGGCACCACCCTGCCGGCAGCTCTGGTAAGGGCTCGGCAGCGGCAGGGGTGACGGGAACCGCACGAGCGTCCTCGGTGGAGGGATCCGAGGAGTCTGGCGAGCCAACCACACATGAGAACCGATGTCACGTTTCGGTCACGGTCCATGTCGGTCTCGGCGCGCCTCGTCGACGCACGGCCCCCGACCGTCGCCGACCGTCGCGGATCAGCCCTGGAGCACCCCGGCGAGAGCGGCGACCAGGCGCTCGACGTCGTCGTCCGTGGTGTCGAACGAGGTGACCGCCCGCAGCACTCCGCCGGCGCGGTCCCAGGCGAGGACCGGGGCGGCGGCGAGGACGTCGGGGAGCACCGCCGCCGGCACCGGGATGAACACCGCGTTGGCCTGGACGGGGTGGACGGGCTCGATCCCCAGCTCGGCGCGCAGGCGCGCAGCGAGGTAGTCGGCGGCGTCGTTGGCGTGCCGGGCGTTGCGCTCCCACAGGCCGTCGGCCAGGAGCGCGACGAGCTGGGCGGAGACGAACCGCGCCTTGGACGCGAGCTGGGCGCTGGCCTTGCGCAGCCGCGCGACGGGCTCGGCCAGGGCGGGGTCGAGGACGACGACGGCATCCCCCATGAGCATGCCGTTCTTCGTGCCGCCGAAGGAGACGACGTCGACGCCGACGTCCCCGGTGATCTCCCGCAGGCTCGTCCCGAGCCGTGCCGCGGCGTTGGCCAGCCGGGCGCCGTCGACGTGGAGACGGGCGCCGTGGGCGTGCGCGACGTCCGCGAGCGCGCTCAGCTCGGCCAGCGTGTACGTGGTTCCGAGCTCGGTGCTCTGGGTCAGGCTCAGGGCGGCCGGGCGCGCGTGATGGACCGACCCGTCCCAGCCGGCGAGGACGCGGGCGACGTCGCCCAGGGCCACCTTGCCCGCCGTGGGCGGGAGCGGGACGACGGCGGTGCCCCCCACGAGCTGCGGGGCGGTGCTCTCGTCGGTGACGACGTGCGAGGCGGCGCTGGTGACGACCGCCTCCCAGCGCTGGAGGAGCGCCTGGAGCGCGACGACGTTCGCGCCCGTGCCGTTGAACACCGGGAAGATCTGCGCGTCCGGTCCGAACGTCTCCCGAGCCAGCTCCTCGAGAGCGCCGGTCCAGGGGTCGGCGCCGTAGGCGGGGGCGTGCCCCTCGTTGGCCCGCGCGATCGCGGCGAGGATGTCGGGGTGGACGCCGGAGGCGTTGTCGCTCCAGAAGCCGCGGGTCGTCATGGGCAGCATTGTCACTCGCCGGCGGGGCCTTTTCGCGGACGCTCGTGCGGGGCTCGACGCCGCGCGCTACTCGACCCCGGCACGCTCCGCGATGAGGTCGCGCAGCTCGGGGATCGGCATGGCGAGGAACGGCACCCGGAGCGGCTTGTCACCACGACGTTCGACGAAGAGCCGCCCGCTCCACGTGATGTGGTTCGGGATGTCGCCACGCACAGCGGTGATGTCGTCGTAGGGCACCCGCCGGGTGCGCAGGCCGACGACGACGAGCTCATCGCCGCCGAGCTCGATCCGCGGTCGGCCGAACTTCCGGAGGCCGATGTAGGCCACGAGGAGGGCCGGATACAGGAGCCCCGGGAACGTCGAGATCGTGACCCCCTGCGTGACCTTCAACCAAAGAGAGACCGAAGCGACGAGCACGAAGGAGGCCATGGCCCACCGCTCGGCCCGGGTGATCGGCGGGGGCCCGACAACGGTCGGGGTCGCGCCATCGCGACGGACCGCCTCCTCCTCCATGGCCGGGAGTATGGCCCAGGCCGCCACCGGGCGTGCGCAGAACGGCCAGCGCGGGCTTACTCGAGCCCGGCCCGGGCGACGATGAGGTCGCGCACCTGGGGCACCGGCTCCGAGACCGCCGGCAGCGTGATGGGCTCGCCGGAGCGCCGCTCGACGACCAGCTGGGTGCTCCACGTGAGGTGGTCGGGGACGTCCCCGCGGACGGCCGTGATGTCGGTGTAGGGGATGCGGTGGGTGCGGACCTTCCTCACGACCAGCTCGTCCTCGTGGAGCTCGACCCGCCGTCGAGAGAGGAACCAGCCCGGCGCCGCGGCCGACAGGAGAGGCAGGAGGGATACCGGCTGGCTCGTGGTGACGACCATCCAGCCGACGACGCCCACCGCCAGCACCACCAGGGGGATTAGCCAGACGTAGTCGCTGCGCCTCATCGGCTGACTGAACCGGAGCACCGTGGGTGCGCGCTCACCGGCCTGGGGCTTCATGGGGCCGAGTGTGCCGAACTCCGCCCGCCGCGGGGCCGGTTTCGCGAGGCCGGTGCGGCGCAGGCCGCGCCGCCTGCCCAGGGAGCGTCGTCGAGCCCCGCGCGCTCGACGACGAGGTCGTGCACCTCGGCCAGCGGCATCGTGACCGAGGGCAAGGTCACGGGTGCGCCCGAGCGCCGCTCGAGCACCACCGCACCGCTCCAGGTGGGGTGGTTCGGAATGTCGCCGCGGACCGCGGTGATGTCGGCGTACGGGATCCGGCGGGTGCGGACTTGTTTGACGACCAGCTCGTCTCGCCGGAGCTCGATCCGTCCGGGGCGCCTCAGCTGCTCCACCGCGAAGAGCACCTGGGACAGCCCGAGCATGAGCATCCACGGTGACGGGGCAACGGATGGCTCCACGATGAGCGCGACGCCGTAGACGATCCACAACAGGCACACGACAACCGCGGCGACTCGGACGAAGCGCGGGGGCGGGGCAACGTTGAGCACCGTAGGCGCGTCCTCACCGGCCTGGGGCTTCATGGGGCCGAGTGTGCCGAACGGGGGCTCGGCGCGGGGGCCGTTTTGCGGAGCCAGTGCACCTCAGGCCGCGGGCCGCGTCCTCGGCACCCGCGCGTCAAGCCCGGCCCGGGCAACGATGAAAGCATGGGCCTCGGGCACCGGGACGGCGAGGACCGGCAGGCGGATGGGCCGCCCGGTGCGGCGCTCGATTCGCAGCCGCGTGCTCGCGCGGAGGGCGCCGGGCACGTCGCCGGTGACGGCGGTGATCTCGCCGTAGGGCACCCAGCGTTGCTGGAAGCGCCGGATGACCAGGGCGTCGTCGTGGAGCTCGACGGACCGCCTCGGCCACCACCGGTAAACGAAGCAGGCGGCGAGGGCGACGAGTCCGAGGGCGAGAAACGGCTCCCCGCTGAGCGCCTCGGGCCATAAGGCCAGGACGAGGCCCGCTGACATGAGGAGCAGCAATCCCACCGCGTCGACGGCGGTGATGCGTCGCTGGGGCCGGAGGACCGTCACGCCGGGGACCGCGGGCCGGAAACTCAGTCGCATGGCCGGGGATTATGCACCGCTACTTCGCCCCTCCGCGGAGTCCGCTCGTGCGTGCGGGAACTGGCGAACTCGGCTGAAACCAGCGAACTCGGACGCCCGCCATCTGCCGAGTTCGCTAGTTCATCCTCAGTTCGCTAGTTCCTACTAGCGAACTCGGCATGAAACAGCGAACTCGGCACAAAGTGGCGAACTCGGCACAAGGTGGCGAACTCGGCGGGAACTAGCGAACTCGCTGCGCCCGGCGCCGCTCGTCGGCCAGACTGCCCTCGTGCGCACCGTCGAGCAGATCACCGCGGCCGTCACCGACCACGGGGAGGGCCCCGTCTGGTCCCCGGCCTGGGGCGGGCTGCGCTTCGTCGACATGCTCGCCGGGGACCTGCTCGCCCTCCGGCCCGACGGCGCGGTCGAGCGCCGGCACGTGGGCCGCGTCGCCGCCTTCGTCCGGCCGCGAGCGCACGGCGGGTACGTCGTCGCCACGGAGCACGGCATCGAGCTCGCCGACGACGTCGACGGCGCCCCCGCCCGGGCCGTCGAGGTGACGCACGCGCCCGGTATCCGGATGAACGAGGGCACCGCGGCGCCCGACGGCAGCCTCTACGTCGGCACCAGCGCCTGGGACCAGACGCCCGGCGCCGCCGCCCTCTACCGGGTGGGTGCCGATCTCGCCGTCGAGCCGGTGCTCGACGGCATCACCATCTCCAACGGCCTCGGCTTCTCCCCCGACGGCGCATCGGCGTACTACGTCGACAGCCCGACCGGGCGGCTCGATCTCTTCGACGTCGTCGACGGCCGCCTGGTCGACCGCCGCGTCCTCGTCGACCGCCGCGGCGCGGACGGCGCGCTCGACGGCGAGCTCGACGGCCTCGTCGTCGACGCCCAGGGCACCATCTGGGTCGCGGTCTACGGCGCCGCCACGGTCCTGCGGTACGCCCCCGACGGCACGCTCCTCGAGCGGGTGGTGCTGCCGGTCCCCCACGTCACCGCCTGCACCCTCGGCGGACCGGACCTCACCGACCTGTTCGTCACCACCTCCCGCGGCGGCCTCGGCGCCGCGGCCGCCCCCGGCGCGGGGGCGCTGTTCCGCGTCGAGGTGGACGTCCCGGGGCTGCCGGTCCTCCCCTTCGCCGGCTGAGCGCACGGCCGCCGCGACCGCCGGCCGGCGGGCACGCACCCGCCGTGAGCGCGCGGCCCGCGGGCATACACCCGCCGCTACCGGGCGGTCACCTCCGTGCCGACGACGTCGTACGTGCGGCCCTGGACCACCAGCCCGGTGAGGCGCGCGTCGGGGTCGAGGTCGGCGATACACCCGTTCGCCCGTACCTCCCCGTCGAGCCCGATCTCGAGGCCGAAGACCGATCCGAGCACGAGCTCGCACCAGGCCCCGGCCGAGGAGCAGGACCAGTCGAGGATGTAGGGCAGCTGCGGCGGTGCCTTGCGGGCGCCGCCGTCGATCGGGTCGACGGCCTCCTCGACGAAGTGCGCCTGCCCCGGGGGGCCCTGGTTCGCGGTGCGGGCCAGGCCCTCGAGCCACTCGAGGGCGGCGCCGGGGTGCCCCAGGGCGATCGCGGCGCGCGCCGAGTCGGCGGGCCACGCGGGGTAGGCGCCGTTCCACTGGTGGTCGGCCCGCAACGAGTAGCCGGCGTCCAGGTCGTGCGGGGACAGGGCCCGCATCCACGACGGCGAGCGCAGCTCCTCGACAAAGAAGCGCACCATCTCGGCGCGCTGCTCGGCGGGCAGATCGGCGGCGATGGTGGTGCCGACGGTGGAGAAGTCGTAGCAGTGGCGGGTCTCGACGAGCCGCCCGTCGGGCTGGCGGGCGGCGAAGTACCCGGTCCCGGGCACGTAGAGGGCGTTGACCAGGGGGACGAGGGCGTCGGCCTCCGCCCGCATGCCCGACGCGACGTCGTCGAGGCCCTGCCGCTCGCTGATCTCCGCGGCCGTGCGCAGGCACCACACGTTCGCCGCGTTGAGGCTGGCGACCTCGTGGACGTAGGTGCTCACGCACTCGAGGAGGTTGTCGATCTCGCCGTAGTCGGCGAGCCCGGACGACGTCCGCAGCCGGTGCCAGGCCCGCGCCCAGTACCGCACGCTGTCGCCCATGGTCCGGGTCTGCCCGCTCGGGGTGGTGGCCTCGGCGTCGAGGAACGCGTGGTCGCCGTGGAGGCGGAGGTAGTCGTGGACCAGGCGGGTCATGGCGTAGTGGTTGACGGAGTACCAGTTGCCGACCGGGCCGCCGGTGAGCCACTCGGTGCCGAAGTGCTCCTCGATGTCGAGGCCCACCCAGTGCTCGATCTGGCGGCGCATGACGGCGGGGTCGAGCAGCGCGTGCACCATCGAGCTCAGCGAGTAGTCCCAGATGAAGGTGGTCGTCTGCCAGTACCGCGGCATGAGGGTGTCGTAGGTGCGCCCGAGCACCGAGGCGGGGTTGTCGCGGCGGAACCACAGCACGCCCATCGCGCCCCACCAGTACAGGGTGCGCAGCGCCTCGTTGGCCGTCTCCAGGACCGGGAGGCTGCCGCCGAACTCGGCGTTGCCGGGGGTGAACATCGCGGCGAGGCTCGCATCCCACGCCTCGCGGGACGCCGCGAGCGCCGCCGGGACGTCGGCGGCGATCCGCTCGTACGCCGCTCGGGCGACCCCCTCGGCGTCCTCCCCGGACGCGACGACGTGGACGTACGCCAGCTCGGTGCTCGCGCCCGCCGCCACCTCGCGTCGCACCTCGACGAGCCGGGGGTCGCCGGCGACGTCGGCCAGGTCCTCCCCGCCCACGCCCACCAGGCCCTGGAGGCTGAGCGCGGACCCGTCGGCCGGGCGACCCACGCGCCGGGCGCCGTCGACCTCGACGCGGTTGGGCGCCGACGGCGGGGGCGCGGACAGCCAGGGCGACGCGGAGCGGGTCACCGTCGAGTCGATCCACGCCCCCAGCCGCAGCTCCCGCGCCCGCTCGGCGGTGTTCGTCACCTCGACGTGGACGACGACGCCGGGCTCCCCCGGCGGGCAGACGGTGGTCGTCTCGACCCGCCAGCCGTCGATCGTCGTGCGGCGCACCACCCGGTCGGGGCGCCACTGCACCTCCACCGCCTGCCCGTAGGAGCGCGCGAGCCGCCCGCCGAGGTAGAGCTGGCCGGTGATGCAGTCGCCGTGGGAGACGGGCGGGACGTTGAGGGACCGGACCGCGAGCACGTCGTGGTCCACCTGCGCGGTGGCGAGGTGGTTGGTCAGCCCCGGCGGGTTGATCATGTCGTCGAAGCGGTCGACGACCACCGTGCTCGCGAAGTCCTCGACGGTGGGGACGGTGGGCAGGGTCATGGTGTCCTTCCTGGCGGGGAGGCGCCGGCTCGGTCAGAAGGGTTCGTGCGCGAGCGCCTCGGGGCGCCCCGCGCGGGACGGGTCGGCGAAGTCGGTGTTGGGCACCATGGGGTACCACCCGGGACGGCCGGGGTCGCGGTCGTAGGGATAGGGGCCCAGCTCGCGGTACAGCTCGGCGTACTCGGCGACCTTGTCCCGGTCGAGCTCCACCCCGAGCCCCGGGCCGTCGGGGACGGCGATCTTCCCGTCGCGGTAGGGCATCTTCCCGCCGACGATGACGTCGTCGCGGAGGTGGTGGTAGTGCGCGTCCGCCGCGAAGGTGAGGTTCGGGACGACGGCCCCGAGGTGGAGCATCGTCGCGAGCTGGACGCCCAGCTCCCCCGAGGAGTGCACCGCCACCCCCAGCCCGAAGGTCTCGCACACCCCGGCGGCCTTGACGCACGGGCGGATCCCGCCCCAGAAGGTGGTGTCGAGCAGGACGACGTCGACGGCGGGCGCGAGGACGTTCGTCGCCAGCTGCGCGAAGTCGACGACGACGGTGTTCGTCGCCAGCGGGATCCGGGTCCGCTCGCGCACGCGGCGCAGGCCGGGCAGGCCCAGGCAGGGGTCCTCGAGGTAGTCGTTGGCGAGGTCCTCGATCCCCGCGGCGAACTCGATGCTCTGCTCGGGGCTGAGGACCCCGTTGGGGTCGTAGCGGAACCGGTCGCCGTCGAGGGCCTCGGCCACCGCGCGGTAGGCCTCACGCTCGTACCCGGGGTCGAAGACGCCGCCCTTGACCTTGTGGACCCGGAAGCCGTGCGCGGCCTTGAGGTCCCACGCGTGCGCGACGAGCTGGTCGGGGGTGCGCACCTCCCCCGACCCGTCCGCGGCGGGGTACCGGAAGAAGAGGTAGGAGGCGAACTCCACCTCGCTGCGCACGGCGCCGCCGAGCAGGGCGTGGACCGGCAGCCCCGTGTGCTTGCCGAGGAGGTCGAGGCAGGCGAACTCGAGCGCGGCGAGGAGCTGGGTGCGGTTGTTGTACAGGCTCGCCGTGGGGTTGGCGAGCATGAACCGCAGCGCCTCGGTGCGGGCCGGGTCGTGGCCGAGGAGGTAGTCCTTGAGGCTGAGGACGGCGGCCTCGGCGCTCTGCCCGCCGCCGCCCATCTCCCCCACGCCGACGAGCCCGTCCTCGGTCTCCAGCTCGACGAGGGTGCGCACGAACCGGCCCCAGTGGGCGCCGTTGCTGTGCCGCAGCGGGGCCTCGAGCGGCACCGTCACCGTCGTGGCGCGCACCTCCGCGATGCGCATGCCGCTGCCCCTCACGACGCCGCCTCGGGCAGGGCGACGGGCAGGCCGGCGGTGAGTCCGCCGTCGACCTTGAGGTCGGTGCCCGTGATGAACGATGCCCGTTCGCTGAGGAGGAACTCCACGGCCTCGGCGACCTCCGACGCGCGCGCGACGCGGCCGAGCGGGTGGGAGCGCCCCCACTGCGCGAGGAGCTCCTCGGGCGGTCGGCCCTCGCTGAACAGCTCGGCCGCCCAGCGCAGCATCGGGGTGTCGACCGAGCCGGGGCTCACCGAGTTCACCCGGATCCCCTCCGCCGCGTGGTCGATCGCCATGGCGCGGGTGAGGGCGTGCAGCGCCCCCTTGCTGGCGGCGTACGCGGCGACGTCGCTCTGGGCGCCGTACCCCTGGACGGAGGCGACGAGGACGACGGCACCGCCGCCGCGGGCACGCAGCAGGGGCACGCCGACGCGGCAGGCCTGGAACGCGCCGCCGACGTTGACGTCCATCACCTCGCGGTAGGTGGCGTCGTCGGTGGCGTCCACCGACCCGTAGCGCTGGACGCCGGCCGCGCAGACGAGCGCGTCGATGCCGCCGTGGTCGGCGCGGACCTCCTCGGCGAGGACCCGCCACCGGTCGGCGTCGGCGACGTCACCCACCGCCGGCACCAGGCGCCCCGGCCCGTCCTGCGCCGCCGCGGCGGCCCGGTCGAGCGCGTCGGCGTCCCGGTCGACGCCGACGACGCTCGCACCGCGCGCCACCAGGGCCTCGGCGACGGCGCCGCCGATGCCCGCGGCGGCCCCGGTGACGATCGCCACCCGTCCCTGCCAGGTCGGCTCGGTCATGGTCGTTCTCCTCAGAACTGGCCCAGGGCGAGGCCCCGGGTGAAGGCGCGCTGGGTGAGCAGGAACAGCACGACGGTGGGGATGGACACGATGAGCCCACCGGCGAGGACCGTGGGCATGGTCGAGCCGCCGTACGTGCTCTGCAGGGCCGACAGCGCGGTCATCACGGGCCGGGTGTCCGAGGACTGGGTGAGCGTGAGGCCGAGCAGCAGGTCGTTCCAGATGAACGTCGCCTGGAGGATGAAGATCGCCGCCAGGGCGCTCGTCGACATGGGCAGGTAGATGCGGAAGAAGATCCGCCAGGAGGAGGCGCCGTCGACCACCGCGGCCTCGAACACCTGCCGCGCGATCCCCGAGAAGAAGTTCCGCATGACGAACGCCGAGAACGGCACGGAGATCACCGCGTAGATGAGGATCATCCCGATCCGGGTGTCGTACAGCCCCACCTCGACGTAGCCGATGAACAGCGGCATGAGGATCATCTGCAGCGGGAACACCGTGCTGGAGAAGATCAGCACGAACCAGGCGAAGCCGTGCCGCAGGCGCAGCGCGACGATGGCGAACCCGGCCGCGGCCCCGACGAGGACAGCCAGGAGCGGGGAGACGATGCTGTACAGCGCCGTCGAGGCGATGCCCTCGGAGATGTCGCCGCGGTCCCAGGCCGCCGCCATGTTCTCCAGGAGGCCGGAGACCCCCACGGCCTGCCACACGGAGACGACGCCGTACTGGTCGTTGGTCTTCGCGGCGTTGGCGAGCATGAGGTAGACCGGCGCCAGCCACAGGACCCCGAGAGCGACGAGGATGGACTTGCGTGCCTTGTCGGCCATCACAGCTCCTTGCTGTCGGAGAGCTGGCGGCGCAGGTACAGGACCGACGCCGCGACGGTGACGACGGTGAGCAGGACCGCCACGGCGGCGCCCAGCCCGTAGTCGTTGTTGACGAAGGTCTCCTTGTACATCGTCAGGGCGAGGGTCTCCGAGGACCGGCCGGGGCCGCCCTTGGTCATCGCCCAGATGATGTCGAAGGTCTTGAGCGACCCGACGATGGCCAGGCCCACCACCACGGTGGTGAGCGGGGCGAGCATGGGCCAGGTCATCGTCCGGAACAGCGTCCACCCGGACGCGCCGTCGAGCCGGGCGGCCTCGATGGGCTCCTTGGGGATGGACTGCAGGCCGATCCCGAACAGCAGGGCGTTGACTCCGGCGCCCTGCCACGTCGCCGCCACGATCATCACCAGGGTGTTGAGCGGGGCGTCGAGCAGCCAGCGCAGCTCGGTGCCCGGGAGGTGGAGGAACGCCAGCGCCTCGCTCAGCGCCCCGCCGGTCTGGAGGATGAACGTCCAGATGACGCCGACGGCGACGCCGGAGATGGCGTAGGGCAGGAGGAACGGCAGCCGGTACCAGAACGACCCCTTGATGTCGTGCGCGAGGACCGCGATGAACAGGCCCAGGCCGACGGGGAGGACGAGGGTGCCGACCACCCACAGCAGCGTGTTGCGTACCGAGGTGAAGAACCCGGCGTCGGCGAACATCTCGCGGTACTTCTCCAGGCCCACCCACTCGGGGTCACCGAGGCCGTTGAACTCGGTGAAGCTGAGGTAGGTGGTCCACAGGAACGGCAGGTAGAGCAGCACGGCGACGATCGCGAGCGCGGGCAGGGCGAAGCTGCGCGAGGCCCACCGGTACGTGTCGCGCGGCTTGTTCGCCGGCGCAGGGCCGGGGGCGCCGGCCGCGGGGGGCGTGGTCGGGGTGGCGAGGGATGTCCTCGAGGTCATGTCGTCCTCCTGGCGGTGGGCGGGTGCGGGGCCGGCCGGGCCGGCCCCGCACCCGTGCTCACTCCTGCTCGGCCCAGTACGCCTCGGCCTCGGCCTGCAACCGCTCCAGGCCCGGCACCGGGTCGGGGTTGTTGGTGACGAAGTCGCCGAAGATCTCGGTGGAGAGGGTGTACACCGGCAGCGGCGTCGCCTCGAGGTAGCGCATCTGCACCTGGAACTCGTCGTTGCCCACGGCCTCGACGAGCGTGGCGAGCTCGGGGTCGGCCACCTCGGCCTTGGGGTTGAACGAGACGTCGCCCCGCGAGGAGGACCACGCGCCTTGCGCGTCCTCGCCCATCCACCAGGCGCTGTAGTCCAGCGCCGCCTGCTCGTTCTCCGCGCCCGCGCCCACGCACAGCGGCCCGGTCTCGAGGATCATCTGGTTGGTCTCGGTGTCCGGGTTCATGTTGGGCACCGGGAAGACCCCGTAGTCGGTGCCGGACACCGCGCCCACGCTGTCGAGCTGGCCGGTGAAGAAGGTGCCGAAGTAGGCCATCGCCACCTCACCCGTGGACAGCAGCGTCTGCGGGTCGGTGCTCACGCCGGGGTCGATGAAGTAGCCGTTGTCCATCATCTCGCCCCACTGCTCCATGACCTCGACGACCTCGGGGTCGGTGTAGCTGGCCTCCCCGGTCTGCAGGCCCTCGTAGGTCTCGGGCGAGTGCCCGGCGAGGAGCGCCTGGAACCACACGAACTCGAAGATGATGTTCATCTGGTGGAACGGGACGACGTCGTTCTCCACCAGGGTGTCCGCCACGGTCTCGAGCTCCTCCCACGTGGTCGGGACCTCGAGGCCGTGCTCGTCGAAGATGTTCTTGTTGTAGTACATCGTCCAGTAGACGACGTTGAGCGGGACGCAGTACTGCTTGCCGTCGATGGTGTAGTTGTCGATGAGCCCCTCCGGCACGTCGCCGTTGGCCTCCGCCTCCGCCCACAGGTCCGTCGTCTCGGCGACCAGACCCTGCTCGACCAGCTCGGCGAGCTGCCCGCCGGTGTGCCAGGTGAACAGGTCCGGCACGGAGTCGGTGCGGAACGCCTGCTTGACGAAGGCGTCGTAGGCGGTGGGGTCGGAGTAGCCGGTGAAGCTCAGGGTGAGCCCCTCGGGCTCGGAGACCGTGTTCATCTCCTCGAAGCTCGGCTCCCAGGCCGCCTTGTCGGTGTAGAAGGAGATGGTGACGTCCTCGGCGGGGGCGTCACCGTCGCCGGTGGCGGTGGGATCGCCGTCGTCGCTCGCGCCGGAGCACGCGGCCAGGGTCAGGGCGAGCGCGGAGAGCGCCGCCGTCGCGCATACAGACTTCCTCATGGGTTTCACCTCGTTGTGATGACTGCGGGGGCGGGGGGTCAGGAGACGTCGAGCGTGATCTCGACGAAGCGGGGCCGGTAGATGGAGACGTCCTCGTAGAGCTCGGTGCTGTCGAGGGAGTTGACGTTGTAGGTGACCAGGAGCGTGTCCCCGTCGCGCAGCTCGGGGTGCTCGTGGGCGTTGTAGCCGATGACGTTGGGGTTGCCGTAGGTGCCGAACGGCCCCACCTCGGGCATGTCGTAGAGCTTCGTGGCGAAGGTGAACGGCCCCTGCGGCGAGCAGGCGGTGTAGGCGACGATCTCCCGGCTGAAGGGCACCGAGGTGTCCTGGGTGACGAGGAGGTAGCCGTCGCGGTAGGGCGTGACGCTGTACTCGTTGGCGACGTCGTCGAGGACCCGCGCCGAGGCGGTCTCCTCGCGCGACCACCCCTCGCCGTCCCAGTAGCGCCACCGATTGAGGTCGGTGAGGTCGCCGCCGAGGGCGCGGGCCACGTGCAGGTACTTCTCGGCACCCAGGTCCTCGACGCCGTAGACGTAGACGTGGCCACCGATGCGCTGGTACCACGAGGCCCACTGGATGCCCGCCTCCGAGGGGAGCGGGTCGAGCGAGGTGACCTCCCACGTCCGGGTGTCGAGCGTGACCAGCGAGTTGCCCGTCCACGCCCAGTCCCACGGGCCCGCGCCGAACCGGGCGAAGTCGAGGACGCCGACCTGCAGGTCGCCCCGCCGGGTGGCGAGGCCGGCGCCGAACCAGCGCCAGTCCACGCCCGGCGAGGGACCCACGATGCTCTGCGGGTCGGTGGGCGTGCCGCCCGTGACGGTCTCGAGCTCGTCGTCGTCCTGGACGATGATCGAGTTGTTGAGGAACGGGGTGGTCAGCGGCCGGGTCCCGTCCGGGTTGACCGGTCCGAGGAAGGTGTCGGAGAAGATCCACGCCGTCGACCCGTCCCGCAGCGGGACGGAGTACGTGCTGTCCGCACCGGTCCAGCCCACGCCCGAGTCGCCGTAGGACGTGAAGAGGTCGGTGAGGTCGTCGTCCACCTCGGCGGTGGCGGTGATGGTGGCGCCGGCGAGCGAGCAGGTGGGGCCCGCCGGTCGTCCGGTGGGAACGCCCGGGGCCGCCGTGGCGGTCCCAGCGCTGAGGAGCAGGGCACCCAGGCAGAGGGTGCCGGTGAGCAGTGCATGCTTCGTCATCTCTCGTCACCTCGTCGTGAACGATGGAGTGGTGCACGGGCACTACGGGGTCAGGGGCGTACCGATCACCTCCGCGACACCGACGAGGTGGCTCTCGACCACCTGGCGGACACGGTCGGCCTCGCCCGCCTCGATGAGGCGGACGATCTCCTCGTGCTCGGCGTGGTCCGCGTGCGGGTCGCCGTGGAGCGCGAGGATCTGCTGCTGCTCATCGGCGTGGATGAGGAGGATCGCGTCGAGGATCTCCTCGACGATGGGGTTGCCGGCCGTGACGGCGATGGCGCGGTGGATGTCGATGTTCACCCGCCACAACCGCTCGTCGCCGCTGGTGAGGCAGCGCCGCGCCTCCGCGACCTTCACGCCGAGGAGCTCGAGCCCGTGCGGGGCACGGACGGTGGCGGCCTGCGCCGCGACGGACGGCTCGAAGAGCTGGCGGGCCTGGATGAGGGCGACGAGCTTGTGGCGGTCGGGCCGCGGGGGCGCCGCGTTGACGAGCACGCTGCGGTGGAAGTTCGGGCCGACGTAGACGCCGGAGCCGTGCCGGAAGGTGAGCATCCCCAGGCCCTCGAGCCGTCGCAGCGCCTCGCGCATGGTGGGCACGGCGACGCCGAACTCGCCGGCGAGCTCGCGCAGGGGACCGATCTTCATCCCGGGCTCGATGCCGCGCCGGCTGATCATCTCCACCACGGCACTCACCAGCGCCGACGTGAGGTCGGGCCGGTGTGGCGCGGCGTCGCGGCCCACGGTGGTCACCTGGTCATCAAATCATCAGATCACTTGGCGCACAAGGACTTCCTGATCTTCTCCCGACCGATGAGTTTGGCCCGACCGATGGGTCAGCACGGGTGAGCGGGCACGACCGCGTCCGCGTTCCCCTCGGACCCCCAGGAGCAGCACCATGTCAACCACCACGACGAGCACCCGCACGCTCGACGTCCCCGGCGCCACGCTCACCTACGACGTCCGCGGTCCGCTGCCCCCGGCGGACGGGCAGCCCCCGCTCCTCCTCATCGGCCAGCCCATGGACGCCGGCGGCTTCGCCACGCTCGCCTCCTACTTCCCCGACCGCACGGTGATCACCTACGACCCCCGCGGCCTCGGCCGCAGCGTCCGCCACGACGGCCTGAAGACGCAGAGCCCCGAGCAGCAGGCCGACGACCTGCACCGCCTCCTCGAGGCGCTCGGCACCGGCCCGGTGGACCTCATGGGCAGCAGCGGGGGGGCCGTCACGGGTCTGTGCCTCGTCGCCACGCACCCGGAGGACGTGCGCACCTACGTCGCGCACGAGCCGCCCCTGCTCACCGTGCTGCCCGATGCCGAGGAGGCCGAGGCGGCCACCCGGCGGGTCGACGCGATCTACGCCGAGCGCGGGGAGAACTGGGGCATGGCGGCGTTCATGGCCCTCACCTCCTGGCAGGGCCCGTTCCCGGCCGACTTCCTCAGCGAGCCCGTCGATCCGGCGGGGTTCGGCATGCCCACGGACGACGACGGCTCGCGCGACAACCCGCTGCTCTCCGGCGTCGCGAAGGCGATCACCGGCTACCGCCCGGACGTCGAGGCCCTCACCGCCGGCCCCACGCGCGTGGTCATCGCGGCGGGGATCGAGAGCAAGGGGATCCTCACGTGGCGGGCGAGCGAGGCGCTGGCGCAGGCCCTCGGCACCGAGCTGGCGGTCTTCCCCAGCCACCACGGCGGGTTCATGGGCGGCGAGCACGGCTGGGCCGGCGAGCCCGAGGCCTTCGCCGCACGGCTGCGCGAGGTGCTCGCCGGCTGATGGGCGGCGGGCCGGAGCGGCCGGCGCTGCGCCGCCTCCCCCAGCCCCCGGCGCCGCCCGCCCGGTGCGGGGCGGGCGACGCCGGGCGCTCGGCGGGTGCTCAGGCGTCCCGCAGGACCTCGGTGACGAACCGCGCCGCACGCTCGCGCAGGCCGGCGATCCGCGCCTCGACGACGTACTCGCGCATCGTCGGGTCGTCGCCCACCTCGATGCTCGTCGGGGGCCGGCGGACGTTCGCCGAGCACCCGAACTCCGTGCAGATGAGGGTGCCGACGCTGTCACCGCGCCGCCCGGCCGCCCCCGCCCGGCGGGCGACGTACAGGCTCACGTCGTCGGTGACGACGATGTCCTCGCACCAGGCGCACTGAGCGCGGCGACGGCGCCCCGCCGCCTTGGGGTCGGTGGAGCGCAGGCGGATGCCCGTGGGTCCGCCGTCGAGCTCGACGACGGCGTACGCCGCGAGCGGTGCCTTGCGGTCGCGCCAGCCGAGGTACTCCAGGCGGTCCCAGCGGAGGACGTCGAGGTCGGGGAGCGTCGCGGTGGCGGCCTCGCGGCGGGAGGCGTTGACGAAGGACGCGCGGATCTGCTGCTCGGTGAGGGCAATCATGGTGGGGTCTTCCGGGACGTGGGGTGCCGCGTCCGGCCCAGGCGACGACGTCGCGGGGCGGCAGGCGGCAGGGCAGGGGACATCTGCGCCCGTCCCGCACGGAGGACCGACGAACACCCCGCACCACGGGAGGCGACAGCCTCAGGGGCGCTGCGGAGACCGACCGCTCAGCGGTGGGTTCGGGTCTGGCGGGACGCGGCGCGCGTCGCCAGCCTTGGGCAGGCCGTCGTGGCCACCCCGCAGCCTGCGGTGACGTCGTCCATCCGCGTTCTCCTCGTCCGGTCAGGTCCTCGTGGGGGTCTGGTCCCTCCCGCGCGTACTCGCTCGGGGCGACTCCCGCCGACGAGCGTGTCACACCGTGCCGTCGCGGTCCACGGCAATACTGCCGGCGCGCCCGTCCCGAGGTCGCCGCACGGCGGGCCTCGGCTCAGTGGTGGAAGCCGGAGCGCTGACCCTCGGTCGGCATCGGGCCGGTGAGCGCGTCGAGGTAGGCCACCTCCTCGCGCAGGTCGGCAAGGAACGCCGAGGCGAGGTCGTGGCTCAGGCCGTTGCGCACCACGATCCGCTGGACCGTGAGGTCCGTGAGGTCGTCGGGCATGGGATACGCGGGCACCAGCCAGCCCTTCGTCCGCAGCCGGTCCGACAGGTGGTAGAGGTTCCAGTTCTCCGTGTGGCCCTGGCGCAGGCTCCAGGCGAACACCGGGATGTCGGATCCGTCGTTCCAGAGCTCGAACGCCGCCATCGTCGCGATCTCGCCGGAGAGGTAGAGCGCGACGTCGCGGGCCGTCCGCTGGACCGCTTCGTAGCCGGCGCGTCCGAGCCGGATGAACAGGTAGTACTGCAGCAGCACCTGCGCGCCGGGCCGCGAGAAGTTGAGGGCGAACGTCGGCATGTCGCCACCGAGGTAGGACACCCGGAAGACGAGGTCCTCGGGCAGGCAGTCCTGGTCCCGCCAGACGACCCAGCCGAGACCCGGGTAGACGAGCCCGTACTTGTGCCCGGACGTGTTGATCGATGCCACGCGCGCGACCCGGAAGTCCCACTCGAGGTCCGGCTGCACGAACGGCGCGATCATGGCGCCCGAGGCGCCGTCGACGTGGATCGGCACGTCGACGCCGGTCGAGTCCTGGATCCGGTCGAGCGCCGCGGCGATCTGCGTCACGGGCTCGTACATCCCCGTGTAGGTGACGCCCATGATCGCGACGACGCCGATGGTGTTCTCGTCCACGTACTTCTCGAGCTCGTGGCCGTCGAGGACCTTGTGCTCGAGCGAGATCGGCACGTAGCGGGCCTCGACCTCGAAGTAGTTGCAGAACTTCTCCCAGCACACCTGCACGGCGCTCGACAGCACGAGGTTCGGCCGGTCCGTGGCCATGCCCGCCGCGCGCCGCGCGTGCTGCCAGCGCCGCTTGAGCGCGAGGCCCCCCAGCATGGCCGCCTCCGACGAGCCGATGGTCGAGGTGCCGATGGCCTGCTCGGGGTCGGGGGCGTGCCAGAGGTCGGCGAGCATGGTCCAGCACCGCGTCTCCACGGCGGCGGTCTGGGGGTACTCGTCCTTGTCGATCATGTTCTTGTCGGCGGCCTCGATGTAGAGGCGGGACGCGTACTCGTCCATCCAGGTGCCGACGAACGTCGCGAGGTTGAGCCGGGCGTTGCCGTCGAGCATCGCCTCGTCGTGGACGATCTGGTAGGCGGTCGCCGGCAGCGACGGGTCCTGCGGGAGCCGGAACTTCGGCACCGAGGTGGCCTCGCCCGGCCTGGCAAAGACGGGATTGAGGTCGACGACGTCGCGCTCTCCCGTGTGGCGTGCCGCTCGACGCGCATTCGTCACCATGGTGCCCCCCGGCTCCATCGGGCCCCGGCCGGGCCGGACCATCGGCTCCAGGCTAGGCCGGGTAGTGACGACACGCACATGGCGGTGCGGCTCAGCCGCCCACCGCCCGGTGCGCGCCAGGCGCGACACCGAAGGCACCGGGACACACGTAAGGCCCGCCCCCAAGGGGGACGGGCCGTACGCATACAGGGATGTTCCCCGCACGGGGCGGGGACTCGGTGGAGATGGCGGGAATCGAACCCGCGTCCGACGGTGAAGAAACAGGGCTTCTCCGGGCGCATTCTGCAGTAGATTTTCTCGGCCCCAGCAATCACGCAGACAAGATGCTGACGGGCCCAGTCACCATTTGAAGTCCCCGCAGCCCCGGTGACTAAGGCTGCGAGCAGTGGCTCTCTAGATGACGCCAGGCTCCGGGGCGAGAGCTAACCCGGGCTGACGGACTTCGAACGCTCGCTCAGGCGGCGAGGGCGAAGTCGGTGCGCTTGGAATCGGCACCTATTGGTTTGCAGAGAGCGTTGACGAGATGACTCTGCATCCTCGGCCCGCTTCCCCTGGAACGACATCCGTCGTCGAAACCGATCATCCCCTGTGGAGTTGTACCGCCGACCGGAGCCGGCGGGCCCATCGTACGTCCTCAACCACCGGGGCTGCTACCGCATTCCCAGCTACCGTCGGCGGCGCCGGGCCGTGTCAGCCCTTCGAGGGGGCGGTCATCGCGTCGACGAGGAGCCCTAGACCCATCCCGAGGAGCCACACGTCCTTGGCCATCCCCAGGCCGTCCGGCGTCGGCCGAACGCCGTCGGCCTCGGTGAGGCCGGGGGTCTTGAGGTACATGCGGACGAGCCCCGCGGAGAACCCGGTGAGCCCGAGGGCCGCGAGCCACGTGGGGACGATGGGCAGGAGCAGCGCGGTGCCGAGCGCGATCTCACTGGTCGAGAGCAGCTTGGCGAAGTCCTTGGGGTCGAGCTCGCCGAGCTGGGGAACCGCGTTGACGGCCATGGCCTGCAGGCCCGCGGCCGACTCGGCGTCGAGGTTCCGCTTGCCCAGGCCCGAGTTGAGGATGAACGCGCCGGCCGCAAGGCGAGGCGGGGCGTGACGGAGCGCGGTGGACAGGCTCATGGAGCACCTCCGGGATGCACAGGTCGCGGACGCGGCCAATCTAGCCCGCCGGCTCGCCGTCCGCCGAGATCACCAGCCGCCGCCACCACCCCCGCCGACGCCACCGCCGGCGAACCCGGTCGTCCCGCTCCCCCCGCCGGCTCCGGGCGTGGCCGCCGACGCCGCGGCCGCCGCGAAGGCGCCCACCGCGCTGCTGGCCGAGCCGGGCGAGCCCCACAGCGCGACCCCGGCGGCCGGCAGGTACCAGCTCGGCGCGGTCACCGGTGCGCCCTCGGCCTCCCGCTGCGCGAAGAGCCCCGCCCACCGGTCCGCCAGCCCGAAGACGACGGCGTAGGGCAGGTAGCGGGAGAACAGGTCCTCGCCGCGCTCGATGCGCAGGGCGTGCGCGTCGACGGAGGCGAGGTACCGCTTGAAGGCGAGCGTCTCGGCGAGCACCGCGGTGCCGCGGGCGGTGCGGACCGGCGCCATCGAGCTGACGGCCAGGACCAGCGCCCCGATGACGAGGAGGGGGATGCCGAGGACCCCGTGCCCGGTGAGGACGAGGACGACGGCGGCAGCGGCACCGACGAGCAGCACAAGGAGGCCGACGAGGCCCCACCGTCTGCGGGCGGCGCTCGGGTCCGAGCGGAACCAGCCGGCCTCGACGACGGCCTCGTACAGCGCGCCCTGGACGGCGGCCCGGGCCTTGTGGAAGCCGGAGAGGTCCGCGAGGCGCACCTCGGTCTTCCCGCCGAAGAGCTCGGCGAGGAGGACCTCCTCGTAGCGCGCGAGCCGGTCCCCCGGCGCCGGCGTCAGCCGGACCAGCCGCCAGCTGGCGGCCTCGCCCGCCTGGCCCCCGCCCTTGCGCGGGCGCGCCGCGTCGTCGTCGACCTCCTCGACGCGCAGGTAGCCACGGACCCCCAGGTCGATGATCGTCGCGGACAGGTCACGGGGGTCGGCCCGCTCGTCGGTGAGGGTACCGACCTCCCCCGGCCGGACGCCGTCGGGCGGGGTGGGCCGGACGGGCGCCGCGGCGCCGCCGGCGCCCGTCGCGGCCCGGTCCAGCGCCGCCTCGTCCCGCCCGCGGCGCCGGGCGACCCACACGACCGCCGCTCCACCGGCGAGCGTGGCGACGCCGGCGACCGAGCCGGTGACGGGGGTGATCCCCATGGTGTTGTCCCAGGTCCGCCGCGGGGCGTAGGCCGGGGCGGCATCGAACGTCCCCACGGGCCAGGTGGCGAGGACGGTGAGCTGCTCGCCGGCGTCGAGCCCGCGCTGACGGAACGTCGCCGTGGCGGCGTCGCTGGAGGCGTCGGCGCACGCGTCGGTGCTGCCCGCGCCGCCGGCGAAGCACCGCACCTCCTGCACGTCGGCCGGGCCTTCCACGGTGACGCCCACGTCCTCCAGCGGCACCTCCCACGCCGGCCCGATGACGTTCCAGTACAGCTCGTCGGCGCCGTCGACGTCGGGGTTGACCAGCCCGCTGATCCGGTAGGTGATCCGGTAGGACTGGACGCCCTCGACCTCGACGTCCTCGTCGCCCACCCGGACGAGGAGGGTGCCGGACTCCGTCTCCGTCGCCACCTGCGCCGGTGCCCCGCTGGGGCTGGTCGCGGCGACGTCGGTGACCTCGAAGGCGCGGTAGCGGTCGGGGTCGCCGGGGATCTCCTGGAGCTCGGGGATGGCGATGTAGGGGCCGTGCCCGGGGTCGTCGGCGAAGTCGAAGTCGAGGTCGAGGACGACGTCCATCGTCCCGTCCTCGGCGAGCTCGCCGTGCAGGTCGTAGCGGGTGACCGACCAGTCGTCGCTGGAGTCCGCGCGCGCGGCCGGCAGCGCCCCGGGACCGAGCAGCACGGGCAGGAGGACCAGGGCGCATGCCGCGAGAAGCGCCACCAGGGCGTGAGCGGACCGGGGGCTGCGGCGGCGCGCCACGACGGCGGGCACGCCGCTACCGGTTGAGCCGCAGGCTCATCGCGCGCTGCGCCTCGCGGGTGTCCTGCTGCTCGCGCAGCGTGTGGCGCTTGTCGTACTCCTTCTTGCCGCGGGCGAGGGCGATGACCACCTTCGCCTTGCCGCGGACGAAGTAGAGCTCGAGCGGGACGATCGTGTGGCCCTTCTCGCGGACCTTGCTGTAGAGCTTGTCGATCTCCTCGCGGTGGAGGAGGAGCTTGCGCTTGCGGCGCACCGGGTGGTTCGTCCACGTGCCCTCGGTGTACTCGGGGATGTGGACGCCCTGGAGCCACGCCTCGCCGCCCTCGATCTCCACCCAGCCGTCCACGAGGGACGCGCGCCCGGCGCGCAGCGACTTCACCTCGGTGCCGGTGAGGGACAGGCCCGCCTCGTACGTGGCGTCGATGTGGTAGTCGAAGCGCGCCTTCTTGTTGCGCGCGACGACGGTGCGACGGTCGGCCTCTTCCTTCGCGCGCTGCGCCTGGGTGGGCTTCTTCGCACCCTGCGTGCTCGTGCCGGCCACCGGACCATCCTCCCTCGCTGGAACCACTCCTCGCGAGCGGCATCCCAGCCTAGGTCAGCCCGCCCCGTCTGTCGCACCATTTTGCCCCCGGGCGCCGCGCGGCGGGGCCACGTGCACCGGGCCGAGCCCCGGTCAGAACGCCGGCAGCCGCATCGGGTCGATCGTCGCGCCGTTGCGCCACACCTCGAAGTGGACGTGGCAGCCGGTGACGTTGCCCGTGGCGCCGGTGTACCCGATGACCTGGCCCTGCTGCACCGTCTCGCCCGCGCTCACCGCGAACCGCGTGAGGTGGTTGTACACCGTGATGTAGCTGTCCCCGCCGATGATCCCGTGGTTGATGAGCACCTGGTTGCCGTGGGAGTCGTTGCCGGCCGCGGGGCGGGTGTCGGTCACCGTGCCGGACGCGGACGCGACCTGGGGGTTGCCGCACGAGGAACGCAGGTCGACGCCGTCGTGCATCCACTGGTACCCGGCGAGGGGGTGGATCCGGTAGCCGTAGGGCGAGGTGACGTACAGCGGCGCGGGCACCGGCGGGATGAGCGAGGCGCCACCGCCCCCGCTGGAGGGAGGCGCGGGGGCCGGGACGGGGGGCGGCGGCGGGGGCGCCGGCCGGTTGTTCGCCGCGGCCTCGCGCGCGGCCCGGGCGGCGGCCTCGGCCCGCTCGCGCTCCAGGCGCTCGCGCTCCTGCCGCTCGCGCTCCTGGCGCTCGCGCTCCAGGCGCTGCTCCTCGGCGACGATCTCGGCGATCCGGGAGGCGAGCTGGTCGTCGGCGGCCTGCGCCGCGGCCATCGAGGAGCTGAGCGACTGCTTGGCCGCCTCGAGCTGCGCGGCGAGCGACTCCTGGTCCGCCATGAGCTGCTGGATCTCCGCGGTGCGGTCGGCGGCCGAGGCGCGCGCGGCGTCCGCGGCGACGACAGCCTCGTCGGCCTGGACCTTGAGCTCGTTGACCCGCTGGGCGACCGCGTCCTGCCGCTCCTGACGGTTGCGGTTGACCGCGGTGATGGTCTCGAGGTCGTCGAGGACCTGGGTCTGGGTCCGCACGGCGGTGTCGACGACGGCGTACTGGGCGACGAACTCCTCGCTGGAGGAGGCGTCCAGCACGACCGACAGCGTGCTCAGCGACGTGCCGCCGCGGTAGGAGCTGCGGGCCAGCTCACCGAGGGAGGAACGCGTCTGCTCGATCTGCTCGGTGCCCTCGACGAGCTGGCTGACCAGCTCCGCCTGCTCGGCCTCGGCGACGGCGAGGCGGTCGGCGACGGCCTGCTGGGTGCGCTCGGCGGCGGCCAGCTCCCCCTCCGCCTGGGCCAGCTCGGCCTGCGCGATGGGCAGGCGGGTGGTGGCGTCCTGGAGCGCGAGGTAGGTCTGCGCGAGCTCGGCATCGGTCCCCTCCAGCTCGGACGCGAGGCGCTCGCGCTCGGCGGCGTTCTCCTGCCGCTGGCGCTCGAGCTCCGCCTTGTCGTCGGCCTGGGCGGTGGTGCCCGTGAGGAGCAGGGCCGCGCCCATGGCGAGCGCCACGAGGGCACGGCCGAAGCGGGCACGACGACGGACGGGGTCGACCACGAGCACGTTCACACCTTTGTGTAGCGACGGAGGGTCACGAGGGAGCTGATGCCGGCCAGGGCGATGCCCGCGATGACGAGGACCGGGGCGATGAGCAGGACGTCTCCGGTCCCGACGAACTGGACCCAGGCGAACTCACCCGCCAGCCAGTCCTCGACGAGGTACCGCACGCCCAGCCACAGGCCGCCGACGGCGAGCAGGGAGCCGGCCAGCGCCGCGAGCGCCCCCTCGAGCATGAACGGCAGCTGGATGAAGAGGTTGGAGGCACCGACGAGCCGCATGATCGACGTCTCGCGCCGGCGGCTCATCGCCGAGAGCCGGATCGTCGTCGTGATGAGCAGGACCGCCGTGACCGTCATGACCGCGGCGAGGCCGACGGCGAGGAACGTGGCGCGGTTGAGGATGAGGAAGAGGGGCTCGAGGAGCGCGCGCTGGTCGACGACCTCCTCCACCCCGGGCCGGCCGGTGAGCTCGTCGGCGACCACCTGGTACTGCTCGGGGTCGACGAGCTTGATGCGGTAGGAGACCTGCATCTGGTCCGGGGTCAGCGACTGCGCCCAGACGGTGTCCGGCATCTGCTCCTGGAAGGCGTCGTAGGCCTCCTGCTTGGTCTCGAAGTACACCTGCTCGATGTACGGCTCGAGCGCCTGGGACTCCAGCAACGTCTCGACCTCGGCGAGCTGGTCCTCGGTGACCTCCCCGCCGGCGCAGGTGGGCACCGCCGAGTCCTGCGGGCAGAGGAAGACGGAGACCTCGACGCGGTCGTACCAGTCGTTCTTCATCTTGTCGATCTGCGTCTGCAGCAGGGCCGCGGCGCCGACGAAGGTGAGGGAGACGAAGGTGACGAGCACGACCGAGATGGTCATGGCGACGTTGCGGCGCAGCCCGGAACCGAGCTGGGAGAGGACGAATCGTGCGCGCATGCCGCCCCCTACCGCGCCGCGCCGTAGACGCCGCGGGACTGGTCACGGACGGTGCGACCGTCCTCCAGCTCGACGACGCGCTTGCGCATCTGGTCGACGATCTCGTCGTCGTGCGTGGCCATGACGATGGTCGTTCCCGTCCGGTTGATGCGGTCGAGGAGGCGCATGATGCCGATCGACGTCTTGGGGTCGAGGTTCCCGGTGGGCTCGTCCGCCAGGAGGACCGCGGGGCGGTTGACGAACGCGCGCGCGATGGCGACGCGCTGCTGCTCGCCGCCGGAGAGCTCGTGGGGCAGGCGGCGTTCCTTGCCGGCCAGGCCCACGGTCTCGAGGGTCTCGGGGACGGTGGTGAGGATGTGGTGCCGCGGCTTGCCGATGACCTGCAGGGCGATGGCGACGTTGTCGAAGACCGTCTTGTTGGGCAGCAGCCGGAAGTCCTGGAACACCGTGCCGATCTGGCGGCGCAGCATGGGGACCTTCCACTGCGAGACCTTCGACAGGTCCCGGCCGAGCGCGAAGATGTCGCCCGACGTCGGGCGCTCCTCACGCAGGACGAGACGCAGGAAGGTCGACTTGCCGGAGCCGGAGGCGCCGACGAGGAAGACGAACTCGCCGCGCTCGACCTCCAGGCTCACCTGGTCGAGCGCGGGACGGGTGCCACGGGCGTAGACCTTGGAGACGTTCTCGAATCGGATCACGGGCTCACTGCGGCCAGTCTCGGCGATGGGGGAAGTACATCTGACCGCGATCGAGACTAAACACGGCCCCGGCCCGATCCGAGGCCGACACGCCGCCGCCACCCGGCGCGGTTACGGACGCCGCAGCACCGTGGTGCGGGGCGCCGGGCGGCCAGGAGGCGGGCGCCGGGGCGCGCGGTGCTGGGCGCGCGGCGACGCCGGCGGTCCGGTCAGACGTCCTGCTGCTGGCGGCGCCAGCGGATCCCGGCCTCGATGAAGTCGTCGATCTCGCCGTCGAACACGGCCGAGGGGTTGCCCTGCTCGTGACCCGTCCGCAGGTCCTTGACCATCTGGTACGGCTGGAGGACGTAGGAGCGCATCTGGTCGCCCCAGGACGCCTTGACGTCGCCGGCGAGCGCCTTCTTGGCGGCGTCCTGCTCCTGCTGGCGCACGACGAGGAGGCGGGACTGCAGGACGCGCAGCGCGGCGGCGCGGTTCTGGATCTGCGACTTCTCGTTCTGCATGGACACGACGATGCCCGTGGGGATGTGGGTCATGCGCACGGCGGAGTCGGTGGTGTTGACGGACTGCCCACCGGGGCCGGACGAGCGGAAGACGTCGACCTTGATCTCCGACTCGGGGATGTCGACGTGGTCGGTCTGCTCGATGAGCGGGATGACCTCGACGGCGGCGAACGACGTCTGGCGCCGGCCCTGGTTGTCGAAGGGCGAGATGCGCACGAGGCGGTGGGTGCCGGCCTCGACGGACAGCGTGCCGTAGGCGTAGGGCACCTTGACCTCGAAGGTCACGGACTTGAGGCCGGCCTCCTCGGCGTAGGAGGTGTCGAGGACCTGGGTCGGGTAGCCCTTGCGCTCGGCCCAGCGCAGGTACATCCGCAGGAGCATCTCGGCGAAGTCCGCGGCGTCGACGCCACCGGCGCCGGCGCGGATCGTGACGACGGCCTCGCGCTGGTCGTACTCGCCGGCGAGGAGCGTGCGGACCTCGAGCTCGCCGAGCGCCTTGCGCAGGGAGACCAGCTCGGACTCCGCCTCGACCATGGTGGCGGCGTCGTCCTCCTCGGCACCGAGCTCAACGAGGGCCTCGAGGTCGTCGATGCGCGCGAGCAGGGAGCGGATGCGCTCGAGCTCGGACTGGGCGTGGGAGAGCTGGCTCGTCACGGCCTGGGCGGCGTCCTGGTCGTCCCAGAGGTCGGGCTGCGCGGCCTGCTCCGACAGCTCGGCGATCCGGGCGCGCAGGGCGTCCTCGTCCGTGACGGCACGGATGGAGTCGAGCGTGCCGCGCAGGTCCTGGATCTCGTAAGCGAAGTCGGTGGCCACGACAGAACAGGCTACGCGATCCGCGGCCTCTCCCCCGGCGAGCGCCTGGTCCCAGCGCGGAGCAGCCTGCCGGCGCATTCCCCGCGTGGCCACCGGCGCGCGCTCCTACGCTCAGGCATGCCCGTCTCTCTCGGCCAGGCGCTCGCCTGGCGTCTGGACCGCCAGTTCCTCGTCACGGGTGCGGCCTGCGCGGCCGACGTCGTCCGGCGGCTCGGCGGCATTCCGACCTGGTCCGGCGACGCGGACCTCGCCGTCCGGCGTCGGCTGAGCGACCCGGCGCCCGACGCCGTCGCGCGGGCCGTCGCCGACGGCGACCTCGTGCGGACGTACGCCTTCCGCGGCGCCACGTACCTGCTCGCCGCGGACGACGCCGGGGCCTACCTGGCCGTGCGCGCCGCGAGCCGGCAGTGGGAGCTGCGCAGCTGGCGCGAGCACTACCGGCTCGAGGCGGAGGACTGGCCGGCACTGCGCGCGACGGTCCGCGAGGCGCTCGCCGACGGGCCGCTCACCCGCCCCGAGCTGGCCGACGCCGTCGCCGCCCACGCCCGGTTCTCGCACCTGCGCGAGGCCCTGGCCGACCGCAGCCACACCCTGAACAAGCCGCTGGCCTGGCAGGGAGACCTCGTCATCGGGCCGTCCCGGGACGGTCAGATGACCTACCAGGCCCCGACCGCCAGCCCGCGGTGGCAGGCGCCGCCCGACCTCGACGACGCCGGCCGGTACGCGGTCCTCTCCTACCTCGGCGGGTACGGCCCCGCCACGCGCGCCAACCTCCACCACTGGCTCGTCGAGGGCCTGAGCGCCGGCCGGCGGCGGCTCGAGGGCTGGCTCGCGGGCCTGATCGACGACGGCGCGGTCGTCGAGGTGGAGGTCGACGGCGAGCCCATGCTCGTGCGGGCGGCGGACCGCGACTCCCTCGCCGCGCAGCCGGAGACCGCCACGGTGACGCTGCTGCCCGGGCTGGACCCGTGGGTCCTCGGGCCGGGCACGGACGACGCCCGGATCGTCCCCCCGGCCCACCGCGCCGCCGTGACGCGGGGCGCCAACCTCGTGCTGCGGGCCGGCGTGGTCGCCGGCGCGTGGAAGGTCGCCGGTGGGACGCTCGCCGTCACCTGGTTCGCCGAGGCGGGCGACCCGCCCACGGGAGAGCTCGAGGCCGAGGCCCGCCGCCTCGCCGCGCTCCTCGACCGGGACCTCGACGTCACCGTCTCCGCCGCCGAGGGCTGACGGCGAGCGGGGACACCAGTCGACGAGACGTTCCCGCGGAAACGTCTTGTCCACATCGATCGACGAAGTGCCGTCGACGAACGGTCGCTTCGACGCCTAGCCTGCCCGGCCCGTCCGGCGGTAGGCCGGCGTGCCGACCACAACGACGACGAACGCGAGGGCGAGCACCGCGAGGATCACCGTCGCCATGGCGAACGCGTCCTCGCCGAGCAGGCCCACGAGGGGGCTGACGACGCCGGCCACTCCGGCCTGCATGGCGCCGATGAGGGCGGCCGCGGAGCCGGCGCGCTCCCCGTGCCGGCTGAGCGCGAGCGCGGACGCGTTGGGCGGGACGACGGAGTTCACCGTGAGCAGCAGCCACAGCGGGACGAGCAGCCCGATGAGCCCGCCGAGATCCCGGGAGGTGACGACGAGGAGGACCACCGCCAGCACCAGGGCGATGGGGACGGCGACGCGGATGATGTGGAGCGGGGCGAACCGCCGCACGAGGGAGGCGTTGACCTGCGTGCCGAGGATGAGGCCGACCCCGTTGAGGGCGAAGAGGAGCGCGAACTCCGTCTCCGACAGCCCGTAGCCGCCCTGGAGGACGAACGGGGATCCGGCGACGTAGCTCATGAGCGCCCCCAGGCCGAGGCCCGGCAGCAGGGTGAGGGCCATGAACTCGCGGTCGCGCAGCAGCACGCCGTAGCTCTTCATCGCTCCGCCGACGCCGTCGGTGCGGCGACGCTCGGGCGGCAGGCTCTCGGGAAGGCGGAACCAGATGAGGACGGCGAGCGCGACACCGATCAGCGCGAGCACGGCGAACACCGCACGCCACCCGGCGAGGCCGGCGATGAAGCTTCCGGCGGTCGGCGCGAGCATCGGCCCCAGGCCGATGACGAGCATGAGGCGGGACAGGATCGCGGCGGCGGTGGACCCGGAGTAGCGGTCCCGGATCACCGCCATGGCGGTCACCGTGGCGGCCGCGTTGCCCACGCCCTGGATCACCCGCAGCGCGAGGAGCGGGAGGATGCCCGGCGTCACGATGCACAGCAGCGAGGCGACGACGTGCAGGGCGATGCCGATGAGGACGGGGCGCCGGCGCCCGTAACGGTCACTGAGCGGTCCAGTGATGAGCTGGCCGACGGCGCCACCGATGAGGACGCCGGTGATGGTGGCCTGCGCGAACGACGCGGTGGTGTCGAGGTCGTCGGCCACCTCGGGCAGCGACGGCAGGTACATGTCGGTCGTCACCGCGGGTAGCGCCGCCATGAGCCCGACCATGAGCACGAACTTCGCGCTGGGGCGGCCGTGGTGGCGGGCGAGATCGGTCACGGATTCCATCGTCCCAGCGCGGACGGCCCGGGTGCTCGCCGGGGTCCCGCGAGACGACGTGAAACCCCTCACGTTGAGGGGTTGCCGCCCGGGTCCCGCCTGCGGTGCCGGCACAGCGCCACGCACGCGCACCCGGTGCCGCGCGCACCCGGCGACCCGGCGACCCGGCGACCCGGCGACGGGGCGACCCGGCGACCCGGCGAGCTCAGACGCCCGCGAGGGCGGGACCCCAGGCCGCACCCACCGCGGCGCCGGCGATCATCCACGGCCCGAACGCCACCGACGAGTGCCGGGTGGCCCGCCCCGCGGCGAGGAGCACCAGCGCCACCACCCCGCCGAGCACGAAGGCCGCAAGCGCGCCCACGGTGAGGTGCCACCAGCCGAGCCAGCCGAGGAAGGCCCCGAGCACGGCGGCGAGCTTGACGTCGCCCAGGCCGAGGCTCGCCGGCGACGCCAGGGCGAGGACCAGGTAGGCGCCGCCGAGCACCAGGCCCGCGAGCGCCGCCCGCGCCAGGCTCCCCCACTCCCCCTGCGTGGCCGCCGCGAGCGTGAGGCCGACGGCGAGCACCACGGCCATCGGCCCCACCACCGCGTCAGGCAGCCGGTGCTCGGCCAGGTCGACGACGACGAGCATCGCGCCGCCGACCGCGAGCGCGGCGAAGGTCAGCGCCTCGGCCCACCCGGGGGCGAGCGCCAGGGCACCGGCGCCGCCGAGCCCGGCCAGGACGACGTGGAGCGGTGCCCGCAGCCACGGGGAGTCCGTGCGGGCGATGAGGCGCAGGCGGGGCGTGAGGGCGGCGGCCGCGGCGCCCGCCGTCGCCGCGGCGAGCAGCAGCACCCACGTGCCCCCGTCCCCCATCTGCCGGAGCGTAGCCAGGCGCCGTCGCCGTCGTGGGGCGATCGCGCGCGCCTGTGCACGACCCGCCGGCCCGGGCGCGTGAGATGCCCTGCGCGCGGGCCACGCGGCGGGGTTAGCCTCGATGCCCATCGGACGCGCGCGGCCGGTTCCGCCGTCGTCCTCTGTCACCGCAGGAGGACCACCCTGACTACCCGTGTCACGCCGGACGACGGCGTCGGCTTCCGCTCCTCACGCGGGCCGATCCTCCTCGCGCTCATGATGACGACGAGCCTGGTCGCCATCGACTCGACGATCCTCGCGACGGCCGTCCCCACGATCGTCGCCGACCTCGGCGGCTTCTCCAGCTTCCCGTGGCTGTTCTCCATCTACCTGCTCACCCAGGCCGTGTCGGTGCCGATCTACTCCAAGCTGGCGGACAGCATCGGCCGCAAGCCGGTCGTCCTGCTCGGCGTCGGGCTGTTCCTCCTGGGGTCGATCCTGTGCGGGTTCGCCACCTCCATGCCCGCCCTCATCGCCTTCCGCGCGATCCAGGGCCTGGGCGCGGGCGCGGTGCAGCCGATGGCGATCACCATCGCCGGCGACATCTACACCCTCGCCGAGCGCGCCAAGGCGCAGGGGTACCTGGCGAGCGTCTGGGCGATCTCCGCGGTCGTCGGGCCGACGCTGGGCGGGGTGTTCTCCGAGTTCGTCACGTGGAACTGGATCTTCTTCGTCAACATCCCGCTGTGCCTCATCGCCGGCTGGCTCCTGATTCGGCACCTCCACGAGACGGTCGAGCGCACGCGGCACCGCATCGACTGGCTCGGCGGCGTGCTCCTCACCGGCGGCGTCAGCCTGCTCATCCTCGCCCTCCTCGAGGGCGGCAACGCGTGGGCGTGGGACTCGGCGGTGAGCATCGGCTCGCTCGTCACCGCGACCGTGCTGCTCGTGGCGTTCCTCCTCGTCGAGCGACGCGCGGTGGAGCCGGTGCTGCCGCTGTGGGTGCTGCGGCGCCGCCTGCTCGTCACCACGGGGCTCATCAGCGTCGGCGTCGGCGTCATCCTCATCGGCCTGACCACCTACGTGCCGACGTTCCTCGAGACGCTCCTCGACGCCTCCCCGCTCACCTCCGGGCTCACCCTCGCCATGCTCACCATCGGGTGGCCGATCGCCGCGACCCTGTCCGGCCGCATCTACCTGCGGATCGGGTTCCGCGCCACGGTGCTCATCGGCGCGGCGATCGTCGTCGTCGGCACCGGTGCGCTGGTGCTCACCGCCCAGGCGCCGTCGATCGCCGCCGTCGGGGCGTGCTGCTTCGCCATCGGGCTGGGCATGGGCCTGGTGGCCTCCCCCAGCCTCATCGCCGCACAGTCGAGCGTGGACTGGGGCGAGCGGGGCGTGGTCACCGGCGCCAACATGTTCGCCCGGTCCGTGGGCAGCGCGGTGGGCGTCGCGGTGCTCGGCGCCGTGGTCAACGCCCGCCTCGACGGGGCGGACGCGCTCGAGGAGCCGGCGCTGTTCGGCGACGCCGTCACCGGGGTGTTCCTCGTGGCGGTGGCCGTCGCCGTCGGCGTGGTCGTCGCCGGGTGGTGGATCCCCCGCACGCACCGCGCGCTGCCGTAGCGCCGACGGCGGGGCCGCGGGGGCCCGCGGGAGCCACGGGAGCCGCGGGCGACGGCGCGGGCCGCGAGGACCCCGGACGACGGCGCTCAGGCGAGCTCGAGCGCGCCGGCCACCTCGACGATCTGCTCGAGGACCGCGAGGACCTCGGGCCGGGGCTCCTTGCGGGTGACCCGGTGGCGCACGACGAGCCGGCGCGACCCGAGGCCGGGCACCGCGACCGCCTGGACGCCGTCGGGCAGGACCCGCTGGAGGGCGAGGGACGGCAGCAGCGCGATGCCGAGGCCGGCGGCGACCAGGGCGATGGCGACATCGAAGTCGGCGTAGCGGTGCGCCGTCTCGGGCACCGTGCCCAACGTCCGGGCGACGCGCTCGACGGCGCGGGCCGCGGCCGTCCCGGGCTCGACGCCGAGCCAGGTGTGGCCGGCCAGGTCGACGAGGGTGCTCGGCGGGGTGAGACCGGCGGGCAGGACGGCGATCCACGGCTCGTCGAGGAAGGGCACGTCGCGCACGCCACGCGGGGTGGGTGCCTCGCCCTGGGCGTCGGCCTCGAGGACGAGGAGGTCGACGGCGGCGGTGCGCAGGGCCCGCTGGCCGCCCTCGGGGCTGGTCTCGCGCACGACGAGCTCGACGCCCGGCAGGGTGCGGGGCAGGTCGAGGAGCATGGGGACGAGGACGGCCCGGATGACGGTCTGGAAGGCCCCGACGACGACGGTTCCCGCGACGTCGCCCTCAAGCGCGGCGAGCGTGCGGCGGACGTCGGTGAGCTCGGACTCGATGCGCTCACCGGCCTCGGCGAGGACGTGGCCGGCGGCGGTGAGGACCGCGCCGGTGGGCCGGCGGTCGAGCACCCGGACCCCGGTCTCGGCCTCGAGCCGGGCGATCTGCTGGGACACCGCCGAGGGGCTGATCCGGAGCGTGTCGGCGGCAGCGAGCACTCCGCCGGCGCGCTGGATGGCCAAGAGCACGGCAAGCCTGCGTGGGTCCACGTCCATGAAGCAAACCTACATGCCGAGTGCAGCGGCGTTCCATTGACCTGCATGGCTCGGAGCCGAAGAATCATCCTCGTGCTTACGTTCGGCTCCGTGCTCCTCACCGTCATCGGGTGGGGTGGCGCCCTGTGCGCCCTCACCGCCTACTTCATGGTCACCAAGCGGCTCATCGAGCCGGACTCGATGCTCTACCAGGGCCTCAACCTCGGCGGCGCCTTCACCCTGTGCATCAGCGCCTCGGTGAGCGGCGCGTGGCCCTCCGCGATCGTCAACCTCATCTGCGTGGGCATCGGCCTGCAGGCCGTCCTCACCGCCAAGCAGCACGTCCTCAAGGCACTCCTGCGCCGGCGCGAGCGCGCCGGCCTCGCGCGGCTCCGCCAGCGGGCCGGGCGCGGCCCCGTGCCCGTCGAGTCCCCCGCCCGCTCGGCCCACGCCCCGCTCGTCCTGCGCTGACCTGAGGAGCGGGAGGGAAGGCACCCTCCCGCTCGTGATCATGCAGAAACGCCGGGCACAGCTGCCCGGCGAACGGCGGCCCGACCGCCGCCGGTCGAGGCCCTCACGCCCCGCCGGGGATCGTCGCCGGCCCCCGGCGGGCGGCGCTCAACGGCACGCCCCCTCGTCGACAATGGCGTCGGCGGCAAATGATCAACGCATCGCCCGCCTTGGGGCGTAAACGCGAGCGGTGCCGTGCCCCACGCGCGCACGCCCCCTTTGCCGACAATCAGCTGAAACGCGGACGATGATCAATTCCCGCCGCCGGGGCCATTGGCACAGACCCTGCGACCGGAGAGGGGTCGCGCGTGCGATCGGACGGTCTCGCGCGGCCGCCCCCGAACCCGCTCCCCTGCCGATCGCCGGGGCCAGACGTAGGGTGGCAGGAGCCGAGACTAAGGGGGAAGTCGCATGTGCACGGCAGCCAACTACATCACCAAAGATCACTACTTCGGTCGGAATCTCGACCTCGAATTCTCGTACAACGAGGCAGTGACCGTCACGCCCCGGAACTTCGTGTTCAATTTCCGGAGAGTGCCGCCGCTGGAGAGCCATTACGCGATCATCGGCATGGCGACCGTCGCGGACGGCTACCCGCTCTACTACGACGCGACCAACGAGAAGGGCCTGAGCATGGCGGGCCTGAACTTCCCGGAGAACGCGGACTACAAGCCCGAGGCGGACGGCAAGACGAACATCACGCCGTTCGAGTTCATCCCGTGGATCCTCGGGCAGTACACGACGGTGGACGAGGTGAAGGAGGCCCTGAAGGACCTCAACCTCGTGAACATCCCGTTCAGCGAGCAGTTCCCGCTCTCCCCGCTCCACTGGATCATCTCCGACCGGGACGCCTCCATCACCGTGGAGTCGGTGAAGGAGGGCCTCAAGGTCTACGACAACCCGGTGGGCGTCCTCACCAACAACCCGACGTTCGACATCCAGCTCTTCAACCTCAACAACTTCATGAGCCTGTCGCCCGAGCCCCCGGAGAACAACTTCTCCCGCGCGCTCGGGTTCGACACGTACAGCCGAGGAATGGGCGCCATCGGTCTCCCCGGAGACCTGTCCTCCGGCTCACGCTTCGTGAAGGCGGTGTTCACCAAGGTGAACTCGGTCTCGGGCAACTCCGAGTCGGAGTCGATCAGCCAGTTCTTCCAGATCCTCGGCTCCGTCGCCCAGCAACGCGGCTGCGTCGACGTGGGCGGCAAGTACGAGATCACCATCTACTCCTCGTGCTGCAACACCGACACGGGCGTGTACTACTACACGACCTACGAGAACAGCCAGGTCACCGCCGTCGACATGCACCGCGAGAACCTCGATGGCAGCGAGCTCGCGAGCTACCCGCTGGTCAAGGGGCAGCAGATCGCCATGCAGAACTGACGGACCGGGCGCTGGCCAAGGGGCAGGCGGTGCAGAGCTGACCGACCGCGGCTCAGCCGGCCGGAGGCTGAGCTCCCCGAGCTCGCGGGGTTTCGCTGCGGAGGTAGGCGAGGACAGCGAGGACCCGCCGGTTGTACGTCGTGCCCGGGGGGATGTCCAGCTTCCCGAAGATCGTGCTGATGTGCTTCTCGATCCCGCTCTGGCTGACGTAGAGCTGAGCGGCGATCGAGGCGTTGCTCCGGCCCTGGGCGACGAGTTCCAGCACCGACCGCTCACGGGTGGTGAGGCCAGCGAGTCGCCCGTCGGGCTCGCTCCGGGCGGCGATGAGCTGCCGGACGACCTCGGGATCGAACGCGGTGCCGCCGTCCCGCACACGCTCAAGGGCGTCGAGGAAGCCTCCGATGTCGGAGACCCGGTCCTTGAGCAGGTAGCCCACGCCTCCCCGCCCGTCGAGCAGCTCGCTCGCGTGGCGGCGCTCGACGTACTGGGAGAGGACGACGACGGCGACATCAGGCCAGTCCCGGCGGATCCGGAGCGCGGCGTGAACGCCCTCGTCGACGAAGCTCGGGGGCATGCGCACGTCGACGAGCGCGAGGTCCGGCGGGTTGGCGGCGACGACGGTGATCAGCTCGTCGGCGGTGCCGACCGCGTGCGTGACCGTATGCCCTTCGGCGGTGAGGAGCTGGGCGAGCCCCTCCCGCAGCAAGGCGGAGTCGTCCGCGAGGGCTATTCGCACGGGATCACTGCCTTGATCGTCGTCGGACCACCTCGGGGACTGTCGATGCTGAGGCGGCCCCCTCGCGCCGCGACCCTGGAGGCGATCCCGGACAGGCCGAGTCCTCCAGGGTCGGCGCCGCCCTTTCCGTCGTCACGGACGGTGACGACGAGGTCGGCTCCCAGGCGTGCGACGTCGATGTGCACCTGTGACGCGTCCGCGTGCTTGATCGCGTTGGTCACCGCCTCGCTCGCGACAAAGTAGGCGGCCGCCTCGGCAGCGTGGTTGGTGCGTCCCGGCACACTCACGCGCAGGCTGGCCGGGACGGGGGTCCGGTCACGAAGGACCTCGAGCGCCGCGGCCAGGCCGTCCCGCACGAGCATCGCCGGGTACGTGCGCCAGGCGACGCCGCGCAGCTCGTCGAGGATCTGCTGCGCCTCGGCTCGTGCGCGCCGCTGGAGGTCCGCACGGACCGCCGGGTCACCGGTACGTTCGACCCGCGCGAGAATGATCGACAGGGCGACCACGCGCTGCTGCACGCCGTCGTGGATGTCGCGCTCGATACGGCGCCGTTCGGCGTCCACGGCAGCGATCACGTCATCGAGCGTGGTGTGCAGCCGGCTCACCTCCTGGGTGAGCTCCCCCACCCCCGGCCGGGCCAGGGTCGCCCAGGCGCTGCGGTCGAGCCTGGCGATCCCGACGAGCCCCGAGGCCGCGAGGAAGACCAGCAACGCACCGGGCAGGGCGTATCGCGCCACCGTCGCCCAGGTGACCGCTCCTGGGTCGGCGCCGAAGATCGTCACGGCCCGGCCCGTCGCGGCGCCGAGGACCGTCTCGACGGCCACGACGACCCCGGCCACAACCAACGCCAGCACACAGGCGGCCAGGAGGCCCAGCAGCGCCTCGATGGCGAGCAGGCCGACCAGCCGCCCGCCGGAAGGCTGGGCGCTGGGCGGCACCCCCTCGATCCAGGCCAGCCGCCGCGCCTGCCACCGGGAGACGGTGGCGGCGGGGGCGCGGGAGACCGGGGCGGCGATCAGCGCCAGCAGCAGCGCCGGCACGAGGGCAACCCCCATGACCGATCCCGCGAGCGACCGAACCGCACCCAGCACGGCCTCGGCGGCGCTGTGTCCGCGACCGCCAAGCACCGCGACGCCGTCGGGGCTCACGAGGCAATTCTGCCGGACGCTCGCTGACGCAGTCGTAGAAGGACGAACACGATCCCCGACATGGCGACGGCGGCGACCACGCACTTCTGGAAGGCGTCGGCGTACCGCTCGACGAGGGTCCAGTGCTCACCGAGGTGATAGCCGGCCAGGACGAAGGTGGTGTTCCAGATGGTGCTCCCTGCGGCGGTCAGCAGCGTGAACCGGCCCAGAGGCATCCGTTCCACCCCGGCAGGCACGGAGATCAGGCTGCGGAACAACGGGATCATCCGTCCGAGGAACACCGCCGTCGACCCGTGCCGCGCGAACCACTCCGCCGCCCGGTCGACGTCTGAGGCCTTCATCAGCGGCGTCCGGGCCACGATGCTCCGGAGCCTGGCGTGCCCCAGACACGCGCCGAGGCCGTAGAGGACCAGCGCACCCGCGACCGAGCCCGCCGTGGTCCACACCAGTGCCTCCAGCAGACCGAACGACCCGCGGCTGGCCGTGAATCCGGCGAGGGGCAGGATGACCTCGCTGGGCAGGGGCGGGAACAGGTTCTCCAAGGCGATGACCAGCCCCACCCCCGGCCCGCCCAGCGACTCCATCAGTGCGACTGCCCACTCGGCAACGGCGTTCATGTGTCCGGCGTCGTTTCCCATACCCCTCACCCTTGGGCGTCCAAGCGGCGCTGTCAGTGGGGCCAGCCCCCCAACGACGTGGGGATATCCGCATGCCCGAGTCGCTTCGCGCATACCCCCCGGGGTATGGTCCGGTCATGGCTACACGCGAGATCACCCTCGACACCCTCCAGGCGACCGTCGCCGAGCACGAGATCGTCCTGCTCGACTTCTGGGCCGCGTGGTGCGGTCCGTGCCGGAGCTTCGCCCCGGTGTTCGAGGCCGCCTCCCAGTCCCATCCCGACGTCGCCTTCGGCAAGGTCGACACCGAGGCGCAGCGTGAGCTGGCGGCCGGGTTCGGCATCACGTCCATCCCCACGCTCATGGCGTTCCGCGACGGCATCATCGTCTTCGCCCAGCCGGGCGCCCTCAACGGCGCCCAGCTCGAGCGCGTCATCGAGGGCGTCCGCTGCCTCGACATGGACGAGGTCCGCGCCTCCGTCGCGGCCCAGGCCGACGACGGCGCTCCCCCCGCGCGATGACCTCTTCCGCTCCCACCCCCGCCCGGGACGTCGCCGGCGCCCGGGCCGGCCTGGGCGAGCGCCTGGTCCGCGGGGCCGTCGCCGTGGTTGTCGCGGCATTCGCCGGCAGCATGATGACGACCCACCCGGTGGTCGGCGTCGGCGCCGGTGTGCTCGCGCTCGCCATCGCGGCCATGGCGGTCACCGGCAGGTGCCTGGGCGCCGGCTGCGCGCCTGCCTCCGCGCCATCGCCGCCGCCACCGCAGAACACGCTCGGCGACCCCGAGGCGCACCAGCGCCTCGACGTGCGCCGACGCGCCTCACCTCGCCTCTCCCACCGAAGCACCACCTCACAGAAGGAGCATCACCATGTGCCGAGCAGCCACGTGCACGACCTGCGGCAAGACCACCTGGGCCGGGTGTGGCCAGCACGTCGACCAGGTGATGCGGGGAGTGCCCGCGTCCCAGCGGTGCCCGGGCCACACCAAGGAGCGCGGCACCGGCTTCTTCGCCCGGCTCTTCGGACGGTGACCGGTTCGCTCGGCTCTTCCGGCGGTGACCGGCCACCGCTGAGCGCCCGCCGCTCCCGCGCCCGAGACGCCCGGGTTAGCTGATCCGGTCCGCGATCCAGTCGATGACCGCCCGGATGCCCTCGGCGGCGCCGGGGATGATGGCGACCAACCACACCCCACCGACGAAGATCAAGATGGGCGTGGCCAGCCGGTCGAGCCACCCACGTGGCGGTGCGGGGTAACGGGGATCAGCCCAGTCCACGGGCCCCCCGGCGCGCATCTCGGCCTCAGCGCGAAGGCTGCGCAGTCGGCCGCGCGCCGTCTCGGTAGCGGCGTCGTCCTCCGCCGCGCACCACGACAGCGCCCGCATCATCCGGAGGGGGTCGCCCCCGCACAGGCGCCCGAAGGCGGCCTCCTCGGCGGGGTACCGGTACTCGCTGAGATAGGACCAGCGACCCGCTTGCGCGAGGTCGCCCTCCGCGCGGTACACCTGTGCCAGGCGCTCCCGCAGGTCGAGGCGCTCCGGCATGCTGGCGACGAGGCCACGGATCCGTTGCCGGGCGAGGGCGGTACGCCCGGCGCGCAGGTCCTCCTCGGCGCGCAGCAGGGTGCGCTCGACGGGCATGGCGGCACACTAGCCGCGGCCTGATCTTCCCTGTCGGTCAACGGATGATTAGGAAGGGACCAGACGGTTCGGAGGGCCTTCGCACGACGGCGACGGAAGGCCCGGCCTCAGCGCACCCACGCGCTCCCATCCGACGGATCCTCGAGCAGGGGCGGCGGCTCACCGCCCGGTACGGTCTGAAGTCCTGGTTCTGATCCGTAGAAGGTCCCCGGCCATGCGCGAACCCCTGTACTTCCTGCGCGGAGAGGGTGCCCTCTGGGCAGTACGCCAAGGCCAACTCCGAGGTGCCCGGCCGGTTCCACGTGGCCAAGCCCAAGGCACGCTGGCCGACTGCATGAACACCGACCCCCTGGACGCCATCGTCTCTCCGCGATTCGCGGAGGTGATGGCCGACCTGGGAGCCACGGGCTACCGCATCGAGCCCACCAGGCTCGGGCGCGGATTAGCGTCCGCGGCAACCCTGTCAGTCGCTCCGCAGTGGGAAGCGAGGAGGCGACGCACTCGTAGACGGGCAAGCCTGACTCAGGCAAGACGCGCGATCTCTTGTACCCGCCGGGCGGAGACTTCTGGTCTTCGCATGACCTAGCGGCACGAGGACGAAGCGCAACGGGTATTGCACCAGTACAACATAGTGAATCGGTCGAGCGTTCGGCGGCGGGACCACACGTCGCTGATCGCACACTTACCCCTCGACCCCGCCTCCGATCGGTGCCATGCTCATCCTCCACCCGTCTAGAGGAGGCTGCGCCATGTCCACCCCCCAGAACGAAGACCGGCGAACGTCCGATAAGCAAGACCTCGAGTTTAGCGAAAAAGGGCTGGACCTCATAGGTGGGAACCAAACAGGCAAAGGCACCGAAATGTCTGCCGACGAGTTCGTTGACGACGACGACTAAAACGTTCGCGTGATCCCTAACGGTGTGGCAACAGTCATCGTATTCGGCTTGCTTGTTGCTCCTGGACTCACCTATCAAATCCTTAGCGATCGCCGACGGCCCCGGACTGAGCGTTCAGCTTTCCACGAGGCCAGCAGCACGGTACTGGCGTCCGCGGTTTTCACGACGGTAGCAGCGATTATCCTGGCGCTCCCCTGGCATCTGGTGCTTCGAGGTGTGCCGCGTGAAGCTGCATGGCAGGACATCCTCCCCGTGTATGCCATGGTGACGGCTACCGCCGGCCTGGCGTGCGGCCTCGTCTTCATATTTGATTGGCTCCGCGCGGCCGGGGCGCCCGCAACCATTGTTGAACGGCCCGCGTGGAACCAGGTGTTCCGAGTCGAGTGCCCGGCCGGTCACCTTCCTGTGGCTCGCGTTACCATGCAAGACGGCTCGTGGTGGATTGGGAGGGTGCGCGGCTACGGTTCCGGCACGGGCGATGATCGCGAACTTATCTTGCACGGGCACATGAGGACCAGCGAACGCGCATCTCCAGGCGTCGTGCCCGCCAAGTGGGAACGAGTCGTCTTAAAGTCGTCACAGATCCGTTCCGTGCAAGTGGGCTACGTCCCCACGGGCACGGCGGCACCTTAGGCGACCCGCTTGGGGTGGCTTCGTGCCAAGCGGGTAGCACATCGTGCGCACCTACACGCCACACGGGCGTCGCGTGGCCGAGGATTCTGACCTGAGGGCGTCCGCCGAGTGGACGCCCTCTGCGACTGGCTCCTACGAGCCGGCGCAGCGGGACCTTGCCGGCCCCTTCGAGTTTGGGCTGGCGGCACTGCAGGGCGACGACGTCGCGGTTCGCCAGCGGCAGAGAGTGCGCTGGTAGAACACACATCTTTGGAGGACGTCCCTCATTGCGCCGCCTCGGCCCCGGCCCTCGGTCGCCACCTAGGACGGTGCCAGCATCGCGCCAGGGCATTCACCCCGCAGACCACATCGGGTCCGATAGGTTCGGGGTGTTCGTCCTTCCCGGGACGACTCGAGCCGGTGATACACCCTTAGCTTTCTGGAGTGCACATGGGATGGTTTTCGCGGAAGACACCGCCGATAGCGATCCGCGAGCCGAACCCGGAGCCCAACTCCTTTCAACTCACGGCGATGGTGGACCACGGTGCCGACCTCATCGACCGCGGTCAGGAAAATGAGGCCATTGCACTCCTCACGCTACCCGCCAAAGCGGGTATCCCTGACGGGATGTTCAACCTGGCCATCGCTTATCTAAAACGTGGCAGTGTCACCTCGGCGATGTACTGGTACGAGAACGCCGCTCTTGCCGGCCACGTCGACGCGATGGCCTACCTCGGCTACCTCTTTAGAATCAAGGGCGAGACATCACTCGCAAGGAAGTGGCTCGCTAAGGCCGCTCGAGCCGGCAATAGCAACGCGGCAACCATGGTGCGCGACCTGGACTTCGATCCAGATAGCCAGGCCGCTGCCGTCGTTTCCGCATCAAGCATGGCCACGGCCAACTTCCACGCGAACGTTGGCAGACTCGACCTGGCAAGGCGAGGATGGCTAGCCGCTGCCAACGCGGGCAATGTCGAAGCCATGTTCGAGCTCGGCAAGTTGCAGGCCATCGGAGGCGTTTTCGGAGAGGCCATGCTGTGGCTGGAGCGTCCCGCGGCGGCCGGCCACGTCGACGCCTCTAGGCTGCTCGTAGCACTGCGTGAAGGCGCAACCTCCCGGAGTCGCCCGTGAATCGGAGCTGGACGAAAGCCCCCGGCGCGGTCTTGCCGCCCACCGACAGGTCGGTCGCATCGCTGTCGATGCGGCCAAGGACTGGCGGGACGCCTAATGGCCTCGCGTCCAGAGGCGAAATAACTAGCGCGCTCGACAGTTGGACGTCGATAGAGTTGCAAACCTGGCGACTCCCCCAGGCCCTGCTCGTCGCACCATCCGTGGCATCCAGGACCATCCCTCCGCCGAATAAGTTAGGTTCGCGCATCTGTAACCTATGCCGCCGATCTCCGGCGTTCTGGTCGCACGCGTACGGCACTCATGAGCAACGTACGGACGTACCTGCCGAGTGGCGAGCCCGTCCGCGAGGACGACGTCGCTGCCTCATGGCTGGCGCAGTTCGACCCTGACGGCTGGCTCCGGCGAGACGGGCCACCTGAGGCAACCGGTGACGGTATAGGGTCCTGGCTTCGCCGCCACCACCGGCGCGGGTAGCAGAATTGACCGAACCCGGATTCCTGCCCGCTGATAACGACTGGACTGAACTGCGTGAGCAACGAGCAAGACCTGAACACCGGCGAGGCCGGGCTGAACCGTCAGAGCACCGACCGGAAGTGGCACAGCAAGAAGCGCTACCGCGCCCTAATCGGGTTCTTCGCCCTCTGCCTGGTGATCAATCCCTTCCTGCCGGAGGACGAGGAGGACGCGGAGCCGCAGGCACAGCCGACGGCGACACAGGAGGAGACGACGACGGTGCCAGAGCCCACCCCGTCTCCTGTGCCCACCCTCACCCCGGACCCCGTGGAGCCCGAGGCGACCCTGCCGCCGGGCGTCTTCCAGATCGAGGCCGAGTTCGCCGAGCGGATCCTCGATGGTGCCGAGGACGGGCCCCTGACCTACCTGCGCAACGCTGCCTACACGACCGAGGAGTATGGGGACCCGCTGACGTACATCGCCATCGAGTTCACCTACCCCTCCGGCGACCCGCTCGTCGGCGTGTGGGCGACCGGCAGCCCCGTGGGGCAGTCGTTCGTGTGGAGCGTGGACGGCTTTGCCCAGGAGTTCACCGTCTGGCCGAACGGACGACCAGACTTCAGCCCGAGTGTCACCGACGAGGCGTCCTACACCGTCAAGAACGCCCTCGAGCTGACCTCCTAGCACCAGCGCACACGAGCCAGCCGCTACTCCTGAATGACGATCTGGTAGGAGCCCGGGTCCTCGACGTGGGCGAGGACCTCGCGGGCAAAAGCGATGGCCTGCTCCCGAGTGCCGCACCTGGCCGCGTAGGCGTCGATGTCGCCGCGCCCGTTCTCTCTAGGCGAGTCCGCCTGGCGTGCAAGCCGCCGGGCCCAGAGGCACGGCGTGCACCAGCACGATCCGCTTGCGATCGACAAGAGCTCCCGCTTCGAGCACTAGCCGTTGAGCTATACCGCGTCCCGCGAGGGGTAAGTTAGCGACGCCGGGCGCACACCGCGATCGCCTCCTGTGCGCGGGGGTTGGTCGCGGTGCGCCGACCATCTACCTTGGGTGCTCAACGTCCCAGGAAGCCGAAGATCCGCTGTAACAGCGGGTCGGTGTAACCGTTCAGGTACCGCAGGGGCGCTGAGGCCGGCTCCATCCTCGCCATGTCGATGTACGACATCACGTCTGCGCTGACGAAGACGATCTGCCCGGAGGACACGGCAAGGTCCTTGTCAGAGCGCCAGATCTTGGCCTGTCCGCCAGGCTGTAGCGAGCGCAGACGCAGGAGCGTGCCACGGGCACCGGGGCGCACCAACTCCACGACGAGCGGCCTCCCTAGCCGGGTCAGCGCGGGCATCCCGCCGCCACCACCGTGCCTCACAGTCGGGACGACAGAACCAGCGGGCACCACTCTGGCCAACTCGTGCTGGCTGGTACAGGGGTGCTTGGGCCACGGCGGGCCTAACTCGTCGAAGTAAACGCGGCTGCCGTACTCGTTGGCGTAGAAGTAGACCGCGGCACCGCAGACCGGACACGAAGCGTTAGGCGCAATCCAGCGGGCGAGCGAGGAGGAACGTTGCGCGGGCACGAGGGGCCGGACTTGGCCACCGGACGGGCCACCCGCCCGGGAGACGGTGTGCTCACTCACCCACACGGGGCCTCCGGTGCGGCTGCGGCGGTAGTGCCCTCGTCGGCGGTACGTCGTCATGGCCGCGATGGTAGGCGGTCCCGTCACCCGCCGAACAAATGGCGCACCAATGCGCCGCGATATCTACGTCGGGGCGATCCGAATGGCCTCTTCCAGCGGCTTGTGCGCACGCACAACGCGAACGTAGGTGCGATCAGCGTACGGGCCTGGCTCGCGGCGGCCCGACGGGAACACCGGGGCCCCGCCTCGTCCGCGAGCAACACGACGAGAGGGGCAGGCCCGAGCCGCTGGAAGGCGGCTGGGTGGGCCTCGCCGCCCGGCCACCAGTCTCCGCCGTCGACTGGCAGTTCCTCGAGCCGATGTGATTGGCGTGATATCGCTCCTACGTACCCCTAACTCCGGAAGCAATGCAGCGCGGCCTCGCCCGCGCCCTCGAGGTTGGGCTGGCCTTGCGCCCGCCCAGGCGAGTCAAGGCGCATGAGCGAGTCAGCGGCCGCCGCAACAGTGGCTGCCACGAACCGCCTCGAGTCGCGCTACCCCTCGATGGCACCCCAGCCGTCAAAGGTCAGTAGAACGGACAGTGACAGGCTTCGAGCCGCTTCCAGCGGTTCCATCCGTTCCAGCGCGCGCCACCGCATCCGAAACTTCGTCAAGGTCGAACAGCTGATTCATCATACGTCGCGTCTGTTTGTCCATGTAAGGGGCCGCGGCGCCAAGGAGATTCGCGCGCGACTTGCTGGGATGGCCCACTTTACTCAAAAACTCGCCATACCGGTCGAGCGAATTGCGCGCCGCGAGAAAGTCGCAAAACCAGGCGAGCTCTTGCCCCGGCATGCGGTCTGGGCGTGGGGGCAGTTCGCTCTTCGCCGACTCGACCAGCGCATCAAACATGGGCGTTGACGTGTGCCCGAAGTAGATCGATGACGCCATGTACTCGTCGGCTTGTCGTCGGTGCTGCAGGCCCTGCACGAGGATTACGATGGCCGCACCGAAGCCTAATATACAAACAGCCGCACCAGGCCAAGGTGGCAGCAAGAACCCAACCACCAGGAGAGCCGCCAGCAGCGGCATGCTCACGCCGAGCCTAAACTCACCTTCCGCGCGCACGCGATCGTACTGCTGGTACTGCTCAGGGTTCTCCTTGTTCAGCCGCAGCGAGGCCAAGTCAAACTCGTCCATGACAAACCCGGCCGGCACAAGGCTGGCTAAGACGTCTGAGATTGGCCTCAGCCTCGCATTGATCGCGCTCTGGACGAGGAACGTGACTCTCGGGTTCTCCTGGCCGAGGAGCCGCCCGACGTCCTCGTTCAAACGGGTGATGACGGGTCTCGCGATCAGCCATTGGCCGAGCCACACTCCCAGACCATGCGCAAGCATACCGGCGAGATAGACACCGAAGCACAAGCAAGAGATCTGCACCGTGGCGGGTAAGGCAGCGAATACCCCCTCTGCACTCTCTATCACTGAGAACTTGCGAAGTTCCTCGTTCGACGGATACACGAGGAGGGTCACAGCAAGGACCCACAGGGCCCCGACCGCGAACGGCGTGCGCAGGTCACGGACGCCCGGCAGCAAGGATGACAAGAAGGTCACTCGCAGCAATCCTCTCCCCCGCGGTATGAAGAACCAGTGTGGCAGCCGCGGTGGCTGACGTCGCTAGAACGAGCGCATGCCATCGGCCAGGACCCAAGAGAATCGCGAAGGAGGGCACGAGGGCCAACGGGGTACAGACGGCACCGGCGTTGGTCGTGATCGTCGCCATCCTGGCTGCACTCGGTCGGCTGGCTTGGTTCGTGCTGCTCTGGTTCCGGTCGGTCAACACCGCTACCGGCACAGGGCGGGCGGCGTTGGCTGGGACCGGCAGCGTCGTCGTCGCTGGGGTGGACTGCGACGATTGCCAAGGCCCTCGCAACCCGGCGCGCGGTGACGGCCGAGTTGCGGCGGATGTACCGGACGCCGTACGAACTCTTCATCGGAATGCTCTTCGACAGCTCAAGTCCCAGCGCGGGGCTCTGGAAAGCGTGCCAGACGGCGGCCAGCCATCCCGGCGGCAACTGCGACAAGTTCGGCAACTCCCCCGCCTGCAGGCGCCGCGGGCGGGCGTACACCGCCAGCGACAGCCCGACCCCGCCGTGCAGGGCAAGGAACGTGGGCTGGTGCGGTGACCGCTTATCCCGGCGGTCGACGTAGTACCACCAGCCCGTAGCGCGGTGCGATTCCGGGGTTCTGGGGTGGCCGTGCACGTTTCGCTCGTTATGTGTATGGCAAGTGGTCTAGCGCCACAGCACCTCGACGCATTCCGGCCGGAAGTTCCTCGCGCCCCGCCCGGGCGAGTGGAGCACGATCCCCGAGAACAGCGCGTCGATGACGGCACGCTGTGTCAGGACGTCCAGCCGGCCCCAGAGCGCAGCCACGTCGTCCGCACCGACGAACCGGGCGAGGACGTCCCTCTCCCCCGCGGCCGCGATCTTCCGCTCGACCACCTCGAGGGCCGCCTCAACGTCCCCGTTTATCCGTGCGAGCTGCGCACCCGTGATCGTCCCGTCAGCGAACAGGCGCGCCCCCTCGTCCAGACGGCCCCGCAGCGCGTTCGCCTCCGTTCGCAGCGCGGGCACGTCGACGTTCGATGAGGGGCGCACGAGCTCGGCGGCGTCCGGGCGCGCCAGGCGCGCCACGACGAGCGCGTGGACGTACTCGTCGACGTCCGCGGCCTTCACCGACAGGTGCTTCGCGCCCGAGCACTGGTAGGTGCGAACGCCGTGCTGGGTGCGGCCGGTCGCCATCTTCGCCCCGCACTTCGCGCACGTGGCGATGCGCGTGAGCGTGTACTTGATCGACCGGTCCTTGACCGTCGAACGCGCCGGGTCGGTCAGGAGCGCGACGGCGGCACGCCAGGTCGACTCCTCCACGACGGCAGGCCACGTGCCGGGCCCGAGGACTTCCCCGCGATGGATCCGCACGGCGGCGTAGCGGGGCGATGCGAGGAGGCGACGAACGTTCGACGTGTTCCACCGCCCGTCGGCCGTGGTCGCGACCCCAGCGGCGTTCCACGTGCGCGCGATCGAGGACAGGGAGCCGCCGGCGAGGAGGACGTCGTAGCCGGCGCGGATGAGGTTCGCTTCGGCGTCGAGGATTGTCATGCCGTCGGCGGTGTACCTGAACGCGCGGCGACCCTGAGGTGGCTTGCCGGCCTGGGCGCGCTGCAGGTTGGCGCGCCGCTGCCGGTCGCTCTTCGTCTCGATCTCGTTGCGGGCGACAGCCGCGAGCAGGTCGGCCGTCATGCGGCCAGCGGGGGTGGACATGTCGAGGTCGCTGCCCCTGACGACGGCGATGGTGGCGCCGGCCTCCTGGCAGGTCTCGATGAGGCGCACGGTGTCGCGCCGGTTCCGGGTGAGGCGGTCGAGGTTCCAAGCGATGACAGCGCCGGCTCGGCCGGCTGCCACGTCGGAGAGGAGGGCCTCGAAGCCGGGCCGCGTGGTGGTGCCTGCGGCGCTGCGGTCGTTGTCCTGATGCTCGACGACGATGGGCCACCCACGCAGGTCGGCTAGGCGGCGACAGTCCTCGAGCTGACGCGCGACCGCGGCACCTTCGCCTTGACGGTCGAACGACTGACGCGTGTACACCAGGGCTCCACCTGTGCAATCCAGCACTCACCTTCAGCTCGAAGACCTCCTCGCAGGTGATGATCCGCTCGCTCGCGGGGATGGCGCCGGCGAGGGCGTTGACCATGGTGGTCTTGCCCGCCTGGGTAGCGCCGGGCAGGTAACCACGGTGTTGCCTGACCCGCTGTGCCGCCGTGCCTGCGGGAACCCGTGGGGGGTGAGTTGTCCCGCGCCGCGCCGCCCTAACCGAGCGGTACGGTGACCGCCATGCTCTCGACCATCGCCGTCGCTGCTGCCGCCGAGGGGCAAGGACTCGCGGACATACCGGCGGGCATCGCCGCGCTTATCGGCGCCCTCATCGGTGGCGCGGTAGGCGTCATCGGGCAGATCGCGACGGAAAGGATGCGTCAGAAGGGCGAGAGGCGTCACCAGAACCGACTCCTCCGCCAAGAGACTTACGCAGCGGCTGTCCGGCAGATGAATGTGTTAGGGGTGATGGGGCGCCAGATGTCGTCCGAAGGGCCGCTGGAGCTTGACGAGTACCCCGAGTTCGACACTGTGATCCCGGAGTTGTCGAACACACATGCGGCGGTGCGGGTCCTTGGGTCGGCCTCGGTGGTCACTGGCATAGGTGAGGTGATGGGGTGGTACCTGGCTATCCATCACGGCGACGAGCAACCGCGCCGCGAGGCTGCGGCGAGTTACATGAAGCAATGGATCGATTGGACCTTCGAAGCCATGCGGCGGGACCTTGAGGTGGAGCCGGACATACCGCTAGTCACGGAGCCACCTCGCAGCGAACGTTCAGTGCGTTCGTCCTAGACGCGCCCGCCCGTGAGCACCTGCAGCCGGGCGAGCGCTTCTGAGCTCGCGGATGTCACCGCGCCGCCCGCCTCGCGGCGGACCTTCGGTGTCGCGCCCATCTGGCGGAGCAGGCCCAGCAGGTGCGGGGTCAGGTAGGTCGCGTTGGTGATCCGGTCCGCGTCCTCGCTCGCCACCGCCGCGTCGATGGAGTCGGCGTGCTTCTGCGCCGAGGCGATCAGCGCCGCGTCCAGCGTCGGGTCGAGCTTCAGCCGTGAGTCGGTCGTGGCCTTGCCGGCGCGCACCGTCCGGTCGGCGACAGCGACCGCGGCGGCGATGAGCGCGCGCACGCCCTCGGCGTCGCGTGCGGGATCCACCCCACGACGCCGGATGAGCTCCCGGACCTCGTCCTCGAGCAGCGACGGGGCCTGGTTCAGCGCGACCTGGCTCACCCGCGCCCCCTCCCCCGCGCACCCGTCCTCGACAACCGTCGACCAGCCTGAGGCACCGCACAAACAGCTAGGGGCGGCCGCCACGCCGCGACCGCTCCCTAGGCCTGAGAAACTAGAGGCGGTTCTCCGGAATGTCACTACCTCAGCGACATTTTGTGGATAACTCGCGCGCCGAGACGGCGCTGGCGCTCACCCCGCGGCGAGGTCCCCTTGGGTCTCGCGGACGACCGTGCGAGACACGGAGGGGAGCAGCCCCGCCGAGTTCGCTGTTTCGTGCCGAGTTCGCTGTTTCGTGCCGAGTTCGCTAGTTCCTACTGGCGAACTCGGCACGGAGTGGCGAACTCGCCGGTGTCGAGGTGCCCGAGTTCGCCAGTTCCTGCCGAGTTCGCCAGTTCCTGCTGAATTCGCTAGTTCCTGCGCGTGCTCCGGGCTCCGTCTACGTTGGGCACCACGACGTCGAGGAGGACTATCCCCATGGCCGTTGAGCGCTTCAGCCCCGAGGGCACGACTCAGCCCTCCCCGTACCACCACGTCGCGGTGGGCACCGGGACCCGCCACGTCCACGTCGCGGGCCAGATCGCACGCCTGGCCGACGGCACCCCGGTCGCTCCCGGTGACCTCGCCGGCCAGGTGGCCCAGGCGCTGCGCAACACGGCGGCCGGCCTGGCAGGCGCCGGTGCCACGTTCGACGACGTCCTCCGCCTCACCTTCTACGTCACCGCGTGGACGCCCGACAAGATCGAGCCCTTCATGACCGGCGTCGCGCAGGTGAGCGAGGAGATCGGCCTCCCGCAGCCGGCCCCGCCGACGTCGGTGATCGGCGTCGACTACCTCTTCGAGCCCGACGTCCTCGTCGAGGTGGAAGCGACCGCGATCCTCGACTGAGCCTCGGCGCGGCCTCGACCCTGCCTACCCCGACGACACCCGCGCCGTCGTCGCCCTCGTTCTCGGCGTGGCCCGGGCGCCCTGCCGCTCACCCTGCGGCCAGGTCCGCCTGGATCTGCCGGATCACCGTGCCGAGGACGCCGGAGGCGAGCAGCCCCGGCCCGAGGGGACCGGAGGAGTTCTCCCCGAGCGGCGGGAGCAACCGCAGCGCGGCCCGGACCTCCGGCGTCAGCTGCGCGAGCTGCCAGCGGACCTCGTCCTCGACCGCGTCGGGCTCGCCGGGCGCGGCGAGCCCGGCCGCCTTTGCGGCGTAGGCGGCCGCCCCCAGGGCGTGCGCGCCCATGTGCGCCACGGCGGCAGCCTGCGCGGCCGCCCGCGCTGCGGCCGCGGCCGCGGGCGAACGGGCGGAGGCCGCGGCGCGGACCGCGTCGAACCGGCGCCGGATCTCACCCGCGACGCCCAGCTCGCCGCGCCCGAAGGCACGCGCGCGAGCGATGGCGTCACGCGCGCGGTCGTCGTCCGGCGCCTCGGCCTCGAACAGCGGAAGGACGCGCTCGGCGCAGTCCGCGGCCCACCCGGCGACGGTCCGTCGGTCAACTTCGCTGAGCGCCTGGGGAGAGACCACCCGGCCACCCTTCCACACGCCCCGCCGCCGGTCACGGCGTCGGGAACGCCGCCACCGTGCGATCGGGAAAACCTGTCAAGGGTTTTCCGCGGGCAATCTGCGCGACTTTCCCGGGCGTCGCCCCACCGGAATGGCGCCGTTCCGCGGCTCCGGGGCATTCGGAAATCCGGCGCGGGGACCGGTAGGACGTTAGCCCCAGGAATCGGACAACTCGGGCGGGACCCTTGCACCAACAGCCCGACACCGACAACACCGCTCTAGGAGAGCACCATGGCAACGAGCACGAGCAACGCGGCCCGTACGACGTCCCCCGGGGCGAAGCCCATGTACATGGAGGAGATCGTCACCCGCGAGGGCGCCCGCCGGACCCTCGCCGTCTCCCGGATCATCATCGGCTGGGTGTTTTTCTGGGCGTTCATCGACAAGCTGTTCGGCCTCGGGTTCTCCACCCCGGCCGAGCGCGCCTGGATCAACGGCGGCACCCCCGCCCAGGGATACATCGGCGGTATCGAGGGGCCGTTCGCCGGGTTCTTCGAGCTGTTCGCGAACCCCTTCGGTGACTTTCTCTTCATGCTGGGCCTGCTCGGCATCGGCGTCGCCCTCATCACCGGCTGCGGCCTGAAGATCGCCGCCGTCACGGGCACCTTGCTCATGCTCTTCATGTACCTGGCGGCGCTGCCGTTCGTCGGCGAGCACGGGACGAACCCCATCACCGACTCCCACTGGGTGGAGGCCCTCCTCCTCATCATCCCGGCCGTCACCCTCGCCGGTGACAAGTGGGGCCTGGGCAAGTGGTGGGCCTCCAAGGTCGGCAACAGCTGGCTGCGCTGACCCCCCGACAACGCCAAGGGCCCCCGTCCGGTGCGGACGGGGGCCCTTGGCGTCAGTACGGGTGCCGGGCGGGCGCGAGCGCCCCGCCCGGGCGCTCAGCCCACGCGCTCCATGATGAGCTCGCGCACGCGGGCGGCGTCCGCCTGGCCCTTCGTCGCCTTCATGACCGCCCCGACGATCGCGCCGGCGGCCTGCACCTTGCCCCCGCGGATCTTGTCCGCCACGTCCGGGTTCGCCGCCAGAGCGGCGTCGACCGCGCTGATGAGGGCGCCGTCGTCGGAGACGACCTCGAGCCCCCGGGCCACGACGATCTCCTCCGGTCCGCCGTCGCCGGCGAGGACGCCGGCGAGGACCTGACGGGCGATCTTGTCGTTGATGCGGCCCGAGGCGACGAGCGTGGCCAGCTCGGCCACCTGCGCGGGCGTGATGGCGAGGTCCTCGAGGGCGACGCCGTCCGCGCGCGCCGTGCGGACGAGCTCGCCCATCCACCACTTGCGGGCCGCGGCCGGGTCCGCCCCGGCGGCGACCGTCGCCTCGATGAGGTCGACGGCGCCGGCGTTGCCGGCGTCGCGCATCTCGGCGTCGGTGTAGCCCCACGCGTCCTGCAGCCGGCGACGGCGCGCGCCGGGCAGCTCGGGCAGGCCCGCCCGGATCTCCTCCACCCACTCGCGGCTCGGCGCGAGCGGGACGAGGTCCGGTTCGGGGAAGTAGCGGTAGTCCTCGGCGTCGGACTTCACGCGTCCCGGCGAGGTGGTGCCGCTGTCCTCGTGCCAGTGGCGCGTCTCCTGGACGACGGCGAGACCCGCGTCGAGCACGCCGGCCTGCCGCGAGATCTCGTAGCGGACCGCCCGCTCGATGGAGCGGAAGCTGTTGACGTTCTTCGTCTCGGTGCGGGTGCCGAGCGGCGCGTCGGGGCTCGGCCGCAGGGACACGTTGATGTCCGCGCGCACGTTGCCGCGCTCCATCTTCGCCTCGGAGACCCCGAGGGTGCGGAAGAGCTCGCGCAGCGCCTGGACGTAGGCGCGCGCCACCTCCGGCGCCCGCTCCCCCAGCCCGGTAATGGGGCGGGTGACGATCTCCACGAGCGGCACGCCCGCGCGGTTGTAGTCGACGAGGGAGTACTCCGCGCCGTGGATGCGGCCGCCGGTGCCACCGATGTGGCTGTTCTTGCCGGCGTCCTCCTCCATGTGGGCCCGCTCGATCTCCACCCGCACGTTGGTGCCGTCCTCGAGCTCGATGTCGAGGTAGCCGTCGTGGGCGATCGGCTCGTCGTACTGGGACGTCTGGAAGTTCTTCGGCACGTCCGGGTAGAAGTAGTTCTTCCGGGCGAAGCGGCAGGTCTCCGCGATCTCGCAGTTGAGCGCCAGCCCGATCCGGATGGCGTACTCCACCGCCGCGGCGTTGATCACCGGCAGCGCCCCCGGCAGCCCGAGGGACACCGGGGTGGTCTGCGCGTTGGGCGGGGCGCCGAAGGAGGCGGGGGCGCCGTCGAACATCTTCGACGCGGTGCCGAGCTCGACGTGCACCTCGATGCCGAGGACCGGGTCGAACCGGGCGATGGCGTCGTCGTAGTCCACGAGGCGCGGGGAGGACACGGGGGTGGTCATGAGGCGATCTCCTTCACGCTCGTCGGCAGCTCCGGCGCCTGGCGCAGCAGCGGACCGCCCCAGATCTCCTCGAGCATCCGCTCGAGGACGCCGCCCACGCGGTACAGCCGCTCGTCCTGGCGGGCGGGCGCGAGCACCTGGAACCCGACGGGCAGGCCGTCGTCGCTCAGGCCGCTGGGCAGCGACAGCCCCGGCACCCCGGCGAGGTTCGCCGGGATGGTCGCGATGTCGTTGAGGTACATGGCCATGGGGTCGTCGAGCTTCTCGCCGAACCGGAAGGCCGTCGTCGGCGCCGTGGGCGAGACGAGGACGTCCGCCTGGGCGAAGGCCGCCGCGAAGTCGCGCTGGATGAGGGTGCGGACCTTCTGGGCGCTGCCGTAGTAGGCGTCGTAGTACCCGGCGGACAGCGCGTACGTGCCGAGGATGATCCGGCGCTTCACCTCGTCGCCGAACCCGGCGCCGCGGGTGGCGGCCATGACGCGCTCGGCGGTCAGCGGGCCGTCGGTCGGCTCGACCCGCAGGCCGAAGCGCATGCCGTCGAACTTCGCGAGGTTCGAGGACGCCTCGGCCGGGAGGATGAGGTAGTACGCCGCGAGGGCGTAGTCGAAGGACGGGCAGGAGACCTCGACGATCTCGGCGCCGGCCTGGCGCAGGAGGTCCAGGGCCCCGTGGAAGCTGTTCCGCACACCGTCGTCGTAGCCGTCGGTGTCGAGCTCGCGGACCAGCCCGACCCGCATCCCGCGCAGGTCCTCCCCGCGCGCCGCGGCGGCGAAGGCGCCCACCGGGTCCGGCAGCGAGGTGGAGTCGCGCGGGTCGTGCCCGCCGATGACCTCGTGGAGCAGCGCGGAGTCGAGGACGCTGCGGGAGACCGGCCCGGCCTGGTCCAGGCTCGAGGCGAGCGCGATGAGCCCGTACCGGGACACCCCGCCGTACGTGGGCTTGACGCCGACCGTGCCGGTGACGGCGGCCGGCTGGCGGATGGACCCGCCGGTGTCCGTCCCGATCGCCAGGGGCGCCTCGAAGGCGGCTACGGCGGCCGCCGAGCCGCCCCCGGACCCGCCCGGGATGCGGTCAAGGTCCCAGGGGTTGCGCGTGACGCCGTAGGCCGAGTGCTCGGTGCTCGAGCCCATGGCGAACTCGTCGAGGTTCGTCTTGCCGAGGATCGGCATCCCGGCGGCGCGCAGGCGCTCCACCAGGGTGGCGTCGTACGGCGGGACCCAGTTCTCGAGGATCTTCGAGCCGGCCGTGGTGGGCTGGCCCTTGGTGACGATGATGTCCTTGACGGCGATGGGCACGCCGGCCAGCGTCGCCAGCTCGTCCCCGCGGGCGCGGGCGGCGTCGACCTCGCGGGCCGTGGCCAGGGCCTCCTCGGCGTTGACGTGGAGGAAGGCGTGCACCGCGCCGTCCACCTCGGCCATCCGGTCGAGGTGGGCCTGCGTCACCTCGACGGCGGAGACGTCGCCGGCGCCCAGGCGCTGGGCCAGGTCGGCGGCGCTGGTGCGGGTGAGGTCGGCGCTCATGCGTCCTCCCCAAGGATCTGCGGGACGAGGAACCGGCCGTCGTCGCTGGCCGGGGCCCCGGCGAGCACGTCGGCCACCGGGAGCGGCTCGACGACGACGTCCGGGCGCATGACGTTCGTCAGCGGGATCGGGTGGCTGGTGGGCGGGACGTCCGCGGTGGCGATCTCGTTGACCCGGGTCACCGCGGAGGCGATGACGTCGAGCTCCCCGGCGAGGCGTTCGACCTCGGCGTCGGTGAGCTCGATCCGGGCCAGGGCGGCCACACGGGCGACCTCGGCGGAGGAGATGGTCGACATGGCTGGCGAGTCTAGTGCCCGCACCTGCGCCGGCCGGCTCAGCGGCCGGCTCGCCGGCCGAGCGGCTCAGCCGGCGGCGAGCTCAGCCGGCGGCGAGCTCGGCGAGGAGCGCGTGCGCGTACGCGTCGGCCGCGTCCCGGGCCGCGGCGGTGCGCGGCTCGCCGTCGCCCTCCGCGACGCTCACCCAGAAGATGCCGTCGTCGTCGCGCTCCAGGCTGCGGAACGCCCCGCCGAGCAGGTCGCGGAGCTGGTCCTCCCGCGGGAGCCAGAGCGCCTGCTCCAGGCTCACCGAGTCCAGCGCCCACTCCGTCGTCCCGTTGAACCCGAGGATCGTGCCCGTGGGGTACTCCCGCGCCTCGACGGTCATCTCGGAGAGCGTGAACACCTCACCGGCCAGGTCGGGCGCCTCGATGGTGAACTGGTCCCCGGCCAGCGGCGTCCAGCGCAGGCCGGCGTCGCGCAGTGCCCGGGCGAGGTCGAGGTCGATCACCCCGGCAGTATCGTCCCTTCCGGCGGCCGGGGGCGAGCGCACGGGTGACACGGGCACGACGCGGGATGCCCGGCTGGCCTAAGTTGGGCGCATGCCGAGCGACGCGCGCCCCCCGATTCGGCTCGCGGTGCCCCGGGCGCTGCTGTGGGCCGGTGCTGCGCTCCTCGCCGCCCAGGCCACCGTCGTCGCCGCGCTCCTCACCATCGACTCGCTGCGCAAGCGCCGCGAACCCCCGCACGGGGAGTTCCCCCGCACCGAGCCCGCGACGGTCACCGTCGCCGGCTCCCAGGTGACGACGTACACGTACGGCGTCGACCTCTACGACGCCATGCTCGCGGCCATCCGCGGGGCGAAGCACCACGTCTACTTCGAGAGCTACATCTGGAAGGGCGACGACACCGGACGGGAGTTCAAGGAGGCCCTCGTCGAGGCGGCCGCACGCGGCGTCCAGGTCTACGTCGTCTACGACGCCTTCGCCAACCTCGTCGTCGCCCCGAGCTTCCTGCGCTTCCCGGAGTCGCTGCACGTCCTGCGCTTCCCGATCATCCGGCCCGGCCTGCTCATGCTCAACCCCCGCCAGACCGGCCGCGACCACCGCAAGGTCCTCGTCGTCGACGGCGAGACCGGCTTCGTCGGCGGCTACAACATCGGCTCCCTGTACGCCACCCAGTGGCGCGACACCCACCTGCGCGTCGAGGGGCCGGCGGCGTGGGAGCTGGAGAGCGCCTTCGTCGTCTTCTGGAACGAGCACCGGCGCGAGCACCACCCCGAGCTGCCCGACGGCGGCGCCCGCTCGTGGGACGCCCGCATCCAGGCCGCCCGGAACTCGCCCTCCCGGCTGGTCTTCCCCATCCGGGGGCTCTACCTCGACGCCATCGGGCGGGCCCGCGAGCGCGTCCTCATCACCCAGGGCTACTTCATCCCGGACCCGGAGATCCTCGCGGCCCTGCTCGCCGCGGCCCGCCGCGGCGCCGACGTGCGGGTGCTCGTGCCGGCGGTCTCCAACCACGTCGTCGCCGACTGGCTGGCCCGCGGGCACTACGATCAGCTGTTGCGCGGTGGCGTGCGCCTGTGGCTCTACCAGGGCGCCATGGTCCACGCGAAGACCATGACGGTGGACGGCCGGTGGGCGACCGTCGGCACGACGAACATCGATCGGCTGTCCCTCACCGGCAACTTCGAGATCAACCTCGAGATCTTCGACCGCGACTTCGCGGCGCACCTGGAGCAGGTCTTCGCCACCGACCTCACCAACGCCCATGAGCTCACCCTCGAGGAGTGGGAGCAGCGCTCGGTCCTGGCGCGTGTCAGCGAGCGCGTCCTGCGCCCACTCGCACCGCTGTTCTGAAAGGCCCGCTTGTCCTGAAAGGCCCCGCTCGTGCTCGATCTCCTCGCCAGCTCCCCCCTCCTCACCATCGCCGTCGTCATTGCCCTGGGCACCCTGCTCGGCGCGGTGCCCTTCGGGCCCGTGAAGTTCGGGGCGGCGGGAGCGCTGTTCGTCGGCCTCGCCGTCGGCGCCCTCGACCCGCGCCTCGGCGAGGGCCTGGGGCTCGCCCAGACCCTGGGGCTGGCGCTGTTCGTCTACACCGTCGGCCTGGCCGCCGGGACCGGGTTCTTCCGTGACCTGCGGGCCCAGCTGCCGCTCATGGCGAGCTCCGTCGTCGTCCTCGCCCTGCTCGCCGTCGCGCTCGTGGTGGCCGGCCCGCTCGTCGGCCTGGCCCCCGACCTCTCGGCCGGCACCTTCGCCGGTGCGCTCACCTCGACGCCGGCCCTCGCGGCCGCCGCCGACGCCGCCGGCAACGAGGAGCCCGCGGTCGGCTACGCCCTGTCCTACCCCGTCGGCGTCGTCCTCACCATCGTCGTCGTCGCCCTCGTCCTCGCTCGGGGGTGGCGCGGGCGCCGCGACCCCGACCCGGTCGCCGGCGTCGGGCTCATCGACGTCAGCGCGGAGATCGACCACCCCGTGCGGCTCATCGACGTCCCCGGCTTCTCCTCGGTCCGGTTCTCCTACCTCTCCCGCGAGGGGACCACCCGGGTGGTCGAGGCCGAGGAGGAGCTCCGCGTCGGGGACCGCGTCGTCGTCGTCGGCCCCCGCCAGGCCGTCGAGGACGCCGTCGCCCACCTGGGCCGCCGGGTCGACGAGCACCTCGCGCACGACCGCAGCGTGGTGAGCTTCCGCCGCTTCCTCGTCTCCGACCAGGCCGTCGCCGGGCGCACCGTCGGCGAGCTCGACATCCCCGGCCGGTTCGCCGGCGTCATCACCCGCGTCCGCCGCGGCGACCTCGACCTCCTCGCCTCCGAGGACCTCGTCCTCCAGCTCGGGGACCGGGTGCGGGTCGTCGTCCCCAACGACCAGCTCCGGGCGGTCGGCGCCCTGTTCGGGGACTCCGAGCGCAAGGTGAGCGAGATCGACGCCCTCTCCCTCGGTGGCGGGCTCGCCCTGGGCCTCGCCCTCGGCCTCATCACGCTGCCCCTGCCCGGCGGGGTGAGCTTCGCGCTCGGCTCCGCGGCGGGCCCGCTGGTGGTCGGCATGGTGCTCGGCCGCCTCGAGCGCACCGGCCCCATCGTCTGGGGCCTGCCCAACGCCGCCAACCTCACCATCCGCCAGCTCGGCCTGCTCCTCTTCCTCGGGGCCACCGGGCTGGCGTCGGGGCAGGCGTTCGCGGCCCAGGCCTTCACCGCGCAGGGGCTGCGCGTGGTGCTCACCGGCGCCGCCGTCGTCGTCCTGGCCGCCGTGCTGTTCATCCTCGCCGCCCGGCTGGTCGGCGCCAGCGCACCCCGGACGGCGGGGGCGCTGGCGGGGCTCGTCGGGCAGCCGGCGATCCTCGCCTACGCCAGCGAGCGGGTCGTCGACGAGCGCGTGGAGTCCGGCTACGCCGCACTCTTCGCGCTGGGGATGATCGTCAAGATCGTCCTCGTCCAGGTGATCGTCGGGGCGTAGCCGGGGTCAGGCGTCGGTGAGCCGCAGGCGCACGCGCCGCCCCGGACCGATGCGCTCGAGCAGCGCCCGGTCCTCCTCCACGACGTGCCCGACGACGTTGACCGTCGGGTCCGCGGGGATGTCGACCTTCTGGAGCGCGATCTCGCCCTTGTAGCGACCGGCGCCGTCGTTGTCGACGGTCACGGAGCCCGCCGGGCGCGCCCGCGCGCCGGTCGCCGGGATCGTCGCGTCGGCGAGGGCGCCGCGCGCGCTCTCCAGGCGCACCATCGCGGCCGCCGCGTCGGTGCGGTTGCGGTCGACGCGCCTCAGCTGCTCGCGCACGGCCGCCGGCACGTCGGCGGTGAGCCGGACCTCGAGCTCGACGACGTCCTCGACGACGAACGCGCGCCACGCGCGGCGGGTGCGCTCGGACAGGGACGGGTCGCCGACGAAGACGTCGTCGACGCCGAGGGCGTGCAGGTCGAGGGCCGCGGCGACGGGGTGGAGGTCGCGGTGCCGCTCGAGGGTGGGCAGGCCGTGGCCGACCGGGATCCGGAGGACGCCGTCGCCGGGGACGAACGCCTGCACGGCGAACCCGAACTCGTGGAACATCGCCGTCTGCTCGGCGACGAAGGCGTCGTCCAGGCCCGTCCAGGGCTTGGGGAAGAAGTTGTGCGAGATGCCGACCTCGTCGGTGCGCATCCCCATCTCCACCAGCGTCTCGAAGTCGCCGCGGGTGGCGGTGCTCGCGTTGAACCACACCGGGATGGCGTGGGAGAGGCGCACGATGTCGGCCATCGAGATGCCGTAGTCCACGCGCAGTGCGTGCACGCCCCAGTCACGCATGGCGCCCGCCGTGTCGACGTCGAGGCCCACCGACTCCAGCGAGGGCCCGGAGATGTCGACGACGAGCTTGAGCCCGCTGCGCTGGGCCAGCTCGCCGACGCGGCGCATCCGCGCGCCGAAGTCGCCCTCGGGCTCCTCGGGGACGTGGAGCGAGCCGAAGAGGTAGGAGAAGCCGTCCTCCCGGGCGGCGGCGCAGACCTCCTCCGCGACGTCGAGGTGGCGGAAGTAGGCGGAGACCCCGTACTGGCGGGTGCGGGCGTCGGGCATCGGTAACCTCGGTCGTCGTCGGGGCGGCGCGGCGCGCGCGGCCGCACGGGGCAGGCCGCACCGGGCAGGCCGCACCGGGCGGGCGGGGCCGGGCGGTGGACCCGCACGTCAGCGTACCGAGCGCCCGGGATGCTCACGAGGGGCGGCCGTACCCGCGCCGGGAGACCGCGCCCCTCGCCCTTCACAGCACCCGGGATCGGGGGCATCATCGCGCCATGACCCGGTACGCGATCGACGCCCCGACGGCCCTGCGGTTCGTCACCGAGGGGCACGCGCTCGGCGCGGGCCACACGCTCGTGGCCCCGTCGCTGCTCCGCTCGCACGCCCTGTCGGCGCTCTACCGGGACGTGCGGGAGGGACGGCTCGACGCGAAGGCCGGGCGCGCGCGGCTCGAGGGGGTCACCGAGCTGAAGATCCGGCTGCTGGGCGACCGGGTGTCCCGCGCGAGAGCCTGGGCGCTGGCCGAGCAGCTGGGGTGGGACGACACCCCGCTCGCGGAGTACCTCGCGGTCGCGGCGCTGCAGGCGGACGCCCTCGTCACCGACGACCCGCGGCTCGTGGCGGGCGCGGAGGGCGTGGTCGATGTCGCGCCGTTCGACGACCTGCTGCGCTGAGCGGGGGCCCGCGCCCCCGCGCGCCGACCCGTGCACGCCCACCCGCGCACGCCGGCGCACGTCGACGAGTGGCGGGGTGGCGAACCGGTCAGCGCACCGGGAGCCGGTAGACGCTCATGAGCGGGGCGGTGCCGGCAGCCACGGCCGCCTCGTCCCAGTCGCCGGTCCAGTCACGGTCGGCCACGCGATCGAACCCGAGGCGCGCGTAGAGGCGCAGCGCGGCCGGCATCGCCTCCATCGTCGAGAGGACGACGGCGTCGTGGCCGAGCTCGGCGGCCGCCTCAGCACTGGCCCGCACGAGGGCCTCGGCCACGCCCGCCCCCTGGTGCGCGGGGTCGACGGCGAGCATCCGCAGCTCGATCTCCCCCTCCTGGGCGATCTCGGCGTGCGGGCCGCCGGGCGCGGCCAGCGTGATGCCGCCGACGACCCGGGGGCCGCGGTAGGCGGCGAGGACGATGGTGGAGTCCAGGCGCCCGGCGACGTCACGCAGGACGGGGACGTAGCCGTCGTCCTCCTCGAGGATGCCCGCCGCGAGGTAGGCGTCGACGGTGAGGGCACCGAGGCGGTCGGCGTCCTCGGGACGCACGGGCAGGACGGCGAGGGCAGGCACGGACGGTGATTCTGCCACCGCCGCCACGCGGCCGGGCTAGCGTGCCCGTGAAGGCCACCGGAGAGGGGCGCAGATGCCCAGGCACGCGCGCAGGCGGGCCCGGCCCACGTGGCGCCGGGCGGTCGCCCTGTGCACGACGGCCCTGGTGGGCGCCGTCGCCGGTGGGACGGCCGCGGTGTACGCGGAGCTGCAGAGCGGGATCGAGCGCATCGACGTCGCCGACCTCGTGGTCCCGGCCACGCCGGGCGTGACACCGCCACCGGCCGACCTCAGCGCCGGCCAGCCGCTCACCGTGCTCCTCATCGGCTCCGACTCCCGTCACGGCGAGAACGCGGGCCTGGTCGGGGACGGCATCGAGAGCGTCCTCTCGGACACCACCATCGTCGCCAACATCTCGGCCGGCCGGGACCGGGTGGACCTCGTCTCCATCCCGCGTGACTCCATGGTGGACATCCCCGAGTGCCGCACCACGGGCGGCGACGTCCTACCGGCGCGCCACGGCATGTACAACAGCGCGTTCGCGAGCGGGTGGGACGCCGGTGGCGACCGCGCCTCCGCCATCGCCTGCACCCTGTCCACCACCCAGCACACCACCGGCCTCACCTTCGACGGCTACGTGCTCGTCGAGTTCACGGGGTTCACCGCGGTGGTCGACGCCGTGGGCGGCGTGCCCATCTGCATCCCTGAGGACATCAGCTCGCCGAAGGCGGACCTCTATCTCACGGCGGGGCAGCAGGTGCTCGACGGGCCCACGGCCACGGCCTACGCGCGGGCTCGCACCGGCGACGGGCTCGGCGACGGCTCGGACACCATGCGCATCGTCAGCCAGCAGCAGCTCATGTCCGCCCTCGCCAGCCACGTGCTCTCGCGCAACCTCCTCACGGACACGGCCGAGCTCTACCAGTTCGCCACGGCCGCGACCCGCACCCTGACGACCAGCCCCGAGCTGGGGTCGGTCCCCTACCTCACCGGGCTCGCGTTCAGCCTGCGGAACATCTCCGCCGGGGCCATCACCTTCATGACCACCCCGTCCGTGCCGCACCCCGACGACCCGAACCGGATCACCTGGACCGACGAGGCCGAGGAGGTCTGGGCCCGGATCGCGCAGGACCTGCCCGTCGTGGAGGCCCCGTCCACGCCGCCGGGCGATGCGCCGACAGGCGATGCGCCGACAGGCTCCGGGGACGCCTCAACCGCCCCGGGCCAGGCGCCCCCGGTGGAGGCCCCGTCGGACGACGGCGGCCCGCTGACGGCCGCCGACGCGCCCGTCACCTGTGCCTAGGGCACGTCCCCGGCGCCGGCGTCCTCCGGCGTCACCGCCGCCGGGCCACCGGCGAGGAGCGCCTCGAAGCCGTCCTCGTCGAGGATCGGCCGGCCCAGCTCGCGGGCCTTGTCCTCCTTCGACCCGGCGTTCTCCCCCACGACGACGAAGTCCGTCTTGCTCGAGACCGACCCGGAGGCCTTGCCGCCGCGGGCGAGGATCGCCTCCTTCGCGCTGTCCCGGGAGAACCGCTCGAGCGACCCGGTGACGACGACGGTGACCCCCTCGAGCGTGCGCGGCACGTCCTCGTCCCGCTCGTCCTCCATCCGCACGCCGGCCGCCGCCCACGCGTCGACGATCTCGCGGTGCCAGTCGACGTCGAACCACTCGACGAGCGCCCCCGCGATGGTCGGCCCGACGCCGTCGACCGCCGCCAGCTCCTCGGCGGTGGCGGCGCGGATGGCGTCCATCGAGCCGTACCGGGTGGCCAGGGCGCGTGCCGCCGTCGGCCCGACGTGGCGGATCGACAGCGCGACGAGCACCCGCCACAGCGGCTGTGCCTTCGCCTTGGCGAGCTCGTCGAGCATCCGCTCGAGGTTCTTCGACGGCTTCGTCGCCGCGCGCACGGTGCCGTCCGGGCGCCACTGCTCCTTGGTCCAGAAGGCGCGCACCACGCGCCAGTCCCCCGTGGGCTGCCCGCGCAGGGTCTTGGGCTGGTAGACGACGACGTCGCGCAGGTCCTCGGCGCGGAGGTCGAACAGCCCCGCCTCGCTCTCGAGGGCCCCCGTCTGCGGCGTGGGGATCCCGAGCTCGGCCAGCGCGGCGTCGTCGGGCAGGGCCTCCCCCGCCCCCAGGCGCACCGCGCCGCGCTCGGTCTCCACCGCGTGCCCGGCCGCGAGCGCGCTCAGCGCCGCGTCGCGCCGGGCGTCGGGGTCGGTGAGGGCGAGCGCGCCCTCGTCGCCCAGGGCCTCGATGTCGAAGGCGCCGCGCGAGGCGACGTGCGCCACGCGCTCGCGCAGCTGAGCGGGGCAGCTGCGGGCGTTGGGGCAGCGCACGTCGACGTCGCCCTCCTTCGCCGGCGCCAGCGGGGTGCCGCAGGAGGGGCAGGTGGTCGGCATGACGAACTCGCGCTCGGAGCCGTCCCGCAGGTCGACGACGGGGGCGACGATCTCGGGGATGACGTCGCCCGCCTTGCGCAGCACCACCGTGTCCCCGATGAGGACCCCCTTGCGGCGCACCTCGTTGGCGTTGTGCAGCGTGGCCATCTCCACCGTGGACCCCGCGACGAGGACGGGCTCCATGACGCCGTAGGGCGTCACGCGCCCCGTGCGCCCGACGTTCACGCGGATGTCGATGAGGCGGGTGTTGACCTCCTCGGGCGGGTACTTGTAGGCGCACGCCCAGCGCGGCGCGCGCGATGTCGACCCCATGCGGCGCTGCAGCGCGAAGTCGTCGACCTTGACGACGATCCCGTCGATCTCGTGCTCGACGTCGTGCCGGTGCTCGCCGTAGTAGGCGATCATCTCCTCCAGCTCCTCGCGCGAGCGGACCACGCGGGTGTGCGAGGAGACGGGGATGCCCCAGTCCCGCAGCTGGTCGTAGAGCTCGGACTGGTGCGTCAACGCCCGCTCGGGCCCGCCCGCGCCCCAGTCGAGGGCGCCGACGCCGTGGGCGATCATGTCGAGCGGGCGCGACGCCGTCACCCGCGGGTCCTTCTGCCGCAGCGACCCCGCCGCGGAGTTGCGCGGGTTGGCGAACGGCGCCTTGCCGGCCTCGACGAGCGAGGCGTTGAGCTCGAGGAAGCCGGCGACGGGGAAGAACACCTCGCCGCGGATCTCGATGCTCGCCGGGTGCCCCGTGCCCGCCAGCTGCGCGGGCACCGAGCCGATGGTGCGGACGTTGAGCGTGACGTCCTCGCCGGTGCGCCCGTCCCCCCGGGTGGCCGCGCGGACCAGGCGGCCGTGCTCGTAGAGGAGGTTGATCGCGAGGCCGTCGATCTTCAGCTCGGCGGTCATGGCGACGTCCCCGCTGCCGGCCTCCGCGTGCACCCGAGCCGCCCACTCGCGCAGCTCGTCGAGGGAGAAGACGTCGTCGAGGCTCTGCATGGGCTGGAGGTGGCGGACCGTGGCGAACTCGGTGGAGAACGTCCCGCCGACCCGCTGCGTCGGCGAGTCCGGCACCCGCAGGTCCGGGTGCGCCTCCTCGAGCTCCTCGAGCTCCCGCAGGCGCGCGTCGTACTCGGCGTCGGAGAGCGTCGGGGCGTCCCGGACGTAGTAGGCGAACTGGGCGGCGTCGAGCACCTCGACGAGCTCCTCCCACCGGGCGCGCGCCTCGGGCGGGGCTGCCTCGGCGGGGGCGGGCGGGGCGGGGATGGGGCCGGCGGCCGGGTCGCTCGTCGTCACGCCCACCATCTTGGCCCAGGGCACCCACACGGCCAGCGGGGCCCGCCGTGGTGGCGCACACGGTCGCGGCCGAGGGACCGGCGTTTCTGCACGATCACGAGGGAGGTAGGCGGGGAGGGAGGGAGCGAGGGGGGAGAGAACGGGGCGGGTGAGAGGTCATCCCCCGGGATGACAACGGAGATCACCCCTGCGACGGATGCCCGGTGTGGGTGCGGGCTGGCACCCTGGTCCTATGTGCGGTCGATACGCGTCCTTCCGGCAGGCCCAGGACCTCGCCGACACCTTCGACGTCGCCGAGGTCACCGACGAGGCGGCGGCCGTGCCGCCGTCGTTCAACGTGGCCCCCACGCAGCCGGTGCGCATCGTCCTCGAACGCCTGGTAGAGGCCGAGCCCCTCACCGTGCGGCGCGAGATGCACGCCGCGCGCTGGGGCCTGGTGCCGGCCTGGGCGAAGGACCCCTCCGTCGGGGCACGGATGATCAACGCCCGGACCGAGACGGTCGCCGAGAAGTCGGTGTTCGCCAAGCCGCTCGCCACCCGGCGGTGCGTGCTCCTCGCCGACGGCTACTTCGAGTGGCGGCGGGACGCCGGGCGCAAGATCCCCTACTTCGTCCACGGCGCCGACGCCGGGCCGGTGGCGCTCGCCGGGCTGTACTCCTTCTGGCGCGACCCCGCGAAGGCGGAGGACGACCCCACCCGCTGGCTCCTGTCGACCACCGTCCTCACCCGCGCCGCCCGTCCGGAGCTCGAGTTCCTCCACGACCGGGAGCCCGTCCTCCTCGCCCCGGGGATCCTCGCCGACTGGCTGGACCCCGCCCTGACGGCGCCCGAGGGTGCCCTCGCGGTGCTCCACGCCGAGGCGCCGCGGGTGGACCTCCACGAGGTCGGCGCCAAGGTGGGCAACGTCCGCAACGACTCCCCCGAGCTCATCGAGCCGGTGGACGCCTGAATGGCGGAGCCCCGAAGGACCTGGGCGGGGTGGCTGCGCCCGGACTCCCGCGCCGCGGACGCCGTCGTCACGGTCGTCGCGGTCCTCGTCATCGCCGTCCCCTCCATCCACAGCTCCACCAGCTACGACGGCCTCGGCGCCGGCGCGGGCCTCCTCGCCTCCCTCGTCATGACGGTGGCCCTCTACTGGCGCCGTAGCCGCCCCGTCGCCTCCGCCGTCGTCATCTACGCCGCCGCCCTGGCGCACTTCGTCCTCGGCGCCGAGATCGTCGTCGCCGACCTCCTCATTCCCGTCGCGCTCTACTCGGTCACCGCGCACGGCCCCCGGTGGGCGGGGCGGGCCGCCCTGGCCGGCGCTCTCCTGGGCTCGCTGATCCTCGGCGTGTCGATCGGCATGGCGGACCTCAGCTCCTCGGCCGCCACCGTCATCGTCACGGCCGCGGTCGTCGTCGTCGCCTGGTCCCTGGGCCTCCTGCGCCGCAGCCGGCTCGAACGCGTCGAGACCCTCGTCGAGCGGGCCCGCCGCCTGGAGATCGAGCGGGACCAGCAGGCGCAGATCGCCACGGCCGCCGAACGGGCCCGGATCGCCCGGGAGATGCACGACGTCGTCGCCCACTCCCTGTCCGTCGTCATCGCCCAGGCCGACGGCGGACGGTACGCCGCCGCCGCGAACCCGGACGCCGCCGTCCGTGCCCTCACGACGATCAGCCAGATCGGCCGGGACGCCCTCGCCGACATGCGCCGCATCCTCGGCGTCCTGCGTGACCCCACGGGCGGGGAGGAGGCGGGGACCGTCGCCCCCCAGCCCGTCGACGCCGACCTCGACACCCTCGTGGAGCAGGTCCGCGGGTCCGGGGTGCGGGTCTCGCTCGTCCGCCTCGGCGACTCGCGGCCGCTCCCCCCCGGCGCCGGCCTGAGCGTGTACCGGATCTGCCAGGAGGCGCTGACCAACGTCCTCAAGCACGCCGGCCCGACGGCCGCGGCGACCGTCATGCTCCAGTGGCTGCCCACGCGCCTGGTCCTCGAGGTGAACGACGACGGACGGGGCGCGGCCGCGTCCTCGGACGGTGCGGGCCACGGCCTGGTCGGCATGCGGGAACGGGTGACGCTCTTCGGCGGGACGCTCCTCGCCGGCCCGCGGGCCGGGGGCGGCTACCGTGTCCGGGCGGAGATCCCCCTGCCCCCCGCCCCCGCCACCATGGCAGGCCCGCCGCCGCCCCTGCAGCCGGCGGCCTGGCCCGCCCCGGAAGGACACCGATGAGCCCCGACGGCTCCCCTATCCGCGTCGCCGTCGTCGACGACCAGGCCCTCCTGCGGGCCGGCTTCGGTCTCGTCATCGGCTCCCAGCCCGACATGGAGGTCGTCGTCGAGGCGAGCGACGGGGCCCAGGCCCTGCGCGCCCTTGACGCCTACGCCGTCGACGTCGTCCTCATGGACATCCGCATGGCGGGCATGGACGGCCTCGAGGCCACCGCCCGGCTCACCGCGGCCCCGCGGCGCACCGGCTCCTCGCCCAAGGTCATCATCCTCACGACGTTCGACCTCGACGAGTACGTCCTCACCGCCATTAAGGCCGGCGCCAGCGGGTTCCTCCTCAAGGACGCCCCGCCCGAGGAGATGCTCGGCGCGATCCGCACCGTCCACGCCGGCGACGCCGTCATCGCCCCGTCCTCGACCAAGCGCCTGCTCGCCCACCTCGCGCACGTGCTGCCGGACGAGCAGAAGGCGGACCCCGCCGTCCTCGGCACCCTCACGGACCGCGAGCGCGAGGTGCTCGTCCTCATGGCGCGCGGGCGCAGCAACACCGAGATCGCGACCGACCTCGTCGTCGCCGAGGCGACGGTGAAGACACACGTGGGGCGCGTCCTGGCGAAGGTCGGCGCCCGCGACCGGGTCCAGGCGGTCGTCCTCGCCTACGAGACCGGTCTCATCACGCCGGGGTCCTGACCCCGCTCGCGGGCCTCGCCGGTCTGACACCGGCGGCGCCCGTGTACGACCAGGGGATGACGGAAGAACCAGCCCGGGGCCCGACGCCGCGGCCCGGGCCCGGCCCCTAGCGTCGAGGTACCGGCTCACGCTGCCGGCACCGAACCGAAGGAGTCCCATGAGCACCACCGACGACGCCACCACCCGCACCCCGGGCCGGGCCGCCCCAGCGGCGGTCCGCGCGACCGGCCTCACCAAGGTCTACGGATCCGGGGACGTGGCCGTGCACGCGCTGCGCGGCGTCGACGTCTCCTTCACCGCCGGGGAGTTCACCGCGATCATGGGGCCGTCCGGCTCGGGCAAGTCCACGCTCATGCACCTGCTCGCCGGCCTCGACACCGCCACCGGCGGGCGGGTCCACCTCGGGGACACCGAGCTCACCACGCTCGACGACACCGCCCTCACGCTGCTGCGCCGCCAGCGCGTGGGCTTCGTCTTCCAGTCCTTCAACCTCCTGCCGATGTTCACCGCCGAGCAGAACATCACGCTGCCCTGCGAGCTCGCCGGCACGAAGCCCGACCGCGCGTGGTTCGACGTCCTCGTCTCCACCCTCGGCCTGGGCGAGCGCCTCACCCACCGCCCCGGCGAGCTCTCCGGCGGCCAGCAGCAACGCGTGGCCATCGCCCGCGCCCTCATCACCCGCCCCGACGTCGTGTTCGCCGACGAGCCGACGGGCAACCTCGACTCCCGCGCCGGCGCCGAGGTGCTGTCCTTCCTGCGCACCAGCGTGCGCGAGCTCGGCCAGACCGTCGTCATGGTCACCCACGACCCGGTGGCCGCGGCCTACGCCGACCGGGTGGTGCTCCTCGCCGACGGCCGCATCGCCGGCCAGATCGCCGACCCCACCCCCGAGGCGGTCCTCGCCGGGCTCGACGCCCTGCGCACCACCGACATCGAGAGCGCGGTGCGCTGATGCTGCGCCTCACGCTCGCCCAGATGCGGCGCAGCGTCGGCCGGCTGCTCGCCGCCGCCCTCGCCATCGTCGTCGGGACGGCGTTCATCGCCGCCACCCTGCTCGCCTCCGCGCTCCTGCGGGAGACGACCTACGACGCCATGACCGCCTCCCTCGGGGACGCCGACGTGGTGGTCTCCGCCACCGACGGCGCCCTCAAGGCCGACGACCTCGCCGCCGTCCGTGGCGCGTCCGGGGTGAGCGCCGCCGACGGCACGCTCTCCATGACCGCGCAGATCCTCTCGGACGGCATCGCCGACTTCGCCTTCGTCGACGCCGCCCCCTCCACGCCGGAGCTCACCGTCCACGAGGTGGCCGAGGGCGAGCTGCCCACCACGACCGGGCAGATCGCGCTCACCGCCGCGAGCGCCGGGCGCCTGGGCGTGGACATCGGGGACGACGTCGAGGTCGAGGGCGGCCTGTACCTGCCCGCGGGCGGCGCCAGCGACGAGCCGGTCGCCGTCGACAGCCGGCTCGAGGTCGTCGGGATCCTCGAGGACCCGGGGGCGCTCTTCGGCTCGGCGAGCAGCACGCTCGTCGCCGGCGAGCAGCTCGAGGCCTGGGTCACCGACGGCGGCCGCGAGATGTCCTACGAGCAGATCCTCGCCGTCGGCGACGGCAGCGAGGACGACGTTGCCGCGGCGGTCGCCGCCGCGCTCGACGGCGCGGGCGTGGTGCGCACGGGGACCGAGGTGGCCGAGGAACTCACCTCCGGGGCCCTCGGCAGCACGGTGATCTTCACGGCGCTCATCCTCGGCTTCGGCGCGCTCGCCATGCTCGTCGCCTCGATCGTCATCACCAACACCTTCCAGGTCCTCGTCGCCCAGCGCACCCGCCAGCTCGCGCTGCTGCGCTGCGTCGGGGCGACCAAGGCGCAGATCCGTCGCTCCGTGCTCACCGAGGCGGTCCTGCTCGGCACCCTCGCCGGCATCGCCGGCCTGGCCATCGGGGCAGGTCTCGCCCAGGGCACGTTGTGGGTCCTCGGCACCATGGACCTCGACGTCCCGGTGCCGAGCACCATCACCCTCACCGCCGCCGCCGTCCTGGTGCCGGTGCTCACCGGGGCCGCCGTCACGGTCCTCGCCGCGCTCGCGCCGGCGCGCGCCGCCACCCGTGTCGCCCCCCTTGCCGCCATGCGGCCCGCGGGCGCCCCGGACGTGCGCGGCACCGGCCGCGGCCGCCTCGTCCTCAGCCTCGTTCTCATCGTCGGCGGCGGCCTCCTCCTCGCCGGTGCTACCGCCGCGATGCTCAGCGGCCAGTTCGACGGGGACGACGTCCTCCTCATCGCGCTCGCCGCCGGCGTCCTCGGCGGTGGCCTGTCCTTCGCCGGCGTCATGGTCGGCGCGGTGTTCGTCGTCCCGGCCGTCGTCCGGGCGCTGGGCAGCGTTGCCACCCGGCTCGGTGGGGGCAGCACCACGCGCCTCGCCACCGCCAACGCCACCCGCAACCCCCGCCGCACCTCCGCGACGGCCACGGCGCTCATCATCGGGGTGACCCTGGTGAGCATGATGTCGACCGGCGCGGTGAGCGCGCGGGCAAGCCTCGACGCCCAGCTCGACGGCGCGTTCCCGGCCGACATCGTCGTCACCTCGGCCGGGTGGGCGGAGGACGGCGGCGCCGCGCCGCTGACCCCGAACCAGCTCACCGCCGTCGCTGAGGCCCCCGGCGTGGAGCGGGTGCTGGAGGTCCGCTCGGCGCCGCTCAACTTCGCCGCGGGCGACATCGAGGTCGAGGTCTCGGACGTCACCGACCTCGACCCGGCCGCGGCGGGCGAGGTGCTCCGCGACCTCACCGGCCTGGAGGACCTGGCGCCGGGCACCGTCGTGCTCGCCGGCTGGGCCGCCGAGGACCTCGAGGTGGAGGTGGGGGACACGGTCGAGGCTGCCCTCGCCCCCGACGCCGCCACCGATCAGGACGCCCCGCGGGTGCCGCTCGTCGTCGTCTCGACCGACTCCCCCGTCGGTACCGCCGTCCTGCCCGAGACGCTGGAGCAGTTCGCGCCCGACGCGTCGACCACGGGGATCTACGCCCGGCTCGACGCCGAGGACGCGGCCCAGGCCTCCACGACGATCTCCGACCGGCTCTCCGAGGCGACCGGGACGAACGGGTCGGTGCCCTACGTCTCCGGCGAGGCCGCGGAGCGGCAGATGTTCGGGCAGGTCATCGACACGCTCCTGGCGATCGTCGTCGGCCTCCTCGCCGCCGCCGTCGTCATCGCGCTCATCGGGGTGGCCAACACCCTGTCCCTGTCGGTGATCGAACGGACGCGGGAGTCGGCGCTCTTGCGGGCGATGGGCCTCACCCGCCGCCAGCTACGGGGGATGCTCGCCACCGAGGGAGTCCTGCTCGCCGTGGTCGGCGTGCTCGTCGGCGTCGTCCTCGGGGTGCTCTACGGGTGGGCCGGGACGGCCGTCATCCTCGGCGCCGCCGGCGGCGTGACCCTCGCCGTGCCGTGGCTGCACCTGGGCGTCGTCGTCGTCGTGGCGGTGCTCGCGGGCCTGCTCGCCTCGGTGCTGCCCGCCCGGACGGCGGTGCGGACGCCCCCGGTAGCCGCGCTCGCGGCCGAGTAGGGCCGGCGGACCACCGCCCCGGACACCTGACCCTGGAGGGGGGCCGGAGTCCGGGGCGGTTCGTCGTCCCGGGCGGTTCGTGGTCCCGGGGCGGTTCCGTGTCCTGGGGTGGGTTCGCGCCTGACGCCCGAGGGCAGCTCCGGTCAGAGCACCGCGTGGGGACCGGCGTCGTCGGTCCACCCGCGCGACGCGGGGGCGAGCACGGCGACGGCCACGGCGACCGGCAGGACGACGCCGAGCACGGTGAGCCAGGCGGGCATGAGGCCCGCCTGGCTGACGCCGATGGCGAGGACGAGCAGCTGCCAGGTGAGCACCGGCCCGCGCCCCCACCGCCGTCCGGCGTGGAGGGCGCGGGCCGCCGCTGCGACGAGACCGGCGAGGCCGAGGAAGAACACCGCCATGGCGAGGCTGGGGCCGACGGACGGGCCGCCCCCGCCGAGCGCCTCCACGGCGATGGAGACCGCCAAGGCCGCCAGGGCGGCGAGCTCGACGAGGACGAGGAGGAGGCCCACGCGGAGCACGAGCGGGGGCCGGGCAGGAGTCTCAGGCACGCGCCGAGCGTACGACGCACCGCCACGGGCGGGCGGGACCGCGTTGCGCACAGCCCGGTGCGCGCTTGTGAGGCAGTTCACGCGCTTGCGCGCAGAGTTCTCGGTCACATCCCTCTTGTCGGATACGGGTGTCCATGTGAAAGTGGTGACCAGGAGTTAACCCACTGTTCACGGACCTGCTGCTTCCCCGCATCTTTTCGCGGGTCCGACTGCGCCCGAAGGAGATGCCTCATGGACTGGCGTCACAATGCTGCCTGTCTGACGGAAGACCCCGAGCTGTTCTTCCCCATCGGTAACACCGGGCCGGCCCTCGTCCAGATCGAGGAGGCCAAGGCGGTGTGCCACCGCTGCCCCGTCATCGACACGTGCCTCAAGTGGGCGCTCGAGAACGGCCAGGACGCCGGCGTCTGGGGCGGGATGTCCGAGGACGAGCGGCGCGCGCTCAAGCGTCGCACCGCCCGCGCCCGCCGCGCCAGCTGAGTGAGTCTCGCGACCGCGGCACAGGCCGCGGCCACCGGTGACCTCGACGGCTTCGCCGGGTGGACCGTGGGCCTCATGGAGGCCCTCGGCGGCCCCGGCCTCGGCATCGCCGTCGCCCTGGAGAACCTCTTCCCCCCGATCCCCAGCGAGGTCATCCTCCCGCTCGCCGGCTTCACCGCCAGCCGCGGCGACCTCTCTATCGTCGCCGCGATCGCCTGGACGACCCTCGGCTCGGTGGTCGGCGCGCTCGCCCTCTACGGGCTCGGTGCGTGGCTCGGGCTCGACCGCCTGCGCGCCATCGCCGCCCGCCTGCCGCTCGTCGACCCCGCCGACATCGACAAGACGGACCGCTGGTTCGCCAAGCACGGCACCAAGGCCGTCTTCTTCGGCCGGATGCTCCCCATCTTCCGCAGCCTCATCTCCATCCCGGCCGGGCTCGACCGCATGCGGCTGACCACCTTCGCCGCCCTCACGTTCGCCGGCTCCCTCATCTGGAACACCGCCCTGGTGATGGCCGGGTACCTCCTCGGTGAGCGGTGGGTCGAGGTCGAGCAGTACACCGGCATCCTCCAGTGGATCGTCATCGTCGCCGTCCTCGTCGCCTGCGTCTGGTTCGTCGTCTCCCGCCTCCTGGCCCAGCGCCGCCGGCGCGACGCCTCCGCCGGCTGAACCGGACGACCTCCGGCGCCGCCGGACAGCGAGCACCGGCGGGTTTCGTCCCGGCGCCCGTCGCGGTGCTGGCCCCCGTTGGCGGGTGTCGGGCGGCGGCACGAGAATGACCGGGCTCCGGGCCACGACGGCCCGGTGCCCGGACCACGCCGGTCCGGGCCTCGTCCTGCGCCCCTCACGGGGCGTCCCTGATGGAGGTCACGTGTCCTCGTTCACCGCTGAACGCCCCGGTCCCGGGCCGCACCGGGCCCGCCGGGCCCTCCTCGCCGCCACGGTCACCGCCACCCTCGTGGCGCTGCCCGCCACCGCCGGCGCGGCCGACAGCCTTGCCCACCACCGCGGCCCCCACCGCCCGGACTCCACCGAGCTCCCGCTCGGCGCCGCGGACCTGCCCGAGACCCGCACGACGGAGGTCCTCCAGCCGGGCGTGACGCTCACGCGGATCGTCCGTGGCGAGGTCGACCCCGACCACTCCTGGACCGTCGAGGTGAGCATCCCGGGCGGCGCCACCTCGCCCGACCCGGACGCGCCCCCCACCGTCCTCAAGGACCTCGCGAGCGCGCAGGAGACGACCGCCGCCCTCGTCGCCGCCGGCTTCGCCGCGCGCGCCGAGGAGGTCGTCACCGCCCCCGTGGCCGACTACGCCGGCGGGACGCTCGGCTGGCGGGTACGCGTCGGCTCGTTCGCCGACCAGGCGGCCGCCACCGCCGAGCGGGACCGCCTGCGGGCGGCCGGGTTCACCGGCTCGGTCTTCTACACCGGCTGGGACTGGGAGGACGACGACCGCGGCCCCTGGCGCATCGACGTCATCACCGTCGACCCGCGGCGGTTCCGCGGGGAGATCGACGCGACCCTCGGCCCGGACATCGAGCAGCGGGAGACCACCTCCGCCCTCGCGGACCTCGCGGGCGCGACGGCCGGCGTCAACGGCGGTTACTTCGTCCTCGACCCGCGCGCCGGCGCACCCGGCGACCCGGCCGGCGTCACGGTCGTCGACGGCGAGCTGCTCAGCGAGCCGGTCGACGGCCGCCCCGCGCTCGTCCTGCGGGAGGACGCCCGGCACACCGACGTCGCCCGGTTCTCCTGGGAGGGCGAGGTGCGTGCGGGGCGCACCACCCTCGCCCTCGACGGCATCAACCGCGTGCCGGGCCTCATCCGCAACTGCGGCGGCACCGACGACGACCTGCCCACGTCCGACCCGCGGCACGACGTCACCTGCACCGACGACGCCGAGCTCGTCCTCTTCACCCCGGAGTTCGCCGGCACCACGCCGGCGGGCGACGGCGTCGAGGTCGTCCTCGACCGGCGCGACACGGTCGTCGAGGTCCGCCAGAGCCGCGGGGGGACCGTCCCCCGCGGTGGCACCACCCTCCAGGCCACCGGAGACCTCGCCGACGACCTCCGGCAGGTCGCCCGGCGCGGCGCCCGCCTCGACGTGCGCACCGCCCTCACCGACGAGCGCGGCCGGACGGTGCGGACCCACGACCACACCTCCGTCGTCAACGGCGGCCCCGAGCTCGTCCGGCGCGGCCGGCTGCACGTGACGCCGGCGAGCGACGGGATGGTCCACGCGGACAACCCCAGCTTCTACTACGGCTGGGCGCACAAGCGGAACCCGCGCACGTTCGCGGGCACCGACGCCCAGGGCCGCCTCGTCCTCGTCACGGCCGACGGTCGCAGCACCGAGTCCCTCGGCCTGAGCATCCCCGAGGCGGGGCAGGTCGCCGTCGGCCTCGGCCTGCGGGAGGCCCTCAACCTCGACGGCGGGGGCTCGACGACGATGGTGGTCGACGGCGCGGTCATCAACGACCCCTCGGACGCCGCCGGGGAGCGCCCGGTCGGGGACGCCATCCTCGTCCTGCCGGATCGCCGCCGGCACTGACCCCCCCGTCACCGACCGGCCCGCGCCAGCCGCGGCCGCTCCGGGGGCGCCGACACCGGCGCCCCCGGAGCGGTCAGCGCGACTCGGCCAGCCGGGCGCGGACGACCACCTCGGTGCCCCGGTCCGGCGCGGGGCGCCATTCGATCGTGCCGTCCAGCTCCCCGCGCACGAGCGTCGTGACGATCTGGCTGCCCAGGCCCGCCATGATCGTCCCGTCCTCGAGCCCGGCGCCGTCGTCGCGCACCCACACCGTGAGGTCCCGGTCGTCGCGCTCGGCCTCGACGACGACGGTCCCGCCCTGCGTGCCCAGCCCGTGCTCGACGGCGTTGGCCACGAGCTCGGTGAGGACGACCGCCAGGGCCGTGGCGTCGTCGGCGCCCACCTGACCGAAGCTCCCGCGGCTCTCGGTGCGGACCACGCCGGCGGCGGAGGCGACGTCCGCCGCCAGGCGCAGCACCCGCGGGAACACGGTGTCGAAGTCGACGGTCTCGTTGATCGTCTGGGACAGCGTGTCGTGGACCAGGGCGATCGTCGCCACCCGCCGCATCGCCTCGTCGATGGCGCCCCGCACCTCGGGCGAGCTCGACCGGCGCGCCTGCAGGCGCAGGAGCGCGGAGACCGTCTGGAGGTTGTTCTTCACCCGGTGGTGGATCTCCCGGATGGTGGCGTCCTTGGTGAGCAGCTCGAGCTCGCGGCGCCGCACCTCAGTGACGTCGCGGCACAGGAGCACCGCCCCCCGGCGCTCGCCGTTCTCCAGCAGCGGGATGGCGCGCAGGGAGAGGTTGACCCCGTGCGACTCGACCTCCGTGCGCCATGCGGCCCGGCCGGTGACGACCAGCGGCAGCGACTCGTCGACCGGGGAGCGGTCCTGCTCGACGAGCTCGGTGACGACCTCCGCGAGGACGCGCCCCGTGATGTCCCCGATCGCGCCGAGGCGGTGGAAGCAGCTGAGCGCGTTGGGGCTGGCGTAGAGGACCTCGGCGTCGGCGCCCAGGCGCACGAGGCCGTCTCCCACGCGCGGCGCCCCGCGGCGCGAGCCCGTCGGCGAGCCCGCCTGCGGGAACTCACCGCGGGCGATCATCGCGCAGATGGCGTCCGCCGCCTCGACGTAGTTGATCTCGAGCCGGCTGGGGGTGCGGGCGATGGCGAGGTTGGCCTGGCGGGAGATGACGGCGATGGCCACCCCGTCGTGGACGACCGGGATGACGTCCTCGCGCACCGCGTGGGCGCCCGTCCAGCGCGGCTCCGCGGCCCGGTGGATCTGCAGGTCGGCCATCGCGTCCCGCAGGAGGGTGCGGCGGCCCTCGGGGACCGCCTGGCCGACGATGTCGTCGTGGTGGACGGTCGCGCCGGTCGACGGGCGGCAGTGCGCGACGATGACGAACTCACCGGCGTCCGTCGGCACGCACAGCAGGAGGTCGGCGAACGAGAGGTCGGAGATCACCTGCCAGTCCCCCACGAGCAGGTGGAGCCACTCGATCTCCTGCTCCTGGTGGGAGGTCCGGGTCCGGATGAGCTCGCTCAGCGTCGACACGGGGCCAGCGTAGGCGAGGTCACCGACGGCGCCGCTATGGTGAACGCCAAGCAGCGGGGCCCGTCCCGCCCACCCAGGAGGGACGTCACGTGCAGTTCGACGCCACGATCGATTACCCCGCCGACGCGGAGCGGGTCGCCCGGATGCTCGCGAGCGAGGAGTTCGTCCAGCGGGAGATCGCCGCCAGCGGGGCCCTCGACTCCTCCGTCGAGATCCTCCGCGACGGCGACGCGTTCACGGTGACCACCCGGCGCAAGATGCCCACGCACCAGGTCCCGGCGAAGTTCCGCTCCCTCGTGGGCCAGAGCCTCGACGTGCGCCTCGTCCAGGCCTGGGAGGCCGCCGCCCCGGACGGCTCGCGCCCGGGCACGCTCTCGCTCGACATCGCCGGTGCGCCCGTGCGGGTCACCGCCCGGATGGTCCTCGAGCCCGTCGGCGCGCAGGCTTCCCGCTGGCGGCTCGCCGGCGACATCACCGCCTCGATCCCGCTGTTCGGCAAGCCCATCGAGAAGGCGGCCGCCGGCGCGATCAACGACGTCGTCGCCATCGAGCGGCGCATCGGCCTGGAGTACCTCGCCGAGCACCCGGCCTAGCGAGCACCGGGCGCCGCTCCCGGCCCAGCGGTCACCGGGCGCCCGGGCGCTCAGCGCCCGGCGTCGGGGTGCCCGAACCGGTGCCGGGTCCGGCTTACCGCCTGCTCCCGCAGCACCGTGAGGAGCTCGCGCCGACCGGCGGCCAGCACCGGGCCGGTGAGCAGCGTGGCCTCGGTGCGCTCGGCGAGCGCCTCGGCGAGGACGGCCACGTCCGGCCCGTCCCCGACCACCCGCACCCGCCCGGTCACCTCACCGGCCCGCACCCGGCCGGTGAACTGGGTGGTGCTCTCGGCGCGGTCGACGGCGCCGGCCAGCCGGCGCAGCGCGTCGGCCGCTCCCCCGGCTCGCAGCCCGGCTCCCACGCCGGGGTCCAGGCTCACCCGCACCGGGGTGCCCACCCGGCGCGCCGCGAGCAGGACCCGGACGAGCTCGCCGGGCCGCGCCCCCTCCCCCGCCCGGACCCACAGGAGGGGCAGCGGCCGGTACCGGAAGGTGTTCGACTCCGCGCGCAGCCCGCTCTCGTCGCGCTCGGCGAGCGCGCCCGTAGCCGCCGCCTCGTCCGAGGCGACGGCCGCGCGCAGCCAGGCGTGCTCCGGCTCGGGGACGAGCGGGAGCAGCGCGGCGAGCAGCTCCGCCACCTCCGCCCGCGGCGGCGCACCCGCCACGGGCAGCCCCGCCGGCAGCCACCGGCCCAGCTGGGCGACGTAGTTCGGCCCGCCCGCCTTCGCGCCCGGGCCCACCGCGGAGCCCTTCCAGCCGCCGAAGGACTGCCGGCGCACGATGGCGCCGGTCATGTGCCGGTTGACGTAGGCGTTGCCCACCTCGACCCGCTCGAGCCAGTGGTCGATCTCCTCGGCATCGAGGGAGTGCAGGCCGCCGGTGAGGCCGTACCCGGTGGCGTTCTGCCGCGCGAGCGCCTCGTCGAGGGTGCGGGCGCGCATGAGCCCGAGGACCGGCCCGAAGGCCTCGGTGCGGTGGTACCAGGACCCCGGCGCCACGCCGTCCTTGACGCCCGGCGACCACAGCCGGCCGGTGTCGTCGAGCGGGCGCGGCTCCACGAGCCAGCTCTCCCCCGGGTCGAGCCGGGTGAGGGCCCGCTCGAGCTTCCCGCTCGGCGGCTCGATGACCGGGCCCATGCTCACCCCCAGGTCGGTGGGCCAGCCCACGACGAGGGACGAGACCGCGTCGACGAGCTGGCGCCGGAACCGGCGGGAGGTGCCCACCGAGCCCACGAGGATCGCGAGGGAGGCCGCGGAGCACTTCTGGCCGGCGTGGCCGAACGCGGAGCGCACGAGGTCGGCGACGGCGAGGTCGAGGTCGGCGGCCGGGGTGACGACCATGGCGTTCTTGCCGGACGTCTCGGCGAGCACGCGCGGCCCGCCGGGGTGCCCGGCCCGCCAGCCGGCGAACAGCCGGGCGGTCTCCAGCGCGCCGGTGAGCAGGACGGTGTCGACGCCGTCGTGGGCCACGAGCGCCCGCCCCAGCCGCCCCTCGTCGACGCGGACGACCTGGAGGACGTCCTCCGCCACGCCCGCGGCGTGGATCGCCTCGACGACGATCTCGGCGCACCGCGGCACCGCGTCGGCGGGCTTGAGGACGACGGCGCTGCCGGCCGCGAGCGCGGCGAGGACGGAGCCGGCGGGGATCGCCACAGGGAAGTTCCACGGCGGGGTGACGAGGGTGAGGACGTCGGGGACGAACCGGGCGCCGTCGACCTCGTCGAGCGCGCGGTCGGCGTAGTAGCGGGCGAAGTCGACCGCCTCGCTCACCTCCGGGTCGGCCTCCCCCACGGTCTTGCCGCCCTCGGCGGCCATCGCGGTCACGAGGCGGCCGCGCCGGGCCTCGATCTCGTCGGCGGCGCGGCGCAGGACCGCGGCCCGCTCGGCGGCCGGGCGCCCCGCCCAGCGGTGCCCGGCCGCCCGGCCGCGGGCGACGACGGCGTCGACGGCGCGGGCGTCGTCGAGCACCGCGGATCGCGGCGTGCCGGGCGAGGCGGCCACCACCTCGCGGGCCCAGGCGCGCACCTGCGCCACGGCGGGGTCGGAGTCCGGCGCGTTGGTGAACGTGGGGCCGGCCCCGGCCCGCTCGGCCCGGCGGCGCGGCGCGTGGGACACCGTGCGGGCGTGGGCCACGCTGCGCCGGAAGGCCTCCTCCTGGTCGTCCATGGCGGCGCCGGCCGCCCCGGCGGCCGCCGCGGCGAGGAAGTTCGCCGGGTCGGCGTTCTCCTCGAGCCGGCGCACGAGGTAGGAGACCGCGACGTCGAAGTCGGCCGGCGCGACGACCGGGGTGTACAGGAGCACCGAGCCGGCGTCGGCGCGCACCGCCCGGGCCTGGGCGGGCGACATGCCCTCGAGCATCTCGACGTCGACCATGGCCTCCACGGCGCGGCCACGGGCGAGGAGGTGCGCGAGGGCGACGTCGAAGACGTTGTGGCTGCCCACGCCCACCCGGAGCACGCCGGCGAGCTCGGGGCGCACCAGCCGCTCGACGAGGCGCAGGTAGTTGGCGTCGACGTCGGCCTTGGTGGGGTACGGCGCCTGCTCCCAGCCGTGCAGCTCCGCCTCGACCCGCTCCATGGCGAGGTTGGCGCCCTTGACGAGGCGGATCTTCAGCGGCGCGGCCCCCGCCGCGTGCCGCTCGCGCGCGAGGCCGACGAGGCGCTCGACGGCGGCGAGGGAGTCCGGCAGGTAGGCCTGGACGACGATGCCCGCCTCCAGCCCGGCAAACTCGCGCTCGCGCAGGATCGCGGCGAAGACCTCGACGGTGAGGTCGAGGTCGCGGTACTCCTCCATGTCGAGGTTGACGAAGGCGCCCCGCCGGGCGGCCGCCCGGTAGACGGGGCGCAGCCGCTCGAGCACCCGGGCGACGGACCCGGGGGTGTCCCAGGGGCTGATCTGGCTGACCAGGGCGGAGACCTTGACGGAGACGTAGTCGACGTCCTCGCGCTCGAGGAGGGCGACCGTGCGGTCGGTCCGTGCGGCGGCCTCGCGCTCGCCCAGCACCGCCTCGCCGAGGAGGTTGACGTTGAGCCGGAAGCCGTCGGCGCGGGCGCGGGCGAGGTGGGCGGCCAGGGCGGGGTCGCGCGCGTCGACGAGGAGGTGGCCCACGAGCTGGCGCAGCCGCCGCCGCGCGAGCGGGACGACGACGCCGGGCGCCAGCGGCGCCACACGTGCGCCGAGACCGAGCAGCGCGCGGTCACCGGCGGAGAGGAAGCGCGCGGCGGACGCCGGGACCCGGGCCAGCTCGCGCGCGGCGGCGCGGTCGTCCTCCGGGCGCACGACGCGGTCGACGAACCGGACGGCCAGGTCGAGCCCCGCCGGGTCGGAGAGGAGGGCGGACAGCCGCTCGCTCGTCTCGCGCTCCCCCGCCGTGCGGGTGTCCTCGGCGGCGCTCAGCCAGTGCCGCCCCAGCGCCACCGCCTCGTCGAGGAGGGGCGCGAGCGCCTGCGGTCCGGTCTCCTGCACGTTCCCGAGCATCCGTGCTCCCTCGTCCAGTCCCTCATCGCCGGGCGCGGCGACCGCCGGAACGCTCCCCCATACCCGTAGCCCAGCGCCGCGGCATGGTGCACCATTTCCCAATGACCCAATCGATGACGGGGGCCGGCTCCACGACGGACGCCGAGCTGGCCCGGATCGGTGGTGTCGCGGCGGACATCTCCGCGGCCATGTCCTCCGTCATCGAGGGCAAGGCCGACGTCGTCCGCACGGCCGTGACCGTACTCCTCGCCGAGGGCCACCTCCTCATCGAGGACGTCCCGGGCGTGGGCAAGACCATGCTCGCCAAGGCGCTCGCGCGGTCCATCGACTGCACCGTCCGCCGGATCCAGTTCACCCCCGACCTCCTGCCCAGCGACATCACCGGCGTGAGCGTCTTCAACCAGGACACCCGCGCGTTCGAGTTCCGCCCCGGGGCGATCTTCGCCAACGTCGTCGTGGGGGACGAGATCAACCGCGCCTCGCCGAAGACCCAGTCGGCGCTGCTGGAGTCGATGGAGGAGCGCCAGGTCACCGTCGACGGGCGCACCTACCTCCTGCAGGCGCCGTTCATCGTCATGGCCACCCAGAACCCCGTGGAGATGGAGGGCACCTACCCCCTGCCCGAGGCGCAGCGCGACCGGTTCATGGCCCGCATCTCCATGGGCTACCCCTCGGCGGCCGCAGAGATGTCCATGCTGGCCTCGCACGGCGGGGCGGACCCGCTCGAGGACCTGCGCCCGGTCACCGACGCCGCGACGGTCGCCGCCCTCGCGCACGCCGTCCGCGGCCTGTACGCCAGCCCGGCGGTGCGCCAGTACGTCGTCGACCTCGTCGAGGCGACGCGGACCAGCCCGCTGCTGCGGCTGGGCGCGTCCCCGCGCGCGAGCCTGCACCTCCTGCGGGCGGCCCGCGCCCACGCGGCCCTCGAGGGCCGCGACCACGTCCTGCCCGACGACGTCCAGCGGCTCGCGCTGCCGGTCCTGGCCCACCGGGTCCTCCTCGCCGGGCAGGCCCAGCTCGCCCGGCACACCCCGGGCGGCGTGGTCGAGGCGATCGTCGGCCAGGTCCGCGTCCCCGCCCGGGCGAGATGACCCGTGCCCACGCTCACCGTCCGTGGCCAGACCTTCCTCGCGCTCGGCGCGACGGTCACGGCGATGGGCATGGTCCTGGGCTTCCCCGACATCACCCGGGTGGGCGTGCTGCTCCTCGGGCTGCCCCTGCTCGCGCTCGCGGTGACGTGGCGCCGTAGCCCCGCCCTCGAGGTCGCCCGCCACGTCGACCCCCCGCTGGTCCCGGCCGGGGCCCACGCCCACGTCGCCGTCCGGGTGCGCAACGTCGGCACCCGCCGCAGCGCCCTCTACCTCGCCGAGGACGCCCTCGACCCGGCGCTCGGGCCGTCGCCGCGGTTCCTCCTGCCGCGGATGGACCCGCGGGAGAGCCACCGGGTGTCCTACGACGTCGTCGGCGCCGTGCGGGGGCAGCACCGCGTCGGGCCGCTCACGCTCCACCAGCACGACCCGTTCGGGCTCGCCCGGACGAGCGGCACGCTCGCCTCGTCGGCCCAGATCGTCGTCCTGCCCCGCATCACCGCCCTCGGTGACGCCCCCGTGCGCGGGCACGGCTCCGGCGGCGACGGGCCGTTGCCGCACACGGTCGCCCTGCACGGCGACGACGACGTCAGCGTCCGGTCCTACCGCGAGGGCGACGACCTGCGGCACGTGCACTGGCCGGCGACCGCCCACCGGGGCGAGCTCATGGTCCGCCAGGAGGAGCGCCCGGCCCGCCGGCGCGCCGTTCTCGTCCTCGACGCCCGCGCACGGGCGCACGGCGGCGCCGGCCCGGAGGGCACCTTCGAGCGCGCCGTCGACGCGCTCGCCTCCGTGGCCGTGCACCTGGGCGCCCACGGGTACGCCCTCCACCTCCTCACGCCGCAGACCGTCGGGGCGGGCCAGGTCGAGACCGACGTCGAAGGTGCGCTGCGCGCCCTCGCGCTCGCCGAGCCGACCGAGACCGCGCTGGCCGAGGAGGCGCTGCGGGCGACGCACTCGGTCGCCGTCGACGGCGCCCTCGTCGTCGCCGTCCTCGCCGACGCCGACGCCGCCCCGACCCACGCCGGGGGGCCCGGCACCGCGGCGCTCGCCCTCGTCGTCGAGGACGCGGACGGCCCCGACGCCGAGCCCCGGCCGGGCTGGCGGACCGAGGTTCTCCGCACCGGGCCGGACCTGCGACCGGCGTGGGAGCGCCTCACCCGTACGACGGCGGAGGTGGCGCGGTGAGGGCCCACGAGCGCGCCCGCTGGGACGAGGCGGTCCTCGCCGCGCTCGCGACGTTCGCCGCGGCGTGGCCGATCACCGCCCTCGTGCGGGCCGACCCGTGGATCGCCCCCCTGGTCGTCGTCCTCGCGGTCGTGGTGGTGGTCGGCTCCCTCGCCCGCGCCCTGCGGGTTCCGGGCTGGGCGGTCGTCACGCTCCAGGCCGGTGCGACCGCGCTCGTCGTCGCCTGGACGTCACTCGGGGAGCACCTGTGGTTCGGCCTGCCCGGCCCGGACGCGCTGGCTGAGGCCGTGGCCCTGCTCCGCGAGGGCGCCAGCACCATCCGGACCGAGACCGTCCCGGCCCCCGCGACGGCGGGACTCGTGCTCCTCGTCCTCGCCGGCGTGGCGGTCGTCGCCCTCGTCGTGGACGCCGTGGGCGTCACCGGCCGCGCGCCCGCGCTGGCCGGGGTCCCGCTCCTGCTCACCTCGGCCATCACCGCCTCGAACACCGGCGAGCCGCTCCACCCGCGCTTCTTCCTCGTCCCCGCCCTCGCGTGGCTGCTCCTCCTCGGCCGGCACGGCACCGGCCGGGTCCGGGCGTGGGCGCGGGCCGGCACGGCGCGCACCTCCGTGGACGTCCCCGCCGCGGTGGCCGGAGGCGCCCAGCGGCACAGCTCGACGGCCCGGTGGGTGGGGGCCGTGACGCTGCTGGCGGCCGTCGCCGTACCGGCGGCGCTGCCGCACCTGCCCCCCACAGCGCTCGTCGACGGCCTGGGCCGGGCCGGTGCCGGTGGCGGGACCGGGCAGGTCACCTTCACCGAGACGCTCGACCTCGCCGCCGACCTCGCCAGCCGGAGCACCGCGCCGGTCATCCGGTACCGCTCCGCGGAGGGCTCCGTCCCGCCCCTCCGGGTGACGGTGTCGACGATGTACGAGGCCGGCCAGTGGTGGCCGAGCGAGCGCGAGGCCGCCACCACCCCCGCCCCGCAGGTGCCGGCGCCCGCGGGCCTCGACCCCGGGCTGCCCCTGGACACCGACACGCTCACCGTCATCGAGAACGGGCTGCGCTCCCCGCAGGTCGCCGTGCCGCACCCGCTCGTCGGCGCGGACTTCGGGGAGATCCCCTGGGGCGTCGACCCCGCGACCCAGACCGCCGTCATCGCCGGCCAGGCCGACAGCTACGAGGTGAGCTACCTGCGCATGCCGGCCCTGGCGCTGCCGGAGACCGTGGGCGAAGCGCCCCCCGGCCCCGGCCTGCCGGACGCGGTGGTCGACGACCCCTTCACGACCCACGTCGACCCAGCGTCCGAGGAGCGCGTCGAGGCCCTGACGGCGGAGGTCGTCGGCGACCTCACCAACGAGGTGGAGATCGCCCGCGCGATCCAGGACCACCTCCGCGGCCCGCTCTACACCTACTCGCTCACCCTCGCCGAGCGCGAGGCCGACGGGCCCCCGATCGACCCGATCAGCCACTTCCTCGTCACGCGCCAGGGGTACTGCACCCAGTTCGCCACGGCCATGGTGATGATGGCCCGCGCCTCCGGCATCCCCGCCCGGCTGGCCGTGGGCTTCCTCCCCGGCACGACGAGCGAGGACGGGACGCGCACCATCGTCGCGGCGGACGCCCACGCCTGGCCGGAGCTGTTCATCACCGGGCTGGGCTGGACGCGCTTCGAACCGACCCCGGCGCAGCGGTCGGGGCCGGCGCCGGTGTACGTCACGCCCGGCGGCGACGTCGCCACGCCGGCGCCGGACCCCACGGCCGGAGCAGACGCGCCCTCGGCCGCCCCCGGGGCGGACGCCGGCGCGACGCCGCCCGCGGGCGGTGCCCCCGCCTGGGTCGGGGACGTCCTGGCGTGGGCGGGGGCGACGCTGGGCGTCCTCGCGGTGATCGCCCTGGCCGCGAGCGTCGTGCCCGCGGCCGGCCGGTGGCGGCGCGAGTCCTGGCGCCGCACCGCGCGCACCGACGCCGAGCGCGTCGAGGGCGAGTGGCACCTGCTCACCACGAGCCTGGCGGACCTCGGCGTCCCGGCCCCCGCGGGGACCACCGTGCGGCAGGCCCGCGCCTACTACGCGCGCGCCGCCGACCTCGACCCCTCGGCGGCCGCCGCGCTCACCCGCGTCACCGAGCGGGTGGAGGCGTCGCGCTACGCGGCCGCCGGCGCCCCCGCGGGCACGATCGCCGACGACGTCGCCCGCGTCGTCGACCGCCGAGCCGCGGCCCTGCCACCCCGCGAGCGCTGGGCGGCCCGGCTGTGGCCGCGCAGCGGGGTCGAGCAGCTGCGCTCCCTCGCGGGCGCCGTCACCGCGGCGGGCACCCGGGTGGGCGCGGGCCTGCGCCGGCGCCGCCGCACCACCTGAGGGCGGCCGTCGCACCGGAGCGCGGCTGCGCCCGCCGAGCGCACCGCATCACCGGATGCGCACCGCACGCACCCGCGTACATGCCCGCCGTTCCCGGGGCAGGCGCCGTGGCGCCTGCCCCGGGGCGGCTCAGCCGGTCTGCCGGTGGCGGCGGGTCAGCAGCGCGAGCCCCGCGGCCCCGGTGAGCACGAGGAGCGCCGCGGCGCCGAGGAGCCCGGTGTCGGCCCCGGTGCTCGGCAGGGTGGGTGCCGTGCCGGGCGCCGGGACGGAGGGCCTCCCGCCCGGGTCCCCCGTGGGGGCCGCCGTCGGGGCGGGCGTCGGGTCCACCGTCGGGTCCACCGTCGGGTCCGGGGTGGGCCCGTCCGTGGGGTCGGGCGTCGGCTCCTCCGTCTCGTCGATGACGCGGCCGTCGCTGCCGACGAGGAGGACCACCTCGTCGTCGTAGACCCGCCGCTCCGTGCCGGTGACCGCGAGGTCGGAGTCCATCAGCGGGAAGGAGTACACCGGCGTCAGGGTGATCCGGGCCGCGGCGTCGCCGCCGGTGAGCCGCTCGACGTTGACCTCGAGGTGGCCGTAGTGCTTGCCGCCGTCGACGATGCGGCCGTCCTGCCAGACCTCCGGGGCGTCCCGGTCGGCGGTCCAGGCGCTGAAGGTGTTGTACCCCAGCGGCTCGCCGTCGTAGAGCCCGCCGACCATCCGCGACCCGCGCAGACCGTCGCCGGAGACGCCGACGTCGTAGTAGTGGATGCCCACGCCGTCGTCGTCACCGTCGACGTAGGAGCGCTCGAACATCTCGCTGTGCCCGGAGATCACCGTGGCGACGCCGTACTCCTCGAACATGTCGTGGTAGATCCGCATGGGCGTGCCGCCCTGGCCGGAGCTGTCCTCGTGGTTCATCGGCAGCCCGTGCTCGCCCGAGCTGAACGGGGCGTGGTGGAACTGGACGAGGATGATCTGGCCGGCGGCGCGGGCGTCGGCGAGCTGCTCCCGCGCCCAGTTCCACTGGACCGTCCCCTCGTTGTACGGCGACTGGTCGGTGCCGCCGGCGGCCTCGTACTCCCCGATCGTGTAGTTGTTCTGGGTGTCGGTGCCCGGGCCGGTGTACTCGGTGCCGGTGAGCCGGTCGTCCTCGGGGTAGTTGTCTGGGTCGTCCTCGGGGACGCCGTTGGAGCTGTCGAGGGTGAGGAAGGTCAGCGGCCCGTAGTCGCGGCGGCTGTAGTTGCCCTGGTGCTCGGGGGTGCCGTTGGACCCGGGCGTGAAGTACGTCTTGATCTTCCGGCGGCCGATCACCACCGGGGAGCGGTCCTCGGGGGTGCCGTAGGCGCCGTCCGCGCCGCCGTAGTTCTCCCAGTTGCCGATGGCGGCCAGCAGCGGCCGCTCGGACCCGAGCTGGCCCGCGGGGCCGGCGACGTTGCGGAAGAACTCGTCCCAGCCGGGCTGGTAGGCCCCGCCCTGGACGAGGTCGCCGGTGAAGAGCATGAGGTCCGGGTCGCGCTCGGCGATGATCCGCAGGTTCTCGGCGAACCCCTCGTCCTCGGTGAGGGCGTAGCGCAGCACCTGCTCGTCGGACAGCGTGGCGGTCCCGAAGGCGTCGGCCCAGGCGCTGCTCTCGACCGACGGACGCGGCTCGCCGCCCTCGGGGACGGTCCCGGGGGCCCACTCGCGCCGCTGGACGCGGCCCAGCGGCTCGGTCTCGGAGTCGGACATCGCCGTGAAGCGGATGTGGTCCCAGTCCTGCGCGGTGGGCGCGGTGGTGAGCTCGGCGGTGACGCTGTCCTCGCCCTGGGTGACGGAGTACTGGTAGGTGGTGTCCGGCGTCAGCCCCTCGAGGAGGACCTGGTGGCGGTAGTTCTCGCCCTCGCGCAGCCACGAGCCCGGCTCGAGGCCGGGGACCTCCTGGGCGCGGTTGGCCTCGGTGTAGGCGAGGTGCGCCTGGAGCTCGCCCGCCGAGGTCCGCACGATCGCCTCGTCGAGGTCGCCGCCGGTGACCCGGAGGACCCCCTCGCCCGGCTCGCTGGCGAACCAGGTGACGAGCATGCCGTCCGGCGTGGGGTTCTGCAGGTAGGGGTGGACCCGGAACGCGTCCGTCGCGTCGCCCGGCGGGTCGGTGGGCGGGTTCGCCTCGCCGGCGCACGGGTCGTCGGCGTCGATGCCCACCCCGACCGCGCCGAGCAGCGTCGGCAGCGAGGCGCAGAGGTTGCGCTGCCAGTGCGGCCAGCCGTGGTTGGCGCCGTCGTCGACGACGAGCTCGACGTCCCCGCCGGCGTCCGCGAGGCGGTCCGCAAGGTCGATGGCCTCGAGGCGGACCTCGTTCTCCAGCCCGGCCACGGTGCCCGCCGACAGGTAGACCGGCATGCCGGCCAGCGCCGGCGCGAGGTCATAGGGGTTGTGCGCCTGCCAGGTCGCCCGCTCGGCGACCGGGTCGCCGAAGAGCTCCTCCGACGGGAGGCCGTTGCGCTCGACGACGTCGAGCAGGGTGGCGGCCCCGCCGACCTCGCCGTCGGACGGCTCCCGCAGGGTGTGGACGAGCCCGCTGAAGGACGCCGCCGCGGAGAAGCGCTCCGGGTGGCGGCCGGCGTAGGCGAGCGCACCGTGCCCGCCCATCGACAGCCCGGCGATCGCCTGCTCCTCCCCCGCGCCGTACTCGGCCGCGAGCAGGGCCGGCAGCTCCGCCATGTGGAAGGTCTCCCACGCGGGCTGCCCGCCCGCGCCGCCGTTGGACCAGTCCGCGTAGAACCCGGCCGCCCCGCCCTCGGGCAGGACGACGAGGACGTCCTCGAGCGCGGTGAGCTCGTCGGCCGCACCCAGCTCGGTCCAGTCGGTGTAGGTGCCCCACGCCCCGTGGAGCAGCCACAGGACGGGCCAGGTCTGGCCCTCCTCGCGCTCGTCCCAGCCCTGCGGCAGCAGCAGCCGCACGCCGGCGGGCTCCGCGAGGGAGGAGGTCGCCACGGTGAGGTCGAGCGTGCGCTCGTCGACGCGCGCCTCGCTCACGCCGGTGACGGCCGCCGGTGCGACGGCCGCGTTGGCGCCGCGCGCGGCGGCGGGGACGACGGCGGCCGCGAGGAGCAGGGCCGCGGCCACGGCGGTGGCGCCGGGGCGGGAGAGGCTGGGGGGCGACATCGGGGTCCCTTCGATCGGTACGCGGGGACCACGTCCGCGTGGCCCCCGTCACGCCGACCGTAGCGGCCCGGTCCGACACCCCGCACCGTGCGCAGGTCTAGTCCCGCACCACCCACCCGTGCGGCGCCGCGAGCCGGTCGGCCTCGGCCGGGCCCCAGCTGCCCGGCTCGTACGGCAGGGGGTCGGGCCGGTCCTCGCCCTGGAGCGGCGCGAACGCGTCGAAGGCCGCCGCGAGGCCGCTCGCGGTGGTGAACAGGGACCGGTCGCCGAGGAGCACGTCGTGCAGGAGCGAGGCGTACGGGGCGATGCTGTCGCCCTCCTCGACGTCGTCGAGCTCGAGGCGGGCGGCGGCCGCCGAGAGCCCGAGGTCGGGCCCCGGGGTCTTCACGGTGACGCCGAAGGCGAGCGAGCCGGCCCCGGTGAGCGAGACGCGGATGGTGTTCGGCTCCTCGGCCTCCTCGCTCAGCGGCCCCGACGGCGAGCGCAGCACGAGCGTCACCTGCTGGGCGCTCGCTGCCATCCGCTTGCCGGTGCGCATGACGAAGGGGACGCCGCGCCAGCGTTCGTTGTCCACCCACAGCCGGGCGGCGACGAAGGTGTCGGTCCGCGAGTCGTCGGCCACGCCATCGATGTCGCGGTAGCCGGTGAACTGGCCGAGGACGACGTCGTCGGGGTCGATGGGCCGGAAGTGGGCGATCGCGTCCTCGCGCGCGGCGAGGAGCTGGTCGGCGTCGCGCAGGTCCGCCGGGGGCTCCATCGCCACCTGCGCGGCGACCTGGAACAGGTGGGTGACGAGCATGTCGAGGGCGGCGCCGGTGGCGTCGTAGAAGTCCGCGCGGTCGGCGACGTCGAGGGTCTCCGGGACGTCGATCTGCACCTGGGCGACGTGCTCGCGGCTCCACATGCCCCCCACCAGCTCGTTGGCGAACCGCAGCACGTAGAGGTTCTGGACCGCCTCCTTGCCGAGGAAGTGGTCGATGCGGAAGACCTGGTCCTCGTCGAGGACGTCCTGCACCGTCCGCTCGAGCGCGGCGAAGCTGTCCGCCGACGTCCCGTAGGGCTTCTCGTAGACCACGCGCGCGCCCTCGGTGAGACCGTGCTGCCCGAGGGCCCGGGTGGTCGGCTCGAACGCCTCGGGGGGCACGGCGAGGAAGTGGACGACGGCGGGCGTGCCGCCGATGTCCTCGCGCGCCCGGGCGAGCACGTCGGGCAGCTCGCCGGGGTCGTCGACGCTGAAGCCGCCGCCCGCGAACCGCAGGCGGCCGGCGATCTCGTCCCAGTCGTCCGGGCGCCCGGCGCCGAACTCCTCGGCCGAGGCGAGCACCTCGGCGGCGAACTCCTCGTCCGAGCGGTGCCCGCGGCCCGCGCCGACGAGGACCCACTCCCGGGGCAGGAGCGAGCGCGCGTGGAGCTCGAGCAGGGCGGGCAGGACCATCCGCCGGCTGAGGTCCCCCGTGGCACCGAAGAGGACGACGACGACGGACTCGGGCAGCTGATCGGTCACGGTGATCACGCTATGCCGGGCCCCGGGCGGCGGCATCCGGGCGGCCCCCCGGGGCCGGCGACGGCGCGGAGCGGGCGCTGACGTCGCTCGCGCGGGGGCGTCGTGCGACGATCGCCCCCATGGACGCCACCCCCCACCCCACCGACGAGCCGAGCACAGCGGAGCCCGGCGCGACGGCCGGCACCCCGGCCGGCACCGCGCCGGCCGACCCCGAGCTGGCCGACCCCGCGCCCGCCGGCACCGACGCCGCACCCGCACGCGCCCTGTGGGGCGAGCGCACCGGCGTCCGGCAGTACACCGGCCGCAACGGCCGGGGGGCCGAGGTCCTCATCGGGCCCGGCGACGCCGAGGGGGTCTTCTCCCCCGGCGAGCTCCTCCAGCTCGCCCTCGCCGCCTGCACCGCCCTGTCCACCGACCACGTCCTCCGCGGCCGCCTCGGTGACGACTTCCCCGCCGTCGTCGGCGTCTCCCCGCACCCCGTCGACGGCGAGAACCGCTACGGCTCGTTCGACGTCGAGCTCGTCCTCGACCTCGCCGACCTCGACGACGAGCAGCGGGCCAAGCTCGCCGAGCGGGTCGAGCGCACCGCCGGACGGCAGTGCACAGTGGCGCGGACCCTGGACGCCGGCGCCTCCCACGAGCTGGCCATCACCCACGAACCCATGACGGACGAGAGCTGAGGAGCACCATGGCCCCCACGACGGAGCTCGACCTTCCCGACGCGACGACCGAGACCGAGACTGAGCACTCGCGGCTCGACGCCCTGCTCGACGCGGCCGTCACCTGGCCCTCGGGGCGGGTGACGAAGAAGGTCGCCGAGATGCGCCGGAAGGCGCCCCGGGCGACGCCGGAGGAGATCATCAGCCGGCTCGAGCAGGAGTACGTGCGCTCGATCAAGCGCACCAGCGGCGCCGTCGGTGCCGTCGCCGCCGTGCCCGCCATCGGCACGGGTGTCGCCGCCGTGCTCACCGCCGCGAACCTCGCCGGCTTCCTCGGCCGCACCTCGACCTTCGTCATGGCCGTCGCCGAGGTCCACGGCATCCACGTCGAGGACGTGGCGCGCCGGCGCACCCTGCTGCTGACGACGCTGCTGGGGGACGAGGGCGTCGAGGCGCTCTCCGGGCAGGTCGGCCTGAGCACCCTCGGCTGGGCCCGCACGGCGCTCACCCGACTGCCGCTCGGGACCGTGCGCGGCGTCAACCGCGGGCTCACCAGCCGGCTGGCGCGGCGCGCCGCCCGCCGCGGCGGGCTGTTCGCCGTCGGGCGCCTCGCCCCGTTCGGGGTGGGCGCCGTCATCGGCTGGGCCGGCGGGAAGGTGCTGGCCCGCAACGTCGTCGCCGCGGCCGAGGAGGCCTTCGGCCGGCCGCCGCTCACCTTCGCGGACGCGGGCGACGCCATCACCGCCGGCTGACCTCGGGCGGACGACGCCGGGCGGACGGGCGGCGGGCGGACGGGCGGCGGCCGCCCCGACGCCTCGACGCGCGCCGGGGCGGGTGGTCGCGCAGGATGGCGGGATGACCTCTATTCCTACCGTGCCCCTGCGCGCCCCCGGCGGGCCCGTCCCCATCCCCCTCATCGGCTTCGGCACCTGGCAGTCCGAGGGCGACGACGCGTACACGTCCGTGCGCACCGCCCTCGACGTCGGCTACCGCCACATCGACACCGCGACGATGTACCGCAACGAGGAGCAGGTGGGCCGCGCGCTCGCCGACTCCGGCGTCGCCCGCGAGGACATCTTCGTCACCACCAAGCTTCCCCCGGACCTCGTCGGCCGCGAGCGCGAGACGCTCGAGGCGTCGCTGCGGATGCTCGGCACCGACTACGTCGACCTCTGGCTCATCCACTGGCCGCCGAACAAGACCGCCAGCCCGGCGACGTGGGAGCGCTTCATCGAGGCGCAGGCCGCCGGCCAGGTCCGGGCCATCGGCGTGAGCAACTACTCGGTCGCGCAGATCGACGAGCTCACCGAGGCCACGGGCATCACCCCGGCGATCAACCAGATCCCCTGGAGCCCGGCCGACTACGACGCCTCGCTCGTCGAGGCGCTCTCGAGCCGCGAGGTCGTCGTCGAGGGATACAGCCCGTTCAAGCGCACCAACCTCGAGGACCCCGCGCTCGTGGAGATCGCCCAGCGGCACGGCGTCGACCCCACGCAGGTCGTCCTGCGCTGGCACCTGCAGCGCTCGTTCGTCGCCATCCCCAAGTCCGTCACGCCGGCCCGCATCGAGCGCAACTTCGACGTGCTCGGCTTCGAGCTCTCCGAGGACGAGCTCACCCGGCTCGAGGCGATGGCACCCCAGCGCAGCTGACCGCCCTGCCCGGCCCCCGTCTCGTCCTGCGAGGCGGGGGCCGTCGCACGCCCGGGGCGGGACGTTCGCTGTGGGCGAGCGCCCCAGCGTGAGCACTCGTGAGCGCAGGGTGCTCAACTTGACGCAGGTGGCCGCAGGCTCGCACCTGCGGTGCCCGGCCCGGACGGCCCGGGCCGCTGAGGATCGTGGAGGTGATCCGCCATGGCGAGGAACAACGACCCGTTCCGCGAGATGGACCGCTGGCTCAACACAGTGCTGCGTCAGGCCCCCGGTACCAACGCCACCATCATGCCGATGGACCTGTACCGGCAGGGGGAGTCCTTCCTCGCGAAGCTCGACCTGCCCGGGGTGGACCCGTCGAGCATCGACATCGACGTCGAGGACCGCACGCTCACCATCCGCGCCGAGCGCCGCGTGGAGCAGGGTGAGGGCCTCCAGTGGCTCTCCCGCGAGCGTCCCACCGGGGCGTTCGCCCGCCAGCTCACGCTCGGCACGGGCGTGGCCCTGGACCGCATCGACGCCAGCTACCGCGACGGCGTCCTCACGCTCACCATCCCCGTGGCCGAGGAGGCCAAGCCGCGCAAGATCCAGGTGAGCCACGAGGGCTCCCCGGCGACCATCGAGCAGGACCACTCGGAGTGAGGCGCGCGACGCCCGCGGCGGGACGCCCCGCCGCGGGCGGGCCGCCGCCTACGATGGCCGGGTGAGTGACCCGACCCCCTCGACCCCCTACGAGGACCTCCTCAAGCTCGTCCTCGACACCGGCACCCCCAAGGCCGACCGCACCGGCACCGGCACCCGCAGCCTCTTCGGGCACCAGATGCGGTTCGACCTCACCGCCGGGTTCCCGCTGGTGACCACCAAGCGGGTGTTCCTGCGCGGCGTCGTCGAGGAGCTGCTGTGGTTCCTGCGCGGTGAGACCAACGCCCGCACGCTCCAGGACAAGGGCGTGAAGATCTGGGACGAGTGGGCCGGCCCGGACGGCGAGCTCGGCCCGGTCTACGGCTACCAGTGGCGCTCCTGGCCGGCCCCCGACGGCCGGCACATCGACCAGCTCAGCGGCGTGCTCGAGACGCTGCGCCACAACCCCGACTCGCGGCGGATGCTCGTCTCCGCGTGGAACGTCGCCGACCTCGACGAGATGGCGCTGGTCCCCTGCCACGCGTTCTTCCAGTTCTACGTCGCCGACGGCCGGCTCTCGCTCCAGCTGTACCAGCGCAGCGCCGACCTCTTCCTCGGCGTGCCGTTCAACATCGCCTCCTACGCGCTGCTCACCCACATGGTCGCCCAGCAGGTCGGCCTCGACGTCGGCGAGCTCATCTGGACCGGCGGCGACTGCCACATCTACGACAACCACGTCGACCAGGTCCGCGAGCAGCTCTCCCGCGAGCCCTACCCGCTCCCCCGCCTCGAGCTGCGCCCGGCGGCGTCGCTGTTCGACTACTCCTACGAGGACGTCGTCGTCCACGACTACCGCCACCACCCGGCGATCAAGGCGCCGGTGGCGGTATGACCCTCGGGATGATCTGGGCGCAGGCCCACGACCGCGTCATCGGCCGCGACGGGGACCTGCCCTGGCGCCTGCCCGAGGACCTCGCCCACTTCCGGCGGACCACCGCCTCCGACGCCGTGGTCATGGGCCGCACCTCGTGGTTCGCCCTGCCCGACAGCTACCGCCCGCTGCCGGGGCGGCGCAACATCGTCCTGTCCGGCGACCCCGACTTCACCCCCGAGGGCGCCGAGGTGGCCCGCAGCCTCGAGGCGGCGCTCGCGCTGCTCGACGGCACGGACGCCTGGATCTGCGGCGGCGCCCGGGTCTACGCCGACGCCATGCCGTACGCCGACGTCCTCGTCGTCACCGACATCGACCTCGACGTCGACGGGGACTGCCAGGCCCCCGAGATCGGCCCCGAGTGGACCGTCGTCGGCATGGACCCGGCCGACGGCGCCTGGCGCGAGGCGAAGAACGGGCTCCGGTTCCGGATCACCACCTACCGGCGGGCCTGAGCCGATGAGCGCCGCCGGCGCGGGCACCGGGGCCCGCGCGCGTCACGCCGGGTTCGTCCTGGTCGCGCTCGTCGTCGTCCTCGCCGTCCTCGCCGCCGGCCTCAACGGCCCCTGGCGCGCGCGGCTGCGCCCCGCGGCGGCCCCCACCGTGCCGACGGCGCAGAGCCCGCGCACCGCGGCCACGGCGGTGACCGACGAGCCCCGCCTGGAGGTCGCCGAGGTCGACACGGGCCTCGACCCCATGGCCATCGTCGCCGTCCTGCTCCTCGTCCTCGCCGTGCTCCTCGGGCGGTGGCTCGTGGTCCGGATGACCGCGCCGCCGGGCGGGGCGTCCCTCGCCCACGCGAGCGCCCCGGGCCGGACCACCCAGGAGGCGGCCGACGTCGACGTCGAGCCCGACCTCCCGGCGCTGCGCCGCGGCGCGGACGCCGCCGACGCCCTGCTGCGCTCCGCCCGCGAGCCGGGAGACGCCGTCGTCGCCGCGTGGCTCGCGCTCGAGGACGCCGCGGCGAGCTCCGGGGTGCCCCGCGACCCGGCGCAGACCCCCACCGAGTTCACCACGGCGGTCCTCGACGCCACGGCCGCCGACCCCGGCGCCACGCGCGCGCTGCTGCGGCTCTACCACCGCGCGCGGTTCGCCACCGGGGACCACCTCACCGCCGACGACCTCGACCAGGCCCGCGCCTGCCTGCGCCGGCTCGCCGCCTCCTGGCAGGAACCGGCGTGAGCGCCCCGGCCGGGAAGGCCGTCCGCGTCGTGCCCCGGGCCCGCCTCGCGGGCCTCGCCCTCGCCACCGTCGCCGTCGTCGTCGCCATGGCCTGGTTGCGCTTCGACGCGGCGAACATCGCCCTCGCGGTCGCCGGGGTCCTCGTCGTCGGCGTCGTCCTCCTCGCCCAGGACGCCGGCCACGCGATGATGTGGCCGCGCATCGTCGACGCCGACCGCGGCGGGTACCGGCACGAGGTCTCCCAGCTGTCCTGGGCGTTCACCGGCAAGGACGGCCGGATCACCGAGACCGGGTTCCGTCGCCTGCGCGACGTGGCCCGGGAGCACCTCGCGCTCGCCGGGCTCGACCTCGACGCGGACGCCGACGCCGTCCGGGAGCTCCTCGGCGCGGGCCCGTACGCCACCCTCCACCCGCCGCGCGGGCAGCTGCCCCACCCCCGCGGCGTCGACGCCTGCCTCGCCGCGCTGGAGCGGCTCGGAACCGACCCCAGGAGCACGCCATGACCGCCTCCGCCCCCCTGCCCGCCGCCGAGGTCGCCCGGCTCGGGCAGGCCGTCCTCGCCGAGGTCGGCACCGCCGTCGTCGGCATGGAGCGCCCGCTGCGCACCGCGCTGGCGGCCGTGCTCGCCGGGGGCCACGTGCTCTTCGAGGACGTCCCCGGGCTCGGCAAGACGCTGGCTGCCCGGAGTCTGGCCACCGCCCTCGGCCTGGACTTCCGCCGGCTCCAGTGCACCCCGGACCTCCTGCCGGCCGACATCACCGGTTCCTACGTCTACGACCCGGCGCGCTCGGAGTTCGTCTTCCGGCCGGGCCCGATCTTCACCGGGCTCTTCCTCGCCGACGAGATCAACCGCACCGCCCCCAAGACGCAGTCCGCGCTCCTCGAGGCGATGGCGGAGCGGCAGGTGACCGCCGAGGGCACGAGCTTCCCCCTGCCCGCCCCGTTCCACGTCATGGCGACGTCCAACCCCGTCGAGTACGAGGGCACCTACCCGCTGCCCGAGGCCCAGCTCGACCGCTTCATGGTGCGCCTGGCCGTGGGCTACCCCGACCGGGCCGACGAGGCCGACGTCCTCACCCGCCGGCTCACCCGCCGCCAGGAACGGGCCGACGTCGCCCGCGTCGTCGACCCGGCCACCCTGCTCGCCATGCAGGCCGGCGTCGAGGCGGTCGGCGTCGACGCCGACGTCGTCGGTTACTGCGTCGACCTCGCCGCCGCCACCCGCGCCCATCCCTCCGTCGAGGTGGGCGCCTCCCCCCGCGGGGCGCAGGCCCTGCTCCTCGTGGGGCGCGCCCTCGCCGTCCTCGACGGCCGGGACTTCGTCACCCCGGAGGACATCAAGTCCGTGGCGGTGCCGGCCCTCGCCCACCGCCTCACCCTCACCGCGACCACCTGGGCGAGCGGCACCCAGGCGTCGGCCGTCGTCGACGGGCTGCTCGGCTCCGTGCCGGGCCCGGCGAGCGTCGGGCGCAGCGCCGCGGTGCGGTGAGCGCCCTGCTCGCCACCACCTCCCGGTGGCAGCCGCTGGGCCCGGCCACCGCGGCCGCCGGGCTCGGCGTCCTCCTGCTCCTCGCCGGGATCGTCCTGCGCCGGCCCGACGTCGGCGCCCTGGGCGTCGCCCCGCTGCTCACCGCCGCGTGGGGCTGGGCCCGCCGGCCCACCGGGCCGCTGACGGTCGAGCTGCGCGCCGCCAAGGACCTCGTCAACGAGCGCGAGCTCACCGCGGAGGCCGTCCTGCGCGGCGAGGGCACCGCCGTGCGGCTGCGCGCCTCGAGCCCGGGCACCGAGCCCGGCGAGGCGCTGGTCCGCCTCGACGGCGAGCGCCGCGTCACCCTCACCTGCGCCATCGCCCGCACCGGCGAGCACGAGCTGTTCCGGGTGGACGGCATCGGCCTGGGGGCCGCGCAGGCGGTGAGCACCGAGGCGGTGACCGTCGGCCCCGCGCCGGTGCTCGTCCTGCCCGGGACGGTCCCGCTGGCCCGCTTGCCGCTGCCGTTCCGCCTCCAGGGCCTCACCGGCGCGCACACCGCCCGGCGCCCGGGCGACGGCGGGGAGTTCCACGACGTCCACCCGTTCACCCCCGGCGACCGGCTGCGGCGCATCGACTGGCGCGCGAGCGCGCGGCGCGCCGCGACCGGCGGGGGCCAGCTGAGCGAGCTGTACGTGCGGCGCACCCACGCCACCGCCGACGCGACGGTCATGCTCGTCATCGACTCCCGGGACGACGTCGGACCGGACGTCGCCACGTGGGCGGGTGGCGCCGAGATCCGCGGCTCCGACGCGAGCTCCCTCGACATCGCGCGCGAGGCGGCGGCCTCCCTGGCCCGCGCCTACCTCGAGGGCGGGGACCGGGTGGGCCTGGCGGACCTCGGGCGGCGCCGGCGACCCGTCGCCCCCGCCGGCGGACGGCGCCACCTCCAGCGGGTGGTGCGGCGCCTGGCGCTGGCACTGCCCGAGGCGAGCCCCGGCGCCCGGCGCCGCGCCCCGCAGCTGCCCGCAGGCGCCCTGGTGGTCGTGCTGTCGACGTTCCTCGACGACGAGGCGGCGCGCATGGCGCTCCTGTGGCGCCGGTCCGGTCACCGCGTCATCGCCGTCGACGTCCTGCCCCCCGTGCGGCAGACCGAGCTCGACGCGCGGGTGCGCATGGCGTACCGCCTCGTGAGCATCACCCGGGAGGACCGGCTCGAGCGCCTGCGCCGCGGCGGCGTCGAGGTGGTGCGGTGGACCCGGGGCGGCGAGGCGAGCACCGCCGCCGTCCCGCTCGCCGCGCTCGCACGGTTGCGGCACACGGGGCGGCACCGATGAGCGCGCCGGCCGACCGCACGCGGATCGTCACGGGCCGCGCCGTGCCCGGCTGGTCGCTGCGGCTCGCGCTCGCGGTCACGGTCCTCGGGTGCGCCGCCCTCGTCGTCGACAACAGCGCGCAGGTCGCCATCGCGGTGGCGCTCGCGGCCGGCCTCGCCTGGCGCCCGGACGGCGCCCTCGCCGCGCTCACCGTCGCCCTGCTCGCCGGGATGCTCCTCGTCGGCGTCCCCGGGCCGCTCTCGGGGCAGGCCTCCGCCCTCGTCCTGGGCACCCACGCCCTCCTGCGGCTCGCCTCCCTCGCGGGGGCGACCGGCGCGCGGGCGCGGGTGGAGGTGGGGGTCCTGGCCGCGGAGGTGCGCCCGTTCGTCGGCATCCAGGCGCTCGCGCAGCTCCTCGCGCTCGGCGGCGGGCTGCTCGCGGCGTCGGCGCCGGTGCCCTGGTTCGCGGCCGCCGCCGCCGCGGGACTCGTCGTCGTCGCGTGGGCGACGCTCGTGCCCATGCTCGCCGCGACGGGGCGCCGCGCGCCGCGCTGACGCCGGTGCGCTGACGCCGGAGCACAGACCTGGCCGCGCTGACCCGGGCGCGCGGGCCGGTACCCGTGTGACGATGGCGCCCTCGACCGAGCGGGAGGCCAGCCATGACGACCGTCAGCGCCGCGACCGTGCAGTTCACCCACCGCCCCGGGGACAAGGCGTACAACCTCGGCGTCGTCGAACGCTTCGCGGCGGAGGCGGCCGCGCGCGGCGTGCAGCTCCTCACCTTCCCCGAGATGTGCCTCACGGGGTACTGGCACGTCATCGGCCTCGACCGCGCCGGCATCGCGGCGCTGGCCGAGCCGGTCCCGGACGGGCCGAGCGTGCAGGCGCTGCGCGCCCTCGCGCGCCGGTACGGGATCGTCGTCGGCGCCGGCCTCGTCGAGGCCGCCGGGGGCACCTTCCACAACAGCTACGTCGTCGCGGAGCCCGACGGCGCCTGGCACGTCCACCGCAAGATCCACGCCTTCGAGAGCGAGCACATCACGCCGGGCGCGGCGTACACGGTCTTCGAGAGCCCGACGCTGGGCGCCACCCTCGGGGTCCTCATCTGCTACGACAACAACATCGTCGAGAACGCCCGGATCACGGCGCTCATGGGCGCGGACATCCTCCTCGCCCCGCACCAGACCGGCGGGACGGCCTCGCGCAGCCCGCACGCCATGGGGGTCATCGACCCCGCGCTGTGGGCGGCGCGCGAGCAGAACCCTGCGGCGATCGAGGCGGAGTTCGCCGGCGACAAGGGCCGCGGCTGGCTCATGCGCTGGCTGCCCTCCCGGGCGCACGACAACGGGATGTTCCTGCTCTTCGCCAACGGCGTCGGGGAGGACAGCGGCGAGGTCCGCACGGGCAACGCGATGATCCTCGACTGCTACGGCCGCATCCTCGCCGAGACCTCCCGGGCCCGCGACGAGATGGTGTGCGCCGAGCTCGACCTCACCCTGCTCGACCGGTCGACCGGCCGCCGCTGGCTGCGCGGCCGCCGGCCCGAGCTCTACGGGCCGCTCACCGTGCCCACCGGGCGCGAGCTCCACCCCCGCGAGGCCCGGTTCTCCCCGGAGCCGGCCTAGGACATCGCCCCCGACGAGGAGGGGCCCGGACCGTCCGGTCCGGGCCCCTCCCCTCACCTCCGCCCCGCCTCAGTGGGCCTCGGCGACGGCCTTCTTCCGGCGCGGGATGACGTGCATGACGGCGACGACGACCGCACCGACGATCAGCCCGATGACCGCCGAAGCCACCGTGTTGGCGAGCCAGGCGAGGAAGCCGCCGATGCCGCCGACGCCGTGGACCGCCTCCTCGAGGTGGTGGACGAGGTCGTACAGCGCGTGCCAGCCCAGCTCGTCGACCCCGACGAGGATGATGTGGCCACCCACCCAGAGCATGGCGACGATACCGACGGTGGACAGCACCGAGAGCACCTTGGGCATGGCCCGGACGAGGAACCGGCCCGCCGACGCGACGGCGCCGTTGCGCGTCTTGGCCAGGCGCAGGCCGATGTCGTCCATCTTGACGATGAGGGCGACGACCCCGTACACGAGCACGGTGATGAGCAGCGCCACGACGACGAGGATCATCGTGCGGGACCAGAAGCCCTCGTCCGCGACCTCGTTGAGGGCGATGACCATGATCTCGGCCGAGAGGATGAGGTCGGTGCGGATGGCGCCGCCGATCATCACCTTCTCGGTGTCCGCCCCCTTGAGGGCGACCGGCTTGGTGGTGTGCTCTTTCGCGTGCCCGGTGACGAGCTCGTAGATCTTCTCGGCGCCCTCGTACGCGAGGTACGTGCCGCCGACCATGAGGATCGGCGTGAGCAGCCACGGCAGGAACTCGCTGAGCAGCAGCGCGACGGGGAGGATGATGAGCAGCTTGTTCCGCAGCGAGCCGATGGCGATCTTCTTGATGATCGGCAGCTCGCGGTTGGGCTGGAAGCCGTGGACGTAGCGCGGCGTCACCGCGGTGTCGTCGATGACGACGCCGATGGCCTTGGCGCTCGCCCGGCCGGCGGCGGCGCTGACGTCGTCGACCGAGGCGGCGGCGATCTTGGCGATGGCCGCGATGTCGTCGAGGAGCGCAGCGAGACCCCCCGCCATCAGCTCGTCCTCGGTCGTGCGGTCAGGGTGCGGGCGCCGGTGGGCGCGCAAGTACTCGTCATGGCGCAAGGCTAGGGCGGTCGGGGCGTCGGCGCCCACACGGCACGTGGCGCACACCGTCACCCGCGCGGTGGCGTCCCGCCCCGCACCCAGGCGAATCCGTGGGGGCCGAGCTCCGCGACCTCCCGGCCGGTGAGGAGGTCCGTGCCGCGCAGCCACGGGACCGCCACCCGCTGGTCGCTGACGTTCGTCACCGTCGTCACCGCCTCCGCGCCCGTGCCGCGCCGCACGACGAGGAGCCGGCGGTCGACGGTCTCCACCTGCGCCGGCGCGTCCGGCGCGAACGCCGTGTGGGCCCGCCGGACCGCGAGCAGGCGCCGCAGGCCGGCGAGGACGGCCCGGCGGCGCGGGGAGTCGACGAGCTCGCGGGCGAGCCGGTCGGCGTCGAGCACCTCCCGGTTGATCCGCCGGTTGATCCCGCTGGCCTCCATGCCCGCCCGGTCCGCGGACGAGCCGAGCAGCGAGTGGTAGTAGAGGGCGGGCACCCCCACCATCGCGAGCAGGATGCTGTGCGCCGCCAGGCCCCGCCGCACCACGTCCCCGACGTCGGCCCCCGGCTCGGCCAGGGCGTCGAGGTAGTTGACGTTGAGCTCGTAGACCGTGGGGGTCCCGTCGGGCCGCGCGGCCCACGAGACCCGGCCGCCGTGGCTGACGGCGCGGTCGACGAGGAGCGCCCGGGCGTCGTCGTCGAGCAGCCCCTCGGTCGGGCGCATCCCGATGCCGTCGTGGCTGGCGAGGAAGGTGAAGAAGGTCGCGTCCGGGCCCACCGGCCCGATCGATGCCGCCCAGCGGGTGAGCACGGAGGCGTCACCGGTGACGAAGGCGTGCAGGACCAGCGGGGGCAGGGCGAACTGGTAGACCATGTGCGCCTCGTCCTGCCCGTCGCCGAAGTAGGCGACGTTCTCGGCGTGCGGCACGTTGGTCTCGGTGAGCAGGCGCACGCCCGGGGCGAGTGCGTCGAGCAGGGCACGCCAGACCTGGATGACGGCGTGGGTCTGCGGCAGGTGCAGGCAGGTCGTGCCGGACTCCTTCCACAGGAATCCGATGGCGTCGAGCCGCACGGTGGTCGCCCCGCGCGCGACGTAGCCGAGGAGGACGTCGGTGAGGTCGAGGAGGACGGCGGGCGTGCGCACGTCGACGTCCACCTGGTCCGGGCCGAAGGTGGTCCACGCCCGCGCCGTCGTCCCGTCGGGCCGTGGGAACCGGTGGACCAGGGGCGTCGTGCGCGGGCGCACCACGCGGGAGGTGTCGAAGCCCGGCGGTGGGTCGAGGAAGTACCCGGCGCGGGCCCGGTCCCCGGCGAGCCAGCCCGAGAACCACGGCGACGCCGCGGAGACGTGGTTGGCGACGAGGTCGAGCATGAGGCCGTGGCGGGCGCCGAGGACGGCGACGTCGTGCCAGCTCCCCAGCGCCGGGTCGACCTCCCGGTGGTCGACGACGGCGAACCCGTCGTCGGAGGTCCACGGGTAGAGGGGCAGGAGGTGCACGTCGGTGACGGCGTCGCCGACCACGTCCTCGAGGACCCCGGCGAGCGCGCGCAGGGGGACCTGCCCGTCCCGGCGGATCGCGTCGCCGTAGGTGATGAGGTAGGCGGTGCCGGCGTCGAGGCGGCGGGCCGGGTGCGCGGACAGCCGCGCGTCGATCGGCCCCTGCCACGCCGACGCCAGGGCGAGCAGGTCGCGGCGGACCTCGTCGGCGCGGCCGGGGTAGAGCCCGGCGAGGAGCGGACCGAGGCGCCCGGCCAGGCTCACCCGGGGCTCCCCGCGAGCGGACCGGGTGGCACGGGCGCAGCGAGGTACTCGCGCACCAGCGCGACGCCGTCGTCGTCCAGCTCCTCGAGGCGGTCCGAGACCGACCGCAGGCCCCCGGACCGACGGGCGACCGCGGCCCACTCGTGGCGCAGCGGGAAGGACGGGCGCGCGACGACGCAGTCCGGGTCGGCGACCCACAGGCGGCCGTGCTGCCACGCCCGACCCTCGAGGGAGAGGCGTCCGCGCAGGCCCGCGGAGCCGTCCTGGCCGCCCGCGTGGAAGGTGTCGGGCGAGACGCGCATGGCGTCGACGAGGCCGATGCTCGGCAGGAGCGGGGCCCCGCAGCCCAGCAGGTAGGTGTCGGGGCCGACGGCGTCCCGGACGAGCGCGAGGCCGGACCGGTAGGCGGCGACCTCCCCGGACTCCTCGTGCCGGCGGCCGGGCAGCGCACCGCCGTAGAGGAAGTCGAGCTTGAGGTAGTCGACGCCGCGGGCGACGAGGTCGGCGAGCCAGCGGTGCAGGTGGGCGCGCAGGTCCGGGTGGGTGAGGTCGACGCCGACGAGGCCGGTCCCCCAGTTCTCCCCCGCGTCCCCCATCACCCAGTCCGGGTGGCGCCGGGCGAGGGTGCTGTCCCGGCCGACGAGGAACGGCGCCACCCACAGGCCGACGCGGCGCCCGGCCGCGTGGACGTCGTCGACGAGCCGGTCGAGGAAGCCGAAGGCGGGGTTCGGGGCCAGCTCCTCCCCGAGCCCCAGCGTCCAGCCGTCGTCGACCTGCACGACGTCCACCGGCAGGTCGAGGCGGTCCATCGCCCTCAGGTCGTCCCGGACGTCGTCGGCGGTGACCGCCTCGAAGTATCGGTACCAGGTGCACCACACCCGGGGGGCCGCGCGCAGCGCCGGCCGGGCGGCCGCCTGGGCCAGCGCATCCCCCACGGCCGCGAGCGCCGCCGTCCCGTCGGGGGCGGTGAGCTCGCGGACGTCCCCGCCCCGGGCGGCGACGACGACGTGGTCGCCGTGCGTGCGGGCGGTGAGGGTAGGGACGTGCTCCGTGGGGGCGGCGGCGACCCAGGCGTGCGCGGGACGCCCGTCGCCCGGGTCGACGACGAGGACGCCCTCGCCCTGGAGGGCGTCGGCGAGCGGGGTCCCGGGGCGCAGGCGCATGGTGTGCTGCCACGGCAGGTCGGGGCGGGGGACCGCGCCGTCGGCGGGGTACCACGTCGCCGGGCTCCAGCTCTGCCAGCCCTCGGCGTACACGCGCGCGTGGGGCCCGACGGCGACGGCGCCGACCTCCTCGGCCTGGGCGTTCACGGCACCCACCCGCCGGCGCCCGCGTCGCTCACGCCCGTCCCCCGGGCCGGGTGAGGGGCACGCGCACGGACTGCGGCACGCCCCCGGCGGCCGCGGAGTCGCGCGCGGCGAGGACGAGGCGCGCGGTGGCGAGGACGTGCGCGGCGTCGTGCTCCGGGGCGCGTCCCTCGTCCACCGCGCGCATGAGCTCGGCCATGGCGCCGGCGAAGCCGTCGACGAACCACTCCCCCTCCAGCGCGTACGCCGTCGTGGTGCCGTCCCGCTCGAGCGCGACGGCGTCGGAGCCCCCGAGCACGCTGCCCCGGATGGTCCCGTCGGTGCCGTGCACCCAGTAGGGGCAGGCGGGCCGACGGGTCCGCACGTCGCCCACCACGCGGACCACGGCGGACGCGCCGTCCTCGCAGGCGAGCGTCATCGTGGCGTGCCAGGGGTTCGCCGCGTCCGCGGGCTGACCGGGAAGCCGCGAGTCCTGTGCGGTGATGACGGCGACCACCCGGCCCTCGAGCCAGCAGCGGGTGATGTCCACCCAGTGCACGAGGTAGTCGGTGAGCAGCATGTGGGGCACGCGGTCGAACGGGGTGCCGGCGATGGGCGGCAAGGGCTTGTCGTGGAGGTGGGTGACCCCCACGACCTCCCCGACGGCGCCCTCCCGCACGAGTGCGGTGGTCACCCGCCAGGCCGGTGCCCAGCGGCCGTTCTGGTTGACCGCCACGCGCACGCCCCGCTCGGCCGCCTCGGCAAGCAGGCCCTCTAGGACGGGGATCTCCTCGGCGTCGGCGACGACGGGCTTCTGCGCGAGGACGTGCTTGCCCGCCCGCACGGCCGCCGCGACGAGGTCGAGCCGCCCGACCGGCCCGGTGGCGATGTCGACGACGTCGACGTCGGGGTCGGCGACGAGCTCGTCGAGGCCGCGGTAGACGCGCCGGACCGCGGGGAAGCGGTCCCGGATCCCCTCGGTGCGCGTGGCGTCGCGGCTCCACACTCCCACGACGTCCACCCCGTGCCGGGTGTACGCGGGCAGGTGGGCCGACTGGGCGATCGAGCCGCAGCCGAGGACGGCGACGCCGAGGCGGGCGTGCGGGAAAGCCGGGACGGGCGCGGGGACGCCGGTCATCCGGGCTCCCCCACCGGGGCCGCGGGGAACCGCAGGACGGTCTGGAGGACGCGGGGGTCGCCGCGGTCCAGCGCCGCGAACGCCCGCGCGACGTCGGCGGCGTCGACGACGTCGGTCACCAGCGGGGCGACGTCCACCGCGCCGGTGAGCACCTGGTCGCAGAACACGCGCACCAGCCGCCCCTGGTCCCAGCGCCGGCCCAGGGCGAGCGGGACACCAGAGATCTGGCTCGCGACGAGGGTCACCCGGTTGTGGTGGAACTCCTCCCCGAGCCGCAACGCCTCCGCGCCGCCCTGGTAGAAGCCGGCGGCGACGACCGTGCCCTCGACCACCACCGAGCGCACGGCCTCGTGCAGCGCGGCGGCGTGGCCGCTCAGCTCGATGGCGGCGTCGGCCCCTCCCGCGGTGACCGCGCGGACGGCCGCCCCGGACCCGCCGGCGGCGTCGGCGGCGACGACCGCGGCGGCGCCCATCCGGGTGGCGGCATCGAGGCGCTCGGGCACCCGGTCGACGGCGACGACCCGGGCCCCGGACAGGTGGGCCAGCCGCGTGGCGAGCAGCCCGATGACGCCCTGCCCGACGACCGCCAGGTGCTCCCCGAGCCGGATGTCGGAGGCGAGCACCGCGTTGAGGGCGATGGCGCCGACGCGCGCGAAGACCCCGACGACCGGGTCCGTCCCGGCCGGCAGCCGGCGCCAGGCCACGGCGTCGGCGTCGACCACCGCCTCGCTGCGGTGGCCCCACATGCCGTGGACGACGTCGCCGACGGCGGGCGCGGTGACGTCCGCGGCGACCTCGACCACCTGGCCCACCTCGGAGTAGCCCCAGCCGGTCAGGGGGTAGGGCGCGGAGGGCTCGGCGCCGACGAACAGGCGCCGTCCCGCGTCCCAGGTGCGGCGCAGGTACGGGCTCGAGCCCCGGTACGCGGCGAGCTCGGTCCCCGCCGAGATCCCCGAGTACCAGGTCGCGACCCGGACCGTCCCGGGCCGCAGGGGCTGGGCGGCGCACACCACGAGCTCGACCTGCCGGGGGGCGGTGAGCTGGACGAGGGTGGGCACGTGACCTCCGGTGGGCACAGGGCGGGCGTCGTCAGGCGCGGGGCGGGCGCCGACCTCGGCGGGTGCGGTGTGCGGTCTCAGCCCTTCTCGGCCCCCGCGGTGAGACCGCCGACGAGGAGCCGTTCACTGGCGAAGAAGAGGATGACGATCGGCAGCGTGAGGATCACCGAGCCCGCCATGAGCACGGTGGTGGGCACCTCGATGCTCCCCGCCAGCTGGGACAGGCCGAGGGAGACGGTCCACGAGTCGCGCCGCTCGATGAGGAAGAGCAGCGCGAAGAGGAACTCGTTCCACGCGATCATGAAGACGAACAGCCCGTTGGAGACGATCGCGGGCATGGCGAGCGGGAGCGCGATCCGCCGCATCACCTGCAGCCGCGAGCAGCCGTCGAGCGCGGCCGCCTCCTCGAGGCTCACCGGGATCGTGTCGAAGTAGTTGCGGAGCATGTAGATCGTCACGGCGGCGACCTGGGCGACGTAGACGATGAGGAGCCCCACCAGCGAGCCCCGCAGGCCGATCCGGGTGAAGAAGACGAACAACGGGACGGCGAGGAGGATCGCCGGGAAGAAGTACACGGCGAGGAACAGTGCGCTGATCCGGCGGCGGCCGAAGAACTCCAGGCGGCTCACCGCGTAGGCCCCGGGCACCGCCACGAGGAGCGAGAGCACGACGGTGCCCAGCGCGACGACGAGGCTGTTGCGGATGAAGACGAGGAAGTCCTGGCCGCCCTCGGCGACCGGCCGCAGCACCGACAGGTACGTGGACCAGGTGATGTCGGCGAGCGGGACCCACAGCGCGCCCGGGTCGCGCGCCACGGCGTCCAGGGGGCGGAAGGACAGGACGACCATGTACCAGAACGGCACGACGGCGATGAGGAGCAGGAGCACGATGACCACGGGGCGGGCCACGCGCAGGAGCGCGTTCTCGACGGCGTCGCGCGAGAGCCCGCGCCGGCGCTCTGGACCGCGGGTCGCGGCGCTGCTCATGCGACCTCCTCCCGGCGCCCGAAGAGGCGCAGGTAGGCCGTGACGGCGACGGCGAGGATGACGGCGAGGACGAGGGCCTGCGCGGCCGCGGCGCCGATGTCGCCGCGCGCCGTGAGGTAGTCGAACACCCGGACCGCCACCACCTGGGTGCCCGCCCCACCGCCGGTGAGGAGGTAGATGTCGTCGAAGTTGTTGTAGGTCCAGATGAAGCGGAGCACGCTGAGCACCGCGATGGTGGGCAGCAGCTGCGGGAGCAGGATGTGGCGGAAGCGCTGGCTGGGCGTCGCGCCGTCCACCCGGGCGGCCTCGTCGAGCGTCTCGGGCACCGCCTGGAGCCGGGCGGTGAGGAAGAGGAACGCGAAGGGGAACGAGCGCCAGGCCTCGAAGGCGATGACGGTGAGCAGCGCCGTCGGCACGGTGATCTCCCAGCCGAGCAGGGAGAAGGTGTCGGCGCGCGAGCTGAGGAAGGCGATGGGCTCGTCCCAGCCGAGGAGCTCGGTGCCCCAGTGGTTGACGACGCCGAACTGCGGGGACAGCGCCGTGCTCCACACGAAGGTCGCGGCGACGACGGGCGCCACGTAGGGCAGCAGCATCGCCGCGCGCACGGCTCCGCGGCCGCGGAAGGGCCGGCGCAGCGCCAGCGCGGCGACGAGCCCGATGCCGATCGCGCAGGCGGTCCCGCCCACGGAGTACACGAGCGTCGTGCGCAGGGACTCGAGGAAGCCGGGTGAGGTGAGCACGTCGGCGAGGTTGGCCAGGGTGTAGTCCCCCAGGACACCCGTGTCGCGCAGGTCGAGGAGCCGGACCCGCTGGAAGGCCAGCGAGACGGTCCACAGCACGGGGAGCACCACCACCGCGACGACGATGACGAACGTCGGGGTGATGAGGAGCAGGCCGGTGCGCGACTCCTCCCGGGCGCGCGAGGAGCGTCGCACCCTGCGCCCGCCCCGGGCCCCGGGGGCGACGGGCGCCGGGACGCCGGCTGCGCCCTGCGCGAGCGAGCTCACGAGACCGACTCCTGGATGGACCGCACCGCTTCTGCGGCGGTCTCGGCGGTCGAGCGGGCCTCGCTCCCCGAGCTCACCTCGTTGACGGCAGTCGCGACGGGCTGCTCGCCCTGGGTCGCCCCGAGCAGGTCCCCCTGGCCCTGCTCGAGCGCCCACCGGGACAGGCCCTCCGGGCCCGCGCGCAGCGCCTCGAGGACCTCCGGGGCGTAGAAGTCCGCCAGCGGGGCCTTGGTGTCCACCCCGACGGGCAGCTCGGCCCAGGCGTCGGTGAACTCGGTCGGGTTCTCGGCCGTCCCCACCCGCACCGGCACCTTGCCCTCGGGGGCGATGGCGATCCAGTCGAGGTAGCCGTCGGTCATCATGTGCTCGACGAAGGCCACCGCGCCGTCGCGGTCGGACTCGCCCACCACCGTCCACGAGGTCACCTCGCCGAACTGGGCGGGCTCCCCGCCCGACGGCCCGTCGATGGCGGTGACGACGCCGGTGTTCTCGGCGAGGAACGCGGGGTTCTCGGCGCACTCGTCACAGCTCGGCATGGCGTCGTTGCGCAGGCCGGCCATCTCGTCGAGGACGAACGTGGACCAGATGAACATGGCGGCCTGACCGGCGAAGTACGACGCGCGCACCGTGTCGACGTCCTGCGCACCGGGCACGGAGTGCTCCTGGACGAGGGTGCCGTAGAAGTCGAGCGCCTCGACGCACGCGGGGCTGTCGAGGGTGACCTCGCCGCCCTCGTCGACCAGCTCGCAGCCGTTGCCGAGGGCGACGTGCTCGAACGTCTGCTCGGTGAAGGCGTCCCCCGGGGCGGTGGCCCCGACGAAGCCGGCGAGGTCCTCGGTGTCGAGCTCCTCGGCGGCGGCGAGGATCGCGTCGTAGGAGGTGGGCGGGTCGAGGCCGGCCGCCTCGAAGAGGTCGGTGCGGTAGTACAGCAGCTGGAGCCACGACTCGCTCGGTACCGCGAGCTGGGCGTCGCCGTCCCGGGTGAGCTCGAGCGCCCGGCCGGTGAAGGTGTCCTCGCCGAGCGTCTGGACCACCTCGGCGACCGCGTCGACGTCGAGGAGCTCGTTCGCGGACAGCGTGCGCACCTGGGGCAGGGACACCCCACCGATGACGTCCGGGAGGTCGCCTGCCGCGGCGGCCGAGATGAGGAGCTGGTTGAACTGGTCCTCCCCGACGGGGACGAGCTCGACGGCGATGCCGCTGGCGGAGGTGAAGCCGTCGACGATCTCCTGGGTGGCCGCGACGCGGTCGGGGAGGTCCTCCTGGATCCACACCGTGATGCCGCCGTCCGCGTCGTCGTCGCCCCCGGAGCAGGCCGCGAGGACAAGGGCCGCGCAGGCGGCCAGGGCGGCCGCGCTCGTGGCCCGCCCCGCAGGGCGACGCGTCGTCGGCATGGCACGGACCTCCGTCGGTCAGGCGTCCCTTGTGCCTAAGCGTTGAGCATAGGATGCCTACTCGTCAAGCATCTTGAGGCGACGAAGCAGACCCGGCGCTCGCCCGGTCCGGCCCTCGCCCGCGTCCTCGAGGAGGAGCACGTGCCAGGACCGGGTGACGTCCTTGATCTGGTCCGGCGGGGCCGGGCCACCACGCGGGGCGGGATCCTCGAGGTCACGGGCCTGTCCCGGATGACCGTGGCGCAGCGGGTGGACGCGCTCCTCGAGGCGCGGCTCCTCATCGAGGACGGCACCCACGGACCCACGGGCGGGCGCCGACCACGACGCCTCGTCGTCAACTCCGACCACTCCCGCCTCGTCACCGCCACGGTGAACACCACCCACACCACCACGGCGCTCGCCGACCTGTCCGGTCGCATCCTCGCCCGTGACTCGTTCGACGTCGCCGTGGCCGACGGCCCCGAGCGCACGCTCCACGAGGTGGCCCGGTCCGTCCGGCGCCTGCTCGCGCACCCCGCCGCCGGGGGCGTGCCCCTGGCGGGTGTGGGGGTCAGCATCCCCGGCCCCGTCGACCCCGAGACCGGCCGGCCGAGCCAGCCGCCGATCATGCCCGGGTGGGATGGGTACCCCATCCCCGACCGCCTCACGGACGAGTTCGGCGTGAGCGTCGTCGTGGCGAACGACGCCGACGCCGCCGCCCTCGGCGAGCAGACCGTCGGGTACCCCGACTCGCCCGCCCTGTGCCTCGTCAAGGTCTCGACCGGCATCGGGACCGGCATCGTCCTCGACGGTCGCGTGTACGCCGGGGTCGACGGCGGCGCCGGCGACATCGGCCACGTCCGGGTGACCGACGACCCGCAGGCCCGGTGCCGGTGCGGCGCCCAGGGCTGCCTCGCCGCCGTCGCCGGTGGGCGGGCGGTGGCGCGGGCGCTGTCCGAGCTCGGCATCCCGGCATCCTCGGGACGGGACGTGGGGGCCCGGCTCGCCGCCGGGGACGCCGATGCCGCCCGCCTCACGCAGGAGGCCGGGCGCCGGATCGGGGAGGTGATGGCGACCGTCGTCAGCGTGCTCAACCCGGGCGTCGTCCTTCTCGGCGGTGCGCTGGCCTCCACGCCGCTGCTCGCCGGGGTGCGCGAGACCCTCTACCCGCGCTCTCTCCCGCGGGCGACGCGCCACCTCACCGTGGCCCTGGCGACCCTCGGCGACGACGCCGCCTCCGTGGGCATGGCCCGCCTCCTCGTGGAGAACGAGTTCTCCCCGGCGGCGGTGAACGCCCGGCTCGCGTGACCAGCTCGGCGAGCGAAGGCCGAACGCGGACAAAGGCCGGACGGGGAACGACGAAGGCCCGGACCACTGGTCCGGGCCTTCATCTTCTTGTAGCGGGGGCAGGATTTGAACCTGCGACCTCCGGGTTATGAGCCCGGCGAGCTACCGAGCTGCTCCACCCCGCGTCGGTAAGCACCACACTATGCCGCCGGGCCCGGGCGGGGCAACTTCGCGTCCTGTGAGCCCCCTCACCCATCCGCCCCGCCTCCGGGCGGACGCCGACGGGGCCCGCCAGGACGAACCTGGCGGGCCCCGTCGGGTGGCCTCGGGCGGCCTGGGTCAGCCGCCGTCGCCCTCCGTGGCGGCGTCGGTCGGAGCCTCGGTCGGCGCGTCGGTCGCGCCGTCGGCCGGGGCGTCCGCGCCCTGCGCGAGCGCGCCCTCGGCCTCGAGCGCCTCGGCCAGGGCGGCGTCGAGGCGCTGCTGCGCCTCGCCGTACGCGGTCCAGTCGCCCTCGCTCAGCGCGGCCTGGCCCTCGGCGACCGCCTGGCGCGCCTCCTCCAGGGCGGCGGTGAGCCGCTCCTGGGCGGCGGCGTCCACCTCGGTCGTGCCCACCGGCTCGTCGGCCGGCGGGTCCTCCCCGACCTCGCCGACGACGTCGGCGTCCCCGCCCTCGGCGCCGGAGTCTCCACCGAAGACCTGGTCGAGCGCCTCGGTGAGGGTGGGGGCGAACCCGATCTCCTCACCGAAGGCGACGAGCACGCGCTGGAGCAGCGGGTACTGCGTGCCCGCCGACGCCTGGACGTACACCGGCTGGACGTAGAGCAGGCCGCCACCGACCGGGAGGGTGAGCAGGTTCCCGCGCTTGACCTGCGACCCCCCGGTCTCGAGGAGGTTGAGCTCGGTGGAGATCGCCGGGTTGGCGTTGAAGTTGTTCTGCACCTGGCCGGGTCCGGGGACGGTGACGTCGGACGGCAGCTCGAGCAGGCGCATCTGGCCGTACCCGTCGCGTACCTCGCCGGGCGTGCTGCCCGTCTCGGAGTCCACCGCGAGGAAGCCGGTGAGGATGTTCCGGTCCGTCGTGCCGCCCGGGATGAAGCTCGACGTCAGGGAGAACTGCGCCTGGTCCTGGTCGGGCATCTGGAGCGTGAGGTAGAACGGCGGCTGCGCCTCGGCCTCGTTCGACGTCGGGTCGTTGGGGCTGTTCCAGAAGTTACCGCCGGAGTAGAACGCCTCCGCGTCGGTGACGTGGTAGCGGCTGAGCAGCTCGCGCTGGACCTTGAAGAGGTCCTCGGGGTAGCGCAGGTGGCTCATGAGGTCGCCGCTGATCTCCGAGATCGGCCGCAGCTGGTCGGGGAAGATGTTCTGCCAGGTGGCGAGGATCGGGTCCCCCTCGTCCCACTGGTAGAGCGTCACCTCGCCGTCGTAGGCGTTGACGACCGCCTTGACGGAGTTGCGGATGTAGTTGACCTCCTCCGGCGCAGGGCCGATGACGACGCCGCCGGTGGAGTCCGTGAGCGCGTCCGTCGTCGCCTCCTCGAGGGACTCGCGGGCCGAGTAGGGGTACTCGTTCGTCGTCGTGTAGCCGTCGACGATCCAGACGAGCTCCTTGGGCGTGGCCGGGTCGTCGTCCATGTCGACGACGGCGGGGTAGGCCCGGCCGTCGAGGGTGAGGTACGGGGCGACCTTGCCGACCCGCACGTGCGGGTCGCGGTCGTAGAGGATCTGCGACTCGTCGTTGACGCGGTCGGAGAAGAGGATCTGCTCGGAGCCGAAGCGGATGGCGTAGAGGAGCTGGTTCCAGAAGTTCCCGAGGCTCGGCCCGCCGTCGCCGGCGTAGGTGGTCTCCACCTGGCCGTTCTCGGCGTCGTCGTCGGGGTAGTCCAGCTCCCAGGGGCTGGTGCCCTCGGGGGCGCCGACGATGGAGTAGGCCGGGGTGTTCTGGCCGAAGTACACGCGGGGCTCGTAGTCGCCGAGCTGGCCGGTGCTGGGGATACCGCCCTGGAAGAACGCGGGCTGGCCGTCACCGGAGACGGTGTTGCCGTAGGCGGCGACCACGCCGAAGCCGTGGGTGTAGACGGTGTGGTCGTTGACCCAGGTCCGCTGGTCGTCGCCCAGGCCGCGCTGGTTGAGCTCGCGCACGGCGATGACGGTGTCGCGCTTCTCGCCGTCGATCTCGTACCGGTCCACCGACAGGGTCTCGGCGAAGTCGTAGTACTGCCGGTTCTGCTGGAGCTGGCGGAACGTCGGGGAGACGACGTTGGGGTCGAGCAGGCGGATGCTGGCGGTGGACTCGCTGTCCTCACGCAGCTGGCCGGGCTCGGTCTCGGTCGTGGCCGCGTACGTCTCGGTCTGGACGTCGTCCAGGCCGTACGCGGCCAGGGTCGCGTCGATGTTGCGCTGGATGAACGGCGACTCCGCCTCGACGGCGTTGGGGTCCACCTGGAAGCGCTGGACCACCGCGGGGTAGATCCCGCCGACGACGACGGCGGAGACGACCATGAGGCCCACGCCCGCCGCGGGCAGGATCCAGTTCCCGCGGAACGCGGCGACGACGAAGAGGACGGCGACGACGACCGCGATGATCGCGAGGATGGTGCGCGCCGGGAGGTTGGCCTCGATGTCGGCGTAGGAGGCACCGGCGAACCGCTCGTTCTCGCTCACCATGAGGGAGTACCGGTCGAGGAAGTAGCTGCCGGCGACGAGGAGGACGAAGACGGCGGCGAGGACCGCCAGCTGCATCCGGGCGGCGCTGGTGACCTTCTGCACCGGCGACGTGGGCTGGATGCCGCCGTAGAGGTAGTGCGTGACGAGCGAGGCCGCCGCGGTGATGAACACGACCGTCATGAGGAAGGAGACGGCGGTGCGCAGCATGGGCAGCGTGAAGACGAAGAAGGAGATGTCCAGCCCGAACTCGGGGTCGGTCGCGCCGAACGGCTCCTGGTTGACCCACATGAGGACCGTGCGCCAGGACCCGCTGAGGGAGACACCGGCGAAGAGCCCGAGGACGATGGGCGCGCCGATCATGACGAGGCGCCGTAGCGGCTCGATGCTCTCCCGGTACCGGTCGAGGTTCTGCTGCTCGGGGGTGACCGGCGCGTAGACGGGCCGGCTGCGGTAGGCGGCCGACAGCCCGGCGAACACCGCGCCCCCCATGACGAGGGCGCCGATGGCGAACAGGGCCGCCCGGCTCGCCCACTCGGTCCACAGCACGGACTCGAAGCCGAGGTGGCTGAACCACAGCACCTCGGTCCACAGCTGCGCCATGAGCATGAGGAGGACGGCGAGGACGGCGAGGATGACGAGGGTCGGCACCAGGGCCCCGCGGCGGCGGGGCGGCCGGGGACGAGGGGGCCGTCGGACGGAAGCGGTCGACACGGGTTGAGCACCTCGGGATCTGCGGTCGTCGGGTGTGCGCGGGGGCGCACGTCACGTGAACGCTGCGCCCTGCGTCAAGGTTCCCACACGGGGGTCGCCCCCGGTCGGGTGCACCCCGACCGGCCGACGCCTCCCGGGTGCGCGATCATGGCGGGATGAACGCCGACACCCCCTCCTCCTCCGACGCCCCCTCGTCCGGCGCCGCCGCGTCCGACGCCGCCGCGCCCCCGGCCGACGCCCGCCAGCGCGCCATCACCGGCGCCGTCGTCGACATCGAGCGGCACGTGAGCACGCTCGGGTGGGACGTGCCCGTCCTCGTCTTCGCCCTGGTCAACACCGCGCGGGCGCTGGCGACCAACCCCGGCCTGGCGGCGCAGCTGCCCCCCGGCGCCGCCGAGGCGGCCGCCGCGGACCCCGAGCACCTCACCTCCATCGAGCAGGAGGGCCTGCCCGAGGCCGACACCCTCGAGGAGCTCCTCGGCCAGCTGGGCTGGCCCGAGAGCGTCGACGGCGCCGCGATCGTCGTCGAGCGGGTGGTCGTGCCCCCGGAGGCCGAGACCGGCATGCCCGAGGACCCGGAGGAGGCGGTCGCCTACCTCAGCTCCCACCCGGCGCGCCAGGATGTGCGGATCGCCGCCGGGGTGCTCCGCACCGGGGAGTCGTGGTGCGCGCTGCGCTCCCGCGCGCACGACACCGACGAGGCCGTGGCGGGCTCGCCCGACGCCGTCCCCGGGCTGGTCCAGGCGCTGCTCGCCACGCTGGCGTAGCCGGGCGGGGCGCCCGGGCCGGTGTCAGGCCGCGCAGCCGGGCAGGGAGTCCCCCTCGCCGGCCGCGATGGCCTCGACGGCGTCCCGGGCCTGGGCGAGGGTGTCCACCGCGACCACCTGCAGCCCGTCGGGGACGTGCCCGACGACGGACGCGCAGTTCTCCACCGGCGCGAGGAACCACTCGGCACCGTCCCGCCGCGCACCGGCGAGCTTCTGCTCGATGCCGCCGATCGGTCCGACGTCACCGTCCAGGCTGATCGTGCCGGTCCCGGCGATGTCCTCGCCGCCGGTGAGCGGACCCGGCGTGAGGACGTCGATGATGCCGAGGGCGAACATCAGCCCGGCGCTCGGCCCGCCGATCTGCTCGATGGCGACCTCGACGTCCACGGGGAGGTCGACGTCGGGGGCGATGAGCACGCCGAGCAGGCTGCCGCCGTTCCCGTCGTCTCCCGTGACGACGTCGAGCTCGAGCTCCTCGCCCCCGCGCAGGACGCTGAGCCGCACGGGGGTCCCCGGCGGCGTGTCCGCGAGGACGTCGGAGAGCGCGTCGAACGACGGCACGTCGGTCGGCTCGCCCCCCTCGAGGGTGATCGCCTGGACGACGTCGTCCGGTTCGACGATGCCGGCCGAGGCGCTGTCCTCGGGCACCGAGGCGACGGTGAGGACGGCCGGGACGTCGTACCCCAGCTCGGTGAGGGCCGCGACGGAGGCGTTCGTCTGGGAGGACGTCATCTGCGCCGTCGACTCCTCGGCCACCTCCTCCTCCGTCTGCTCCGGCTCGTAGACCGCCTCGCGCGGCACGACGGTGCGCACCGGGGAGAGCCACCCGCGCAGGACGTCCCCCACCGTGGCGGGGTACCCGGGCCCGCCGACCACGGAGACGGTGGTGAGCCGGAGCTCGCCCTCGGTCGGGTACGTCTCGGCGCCCTCGACGGTGATCATCGGGGTGCCGTCGACCTCCCCCAGCGTGTTGACCGTCGGACCGGGGCTCTGGACGGCGTAGGGCGCCGGGACGAGCAGCATGACGAGGACGAGGACGAACGTCACGACGCTGGCGACGACGGCGGTGACCATCCGGGGCGAGACGGACGCCGGACGCTCCTCGGCGGTGGGCGGCCCGGCGACGTCGTCGAACGAGGCGACCGGCAGGGTGGGGTGGCGCAGCTTCGGCACCGGCACATCATGACCTACCTGCCTCGGCCCTGCCGCGCCCACGGCGCCCCCCGCGCCCCGGGTCCCGCTGGGCGGTTACGGTGGGAGTCCCCGGGAGACGTCAGGAGCACGGCAATGAGCGAGGTACCGGGTCGCCACGGCGACGCGAACGAGGGCTGGGAGGCGCTGCTGCGCTCCATGATGGGTCCGGAGGCGGCCGAGGAGGCCATGCGCGCCATGCGCGAGTCCGGCCTCGACCCGGACGCCATGGCGCGGGCGGCCGGCCTGCCGCAGGACCCCGCCCAGCTGGCGATGATGCTCGCCCAGATGCAGCAGGTCCTCGCTGCGGGCGGCGACGCCCCGGTGAACTGGAGCCTCGCGCACGACGTCGCCCACCAGGTGGTCCGCGCGGCCGGCGACCCGACCGTCTCGGCCGCCCAGTCCGCCGAGGTCACCTCCGCCCTCCAGGTCGCCGACCTCTGGCTCGACGCCGCCACCGAGCTCGGCCCGAGCGGCGGTTTCAAGCGCGCCTGGAGCCGCACCGACTGGGTCGAGCAGACCCTGCCCACGTGGAAGCGCCTCGCCGAGCCGGTCGCGTCGTCCGTCGTCGCCGCCCTGGAGTCGACCCTCACCGACCGCGCCGGCGAGCTCGAGCTGTCCGAGCTCGGTCAGCCGTTCGGCGTGGAGATGGGCTCGGCCGGCGGGGTCATCCGCCAGCTCGGCGGCGCCGTGTTCGGCATGCAGGTCGGCCAGGCGGTGGGGACCCTCGCGGGCGAGGCGTTCGGCGCCTCCGACACCGGCCTGCCCCTCGTCGAGGGACCGGACTGCGCGCTCGTACCGGCCAACGTCGCGGCCTTCAGCGAGGGCCTCGACGCCCCGCCGGAGGAGGTGCGGCTCTTCCTCGCCGTCCGCGAGGTGGCGCACGCCCGGCTGTTCGCCCACGTCCCGTGGCTGCGCTCGCACCTCCTCGGCACCGTCGAGGCGTACGCCCGGGAGATCACCATCGACACCGAGGCGATGGAGGAGGCGGTGCGCTCCATCGACCCCTCGGACCCGGAGTCGCTACGCGAGGCCCTGTCCGGTGGCGTCTTCGCGCTCGAGCAGAGCCCGGCCCAGAAGGCCGCGCTCGTGCGCCTGGAGACGGCGCTCGCGCTCGTCGAGGGCTGGGTGGAGGAGGTGAGTGCGCAGGCCGTCGCCGCGCACCTGCCCCACGCGGTCCCGCTGCGGGAGATGGTCCGACGCCGCCGAGCGGCGGGCGGCCCCGCCGAGCAGACGTTCGCCACTCTCGTCGGCCTCGAGCTGCGCCCGCGGCGGCTGCGCGAGGCCGCGACGCTGTGGGAGAGCCTGGGCCGCCAGCGCGGGCCCGAGGCGCGCGACGCGCTCTGGTCCCACCCCGACCTCATGCCCTCGGCCGAGGAGCTCGACGACCCGCAGGGCTTCGTCTCCGGCCGCGATGCCGCGGCCGTGGCCGACGAGGAGGTCGACGCCGCCCTGGCGAGCCTGCTCGACGACGCCGGGATCGGTGGCACCGATGGGTCCGACGAGACCGACGAGACCGACGAGACCGACGGCGGGAACGTGACCCCTGACGAGCCCGACGGCGGGAACGCGAACCCCGACGACGCGCGCGGCTGAGCCCGCAGGCCGCGGCTAGGCGGAGACGGCAGCCGCGGCTGGCCCGACCCGGCGGCCGCGGCTAGCCGACCCGGCGGCCGCTAGGCGGACCGGGCGTCCTCGTCCGCTACCGCGGCGCGCTGCTCGGCATGGACGACCCCCTCGAGGAAGCCGCGGGCCCGCTCGGTGTGCGGGTAGCCGGCGAGCAGGGCCCAGAAGCGCGGGCCGTGGCCGCCGACGAGCAGGTGCGCCAGCTCGTGGAGGAGGACGTACTCGAGGACCCACGCCGGCATGCCCTGGAGGTGGTGAGAGAGCCGGATGGTGCCGGTCGCGGGGGTGCACGAGCCCCAGCGCCGCCCCTGGTTGGTCACCCACGAGACCGACTCCGGCCGAGCACGGCCGCCGAGGTACTGGGCGGAGAGCTGCTCGGCGAGCTGCGCGAGCGCGTCGTCCGAGGGCCGTCGACGTCGCTCGGCGCGCTGGAGCCGGGCGACCATGCGGTCCACCCACTCGCGCTCCTGCGCGGGCGTGAACCGGTCGGGGATCGCGACGACGGCCCGCCCGCCCTCGTAGAAGGCGGAGACGGTCTTCGTGCGCCGGCGGCTCCGGCGGACCTCGATCTCGTGCACGACGCCCAACCTACCCGCGGCCCCCGACACCGCCCGGGACCGTGAGATCCACAGCCTGGGGACCGCCCCACCGCTCCCGCGCCGCACCGTGCGAGGGTGCGCGTGGGAGGCGCGATGCGGGTACGACCGGGACTGAGCGTGCTGTGGCGGCGCGAGGGCGAGAGCCAGGTGGGCACCGACCCACGGTGCGCCGTCGTCGTCGAAGGGCTGGCACCGGCCGAGCAGCGGCTCCTCGACCAGCTCGAGCACGAGCGGACCACCGTCGAGCTGCTGAGCCTGGGCCGCAGCGCCGGGGTCCCCGCGAGCCGGGTCCGCACCCTGGTCCGGCTGCTCGACCAGGCCGGCGTGCTGGACCACCAGCCGGTGTCCGTACGCGAGGACGCCGACGTCGACCACTGGACCCGCGCCGGGAACGACGGCGCCCGGCTCCTCGCGCGCCGGGCCCGGGCCGTCGTCGCGGTGCACGGGCTCGGTCGCCTGGGGATGACGCTCGCCTCCGCCCTCGCCGCGGCGGGCGTCGGCACGGTGCTCACCGACGGTCCCGGGGCCGTGCGCCGGGACGAGGTGGGGGCGGGCGGGTACCTCCTCGCCGACGTCGGGAACCCTCGGCGGGAACGGGCGCCCGCGGCCCTGCGGGCGACCTACCCGGCGCTGCGCACGTCGGCGCCGCGCGGGACCCGGCCGGACGTCGTCGTCCTCGTCGACCAGGACGTCGCGGACCCCGCCCGGACGCGCCCGCTCCTGCGCGAGGACGTGGTGCACCTCAACGTCCTCGTGCGCGAGCTCGACGTCGTCGTCGGCCCGCTCGTGCGTCCCGGCCACGGGCCGTGCCTGCGGTGCCTCGACCTCCACCGCCGGGACGCGGACCCCTGCTGGCCGGCGATCGCCACCCAGCTCCTCGGGTCCCGGGACCGCGGTGTCGAGGCGTCCCTCGCCCAGGCCGGCGCCGCGACAGCGCTGGGTCAGGTCCTCGCTGCCCTCGACGGACGGCCCGTCGCCGTGGACGGGGCGAGCCTCGAGCTCGGGCCGTCCACGGCGGTGCCGACCGTGCGGCGCTGGTCGGTGCACCCGGCCTGCGGGTGCACCGACCTAGTGCCGCTGGAGCAGGCGCCGGCGGGACACGGCCGTCACGGCGGCGGCGCCCAGCGCGAGGAGGACGACCATGGCCGCGAGCCCCGTCCCGAGCCCTCCGACGCCGGTGCCGGGTAGGTCGTCACCCCCGGGACCGCCGCGCGTGGGGGCGCCGCCCCCGGGCGGCGGGTCGCTCGGCGCTCCGGACGGCCCACCCGACGGCGGGTCGCTCGGCGCTCCGGACGGCCCACCCGACGGCGGGTCGGTCGGCGCCCCGGACGGCCCGCCCGACGGTGGGTCGGTGGGGTTGCCGCTCGGCGGGTCGGTGGGGTTGCCGCTGGGCGGGTCCGTCGGATCGGTCGGCGGGTCCGTCGGGTCCGTTGGCGGGTCCGTCGGCGGGTCCGTCGGGTCCGTTGGCGGGTCCGTCGGATCGGTCGGCGGGTCCGTCGGGTCCGTTGGCGGGTCCGTCGGATCGGTCGGCGGGTCCGTCGGGTCCGTTGGCGGGTCCGTCGGGTCCGTGGGCGGGTCCGTCGGGTCGGTGGGCGGGTCCGTCGGGTCCGTGGGCGGGTCGGTCGGCACCTCGACGTCCGCGATGGACCACACGTCGGCGATCGAGGGGTCCCAGCCCTGCCCCGTGTCGTCGAAGCGCATGCGGACCGTGCCGTCGGCCGTGGCCGCGGACGGCTCGACGAGGAACTGGTACGTCACCGACCCTGTCCCGCCGGCCGTGCGCCGGTGGGCGCGCACGTGCACGGGCTCGCCGTCGAAGGACATCGTGTAGTCCTTGAGCTGGGCCTGGTCATAGGTCTCGATGAGGCGCACGAGGAACGGCTCGTCCGTCGGCACCTCGAGGTCGAACTCGAACCAGCCGCCGGGCACCGCGGTGTTGGTGTACCGGCGGGTGAGGCCGGCCTCCATCGAGATCCCCGAGGCCGCGGACGCGGTGAGCTCGTGGTCCTCCTCGGAGGCGGTGACGCCGAGGTCGACGTGGTCGAGGAACTCCTCGGGCGGGGTGTCGACGGCCACCTCCACCTCGACGGTGCGGCGCTCCTCCTCCCCCGCCCCGGCGGCGACGACGAGCGCCGCCGGCCCCTCGGTGACGCCGAGCGGGACCCGGACTCGGATCGTGACGTCCACGTCCTCGCCCGCCCCCACCTCGACCTCGCGCGCCGCCGGCGCGGTCCAGCCGGCGGGCATGACCACCTCGACGCTCCGCCGGACGTCGACGCCCGCGTCGTTGTGGAGGGTCGCGGTGATCTCGGTGAGCTCACCGGGAGTCAGCTCGGCGGGGGACGCCGCGGCGGCGACCACCCGGACGGCGGTGTCCACCGGCACGTCCGCGGACACCGGCAGGGCGGCGGTGCCGGTGCCGTGGCGGTAGGACACCGCACCGGTCACGGTCGCGGGGCCCGACGGGGTGTCGGCACCGACGACCAGGTCGTAGCGGACCGTGACGGTCCCGCCGGCCGGCACCGAGCCCGGGACGTCGCCGACGGGGCGGATCTCCCAGCCCTCGGGCGCGACGAGGGCGACCGTCAGGCCTGCGAGCGCGGTGTCCCCGGTGTTCGTCACGATGACCTCGCCTCGCACCGTCTCGCCGGGCATCACCGCCTCGTCCGGCAGGTCGAGGCGGGCCGTGACGCCGAGGACGGCCGCCGAGGCCGCCGAGAGGTGCCCGGCGATGACCCCGAGGGCTTCGACGATCTCGGCCGCGGCCTCGGGCTGGACGTCGTCGTCGCCCTGCTCCCCGACCCAGGCGACGAGCTCGGCGAGCGTCGCCAGGGCGTCGTGGATGTGATCGGCGGCCTCGTCGGAGCCGTCGAGGTAGGCGGCGCGCGCGTCGGGGATGGTCCGGGCGACCGCCCGGAGCTCGGCCCGCAGGTGGGCGGCCGCGTCCTCGGACACCGCGCCGTCGTCGAGGAGCTCGCCGATGCGGGCCGCGAGCGCCTCGACGGCGGCCGCGGCGCGGTCCAGCGGGTCGAGGACGGGGTCGACGGCGAACCGGTAGGAGCCCGACCCCACGCGGTAGACGACGTCGCCGTCGGCCACCTCGACGAAGGTCACGCCCTCGGCCTCCTCGGCCGGGATACCGCCCTCGGTGATGGAGAACCGGTTGTCGTGGGGCACCCGCACCGTGGCGGTCGTCCCGGCGGGCACCTCCACCTCGAGGACGATGCCCCCGGGGCCGGTCTCCCACGCGCTGCGGACGGTGCCGTAGCGGGTCTCGTGGGTGAAGTCGACGCGGTCGATCCCCGGGCCGGGCTCGGGGGCCACGAGGATGGAGCGGTAGCCAGGCTCGAGCGCCGAGACGCCCGCCATCGTCCGGTACATCCACTCCCCCACGGCCCCGTAGGCGTAGTGGTTGAAGGAGTTCATGTCGACGGGGCCGAAGCTGCCGTCCGGCATGATCGAGTTCCACCGCTCCCAGATCGTCGTGGCGCCGTGGCCGATCTCGTAGCCCCACGAGGGGTAGTCGGTGTTCTGCAGCAGCCGGTAGGCGACGTCGGTGCGCCCGATCTCGGTGAGCGCGGGCAGCAGGCCGTCGACGCCGAGGAACCCGGTCGACAGGTGCCAGTCGCGCCGCTCGATCGTCTCGATGAACTGGTCCGCGAGGGCGTCGCGGCGGTCCGCGGGGACCAGGTCGTTGGTGATGGTGAGGATGTACGCCGTCTGGCTGTCGCCCCGCACGCTGCCGTCGGCCGCGACGAAGGTGGCGATGTACGCGGCGCGGACGTCCTCGTAGAGCTGGGCGTAGCGCTCGGCGATCTCGTCCTCGCCGATCGCGGCGGCCATCTGGGAGAGCTGCCGCGCGCTCTTGGCGACGAACGCGGTGTCGACGACCTCCACGGGGGTGTTGTCGTCGAGGTTGAGCCAGTCGTTGTACCCGCCGACGGCGCGGATGCCGCCCGTCGAGCTGGCGTCGAGGTAGTCGACGTACCGGGTCATCATGTCGAGGTTCTCGCGGATGACGGCGGTGTCGCCGTAGGCCTGCCACATGGTCCACGGGACGTTGACGCCGGCGTCCATCCAGCCGGCCGGGCCGTACCCGCCGTCGAACACCCCGGGCACGATGGGGGCGATACCGGGCAGGGCGCCGTCGGCGCGCTGCGTGTCGCGCAGGTCCTGCAGCCACTTGGCGAGGAACGCCTGGGCGTCCATGTTGTACACGGCGGTGCGGGCGAAGACGTTGATGTCGCCGGTCCAGCCGAGCCGCTCGTCGCGGGCGGGGGTGTCGGTGGGGACGGAGAGGAAGTTCCCGCGCATGCCCCAGACGATGTTGCTCTGCAGCTGGTCGACGAGGGTCGAGCTGGTGTCGAGCTCGCTGACGAGGTCACCGTCGGTGCCCATGACGACCCCGACGACGTCGGCCGCGTCGGGGCGCTCGGGCACGCCGGAGACCTCCACGTACCGGAAGCCGTGGAAGGTGAACTCCGGGGAGTAGGTGAGCGGGCCGCCACCGGCGAGGGTCACGTAGTCCGTGGCCCGCGCGCTGCGGAGGTTGGCGGTGTACATCGTGCCGTCGGTGTTGAGCACCTCCGCGTGCCTCAGCCGCACGGTGTCCCCGGCGTCGCCGTCGAGGGTGACGCGGACCTTGCCGACCATGTTCTGGCCGAGGTCGTAGATCCACGTGCCGGGCGTCGGCGAGGAGAGGTAGGTGGCGGAGAGCTCCTGCGTGACGCGTACGGGCTGGTCGGTCTGCGGCTCGAGCTGCGCGGTGGCCGAGGGGCGGACGACGACGGGCCTCCAGCCGGCGTCGTCGAACCCTGGGGCGTCCCAGCCCGCGAGCTCGGCCGCGCGCCGGGCGTCGTAGGACTCCCCGTGGAGGAGGTCGGCGGCGGTGCGCGGCCCGCCGGTGGTGCGCCACGTGCCGTCGGTGGTCACCACCCGCGTGGTGCCGTCGGCGAGGGTGAGGTGGAGCTCGGCGACGACGGAGGTGTCGGTCCCGTAGCGGTTCGGGCCGAACATGCCGACGCTGCCGGCGTACCAGCCGTCGGCGACCTCGGCGCCGAGCACGTTCTCGCCGTCGCGGACGAGGTCGGTGACGTCGTAGGTCTGGTGCTGGATGCGGGTGCGGTAGTCGGTCCAGCCCGGCGCGAGCTCGTGGTCGCCGACGGGGGCGCCGTTGAGGCGCAGCTCGTAGATCCCCCGCGCCGCGGCGTAGACCCGGGCCGAGACGACGTCGGACGCGGTGAACTCGGTGCGCAGCAGCGGGACGGGGTCGGGCACGGTGAGCCAGGCCTCGGCGTTGCCGGTGACGAGGAGGCCGCCGTCGGTGACGGTGCCGGCACGGAAGAGCGTCTCGCCGCCGTCCTCGAAGTCCTCGTCGACGAGGACGGTGCCGTCGGCGGAGGTGACCGTGATGTCGTGGACGAGGCCCCGCTCGGGGCCGCTCGTGCGGAAGCCCATGATGCCGGGGGCGCTGTGCGCGCCGTGGGTGCGGGTGTCGATGACGGTGCCGTCGACGCGGGTGGTGATGGTGGCGCCCGCGACGGTGATCTCGTAGTCGTGCGGGGCGACCCAGTCGAACCCGGCGGGGAACGGCGCCGGGGGGAGGACCGCGAAGGCACCGCCCGTCTTCACGTGCGGGCGCAGGGTGCCCTCCGCCTCGCTCAGCTGCCACATGTAGGCGTTGTCGTCGGTGCGGCCGCGCAGGTAGACCCCGAGCGCACCATCGATGCCCGAGGCGGTGAACGCGATGGTGTAGTCCGCCCACTCCTGGCCGACCGCGCGCGGGTCCACGCCGCCGACCCAGTCCGCGGTCCAGTCTGCCGGGGAGAGCAGGCCGGTCTCGAACGAGGCGGGCTCGCTCCACTCCGAGACCTCGCCCGTGTCGTCCCACACCCGCACCTGCCAGTGCACCCGGGTGCCGGACGCGAGGGCCGGTCCCTGCCAGAGGACGTCGACCTGCTGGTCGGAGGCCACCCGGCCGCTCGACCACAGGTCCGGCTCGGCGAGACCCTCGAGGCTCGAGGCGGCGCGCACCTCGTAGGCGGCCTGGGTGACCCCGCGACGCCCCGAGTCGAGCTGCCAGCTGAGCCGCGGCGCGTCGCCGTCGATGCCCAGCGGGTCCTCGAGCCCGTCGACGAGGAGGCGGTCCACCGTCGTCGTCGACGCCGCGGCGGCGACGTCAGGGGCGGCACCGGCCGCCGGAGCGAGCGCGGGCACGAGCAGGGCGGCCCCGACGGCGGCCGCGAGCAGCCGGCGGTGGGGTGGACGAGCGGTGCTACGACGCATCGGTGGTCTCCTGACCGCGCTGCAGTGCGTGGTACCGGCCCTCGCGGGCCCCCGGATGCTTGAACCGATTCAATACCCGGCCGAACGCAACGCCATTGAGGTTCGTGATGGCGGGGACGCTAGCACCGGCCCGCCGGGACGACAAGGAGTTCCCGAGGAGCCATTGGTCGACGGCGCCGGGTCACGACGACGGCCCGCGGGACCCGCACGGGTGGCGGGCCCTCGCGGGCCGGGGAGGCCGGACTCAGCCGACGTCCCGCTTCGGCGGGCGGCCGCGGCCCCGCTTGCGGGGGACGACCCGGCCCTCGAGGAACACCTCGCCGCCCCAGACGCCCCACGGCTCGGACCGGGCGATCGCCCCGGCGAGGCAGCTCGCCCGCAGGGGGCAGGGTCCGCACAGGGCCTTGGCGCGCTCGACGTCGGCCGTCCGCTCGGCAAACCAGAGGTCGGCCTCCGCGGCGCTCTGGCAGGGCAGGGGCGCGAGGACGTCCTCCGCGCGGACGTCGTCGTCGCGGAGGGGCCACGCCAGGGACGAGCCCTGGGGGACGTGGTCGAGAAGGGTGGTGAGCTGCACGAGGGTTCTCCGTGAGTGGCCGGGACGGGGGCGGCCGGCGGATCGGGCTCGGAGAACGAGACCGGGACCGCGGGCCTGTCGGCGCCGCGGTCGGGAGGGAACCTACGTGGTTCTACCTGGTCCGGGCCGGGGCGCCGTCGGGCTTGCCGGTAGGCGCGGTGCGAGGGCGTGCCTGCGTGACGGAGACTCCGAAGCAGGACAGGGCAACGCGAACGCCGCGCGCGGCGGCTGCCGCCATGCGGCTGGCAGTGTTGATCACTTCGGTCACCTCCTTCGGCTGTGGCGGGCTGCGGTGCTGGCTAGGCACACCCGGGTCGATCACGGTCGTCGGGCAGCCTATGACCGGCACTCAGAGCCGGGCAAGGTATTTTCGGGCAAACTTTTTACGCAGGCTGGCGCGCGGACTTTTCCGCGTCAGTCCGCGGGTGCCTCGACGACGACGTCCTCGCCCCGGATGACGGCGAGCACCTGGGGACCGTAGGCCTCGAGCTTCGCCGCACCGATGCCGCGCAGCACCCCGAGCTGGCGCAGCTCCTTGGGGCGCGCCGTGGCGATCGCCGTGAGCGTGGTGTCGTGGAGGACGGTGTAGGCGGGCTTGCCCGTGGCGGTGGCCACCTGCTCCCGCCACGTCCGCAGGCGCTCGAAGAGCTCGGCGTCGGCCGGGCTGTCCTCGGCCAGCAGCGCGCGCTCCCGGGCGCGGTCCCGGCGCGGGCGGGCCGCGGCGCCCTCACGGGGCCAGATGCCGTCGAGGAAGCGCGAGGGCTTGCGGCCGGCGCGCCCGCCGACCGTCCGGGCCCGGCCGTAGGAGATCATCAGGTGCTCACGCGCCCGGGTGATCCCCACGTAGAGCAGCCGCCGCTCCTCGGCGATGGCGTCCTCGCCCTCGGCGAGGGAGATGGGAAGCAGCCCCTCGCTCACCCCGGCGAGGAAGACGGCGTCCCACTCGAGCCCCTTGGCGGCGTGCAGCGAGGCGAGGGTGACGCCCTCGACGGTCGGCGCGTGCTGCGCGGCCGCCCGCTCCTCGAGCTCGGCGATGAGGCCGGCCATGTCGGCCTGGCGGGTGGCCGCCAGCTGGTCGGCGAGCGCGACGAGCGATTGCAGGGACTCCCAGCGCTCGCGCACCGCGCCGCGCGCGGTCGGCGCCTCGGGGGCCCAGCCCGCCGCGGCGAGGACGTCGCGGACCACCTCGGGCATCGGGGCGTCACCGGCGGAGCGGACTGCCCCGCGGAGCAGGGCCACGGCCTCGCGCACCTCGCGGCGGGAGAAGAACCGCTCGCCGCCGCGCACGAGGTAGCCGATCCCGGCCTCGGCGAGCGCCTGCTCCAGCGCCTCCGCCTGCCCGTTGGTGCGGTAGAGCACCGCGATCTCGCTGCGCGGCACGCCGTCGGCCTCGAGCGCCGCGATCCGGGCCGCGATGCCGCGGGCCTCGGCGACGTCGTCGTCGAAGGCCTCGAACCGGGCCGCAGGGCCGGAGGGCCGCTGGGCGACGAGCTCGACGGCGGCCGAGGAGCGGTGCCGCCCCGCCTTGGCGAGCACCTGGTTGGCCAGGCTCACCACCTGCGGCGTGGACCGGTAGTCCCGCACCAGGCGGACGACGCGCGCGTCCCGGTAGCGCGAGGGGAAGTCGGTGAGGAACGCCGGGGTGGCGCCGGTGAAGGAGTAGATCGTCTGGGACACGTCGCCGACGACGCAGATCTCCCGGCGGTCGCCGAGCCACAGGTCGAGGAGCCGCTGCTGGAGCGGGGAGACGTCCTGGTACTCGTCGACGACGAAGTGGCGGTACTGGCGGCGCACCTCGGCGGCGACGTCGTCGCGCTCGGAGAGGATGCCCACCATGAGGAGCAGGACGTCCTCGAAGTCGATGACGCCGCGCTCGGACTTCACGTCCTCGTAGACGCTGAGCAGGCGGGCCACCGTCGACAGGTCGTAGCCCGCCGCGCCCTCGCGCCCCTCCTTCGTCGCGCGGGTCGTGTACTCCTCGGCGGTGACGAGGCTGACCTTGGCCCACTCGATCTCCGCGGCGAGGTCGCGCACGGCGACCCGGTCGACCCCGAGGCCGAGCCGGCCGCCCGCCTCGGCGACGAGCCCCGCCTTGTGCTCCTGGATCCGGGGCACGCCCCCGCCGATGGCGCTCGGCCAGAAGTAGGACAGCTGGCGCAGCGCTGCCGCGTGGAAGGTCCGGGCCTGGACGCCGGGGATGCCGAGGTCCCGCAGCCGCGAGCGCATCTCCCCCGCGGCGCGCGCGGTGAACGTCACGGCGAGCACGGTCGGGGCGGCGTAGGCGCCGGTCCGCACCCCGTGGGCGATCCGGTAGGTGATGGCCCGGGTCTTGCCCGTGCCCGCACCGGCGAGGACGCACAGCGGCCCGGTGAGCGAGAGGGCCACCGCCCGCTGGTCGTCGTCGAGGGCGGCGAGCAGCTCCTCGCTGCTGCGCGGGGCGGGGCCGGGCACGTTGCTGGTCATCGCCCCCAGTCTCCCAGGCGTCACCGACACCGGCGCGCACCACCAGCACCTGTGGGGTGATGATGGGGTGACCGACCGACGACCGAGAGGACCTGACGTGAGCGTGACGACACCGGCCGAGGGCACCATCACGATGTACTCGACGACCTGGTGCGGCTACTGCCGCCGGCTGAAGAAGCAGCTCGACGGCGCGGGCATCGCGTTCACCGAGGTGAACATCGAGGAGGACCCCCAGGCGGCGAGCTACGTCGAGGAGGTCAACGGCGGCAACCAGACCGTTCCGACCGTCGTGTTCCCCGACGGCTCCGCGGCGACGAACCCCTCGCTCGCGGACGTCAAGGAGCGCCTGGCCCGCTGACGCTCGGCCCGCTCAGCGCCCCGGCCCGCTCGGCGCTCAGCCGAGCGGGCCGCCGAACCAGTCCTCGATGAGCGCGCGGGCGATGGACGACCCGGAGGGCAGACGGATCCGCCCCGCGGCGACGTCGTCCGCCAGCTCCGCCCGCGTGACGAAGCGTGCCTCGGCGATCTCCACGCCGTCCACCCGGATGTCGGTGCCGGCCCCGGGCGCCACGCGGGCGGCGAACCCCACCATGAGCGAGCACGGGAACGGCCACGGCTGGCTGCCCCGGTACTCGAGCCCGCCCACCGCGATGCCGGTCTCCTCGGCGACCTCCCGGCGCACCGCCGCCTCGAGCGACTCCCCCGGCTCGACGTAGCCGGCAAGGGTGGAGAACCGCCCGGGTGGCCAGTGCGCCGCGTGGGCGAGGAGCAGCCGGTCGGCGTCGTCGGTCACCGCCATGATCACCGCCGCGTCGGTGCGGGGGTAGTGGACGGAGTGGTCGACGACGCAGCGGCGCACCCAGCCGGCGTCGCCCACCTCCATCGCGCCGCCGCACCGGGGGCAGCGGGGGTTGCGCGCGTGCCACGCGGCCAGGGCCACCGCCGTGGTCGCCAGCCCGGCGTCCCGGTCCCCCAGCCGGTCACCGACGTCGCGCAGCGACGTGAACGTGCGGGCCGCCGCGAGCTCGACGAGGGCGGCGTCGGTGTCCACCGGGGCGCCGTCGAGGTCCCGCTCGGAGCCCAGCGTCTCGGGCAGGACGAGGGCGACGTACGCCGCGCCGGAGTCCCGGCCGAGGTAGAGGGCATCCCCCGGCGCCCACGAGACCGGCGGCAGGTCGCCGGGCGCGAGGAGGTCGAGCGCCTCGCCCGCCGTGGCGACGAGGCCACGGTGGACGAGGGCGACGCGGGTGGTGGGGGCGGCGGCGAGCTCGTCGAGCAGGCCGGGGCGCACGCGCCCGTCGGCATCGACGTCGACGGCGGACCGGGCGAGAGGGAGGTCGAGCACGCCCACACGGTAGGCCCGCCCGCCGGCCGGTGGCGCGGCGGAGGGGCTAGTCAGCCCCAGGGACGCGCGGCCGCTGCGGGCGCGAATCGTGGCTCGCCGGGGCGGGCACCGCGCATCGGGCCCGCGGCGGCCGTACGGTGTAGGGCGTGCCCAGATCGCCGCTCGCGCTTGCCGCCCTCGCGACGGCCGCCGTGCCCGGTCTCGACGTCGTCGCCACCCAGTCCCCCCAGTACACGACCGCGGACTTCGCCGTCGCCGGCCTGCTCGACTCGGGCGGACGCCGCTGGGTGGTGCGCTGCCCCCTCCACCCGGCCGCCGGAGCCTCGCTCGAAGGCGAGGTCGCGCTGCTGGAGCGCCTGGCCCCGCTCACCGAGGCCGGCGCGCTTCCCTTCGACGTCCCCCGGCCCGAGGGATTCGCCCCGCTCACCGAGGGCGGGCGCGCCATGGTGTACCGCCAGCTGCCCGGGCGCCGGCTCGACCTCGAGCACCTCGGCGCGGGCCCCGGCCTGGCCGCCGACCTCGGGCGCGCGCTCGCCGCGATCCACGAGCTGCCCACCGCGCTCGTCGCGGACGCCGGCCTGCCCGTCTACGACGCCGAGGCGTACCGGCTCCGGCGCCTGACCGAGGTGGACGAGGCGGCCCGGACCGGCCACGTCCCGCCCGCGCTGCTGCAGCGGTGGGAGCGGGCCCTCGAGGACGTCGCGTTGTGGCGGTTCCGGGCGACCCCGGTGCACGGCGACCTCACCGAGGAGCACGTGCTCGTCGCCGGCGGCGAGCTCGCGGCGGTGCTCAGCTGGTCCGAGGCGCACGTGGGTGACCCCGCCGAGGACCTCGCATGGATCCTCGCGACGGCGCCGGCCGAGTGCCTCGACACCGTCGAGGAGGCGTACGCCCTGGCCCGCGCCGAGCACGCCGACTCCCACCTCATGGACCGCGCGCTCCTCGTGAGCGAGCTGGCGCTGGCGCGCTGGCTCCTCCACGGCGTGCGCTCCGGCGAGGAGGCGGTGGTCCGCGACGCCGTCGCCATGCTCGCCACCCTCGCCCGGCAGACCGCCGACGAGCCGCCCATCGGGTTCCGCGAGCCCGTGGTCGTCGACGGGCGCGAGGCGTCCTGGTCCGACGCGGACGACGACGCCGAGGGGTACGCCGGCGTCGAGGACGGCCTCGCCGAGGCGAGTGCCGCGCCACCGCCGGTGCCCGACGCGGGGCTGCCGGAGGCGGGCGCGGTGCCCGAGCAGAGTGCGTCCGACCAGGACGCGCCCCGTCCGACCGACCGGGGCGACGCCGAACCGGCCGACGCAGCCGGCTCGCCCGAGGCGACTCCGGGGACGGACGGGACCGGCGAGCCCGGCGCGGCGGCGGTGACCGACGCGGGCGCCCCCTCGGGGACCCGCCCGGCCGACGCGGGCCGCACGCTGCCCCGCGGCGCTGACGACGACGCGGACCGCACCGAGGAGTTCACGGCGATCGAGGACACCGGCGACCGGCCCTGAGCCGACCCGTTGCCTCGCGCAGGCCGCCGGGTGGAGACTTCAGGTCCCCACCCGGAGAGGACGCCACCATGGCCGACTGGACCCCCGAGGAGCTGACCCGCATCGGCGACGCGGAGGAGCTGGAGATCTCCTCCCGGCGCCCGGACGGCACGCTGCGGCCCTACGTCACCATCTGGGTGGTGCGGGTGGACGACGATCTGTACGTGCGCTCCGCCTACGGCGCGACCAACCCCTGGTACCGCCGGGCGCGGGAGAGTGGCTCCGGGAGCGTCCGCGCCGGCGGCCTGGAACGCGAGGTGACGTTCGGCGACGCCGACCCCGGCCGGTCGCAGGACATCGACGCGGCCTACCACGCGAAGTACGACCGGCACGGGCCGGCGATCGTCGGCACCGTCGTCGGCCCCGAGGTGGCGCCCCTGACGATCCGGCTGGAGCCCGCGCTCAGCTGAGGAGGGCCCCAGGGGCCGCGCCCACGACGACGGTCGCCCCGGTCGCGCCGTCGGCCACCACGCGGGGGTGCAGGCCGGCCGCGGCGACGGCGGCGAGGAGGTCCGCCGACTGGCGCTCACTCGCCTCGACGAGGAGGCGGCCGCCCGGCGCCAGCCAGCGCGGCGCCCCCGCGACGACGCGGCGGAGCACGGCGAGCCCGTCGGCGCCGCCGTCGAGGGCGAGGGCCGGCTCGTGCTCGCGCGCCTCGGGCGGCAGGAGCCCCAGGTCGGCCGTGGGCACGTAGGGGGCGTTCGCCAAGAGGACGTCGACCCGGCCGCGCAGGTGCCCGGGCAGCGGGTCGTAGAGGTCGCCCTCGTGCGCGTGCGCCGCGGGCAGGTTGACCCGGGCGCACCGCAGGGCGGCGGGATCCAGGTCGGCGACGTGGACCTCGGCGCCCGGCCACCGGTGCAGCACCGCGGCGGCGACGGCTCCGGACCCGCAGCACAGCTCGACGACGACGGGTGGGCCCGCGCCGGGCGGCGGCACCGCGACCGCCTCGCGCACGAGGAGCTCGGTGCGGCGGCGCGGGACGAAGACCCCCGCCCCCACCCGGATCCGCAGCCCGGCGAAGGAGGCCCAGCCGAGGACGTGCTCGAGCGGCTCCCCCGCGGTGCGCCGGGCGACCAGCGTGCCCAGGTCCCCGCCCGCGGCCGCGGCCGCCAGCAGGAGCGCCGCCTCCTCCTCGGCGAAGACGCACCCGGCGCTCCGGAGGGTGGCGACGACGTCGGTGCGGGCGGACCGCGCGGCGGTGGGGTCAGCCATGCCCCGCAGCCTGGACCGTGGCCCGCGCGCGCACCACCTGTGTTCTCACCGCACGGGGGCGGGGTTCAGCCGCCCGCCCGGGTGATGGCGGCGGTCACCCGCTCGGTGAGCGTCTCCTCGTCGAGGTCTCCGGCGCGCACGGTGAGGTCGTGCCCGACGTAGTAGAACGCGGCCCGCACCTCCGCGAGCGGCCGGCCGCTGTGCCGGGCCCACGCGAGACGGTAGAGCGCGAGCTGGATCTCCCGCTCGGCGAGCACGGCCTTGTCCCGGGGCGGCGTCCCGGTCTTCCAGTCGACGACGTCCACGCCCTGGCCGTCGTCGAAGACGGCGTCGATCCGGCAGCGCACCACGGTGCCGGCGACGGGCGTCTCGACGTCGACCTCGACCGCGACGGGCACGCGCTGCGCCCACGGGGACGCGCTGAACGTCGCCTGGAGGCGGGTGAGCTCGGCGTCCTCCCCCGCCTCGCCGGCGTCGGTGAGGTCCGCGAGGTCGAGGAGGGTCGCGGCGGCGTAGTACCGCTCCACCCAGGCGTGGAACCGCGTGCCCAGCTCGGCCTGCTCGCTGGGGGCGGCGGGGACGGGACGACGGCGCTCGAGCGCGAAGGCCCGCGGGTCCCGGACGAGGCCGACCATCGCCGAGGCGGACAGGTGCGCCCCGAGCGGGACGTCCAGCCCCGCGGAGAGGGACTCGGTCCGCTCGGCGAGGAGGAGCTCGGCGTCCCGGAGCCACCGCCGGGCCTCGGGGTCGGCGACGTCGGTCGGCGCCGGCACCGCCATCCCGGCGCGCTCCCGCACGGCGGCTGCCGCCGCCTCGAGCCGGCCCCGCCGCGCACCCACCGGGTCCTGCGGCCACGCCACCTCGATGACGGCGTCGAGACTGGGGTTGGTGGCGTCGGCCTCCGGCTCGTCCGCCCAGGTGAGCTCGGTGACCAGGCCCGCCCGGCGCGGCTCGAGGAGGAACCGGGAGGGGACGAGCGCCTTCTTGCCGGTGCGGAACCAGGACCCGGTGAGCAGGAGCGTGCTCCGGGCCCGGGTGAGCGCGACGTAGGCGAGGCGCCGCTCCTCGGCGACGGCGTGCGCCCCCGCGGCACGGCGGAAGGCCTTGACCTCCTCCTCCATGTCCTTGTGGGTCTGTGGCGCGTCGACGTCGAGGTGCGGCAGCGTCGCGGCGTCCCCACGCAGGGGGTAGGGCAGCTCGCGCCGGCTGGTGAGCCACGCGGTGGCCCGCACCGCGCCGTCGGGCCGGGGGACGCCGTCGTAGGAGGGGAACTGGGTCTCGACCAGCCCGGCGACGGCGACGACGTCCCACTCGAGCCCCTTGGCGGCGTGGACAGTGAGGACCTGGACGGCCCCCGGCTCCGGCTCGGCGTCAAACCGCTCGAGGCCGCGCTCGCGCTGCTCGGCGGCGTCGAGCCAGGCGAGGAACGCCCCCAGCGTGGGCACCTCCGCGTCCGAGGCGAAGCCGCTGGCGACGTCGACGATGGCGTCGAGGTTGGCGCGCGCCCGGGCGGGGACGACGTCGGCGCGGGCGGCCACCTCGATGTCGAGCCCGAGGACGGCGATGGTCTGGGCGAGCAGCTCGGGCAGCGAGAGGTAGGTGAGGGAGCGCACGTGGCGCAGGACGTCGCGGACGGCGGTGACCCGCCGGGCGCCCTCGGCGCTGAGCGCGTGCCCGGCCGGGCCCCGCCAGCCGGCGGGCGGTGGGGTCTCCACGGCCTCGACGAGGCTCGCCTCGGCGCGCGCGTCGACGGCGCCGCCCTCGCGGGCGACGAGCACCCGGGCCCAGTCGGCGAGCGCGTGGAGGTCGGTGATGCCGAGGCGGCGCCCGGTGAGCATGCGCATGAGGGCGTCGCCGCGGGAGGCGTCGTGCGCGGCCTGGAGCGTGGCCCGCAGGTCGGCGACCTCGGGGGTGGCGAGCAGGCCACCGAGCCCGAGGACCTCCACGGGGATGCCCCGCTCGCGCAGCGCCGTGACGATCGGCGTGAACTGGGCGCGGGTGCGGCACAGCACCGCGGCCGTCTGCGTGGGGTCCCAGCGCTGGGCGAAGAAGTCGGCGACGAGCGCGGACTCCTCCTCGAGCGTCGTCGTCAGTGCGGTGAGCACCTCCCCCGCGCCGGCCCCGGGGCGCGGGGTGAGCTCGGGGACGGTGAGCTCGGGGACGGTGAGCTCGGGGACGGTGAGCTCGGGGACGGCGAGCTCGGGGACGTCCGCACCGGGCGCGGTGGCCTGCGGTGCGGGCACGACGCGCAGCGGCGCGGAGACCGCGTTCGCCGCCTCGAGGATGCGGACGTCGTTGCGCCACGACGTCGTGAGGAACGCGGTGCGCGAGGCCGTGCCGTCCGCCGTCGGGAACAGGCGGGGGAAGTCGGCGAGGGCGGCCGCGGAGGCCCCGCGCCAGCCGTAGATCGCCTGGTTGGGGTCCCCGACCGCGGTGACCGCGTGCCCGCCGCCGAAGAGGGCGGCGAGCAGGCGCAGCTGCGCGACGGAGGTGTCCTGGAACTCGTCGAGGAGGACCACGCGGTACCGCTCGCGCAGCCCCGCGCCCACCTCGGGGACCGACTCGGCGATCCGCGCCGCCAGCTGGACCTGGTCGCCGAAGTCGAGCAGCCCCCGCTCGCGCTTGGCCCGGGTGAAGGCGTCGACGACGTCGAGCAGGGCGGCCCGCTCCCGCAGCGCGGCAACGGTCTGCGCCACGGTGGCGTAGGGGGAGGTCTTGCGGCCCACGGGGTCCTTGCTCACGAGGACCTCGACGAGCGCGTCGATCTCCTCGCGGGCCTGCGCCGTGGTGAGCAGGTGCTCGTTGAGGGAGCCGGCGAGCGCGAGGACCGCCTCGGTGACGGCCGCGGGTGAGGCGTCGACGTCGAGGTCGGCGCGCCACCCGAGCACGAGGTCGGTGGCGAGCTGCCACGACCCCGCCTCGGTGATGAGCCGCGCATCGGGATCCATCCCCAGCCGGAGGGCGTGCTCGCGGGTGAGGTCGGCGGCGAAGGAGTTGTAGGTGGCGATGCTCGGCCGGTCGACGTCGACGCCCGGGTCGGCGCCCTCGGCGCGCGGGACCTCGATCCCGGCCGCGCGGAGCTGGCGCAGGCGCCGGCGGATCCGGTCGGCCAGCTCGGCCGCCGCCTTGCGCGTGAAGGTGAGGCCGAGGACGTCGGGTGCGGTGACGAGCCCGTTGGCGATGAGGTAGACGACCCGGGCGGCCATGGTCTCGGTCTTCCCGGAGCCGGCCCCGGCGACGACGAGCAGGGGCTGCGGGGGTGCCTCGATGACGGCCTGCTGCTCCGGCGTCGGCTCCGGCTGGCCGAGGAGCCGGGCGATCTCGGTGGCCCCGAGGAGCATGGTGGGCGTGCTCATGCGCTGGTGCGCCGTCCTTCCGACGTGGCGGGGCAGCTGGTCCGCACGGGGCAGGTGGGGCACGCGGGCCCGACCCGGGCGGTGAACGTCGCCCCCGCCATGGACTCGGCCGCCCGGGCGACGAGGTCGTGCGCCCAGGTAGGCTCCTCCGCCTCCGCGAGCGGCGCCTGGGTCCGCGTGGTGGCCTTGCCGGACCCGGTGCCCAGGTAGACCAGGCGCGCCCCGGCGCTGCGGGCGTCCTCGCCCAGGGCCCCCGCCTCGATGGCCACCTGGTAGGTGGCGAGCTGGGGGTTGGCCTGCCCCTCGGCGGCACTCACGGGGTTCTTCGAGGTCTTGAGGTCGACCACCCGCACGGCGGACGCGTCCCCGGGGACGTGCTCGACGCGGTCGATGCGACCGGCGAGGCGGGCCCGGCCGACGTCGACCCGGAACGGCACCTCGACGTCGACCTCCCCGGGGTGCGCGGCGAGGTAGGCGGCGAGGCGCTCGACCATCGCGTCCGCCTCGGCCCGGGTCCGCCGCCCGGCCCAGCCGTCGGGCACACCGAGCGTGCTCCAGCGGGCGTCGAGGGCGGCGCGCAGCTCCTCCACGCTGCCGCCGGGCAGCTCCGCGGCGATCTCGTGGACGAGGGTCCCCAGCGACTGGACGAGGGAGTCCTCGCCGCGGCCGCCGGCGGTCTCCAGGGCCCAGCGCAGGGGGCACGCCTCGGCCATGCCCACGCTCGAGGGGCTCACCGGGACCGGCTCGTCCTCGCCGCGCAGGGGCTCGGCCGTGGTGGGCGCCTCGAGCCCCGCCCACTCCCGCGGGTCCGCGCCCGCGACGCCGGTGCGGGCGAGGGAGGCGAGCAGGGTCGCCGCGACCGCGCGCCGTTCGCCCGCCTCCCCGTCGCCCGGACGGTCGAGCTCGGCGCGCAGCTCGGCGACGAGCCCGCGCAGGTCGAGGGCGGGCGGCACCTCGCGCACGAGGGTGGCCGACTCCGGCGACCCGGCGACGAGCTCGAGGAACGCCGAGGGCCGCTGGTCGAGGTCGAGGACGGCGGTGACGACGAGCCGGCGCCGCGCCCGGGTGAGGGCGACGGCGAGCATGCGCAGCTCGTCGTCGAGCACCTCCCGGCGGGCGACGGTGCGTTCGAGGGCGCCCTCACGGGCCGTGGACCGGTGCGCCTCGAGGTCGACGAGGAGACGCGAGCCGAGGAGCGAGTCCCGCAGGCGCAGGTCCGGCCACACGTCCTCCTGCAGCCCCGCGACGACGACGACGTCCCACTCCTCGCCGCTCGCGGCCGCCGGCGTGAGCACCTGCACCGCCTGGGTGCGCTGCGAGCGCGCGGCGAGGCTGTCCGCGGGCAGGTCCTGCGCGAGGACGTGCGCGAGGAACGCGCCCGGCCCGGCGCCCGTGTGCCGCTCGTCGAACTGCTCGGCGGCGCGGAAGAGCGCCATGAGCGCGTCGAGGTCGGCGTCGGCCCGGTCGGCGCCCGGACCGCCCGCGAGCGCCCGCTGCCGCCACGGCCCGGCGAGGCCGCTGGCGTGCCACAGCTCCCACAGCACCTCGCGCGCCCCCACCTGGGGGCGGCCCACCGCGGCGCGCCCGGCCGCGAGGATCCGGCTCACCCGCGCCGGGCCGGAGCGGTGCTGCGCGGGCAGCGCCTGGGCGAGCGTGGGGTCCATGAGGACGGCGACGACGGCGTCCTCCCCGTCCCCGATCTCCGCGGCGCGCAGGGCCCGGCGCAGCCCGCGCACGGAGACGGCGTCCATCCCGCCCAGCGGCGAGCACAGCAGCTCGACCGCCTCGGCGGCGCCGAGGTCCGCGACGACCGCCCGGAGCGCGGTGAGCAGCGGCCGGACGGCGGGCTCGGCGCGCAGGACGCCCTGGCCGGCGTCGGAGGAGACGGGGACGCCCCAGGTCGCCAGCCCGCGCCGCACCGTCCCCACCTGGGCGGTGGACCGCACGACGACCGCCATCCGGTCCCACGCCGTGCCGTGGTGCAGGTGCTCCTCGCGCAGCCGCCGTGCGACGAAGGCGACCTCCTGGGCGCCGCTGCCGAGGACGGCGGCCTCGACCCCGCCCGGCGCTGCCTCGTCCCCGTCCCCCGCCGGGCCCGGAACCGCCGGTCGCGCCGCGGCCGAGCGGTGCGCGGCGACACCCTGGGTGCCGATGCGGGCGGTCACCCGGCGGGCGACCTCCCGGAGCCGCTCGTCGCCGCGCCAGACGCGGGTGAGGTCCACCCGCCGGGCCCCGAAGCCCCCGACCGGGGCGTCGGTCTGCGCCGCCCCCACGAGAGCGGGCGTGCCGCCGCGGAACCCCTGGACGCCGGCGTCGGGGTCGCCGAGGAGGACGAGCTCGGCGCCGTCGTCGACGAGGACCCGCAGGAGCCGGGCGGTGGCGAGGGTGGAGTCCTGGTAGTCGTCGACCACGACGGTCCCCCAGCGGGGGCGGGGCAGCCCGGGCACGTCCTGCTCCCAGCGGCGCAGGGCGCTCGTCGCCTCGTCGATGATCCGGGCGGCGTCGTAGCGCGCCCCCCGGTCCGGCGTGAGGTCGCCCAGGGCGGTGACGGCCTCGTACTCGGCGAGGAGGCGGGCGGCGGCCTCCCAGTCGGGGCGGCCGTGCCGGCGGCCGCGCCGGGCCAGCTCGGCAGGGGTGAGCCCCAGCTCGGCGGCGCGCATGAGGAGGTCGCGCAGCTCGGCCCGGAACGCCGGCTGGACGAGCGTGTCCGCGCTGATCGTCGACGGCCAGCCGATGGACGCGCCGAGTCCGTCGAGGTGGCCGGCGATGAGCTCGGCAAGCACGGCGTCCTGCTCGGGGCCGGTGATGAGGGTCGGCGGCGGCTCGTGCAGCTCGGCGGCGCGCAGGCGCAGGACGGCGTGGGCGAAGGAGGCCGGGGTGCGCACGACGACGTCCGCGCTCGTGGCCGCGAGGCGGGCCGCGACGACGTCGCGCACCCGGGCGGCCCCGCGGCGGGTGGGCACGAGCAGCACGCTCGGCCCGCCGACCCCGCGCTCGTGCCGGGCGAGGAAGGTCTCCACCGCCGTCGTCGACTTGCCGGTCCCCGGGGCGCCGACGACGAGGAGGTGCCCGGTGCCCGCGGGCGTGCCCACGACGGCGGCCTGCGCCTCGTCGAGCCGCGGCGGCGCCGGCGCCGGCGCGGGCCGACGCAGGCGGAGGCGGGTGCCGGTGGAGTCGAGCATGCCTCGATGCAATCACGGACCGCCGACATCGTCGGCGAGCACGTCCCGGCGTGGCACCTACGATGGACCAGCCAGCAGGAGCACCCGCGGCCCAGTGCCGCTCCAGGCGAGGAGAGAGACCACGTGGAGATCACCATCGGCGTCCGGAACGTCGCGCGCGAGCTGACGCTCGAGTCCTCGGCCAGCGCCCAGGAGGTGGTCGCGGCCGTGGAGAAGGCGATCACCGACGGGACCAGCCTCGTCCTCACCGACGACCGTGGGCGCCGCATCGTCGTCCCGGCCCAGGCGGTCGGCTACGTCGAGGTCGGCTCGGACGAGCCGCGTCGGGTGGGCTTCGGCGTCGCCTGAGCGCGACCGCCTCACGGCCGGGCCCAGCCCGGCCGTGAGGCCCACCTCCGCGGCAGGGCCCAGCCCCGCCGTGCAACCGGCCGGCCGGTCGCACCCGGGTCACCCGACCCGTGGGCTCAGGCCGTGAGGCCCAGCCGGCCCATCCGCCGCGCGTGGCCGCCGGTCATCGCGCTGAGCAGCCCCGCGACGGCGGCGTCCGGGGGCCCCGCCACGAGGTCCGGGCGCGTGCGCACGACGGTCTGCGCGAGGCTCAGCGCCTCCCCCGCCACCCGCCGGCCCCACAGCGCCAGGCGCGCGGCCAGCTGCGGCTCGGCCGCGAGGACCGGGCCGAGGGTGGCGACCACCCACGCGGCGTGGCCGTTCTCGACGAGGGCGCCGGTGACGACGGCCCGCACGTCCTCGTCCACCCCCTCGCTGAGGGCGCGGTGCAGGTCGATGACCATCCCGCCGGCGACGTAGGTCTTCACCACCCGCTCCCACCAGTCCCCGCCGGCGGTGCGGGCGTCGACGTCGGCGAGCAGGGCGAGGAACGGCGCGGCCTGCTGCCCCAGGTCCGCCGAGCGGGCGACGGCCGCGCGCTCGATGGGGTCGAGGTGCGCGGGCAGGGCGCCGGCCATGCGGGTGAGCGCGACCCGGGTGACGACGTCGGGCGCGCTGGCCGCGTCGTCGGCCAGGCCGGTGAACGAGCTGAGCACCCCGGCGGCCACGAGCGCGAGCAGGGCGACCTCACGACCCTGGTCCTCGGGCGGTCCGGCGGGCAGGGGGACGTCAGCAAGGGCATCGGGCATACCCCCCAGCGTAGTTCGCGCCCGCGCGCTAGGATGGTCGCCGTACACGGTTGCCCGGTCGTCACGTGGAAGCCCATCCTCGCCGCTCACGCGGCGCGACATGATCACGATCGGCTGCCACGACCCGGCGGAGTGCCCCGGAGCCCCGGCTCCCGGGCGGCGCCCGCCACGACCGATTGGCCCCATACCGTCATGACCGACACCACCTCGGGCGTCGTCACGCCCACGGGTGACACCCGCCTCGACATCAGCACCGCGGCCGACTCCGCGGCGCTCGCCGACGCCGGGATCGACACCATCGACACCGACATCACCGACACGTCCAACGAGGCGCTCGCCCCCGAGAAGACCTTCGCCGACTTCGGCGTCTCGGCCGCCATCGCCGAGGCCCTGCGGGACGTGGGCATCACCCACCCGTTCCCCATCCAGGCGCTCACCCTGCCCGTGGCCCTGGCCCGCCACGACATCATCGGCCAGGCGAAGACCGGTACCGGCAAGACGCTCGGCTTCGGCATCCCGCTGCTGCAGAACACCGTCGGCCCGGACGAGCCGGGCTGGGACGAGCTCGCCGCGCCCGGCAAGCCCCAGGCCGCCGTCATCGTCCCCACCCGCGAGCTCGCGGTCCAGGTCGCCGGCGACCTGGCCACCGCCGCCCGCCGCCGCTCCGTGCGCATCGTCCAGGTCTACGGCGGCCGCGCCTACGAGCCCCAGGTCGACGCGCTCGCGCGCGGCGCCGAGGTCGTCGTCGGCACGCCCGGCCGGATGATCGACCTGCTCAAGCAGGGCATCCTCGACCTGTCGAACGTGCGCACCGCCGTCCTCGACGAGGCGGACGAGATGCTCGACCTCGGCTTCCTGCCCGACGTCGAGACGCTGCTCGCCAGCACCTCCTCGCACCGGCACACCATGCTCTTCTCGGCGACCATGCCCGGCGCCGTCGTGGCGCTCGCGCGCCGGTACATGTCCCGCCCCACGCACATCCGCGCGCAGGACCCCGACGACGACGGCGCGACCGTCAAGGCGACCCGCCAGGTCGTCTACCGCGCGCACGCCCTCGACAAGGTCGAGGTCCTCGCCCGCATCCTCCAGGCCCGCGGGCGCGGCCTCACCATCGTCTTCACGCGGACCAAGCGCACCGCCGCCCGCGTGGCCGAGGACCTCGCCGAGCGCGGGTTCGCCTCGGCCGCCATCCACGGCGACCTCGGCCAGGGCGCGCGCGAGCAGGCCCTGCGGGCGTTCCGCTCGGGCAAGGTCGACGTCCTCGTCGCCACCGACGTCGCCGCCCGCGGCATCGACGTCGACGACGTCACGCACGTCATCAACTACCAGTGCCCCGAGGACGAGAAGACCTACCTCCACCGCGTGGGCCGCACCGGCCGGGCAGGCAACACCGGCACGGCGGTCACCTTCGTCGACTGGGACGACCTGCCCCGCTGGGGGCTCATCAGCAAGGCGCTGGGCCTCGACCGGGCCGAGCCGGTGGAGACGTACTCGACCTCCCCGCACCTGTTCGCCGACCTCGACATCCCCGAGGGGACGAAGGGCCGCCTGCCGCGCAGCGCGCGCACCCGCGCCGGGCTCTCCGCGGAGGCCGTCGAGGACCTCGGCGAGACCGGCAAGAGCGCCGGCCGTGGCCGGGGCGAGGCCCGCTCCGGCGGCGCCCGTGACGGCGGCCGTTCGGGCGGGGGCCGTGAGGGCGGGGGCCGTGAGGGCGGCCGCTCCGGCAGCGTCCGCGAGGGCAGCGTCCGCGAGGGCGCCCCGGACAGCGGTCCCCGCGAGGGCGCGCCGGACGGGGCTGCCGGCGAGGAGCGCCCGCGCCGCGCGCGCAGCCGCCGCCGGACCCGCAGCGGCGTGCGCGGCGACCAGCCGCAGGCCTGAGCCGAACGACGAACCGGCCGTCACCCCTGGGGGTGGCGGCCGGTTCGTCGTCTGCGGTGGCCTCAGGCGTGCATGTCGATGAAGGTGAAGACCGCGTCGGCCATGAGCTGGGTGGCGATGGCGGCGAGGAGCAGGCCCGCCAGGCGCGTGACCAGCGTGGTCCCGCCCTCGCCGAGCACCCGGTGGATCACCGAGGAGAAGCGCATCGCCGCCCACAGCGCGACGTGCACGCCGACGATCGCCAGGGCGATGGCGACGTAGTCGGCGGGGCGGTCGGCGCCCTCGACGGCGAGCATCGCCGCGACGATGCCGCCCGGTCCGGCGAGCAACGGGGTGCCCAGCGGGACGAGCGCGACGTTGACCTTCCCGGCCCCCGCCGGCTGCGGTTCCTCCGCCTTCCCGGTGAGCAGCTCCATGGCGACGAGCAGCAGCAGCAGCCCGCCGGACAGCTGGAGCGCCGGGACCGAGATGTGGAGGAACCCGAGGATGTACTGGCCGAAGACGGTGAAGACGGCGATGACGCCGAACGCCACGGAGGTCGCCTGGAGCGCGGCGCGCTTGCGCTCCTTCGCCGTCATCGTCGACGTGAGCGCGATGAAGACCGGGACGATGCCCGGGGGGTCCATGATGACGAAGAGCGTGAAGAACGTCGTCGAGAGCAGGGTGAGGTTGACGACGTCGGTCACGGCCGCACCACGGGCAGGCGGCCGGCCTCCTCGATCGCCGCGAGGACCTCGGGCGTCGTCGTGTGCTCGGCGAGCCGGTTGGGCTTGCCGGCCCCGTGGTAGTCGCTCGAGCCGGTGGTGAACAGCCCCAGCCGCCGGGCGATCGCCCGGAGCTCGGCCCGCTCGGCGGGGCTCTGGTCGCGGTGGTCCACCTCGAGGCCCGCGAGGCCGGCGTCGGCCATCGCCTCGATGACCTCCACGGCGACGACCCGGCCCCGCACGCTGGCGAAGGGGTGGGCCATGACGGGCACCCCGCCCGCCGCCCGCACGGCGCGGACCGCGGCGATGACGTCGGGCGCGTAGTACCGCACGTAGTACGGGCCCGCGGCGGACAGGATCGAGGCGAAGGCCGCGCTGCGGTCGGGCACGTGCCCGAGGGCGACGAGGGCGTCGGCGATGTGCGGGCGGCCCACCGTCGCACCCGGCTCGAGCTGGGCCTCGACGTCGGCCCAGGTGAGCGGGTAGTCCTCGGCGACCCGCTCCACCATGAGCCGCGCACGGTCGACGCGCGAGGCCCGGGCGCGGGCGAGCTCCGCCGCGAGGACGGGGTCGTCGGGGTCGTGGAGGTAGGACAGCAGGTGCACGCTGATGCCCGACGCCGAGCAGGAGATCTCGCTCCCGCGCAGCAGGGAGACGCCCGTGGTGGCCACGGCGGCCTCCGCCTCGGCCCAGCCGGCGCTCGTGTCGTGGTCGGTGAGCCCGAGCACGTCGACGCCGGCGGCCCGCGCGGCGCGGAGGAGCTCGGTCGGGGACTGCGTGCCGTCGGAGATGCTGGAGTGCGTGTGGGGGTCAACGGTCACCCGCTCAGGCTAACCGCGGCGCGCCCCTGCCCCGCCGCTCCCCCGCCCGCGCGTGAGCGGTGCCACCATAGGGGGATGAGCACGGACACCACACCCGACGCCGCCACCACCACGCAGCCCCTCACCGAGCGGGGCGACAACCGGTCCCAGCGGCCCTCGTCCGACGCCTTCCGCGCGTTCATCGCCGGCGGGTGGGGCCCGCGCACCGGCGCCCTGCCCGCGCGCCGCCCGTCCGCCGAGCCCGCCGCCCGCCGCCGGGCGGCCATCGGCGCGCTCTTCCCGGGTGAGCGCCTCGTCGTGCCCGCCGGCCCGCTCGTCGTGCGCTCCAACGACACCGACTACCGGTACCGGCCGCACTCCGCGTTCGCGCACCTCACGGGCCTGGGCACGGACGAGGAGCCCGACGCCGTCCTCGTCCTCCACCCGCTCGCCGAGGGCGACGGCGACGGCACTCACGAGGCGGTCCTCTACTTCCGCCCGCGCGCCGGCCGCGACACCGAGGAGTTCTACGCCGACGCCCGCTACGGCGAGCTGTGGGTCGGGGAGCGCCCCAGCCTGGAGGAGGTCGAGGCGGCCACCGGTCTGCGGTGCGCCCACATCGACGCCCTCCCCGACGCCCTGGCCAAGGACGCCGGCCGCGGCGGGGTGCAGCTGCGCGTCGTCCCGCAGGCCGACGCCGCGGTCGAGGCGCTCGTCGCCACCGCCCGCCGGGGCCAGGAGGAGACCGAGCAGGCCGACGCCGCCCTCGCCGAGGCGCTCTCGGAGCTGCGGCTGGTCAAGGACGCCTACGAGGTCGACCAGATGCGCCGGGCCGTGGCCGCCACCGCCGAGGGCTTCGCCGAGATGGTGCGCTCGCTGCCGCGCGCCGTCGAGCACCACCGCGGCGAGCGGGTCCTCGAGGGCGCGTTCGGGGCGCGCGCCCGCGAGGAGGGCAACGGCACCGGGTACGACACCATCGCCGCGGCCGGCAACCACGCCAACACCCTCCACTGGATCGGCAACGACGGCCCCGTCCGGCCCGGTGACCTCGTCCTCATCGACGCCGGCGTCGAGGTCGACTCGCTCTACACCGCCGACATCACGCGCACGCTGCCCGTCGACGGGGTCTTCACCCAGGCGCAGCGCAAGGTCTACCAGGCGGTCCTCGACGCCGCCGACGCCGCCTTCGCCCGGGCCGGCACGAAGGGCGCCCGCTTCAAGGACGTCCACGCGGCGGCGATGGAGGTCCTCGCCGACCGCCTCGCGCAGTGGGGCGTGCTCCCCGGGAGCGCGGAGGAGTCACTGGCGCCCGAGGGCCAGTTCCACCGGCGCTGGATGGTGCACGGCACGAGCCACCACCTCGGGATCGACGTCCATGACTGCGCCCAGGCCCGGCGCGAGATGTACCTCGAGGCGGAGCTGGTGCCCGGGATGGTCTTCACCATCGAGCCCGGCCTGTACTTCCGCGCCGACGACCTCACCGTCCCCGAGGAGCTGCGCGGCATCGGCGTGCGGATCGAGGACGACGTCCTCGTCACGGCCGACGGCGTGGAGAACCTCTCCGCGGCCCTGCCGCGCGACCCCGACGACGTCGAGACGTGGATGGCCGGGCTGCGCTGACGCCGTCCGGGCGTGCGCGCACGGGCTGACGCCCTCAGGGCGTGCGCGCACCGAGGTGCTGGCGGGCGAACGTGAGGGACCCCGCCAGCGCCTCCTCCCGCTCCTGCGGGGTGAGCCGGCGCGTGGTCACCTCCACGGCCACGGACCCGGTGAACCCCAGGGGGCCGAGCTCGGCGAGCAGCTCGGCGCACGGCTGCGTGCCCCGGCCGGGGACGAGGTGCTCGTCGCGGTTGGACCCCGTGGAGTCGGTGAGGTGGACGTGCGCCAGCCGCGGTCCCAGCGCGCGCGCCGCAGCGAGGGCGTCGAGGCCGGAGATGCCCGCGTGCGAGAGGTCGAGCGTGACGTTCGCGTAGTCGAGCGGCACCGGGTTCCAGTGCGGGAGGTAGGCCGCCCGCTCCTTGACCGCCCGGCCGTCGTCCTGGGCGCGCGCCTTCCACGGGAACATGTTCTCGATGCTGATCTTCACGTCCGTCTCCCGCTGCCGGGCCGCGACCCCGTCGACGAACCCGCGGGCGTACCGGGTCTGCCACCGGAAGGGCGGGTGGACGACGATGACGGGCGCGCCGAGCGCCTGGGCCATCTCGACCGAGCGGTCGACCTTGCCCCAGGGCTGGCGCCCCCACACCCGCTGGGTGAGCAGCAGGGTCGGCGCGTGCACCGAGAGGACGGGCACCTGGTGGGTCTGGACGAGGTCGCGCAGCGCGTCGACGTCCTGGGTGGCAGGCTCCCGCCACACCATGACCTCGACCCCGTCGTACCCGAGCCGGGCCGCCTGCTCGAAGGCGCTGGCGACGCCCTCCGGGTAGCAGGAGGACGTCGAGAGGGCGACGCTGGTGCCGCTCACTCGGGCGACCGCTCCTCGCCTGACGGGGTGCTGGGCAGCCGCTGACCGTACAGCGGGTTGCCGTGGGCGTCCTCGAGCGGGGCGGACCGGGTCCGGGGCGGCTCGGCGGGGGTGCCGGTGGACCCCATCGCGGTGGACCCCGCCCCGGGGGGCGCGGTGGGCGCCGTCGGCCCGGCGGAGAGCGGGGCCGAACCGCGGATGCCGGCCTCGGCGAGCAGCTGGCGCGCCTGGCCGGCGTGCTCCTCCTCGCACAGCAGCGAGTACCGGCCGGCGACCACCTGGCTGGAGGAGGTGAAGTCGCGCTTGCCGCCGGTGAACGCGTAGGAGACGAGGCCGAAGAGCATGCCGAACGCGGCACCGATGACGAGGGCCGGGAGGAGCATGAGCAGGATGCTGCCCTCGGCAAGGAGCCCGAAGAGCAGGCCGACGAACAGGCCGAACCAGGCCCCGGACATGGCGCCGGCGAGCGCGACCCGCGGGTACGTCAGGCGCCCCGTGATGCGCTCGACCATGCGTAGGTCGGTGCCGACGATCGTGGTGTGCTCGACCGGGAACTCACGGTCGGAGAGCTGGTCGACCGCCTTCTGGGCCTCGAGGTAGGTCTCGAACGAGGCGATCGCGGTGCCCTTGGGCAAGGTGGGGGTCGTCGGCAGGGCGGTACGACTCGTCGGTGACATACCGCGATTCTCCACCGCGGCGCCCGGCCTCGCCACCGAGTGCCCCGCGTGCCCGCGGATCGCCGCGGGCACGCGGGGCGAGGCGCGGGAGGGCGGGCGGCGGCCGTGCGCCTAGGCTGACGCCATGAGCGCCAGAACGTCCCCGGCGCGTGTGTTCGTCGCGCGCCTCGCCGGCACCGACGTCTTCGACCCCCTCGGCGACCGCGTCGGCCGCGTCCGCGACGTCGTCGCGCTCGTGCGCCCCACGGGCACGCCCCGCGCCGTCGGCCTCGTCGTCGAGGTCCCCGGCAAACGACGCGTCTTCCTGCCGCTGAGCCGGGTGGTGAGCATCGAGGCGGGGGCGGTCCTCAGCACGGGCCTGCTCAACGTCCGACGGTTCGAGCAGCGCGCCACCGAGACGCTCGTCGTCGCCCAGCTCCTCGACCGCGAGGTGGAGCTCGTCGACGGGTCCGGCCCCGCCGTCGTCGAGGACGTCGCGCTCGAGCAGCAGCGCAACCGGGACTGGGTGGTGACGCAGCTCTTCGTCCGTCGCCTCCCGCCCGGCCGGGGCCTGCGGCGCCGGCGCGGGGAGACGCTGCTCGTCGACGTCGCGGCGGTGCGCGGCCTCGGCAGCGAGCGCGCCCAGCAGGGGGCGCTCGCGCTGATCTCGACCTTCGAGGGCCTCAAGCCCGCCGACGTCGCCGACCAGCTCCACGACCTCCCTGCCAGCCGGCTCGTCGAGGTGGCCGCCGCCCTCACCGACGACGTGCTCGCCGACGTCCTCGAGGAGCTCGGCGAGGAGGACCGCGTGAGCATCGTCTCCGGCCTCCTGGCGGAGCGGGCCGCGGACGTCCTCGACCTCATGCAGCCCGACGACGCCGCCGACCTCGTGAGCGAGCTGCCCACCGCCCGCGCCACGGAGCTGCTCGACCTCATGGAGCCCGAGGAGGCCGACGACGTCCGGCGCCTCCTCGCCTACGGCGAGCACACCGCGGGCGGCCTCATGACGACCGAGCCGATCATCCTCGCGCCCGAGGCGACGGTGGCCATGGCGCTGGCGACGGCCCGCCGCATCGACGTCACGCCGGCGCTCGCCACGATGATCTTCGTCGTCCGCCCGCCGCTGGAGACCCCCACCGGCACCCTGCTCGGCGTCGTCCACCTCCAGCACGCCCTGCGCGAGCCGCCGCACGCGCTCATCGGCTCGTTCCTCGACCGGGACATCGAGCCCGTCCTGCCCGAGGACGCCATTGGCAAGGTCACCCGGCTGCTGGCGACGTACAACCTCACCGCGCTGCCCGTCGTCGACGCCGACCGGCGGCTCCTCGGTGCGGTGAGCGTCGACGACGTCCTCGACCACCTCCTGCCCGACGACTGGCGCGACGCGGACGCCGACCGCACGGACGAGGCGATGACGAGGAGCGCCCATGGCTGAGCGCATGGACACCCCGCTCGAGGCGCGCCGGCGCTGGCTCGACCGGTGGCGCATCGACCCCGAGTTCTTCGGCCGGGTCTCCGAGGGGACGGCCCGGTTCATGGGCACGCCGCGGTTCCTCTTCTACCTCACCGTGTTCTGCGCCCTGTGGCTCGGCTGGAACAGCCTGGCCCCGGAGCACCTGCGCTTCGACGACGCCGCCCTGGGTTTCACCGCGCTCACGCTCATGCTCTCGCTCCAGGCGTCCTACTCCTCGCCCCTCATCCTGCTCTCGCAGAACCGGCAGGACGACCGCGACCGCATCGCGGCCGAGCAGGACCGCCAGCGCGCCGAGCGCAACCTCGCCGACACCGAGTACCTCGCCCGCGAGATGGCCGCCCTGCGCACCGCCCTCGGGGAGGTTGCCACCCGCGACTTCGTCCGGTCGGAGCTGCGCACCCTGCTCGAGGAGCTCACCGAGGAGCGCGAGGCCGGCTCGGGCCACGGCGGGGACTCAGGCGCGCCCCGGGAGCCCGACGGGCGCCGCCGGGTGTGACCCAGGGCACGGTCGCCGGCCGTCGGCGGCGACCTACGATGGAGGCATGACGGTTACCACCGAGTCGCTCACCGCTGCCCTCGCCACGGTCCTCGACCCGGAGATCCGGCGCCCCATCACCGACCTGGGCATGGTCCGCTCCGTCGACGTCGCCGACGGCGGCGCCGTCACGGTGGGCATCGACCTCACCACCGCCGGCTGCCCGTTGCGCTCGACCATCACCAACGACGTCACCGCCGCGGTGAGCAAGGTCGCCGGGGTCAGCGGCGTCCACGTCGAGATGGGCGTCATGAGCGACGAGCAGCGCAAGGCGCTGCGCACCCAGCTGCGCGGCGGGGTCGCCGAGCCCGTCATCCCCTTCGCCCAGCCCGGCTCGCTCACCCGCGTCTACGCGGTGACCTCGGGCAAGGGCGGCGTGGGCAAGTCCTCCGTCACCGCCAACCTCGCCGCGACGATGGCCGCCGACGGGCTCAAGGTGGGCGTCGTCGACGCGGACATCTACGGCTTCTCCATCCCCCGCATGCTCGGCGTGGAGCACCCGCCCAGCAAGGTCGAGGACATGATCCTGCCGCCCGTGGCGCACGGGGTGAAGGTCATCTCCATCGGGATGTTCGCCCCCGCCGGGCGGCCCGTCGTCTGGCGCGGGCCCATGCTCCACCGCGCGCTGCAGCAGTTCCTCGCCGACGTGTTCTGGGGGGACCTCGACGTCCTCCTCCTCGACCTGCCGCCGGGGACGGGCGACATCGCCATCTCCGTCGCCCAGCTGCTGCCCGGCGCGGAGCTGCTGGTCGTCACCACGCCGCAGCTCGCCGCCGCCGAGGTGGCGGAGCGGGCCGGCTCGCTGGCCACCCAGACGCGCCAGCACGTCGTCGGCGTCGTGGAGAACATGTCCTGGCTGGAGCAGCCGGACGGTTCCCGCGTGGAGATCTTCGGCAGCGGCGGCGGCGAGCGCGTGAGCGAGCGGCTCGGCGAGTCGCTCGGCTACCCGGTGCCGCTGCTCGGCCAGGTGCCCCTCGAGGTGGGGCTGCGCGAGGGGGGCGACACCGGCGTGCCGCTCGTCCTGTCGGGCAGCACCTCCCCCGCCGCCATGGCGCTGCGGGCGGTCTCGTCCGCCCTCACCGCGCGCTCGCGCTCGCTCGCCGGCCGGCCGCTGGGCCTCAGCCCGCTCTGAGCCGGCCGCCCAGCCTCGCGGCCGCCCAGCCTCGCGGCCGCCCAGCCTCGCGGCCGCCCAGCCTCGCGGCCGCCCAGCCTCGCGGCCGCCCAGCCTCGCGGCCGCCCAGCCTCGCGGCCGCCCAGCCTCGCGGGGGCCCAGCCTCGCGGGGCCTAGCCTCGCGCGGGTCGGGCCGTCAGGTCGCCTCGTCGTCGAACGGGGGTGCGCTCGTGTCCGCGGCCGCGCTGGCCCCGGCCGCAGGGACGCCCCCGGCCGCGCTCGTCCTGGCCGGGCTCGTGCGGGGCGCGGCCACCCCACCGGCCGCCGCGACCCCACCGGCCGCCGCCGCCCGGGTGGCCCCGGAGCGCAGGGTGCCCGCGGCGCTGCGCGAGCTCGCCGCGGTGTGCGCGGGGGCGTCGTCCATGAGCGCCTCCCGCACGATGCGGCGCGGGTCGTACTGGCGGGGGTCGAGGGCGGCGAGGTCGGGCATCTCGTCGCCGAGCTCGGCGCGCAGGCGTTCCTGCGCCCCGGTGGCCATCGCCTTGAGCTCGCGGACGAGCCGGGCGAGCTGCTCCGCGTAGGCGGGCAGGCGCTCCGGGCCGACGACGAGCACGGCAATGATGAGGAGGACGAAGGCCTCCGACCCGCTGATCGGCACGGGACCAGGATAGGCACGCGTGGGGCGCAGCGACCCCGGCCCGCGCGGGGGATCTCAGTCGCCGGCGCTCTCGCCGAGCACGACCTCGACCTCGCGCTCGTCGTCGCCCCGCCGGACCGTGAGGACGACCGTCTCCCCCGGCGCCCGCGCACGGATGGCGACGATGAGCTCCGGCGCGGACGTGACGGGCAGGTCGTCGATGTGGGTGATGACGTCACCGGGCTCGATGCCCGCGGCAGCGCCGGGGCCGTCCGGGGTCACGGCCGGGGTGTCCGCCGCGGCGTCGGTGAGGACCTGGACGCCCTCGCCGCGGTAGCTGGTGTCGAGGGCGACACCGATGACGGGGTACGTCGCGGTCCCGGTGTCGATGATCTGCTCGGCCGTGCGCCGCACCTGGTTGGACGGGATCGCGAAGCCCAGACCGATGTTCCCCGTGGTCTGGCCGGCCGCCTGGGCGATCGCGGTGTTGATGCCGATGACCTCACCGGCGTCGTTGACGAGCGGGCCACCGGAGTTGCCCGGGTTGATCGCCGCGTCCGTCTGGATGGCATTGATGAAAGACGAGTCGCCGGCGCCGCCGGCCTCCACGGGCCGGTTGAGGGCGGAGACGATCCCGCTCGTCACGGTCCCCTCCAGCCCGAGCGGCGCGCCCACGGCCACGACCGGGTCACCGACGACGACGGCGTCGGAGTCGCCCAGCACGAGCGGTGTGAGGCCCTCGCGGTCGACGCGCAGGACCGCGAGGTCGTAGTCGGCCGTGCGGCCGACGATCTCGGCGCTCGCCTCCGTGCCGTCGGAGAAGGTGACGAGGACCTGCCCGTCCCCCTCGGCGGCCGAGGCGATGACGTGGTTGTTCGTCACCACGTACCCGTCCTCGCGCAGGACCATGCCACTGCCGGAGGAACCCTCGGTCGCGGTGCGCGTCTCGATGAACACCGTGCTCTCCAGCGCGGTGGAGGCGATGCCCGCGATGCTGTCCGGGGCACGGTCGCCGCCTCCGGAACCGCTCGGGGGCAGCGTCTCCGGCTCGGCGGACAGCAGGCGCTCCCCCACCGACCCGGTGACCAACCCGAGGAGGAAGGCCACCAGCACGACGAGCGCGAAGGCGGTCCAGCGCCGCCGTCCGCGGGGAGCGGCGGCCGCGAGGGGCGCCGGGGCCACGACGGGGGCCGGCGCGACGTCGGGCGCCGGCCACCCGGGACGGGACCAGGCCAACGGGGGCGACCCGGGCGCGGGCGCCATCGGGGGCGCCCCGGGGAAGGCGGGCACTGCGGTGGTGGAGGCCGCGCCGGGAGCGGAGGGCATGGCCGCGGTCATCGGCGGCGCCCCGACGGCCGACGGCGTGCCCGCCGGGCCGGGCGACGGCGGGACGAAGAGCGCCGCCGTCTGCCGCGTGTCCTCGCGGTGGTATGGCTCGGGCGTCGGGGTCGGCGCCGCCCCGTACTCCATCCCGGCCGAGGACGGTGCGCCGGGCCCACCCGGACCGGGCCGGGCGCCGGGCGCATCGGCGTCGGGGACGGCCCCCCGCGTGTCGGGGGCCTGCCACCACGGCCGGGCCGGGGACCCTGTGCCCTGCCAGCGCTCGTCGTCCGGACGCTCAGTCATGGGTCCATCTTGGCGTGTGCACGTGGCCGAGGACACTCACGGCGTGAGCCACGCCGTGACGACCTCCCAGCCCCGGCCCACGCGGTCGGGGAAGGACAGCCCGTCGTCGCCGTCGGGAAGGGCGCGCAGCACCCGGTCCCGAGCGGCCTCGTGGTCCCGGCCGGCGACCACCATGGTGACCGTCCCCTCGCTCTGCACGGCCACGTGACCCGCGGCCTGCTCGCGCGGGCCGAGGACCTGCACGGCCCGGGCGGGGGCGTCCACCAGCCGGCCGCGCTGCTCGATGAGGCGCACCCGGGTCGCGGCGCCGGCGAGCTCGACCTCGAGGATCTCGCCGTCCTCCGACTCGTGGACCTCGACGTCGACGACCCGGACCCCCGGCGGCAACGACTCCGGGGTCGCCCAGCCTTGCGCCCGCATCCAGGCGAGGACGTCGTCGCTCGACGGCTCCACCCCGTCCTCCACCGCCAGGCCGTCGGGGATCTGCCCGTCCCCGGCGGCCACCGTGAGCATGGCGCTGGGGTCCGCCCGACGGTCGGTCGAGCCGAGGACGGCGAGGCCGCCGACGGCGAGCCCCACCACCGCGACCACACCACCGGAGGCGAGGGCCGCCCGGCGCAGACGGCGGGTGGGGCGCACGGACGACGCTGTCTCGCTGTGGGCGAGCGCGAGGAGGCGGGCGGTGAGGGCGTCGCTGGGGGCGACGTCCCCCGCCTGGGCGACGACCCGGCGCGCCGCCCGCTCCTCACGCAGGAGGTGGGCGCACCACGTGCACGAGGCGACGTGCGCGAGGGCCTGCTCGGCCTCCTCCGCGGGGAGCTGGCCGTCGGCGAGGGCGCTGATCCGGGTGCCGAGGTGGTTCACGGGCGCCCCCTGGTGAGGGCGCCGGGGACCTCGGCCGGCGGCGCGAGCTCGTGCGGGGCAAGGTCGTGCGCGCCTACGTCTGACGGCGCGAGCTCGTGCGCGCCGGCGTCGTGCGGCGTGAGATCCCCGCGACCGCGGACGGCGGGGCGCAGGTGCGGCAGGGCGTCGCGCAGCATGGCGCGGCCGCGGTGGATGCGTGAGCGCACGGTCCCCATCTTCACCCCGAGCGTGCGCCCGATCTCCTCGTAGGAGAGCCCCTCGATGTCGCAGAGGACGACGGCGGCGCGGTAGCGCGGGGGCAGCGCGTCGAGCGCGGCCTGGATGTCGGGGTCGAGGTGGTCGTGCTCGAAGCGTCGGTGGAGGTCGTGCTGCTCGAACGGCGCGGGCAGCTGCTCGGCGAGGTCACCGAGGTGCGTGAGCCGCGCCCGCGAGCGCTTGCGCGCCTGGTCGAGGAAGAGGTTGGTGGTGATCCGGTGCAGCCAGCCCTCGAAGGAGCCGGGCTCGTAGCGCGACAGCGAGCGGAAGACCCGCACGAAGGTCTCCTGCGTGAGGTCCTCCGCGTCGGCGCGGTTGCCGGTAAGTCGGTAGGCGAGCCGGTAGACGCGGCCGGAGTGCTCGCGCACGACGTCCTCCCACGACGGCGGCACCCATGCGCCGTCGTGGCTGGGGTCCGTGGTCATCGCGCTCCTCCCGGCGGGTATTCGCGCGAGCCTAGGGCCCCAACCTGAACGCCGCCTGGGTGCCGGTACGGCGGCTAGGATTCGCAGGACATCGCCCGCGCGCACACGGAGGCCCATCATCGCTGCCGACAAGGCCCAGAGCTGGGCGTACACCGAGGACTTCGTCCCCGAGGACGACATCACCCGCGCGGCCCGCGGGCGGGCCGAGGAGATGGGCTGCGACGCGGTCGGCCCCGGGACCGGCGCGGCCCTGCGCGTGCTCGCCGCCGCCGTGGGCGCCCACGCCGTCGCCGAGATCGGGACGGGCACCGGCGTGAGCGGACTCTGGCTCCTCGGGGGCATGCGCCCCGACGGCGTCCTCACCACCATCGACGTCGAGATGGAGCACCAGCGCGCGGCCCGCGAGGCCTTCACCGCCGCAGGGGTCCGTCCCGCGCGCGCCCGGCTCATCCCCGGCCGCGCCCTGGACGTCCTGCCCCGGCTCGCCGACGCCGCCTACGACCTCGTGTTCGTCGACGGTGACCCCGCCGAGGCGGCCGACGACGCCGTGCAGGCGGTCCGGCTGCTGCGTCCGGGCGGGATCCTCGCCATCACCGGGGCGCTCTGGTACGACCGCGTCGCCGACCCGGCGCGCCGCGACGAGGCGACCGTCGCCATGCGCGAGCTCGGCCGCACCGTGCGCGACGACGACCGGCTCGTGAGCGCGCTGCTGCCCGTGGGCAACGGCCTGCTCACCGCCGTCCGCCGCGCCTGACCGGCCCTGCCGCAGCTCGCCGGGGCGCGCAGGTGTGCGCCCCGGCGGGCGGCTGGTGGTCCCGCCGGCAGGCAGCCCGTCAGGCCAGGGACTCCAGCCAGCGCAGGAGCAGGCGGGCGCCGTAGCCCGTGGCGCCCTCGGGGATCTCGTGCGTCGCCTTGGGCGAGCGCGCGGGACCGGCGATGTCGAGGTGCGCCCATGGCACGCCGTGCGCGAAGCGCTGGAGGAACAGGGCCGCGGTGACCGAGCCCGCCCCGATGTGCGCGTCTGTGCTCTGGTGGCTGACGTCCGCCACGGGTGAGGCGAGGCTGGGCCGGTACTCCTCGACGAGGGGCATCCGCCACGCCCGCTCCCCGCTCGCCTCGCCCGCCGCGGCCAGCGCGGCGGCGAGCGCGTCGTCGTCGCTGTAGAGCGCCGAGTGCGTGCGCCCGAGGCCGAGCGTCGCGGCCCCGGTGAGGGTGGCGACGTCGACGAGCACGTCGGGGGCGAGCGTGTCCGCCGCCCAGGCCAGCGCGTCGGCGAGGACGAGGCGTCCCTCCGCGTCGGTGTTGGTCACCTCGACGGTGGTCCCGTCGACGGCGCGCAGGACGTCGCCGGGCCGGTAGGAGCCCGCGCCCATGGCGTTCTCCGCCAGCGGCAGCACGGCCGTCACCCGGTGGGGCAGGCCCAGGTCGGCGGCGGCCAGTACGGTGGCGAGCACGACTGCGGCGCCGGTCATGTCCGTCTTCATGGGGATCATGGCGTCGCGCGGCTTGATGGAGATGCCGCCCGTGTCGTAGGTGATGCCCTTGCCGACGAGGACGACGGTGCGCGCCCCCGGGGCCGGCGTCGCCGGCGTGTGCGTCACGGTGACGAACCGGGGCGGCGTCACCGAGCCGGAGCCGACGGCGAGGACGCACTCGAGCCCGGCCCGCCGCAGCCACTCCTCGTCGCGGACCTCGACGTCGACGGTGGGGCGGGCGGCGCCGAGCGCCTGCGCCTGCTCCCCCATCCATGCGGGGTTCTTCACGTTCGACGGCGTTGCCGAGAGCGTGCGGGCGAGCACGGTGGCCTCGGCGCCCGCGCGGGCGAGGGCGACGGCGGTGCGCCAGGCGTCGTCCTCGCGGCCGAGGAGGACCACACGCTCCACGGGCGGCTTGCCCTGGTGCGGCGTCGTCGCGGTGCGGGGCGGTCGGTACGCCGCCAGCAGGACTCCCTCGACCAGCGCGCGTACGCCGTCGGCGTCCGTGCTCTGCCCCAGGGTCGTCACGACGGTGCCCAGACCGGCGGTGGCGCGGGTCAGGGCGGCGCCCGCCCGGCGCATGGCGCTCGCCCCGGCGTCGCCGACGCCGAGCAGGACGAGGCGGCGCGGCAGGTCCTCCCAGCCGAACGCGGCGTGGCCGGCGATCGGTCGCGGCAGGTCGAGCGTCGCGACGTCACCCGCGTTGCCGCGCAGGCCCTCGCGCTGGGCGAGGTCGAGGAGGTCGACGCCGTAGCGGGTCGCGACGTCGACGGTCCCCGGTCGGGGCTGCAGCTCCTCGCCCTCGGTCGCGGGCGCGACGGCGACGACGACGGCGTCGACGGCGGTGCCGTCAGTGCCGCCGCCGTCCGCGCGGTCGAGCAGGATCTCGGGCAGCCCGCTCAGCTGCGGTGCCTGCGTCCCGGCCATCGGCAAGCGCGTCAGGGCGCGACGGCGCGCAGCGCCTCGCTCAGCTCGCCGGCCTCGGCGGGGGTGAGCTCGACGACGAGCCTGCCTCCACCTTCCAGCGGTACCCGCATGACGATGCCGCGTCCCTCCTTGGTGACCTCCATCGGGCCATCCCCGGTCCTCGGCTTCATCGCGGCCATCTGGCACCCCAATCCGTTCGTCGGTACACGACTCACCATCCCTGCGAACGGCCGCGTGCTGGGGAACAGTCTAGATCACTGACCCCGCGTGGATGCCTCTGCTGCGGCCGCTTCCTGCGACGAGACCTCCGCGCGGAGCGCTGCGGAGGCCTCCCGGACCCGCTCGACGGCCTCGGCGGCGGTGTCGACCACCTGGATGAGGTCGAGGTCGGCCTCGGCCACGTTCCCGGCGGCGAGCATCGTGGCGCGCAGCCACTCGACGAGCCCACCCCAGAACTGCGAGCCGATGAGGACGAGGGGGAAGGACCGGACCTTCCCGGTCTGGACGAGGGTGAGCGCCTCGAAGAGCTCGTCCATGGTCCCGAAGCCGCCGGGCAGGACGATGAACCCCTCGGCGTACTTGACGAACATCGTCTTGCGGGCGAAGAAGTAGCGGAAGTTGACGCCGAGGTCGACCCACTCGTTCATGCCCTGCTCGAAGGGCAGCTCGATCCCCAGGCCCACCGAGACCCCGCCCGCCTCGCAGGCGCCCTTGTTCGCGGCCTCCATGACCCCGGGGCCGCCGCCGGTGATGACGGCGTACCCGGCCCCGGCGAGGAGCCGGCCGACCTCCTCGGCGATGGCGTACTCCGCGCTGTCCGGCGACGTCCGCGCGGACCCGAAGACGCTGATCGCGGGCCCCACCTCGGCCAGGGCGCCGAAGCCCTCGACGAACTCGCTCTGGATGCGCATGACGCGCCACGGGTCCTGGTGGAGCCAGTCGGCGCCGTACGCCGTCGAGAGCAGGTTCTCGTCAGTGGTGTGCTCGGGGATCTGCTCGCCACGGAGCGTGACGGGGCCCCTGCGGTAGACGTCGTCGCTGCGGCCGTTGTGGAACCGGCGGAACTCGCTCATGCGTTCTCCTTCGTGAGCCACGTCGCCAGCGCTGCGGCGCAGGCGCGGATCTGGTCGGTCGGGCAGTGCTCGTCGTCGGCGTGGGCGAGGGACGGGTCCCCCGGCCCGAAGTTCACCGCGGGGATGCCCAGCTCGCTGAACCGGGCGACGTCGGTCCAGCCGTACTTGGGTCCGGCCGTCCCTCCCGTGGTCGCGGCGACGGTCGCGACGAAGTCGGCCACCTCCACCGCGTCGAGGCCCGGCCGGGCACCGGCGGCGAGGTCGGTCACGGTGACGTCGTAGCCCTCGAACACCTCGCGGACGTGGGCCTCGGCCTCGGCGGTGCTGCGCGACGGGGCGAAGCGGTAGTTGACGGTGACGACGCAGGTGTCGGGGATGACGTTCATCGCGATCCCGCCCCGGATGTCGACGGCGTTGAGGCCCTCGCGGTAGACGAGGCCGTCCACCTCGACCTCGGCCGGGCGGTAGGACCCGAGACGGGTGAGGATCCCCGCCGCGGCGTGGATGGCGTTCTCACCGCGCCAGGCGCGGGCGGAGTGGGCGGCGCGGCCGTGGGTGCGGACCTCGGCCCGGAGCGTGCCGTTGCACCCGCCCTCGATCTGCGCCGCGGTCGGCTCACCGAGCACGGCGAAGTCGGCGGCGAGCCACTCCGGGTGGTGGCGGGCGAGGCGGCCGAGGCCGTTGCGCGTGGCCTCCACCTCCTCCTGGTCGTAGAAGACCCACGTGACGTCCCAGGCGGGCGTGGCCAGCTGGGCGGCGAGGGAGAGCGCCACCGCGACGCCCGCCTTCATGTCGACGGTGCCGCGCCCCCAGAGGACCTCGGCACCGTCGCGGGTCTCCGTGCGCGTGGGCAGGTTGCCCTGGACGGGCACGGTGTCGATGTGGCCCGCGACGACGACGCGCCGCGCTCGACCCAGGTGGGTCCGGGCCACCACGGCATCGCCGTCGCGGAGGACCTCGAGGTGCTCGTAGGCCGCCAGGGCGGTCTCGATGGCGTCGGCCAGCGGGGCCTCATCGCCGGAGACGGAGGGGATGTCGCACAGCGCGGCGGTGAGCGCGACGACGTCGGCGGTGGCCAGGTCGGGCAGGGGGGCGTGGGTTGCCGGTGCGGCCGCTGGTGTCGCGGCAGCAGCGGCCGCGGGTCCCGCGGCAGCAGCGGCTGCGGCCGGTGCCGCCGGTGGAGTCGGAGTGGGTGCGGTGCTCACGCGTTCGAGACTAGGCGGGGCCGACGATCAACGCCTCGTGGGCGCGCAGGCCCTCAATGCTCTCAACCCTTTCGACACCGGCGGCTAGGGCCCGTCCATAGCCGCGAAGGAGGCCTGTCCACAGCCCCGGGCGGGCCCCTGTCGGATGTCAGTGGCCCGCACTACGCTTCATACATACGTTCGACGAGGGAGGTGATTCCCGTGGCGGCTCTGCCCGAAGAGACCCCGTCCGCGAGCGCGCGCGATCACCTCCGGCTCGTGAACGACGGTCCCGCGGAACTGCCCCCAGCGCTGCAGCCCTCCACCGCGGCCGGGCCGGAGCTCGCCGGCTCGCTCGAGCGCCTCGACCTCACGGAGCTCGACGCGTTCGCCCTGGTCGAGGCCGTCGCCGCCTGGCAGCGGGTGGCGTCCTGGGCGCAGGCCCGCACGGGGGAGGCCGCCGCGCTGCTGGCCCTCGAGCTCTCGGCCACCGTCGGTGGCGGGTACGCCGCTCCTGCGCCGTCGACGCCGGGACCGCGCCGCTGGCCGGCCCCAGGGCCCAGCACACGGGCCGCCACCCTGGAGCTCGCCCTCCGTCTGGGCACCACCCGCCACCGCGCGCAGGACCTCGTCGAGACCGGCACCGCCCTCACCGGCGTCCTCATCGCGACAGGCGGCGCGCTCGAACGGGGCGAGGTCGACTACTCCAAGGCCCAGGTGTTCGCTCGCCACCTCTTCACCGTTCCACCGGAGATCGCCATGGCGGTCGAGGACCGGGTCCTCCCTGGTGCCGGTGAGCGCACCCCGCCTCAGCTCGCTGACGACATCGCCAAGGCCCTCGCCGATGTGGACCCCGGCCATGCCGAGGCCCGCCACCAGGTCGCCCGGGGCAAGCGGCGCGTGGAACACCCCCGGGTCCTCCCCGACGGCATGGCCTCGATCTACGCCGTCATGCCGGCGGTCGACGCCGTGGCGCTCAACCTCGCCCTCGACGACGCCGCCCGGAGCGCCCGCGCGGCCGGCGACTCCCGCACCACCGACCAGCTGAGGTGCGACGTACTCGCCACGGTCGGCGCGACGGCGCTCCACCAGGGCTGGGTCGGGGCGTGTCCGCATCACGGGGACGGTGCCGTGCCGGTGGCGCCCCGGGGCGCCGGGACGCCTACCCGGCCAGCGATGCCGCAGGGCACGGGGACACCAGCGGGGCCCACGCCGTCCCAGAACGCGGGAACGCCCACGGAGCCGGCCTCGCCACCCTGGCCACCCGCCGGTGGCACCTCGTACCGGCTCGGGACGCTCGGGGGCGCTCCCCCGCAGGTCCGGGTCACGGTTCCGCTCGACACGCTGCGTGGTGGCGATGCCCCCGGCGAGCTCGACGGCTACGGCCCCATCACCCCTGCGACCGCGCGCGCCCTGGCCGCGGGAGGCGTCTGGCAACGGCTCGTCACCGACCCCCGCAGCGGTGCCGTTCTCGACGTCGGCCGGAAGCGATACCGACCACCCGCCGACCTCGCCGAGATCATCCGCGCTCGTGATGGCACATGTGTGCGGCCCGGGTGCCGTGTGCGCGCCGATGCCTGCGAGCTCGACCACACGATCCCCTTCGGTGGGTCCGGCCTGGGCCGGACGAGCCTCACCAACCTGGGAGCCCTGTGCCCGGCCGACCACGCCCTCAAGTCGTCCGGCGACTTCCGGGTGCGGCAGCCGGCGAGCGGGGTCTTCGAATGGGTCACCCCGTCGGGTCACGCCTACCGGCGGGAGGTGGACGGGACCGTCACCCACCTGCGATCGAGCCGCCCGGAAGCGCTGGCACCGGCACCGGCACCGGCGCGCGACGAGAAGCTCCCGCGCCACGGTCGCACCCACGACCGCGACCCCGCGCACCCGGTTCCGGGGGTCGCGGGAGTCGTCGCCGAGACCTCGGTGGAGGAACCACCGCCGTTCTAGGGCACGCCTGGTGCGGGCCTCGCCGCGGGCCTCGCCCAGGCGCCGGTCCCGGCCACGGTCCCTTAGCCTCCGGGGATGGCCACGCTCGCTTTCCGCATCGAACGGCACACCGCTGGCGACCGCGACGCGGTGCGAGCGATCCTGGCGGACCTGCCCGCGTGGTTCGGCCGCCCCGAGTCGACCGACGCCTACGTGGCCGCCGCCGACAAGCTGCCGAACTACTTCGCCATCGCGCCGGACGGCGAGCCGATCGGGGTCGTCCTCGTGGAGCAGCACTTCCCCGAGACCGCGGAGATCCACCTCATGGCGGTGAGGGCCGGCTGGCACCGCCGCGGGGTCGGTCGTGCGCTCCTCGCCAGCGTCGAAGGCGATCTTCACAGGAGTGGCACACGCGTGCTGACGGTGAAGACGCTCGGCGCCGCCGACCCCGATGAGGGCTACCGGAAGACGCGACTGTTCTACGAAGGCACCGGGTTCCTGCCCCTTGAGGAGTTCACGGATCTCTGGCCCGGCACTCCCTGCCTCTTCATGGCCAAGCCGCTCGGCTGAGCGCGGACCCGAACGCGCCGGCCACGGGCGCCTGGGGACGGCGTGCTGGGTCGCGCGCCGCTGGCCCCCCGCGCTGGGGAAGCCATCGCAAGCACCCAACCCCACGCCCCAGGCGCCAGGCCCCTCGGCGCCAGGCCCCTCGGCGCCAGGCCCCTCAGGCGTCGCCGGTGCGGTGCAGGGTCCGAGCGGCCTCGGCGATGGACCCGGACAGGGAGGGGTAGATGGTGAAGACGTTGGCGAGCTGGTCGACGGTGAGCCGCTGCGTCACCGCGATGGCGAGCGGGAAGATGAGCTCGCTGGCCCGCGGGGCGACGACGACCCCGCCGAGCACCGCCCCGGTCGCCCGGTCCGAGATCACCTTGATGAACCCCTCGCGGATGCCGAGCATCTTCGCGCGCGGGTTGCGGGCCAGGGGCAGCCGGGTGACGGACCCGTTGACGGCGCCGGACTCGACGGCGGACTCGGGCACCCCGATGGTGGCGATCTCCGGGGCGGTGAAGATGTTGGCGGTGACCGCGTCCCGGTCGAGCGGGGCCACCGCGTCGCCGAGCGAGTGCCACATGGCGATCCGGCCCTGCATCGCGGCGACGGACGCCAGGGGCAGCACGCCGGTGCAGTCACCTGCGGCGTACACGCGCAGCGCAGTGGTCCGCGAGACCCGGTCCACCTGGATGTGGCCGCTCTCGGAGACCGCCACCCCTGCCTCGGCCAGGCCGAGGTCGGCGGTGTTGGGCACGGCCCCCACGGCAAGGAGGCAGTGCGAGGCCTCGATGACGCGTCCGTCGGTGAGCTCGACCTCGACGCGGTCGCCGACCCGGCGGACCGCCTGCGCCCGGGAGCGCGACAGCACGGTCATGCCGCGCTGGAGGAACACACCCTCGATGAGCTCGGCGGCGTCCTCGTCCTCCCCGGGCAGGACCCGGTCACGGCTCGACACCAGCGTGACCGGAGCCCCCAGGGCGTTGTAGGCACCGGCGAACTCGGCGCCGGTCACGCCGGAGCCGACGACGACGAGGTGCTCCGGCATGGTGGTGAGGTTGTACATCTGGGCCCACGTGAGGATCCGCTCACCGTCCGGCTCCGAGCCCGGCAGCACCCGGGGGCTCGCGCCGGTGGCAACGAGGATGATGTCGGCGGTCACGCTGAACTCGCCGTCGTCGGCCGTCGTGACGAGGACCTCGCGGGTGCCCTGGTCGGAGATCTTCCCGCCCAGCCGGCCGGTGCCGTCGATGACGGTGATCCCCTCGCGCTCGAGCCGCGTGGCAATGTCGCGGGACTGGTGCCGGGCGAGCCGGACCACCCGCTCGTTGACGATGCCGAGGTCCACGCTGAGCCGCCCGACCTCGCCGTCGGGGCCGCCGTCGGCGCGGATCCCGAGCTCGGCGGCGGAGTCCGCCACGGTCATCCACTCGGCGGTCGCGATGAGGGTCTTGGAGGGGACGACGTCGGTGAGCACGGCCGAGCCCCCCAGGCCCTGCCGCTCGATGACGGTGACCCGCGCGCCGAGCTGGGCGGCGACGAGCGCGGCCTCGTACCCGCCGGGCCCGCCGCCGATGACGACGACGTGGCTTCCTTCTCGTACGGGCGACGGTCCGGCGGCGTCCTGGACGCGTCGGCCCTCGACGGGGGCGGGAGGGACTTCGGTCGGGGCAACGTGGGTGGTCACCCCGGCATTCTGCCGCCTGGTCTGCACGCCGTCAGCCGGGCCGGTACCGTCGGGGCATGGGAAGCGAGACTGACGCCGCCATGGCGGACCCGGCCACGGACCCGTTCGAGGTCGCCCGGGCGAGCGCAGAACGGCTGGCGGAGCTCACGGGGGTCGCCCGCCACGACATCGCCCTGGTCCTCGGCTCCGGCTGGGGCGGCGCCGCCGACCTCCTCGGCGAGACGGTCGCCGAGGTCCCGGCGACGCAGCTCCCGGGCTTCCACGCACCCGTCGTCGTCGGGCACGGCGGCACGATCCGTTCCGTCCGCATCGACGACGCCGGCGACGGCGAGCCGCGGCACGCGCTCGTCCTCGGTGCCCGCACCCACTTCTACGAGGGCCGCGGCGTCCGCGCCGTCGCCCACGGCGTGCGGATGGCGGCGGCGGCCGGGGCTCGCACCCTCGTCCTCACCAACGGCTGCGGCGGGCTCGACCCGGCATGGGCGCCGGGGACACCCGTCCTCATCTCCGACCACATCAACCTCACGGCGGCCTCGCCCCTGGAGGGGGCCACGTTCGTCGACCTCACCGACCTGTACTCCCCGCGCCTGCGCGAGCTCGCGCGGACGGTCGACCCGGACCTGCCCGAGGGCGTGTACGTCCAGTTCCGCGGGCCGCACTACGAGACGCCCGCCGAGGTCCGCATGGCCCGGACCATGGGCGGCGACCTCGTCGGGATGTCGACGGCGCTGGAGGCCATCGCGGCCCGGCACGTGGGCATGGAGATCCTCGGCATCTCGCTCGTGACGAACCCCGCCGCCGGGGTCTCCGACGAGGCCCTCGCGCACGAGGACGTCATCGCGGCGGGCGCCGCCGCCGGCCCGCGCATCTCGCGCCTCCTCGCGGACATCGTCCGCAAGATCTGACGCTCCCGGCCGCCCGCGCACCGCCGGCGCCCGAGCACCGCACCACACCGCCCGGCCTGGCCGGGAGAGGGGACACCACCATGGACGTCGACGCTGTACGCGCCTGGATTGCCGAGGACCCGGACCCGGACACGGCCCGGGAGCTCACCGAGCTGCTCGCCACGGCGACCGCCGCCCCCGGCCCCGACTCCCCCGACGGCGACGCCGTCGTGTCGGCGACCGCGGAGCTCGAGGACCGCTTCTCCGGCCCGCTCGCCTTCGGCACCGCCGGTCTGCGCGGGGCGCTCGGCGGCGGCCCCAACCGGATGAACCGCGCCGTCGTGCTGCGCACGGCCGCCGGGCTCGCCGCCTTCCTCGCGGAGCGCCTCGACGGCCAGCCCGCCCGCGTCGTCATCGGCTACGACGCCCGCCACGGCTCCGCGCAGTTCGCCCGCGACACCGCGGCCGTGGTGACGGCCGCGGGCGGCAAGGCCATGCTCCTGCCGTCGACGCTGCCCACCCCCGTCCTCGCCTTCGCGGTCCGGCACCTCGACGCCGACGCCGGCGTCATGGTCACCGCGAGCCACAACCCGCCCGCGGACAACGGCTACAAGGTCTACCTGGGCGGGCGCGTCGTCACCGGAAGCGGGCGCGGCGCGCAGATCGTCCCCCCGTACGACGCCGAGATCGCCGCCCACATCGCCGCCGTCGGGCCGCTGTCCCAGGTGCGGGTCGCCGACGGCGGCTGGGACGTCCTCACCAACGGCATCCTCGAGGACTACCTCACGCGCGTCGCATCGCTGGTGCCCGCCGGCCACGCCCGCTCCCTGAAGATCGTCCTCACGCCGATGCACGGCGTGGGCGGGGCGACCACCGTCGAGGCCCTGCGCCGCGCGGGGTTCACCGACGTCCACGTCGTCCCCGAGCAGGCGCAGCCCGACCCTGACTTCCCCACGGTCGCCTTCCCCAACCCGGAGGAACCGGGCGCCCTCGACCTCTCCTTCGAGCTCGCCCGGCACGTCCGGGCGAACCTCGTCATCGCCAACGACCCCGACGCCGACCGCTGCTCGGTCGCGGTCCCCGACCACGCCGCCGCGGGCGGCTGGCGCCAGCTCACCGGCGACGAGGTCGGCACCCTCCTCGGGGAGCAGGCGGCCGTCGCCGCCGCCATGGTCGACGGCGGCGTCCTGGCCAACTCCATCGTCTCGTCCCGGCTGCTCGCCAAGGTGGCCGTGTCCCACGGCCTCGAGCACCGCACGACGCTCACCGGCTTCAAGTGGATCAGCCGCGTCGAGGGCCTCGTCTTCGGGTACGAGGAGGCGCTCGGCTACTGCGTCGACCCCGCCGCCGTGCGGGACAAGGACGGCATCAGCGCGGCCGTCCGCATCGCCTTCCTCGCCTCGCAGCTCGCCGACCGCGGCCTCACGCTGCGCGACGAGCTCGACCGCCTCGCCGTCCGCCACGGCGTCCACGCCACCGCGCCCCTGTCGGTACGCGTCGCCGACCTCTCCCTCATCGGCGCGGCCATGACCCGGCTCCGGTCGGCCGGGCCGACCCACCTCGCCGGGTCGCCCATGGCTCAGGTCGCGGACCTCTCGCAGGGCTACGAGGGACTACCGCCCACTGACGGCCTGCTCTACCTCAGCGAGGCCGGTGACCGCGTCATCATCCGGCCCAGCGGCACCGAGCCGAAGCTCAAGTGCTACCTCGAGGTGATCGAGCCGGTCGCCGACGCCGACGCGCTGGGCGCCGCCCGGGAGCGGGCCGCGGAGCGCCTGTCCCGCATCCGGACCGAGATCGCGGCCGCCGTCGGGCTCTAGGGCCGCGCCCTGCGCTCCTCGGTGGCACGGCGTCGTCCACGAGTACCGGGCAGTGAGCCGCGCGACGCGCTCGACCCGGCGCTGTTCGCCACCGACGGCGACCACCGGCTCGTCCTCATCACCTGCGGCGGGGCGTTCGACGAGCGCTCGGGGCAGTACGCGGAGAACATCGTCGTGGTCGCGGAGCCCGCGTCCGACCAGTCGACGAAGGAGCACCGACATGACCGACCAGGACGGCGTCGCCAAGGTGACCGCGCTCATCAAGGGCATGCGCGTCGCGATGCTCACGACCACCTCGGTCGAGGGCGGGCTGCGCTCACGGCCGCTCGCCACCCAGGAGGTGGAGTTCGACGGCGACGTCTCCTTCATCGTCCGGCGCGACTCGTCGGTGGTCGCCGACGTCGCAGCCCACCCGAGCGTCAACGTCGCCTACTCGGACGGCTCCACGTGGGTCTCGCTGTCGGGCACCGCGCACGTGGTCAACGACGAGGCGAAGCTCGCCGAGCTCTGGAACACCTTCACCGGCGCGTGGCTCGAGGGCGGCCCGGAGGACCCCGGCAACGTCCTGCTGCACATCAGCGCCGACTCCGCCGAGTACTGGGACTCCCCCGGCGCGAAGGTCGTCCAGCTGGCGAACCTCGTCAAGGCCAAGGTCACCGGCCGTCGCATCGAGGGCGACACGGGCAAGGTCGAGCTGTAGCCCGCCGACCCGGGGCGGCGCCGTGATCGGCGTCGCCCCGGGGGACATGGTGAGTCAGTCGGCGAAGCCGTCGAGGACGGCCGCGCTGCCCGACAGGCCCAGGCGGGTGGCGCCCGCCTCGATCATCGCCGCGGCCGTCGCGGCGTCGCGGATGCCGCCGGAGGCCTTGACGCCCAGGCGCCCGCCCACGGTGCTCGCCATGACCTCGACGGCACGCACGCTGGCCCCGCCCGCGGGGTGGAAGCCGGTCGACGTCTTGACGAAGTCCGCCCCGGCGGCCTCCGCCGCCCGGCACGCCGCGATGATCTGGTCGTCCGTGAGGGCCGCCGACTCGATGATGACCTTGAGGACGGTCGGCGCCGGGACGGCCTCGCGCACGGCGCGGATCTCCGCCTCGCAGGCGTCGTAGCGGCCCGTGAGGACGAGCGAGAGGTCGATGACCATGTCGATCTCCTGCGCGCCGTCGGCGACGGCGCGCGCGGCCTCGGCGGCCTTGACCTCGCTCTTGTGCGCCCCGGAGGGGAACCCGGCCACGGCGGCGACGACGAGGTCCCCGGTGTCCTCGAGCGGGAGCTGGCTCGGGGAGACGCACACCGCCAGCACACCGAGCTGCCGCGCCTCGGCGACGAGGGCGGCCACCTGCTCCGGCGTCGCCTCGGGCTTGAGCAGGGTGTGGTCGACCATGCGGGCGACGTCGGTGCGGGACAGGGAGCTCATGGGACCTCGATACGTCGGTGGGTTCATGCGGGCGGCTCGTCCTCGTCCTCGTCCTGAGGAACGTCGATCGCCTGCTCGAGGATATCCGCCTCGGACCCGTCGAGGTCCGCGCGGACCTCGTCCGGAGGCGTGTACTCCTCCGCGTCCGGCGTCTCCTCGGGCGCGACCTCCTCGAGGTCGGTCTCGGGCCCGGTGATGGGGGTCGACTCGGCGTACTCGCTCACGAGTGGCACTCCTTACGTCGTCCGGCAGGGGCCGGACCCGCTCCCTGGTCGGTCGCCGGTCCGTCCTCCCCAGTCTGACCGGTGCGGGCCGGGCCCGCACCGCGGTGCCGGCTCACGGGTGGGCACCGGCAGCAGCGCGACGCACACGTGGGTCCACCCGCCGAGCGCCGGGTGCGGCCGGGTGCGCCCGACGAGCGCCGCCAGCGGCACCCGATGGACCGCACCGCCGGACGGCTCGTACACGTCCAGGACGGCGCTGTCCCGGTGGCGCGCCTCGGGCGGCGGCGGCACGGCGAGGACGACGTGCCGGGGCACCGCCGCCCCGAGCCCCGAGCGCGCGTCGCCGCCGGTGTACAGGGGCACCGGCAGGCCGCGCCGGGTGGCGTGGAGGACCGCCGCGAGGACGCCGTGCACGCCGGCGGCCCCGTCGTCGACGGGGCGCACGCGGTAGCGCACGCCGGGGAAGCGGGCCGCGCGGGCGGCGGTCCACGGAGGCGTGCCCAGCGCCCGGGGCCAGGGCAGGGGGCCGAGCGCGCGGCGCGCCGTCGCCTCCTTGACCCGGTGCTGGGCGGCGGCGAACCGGCCCGCGGCGTCGAGACCCTCGGGCTCGGCGGGGAGCTCCGGGGGCAGGCCGGCGGGGCCGGCGGGCAGCGCCCCGGTCTCCAGCCAGGCGGCGAGCGCGGGGTCCCCGGCGGCGGCGAGCATGACGAGCACCGCCGAGCCGCAGGTCGTGCCGTCCACCTGGCGCGCGGCGGCACCGCCGAGGTGCACCGGGATGGCCCGGCCGGCGAGCGCCGTCTCCGGCGCGGGCGGGCCGGCAGCCTCGGGCCAGTCCGCGCGCACCGGCCGGCTCAGGGCCGCCAGCGGCGCGGTGAGCTGCCAACGCCGCGCCCACCCGGGCTCCGGCGTCACGCCTCGATGCGCCCGAGGACGACGGAGTCGGAGAGGTCAGGCGCGGTGTCGGCGATGTCGATGGCACCGGCCAGCGCCTCGCGCGCCCGCTCGAACCGCTCGGGGGTGTCGGTATGGAGGGTGAGCAGCGGCTCGCCCGCGCGCACCCGGTCGCCCGGCTTGGCGTGCATCTCCACGCCCGCGCCGGCCTGGACGGTGTCCTCCTTGCGGGCCCGGCCGGCGCCGAGGCGCCACGCGGCGACGCCGACGTCGTAGGCGTCGAGGCGGGCGAGGACGCCGTCGCTGGGGGCGAGCACCTGCTCGGTGTGCTTGGCCTGCGGGAGGGGGGCGTCCGGGTCCCCGCCCTGCGCGGAGATCATCCGGCGCCACACGTCCATGGCGCGCCCGTCGGCCAGCGCCGCGCGCGGGTCGGCGTCGGGCTTCCCGGCGGCCGCGAGCATCTCCTGCGCGAGGGCCACGGTGAGGTCGACGACGTCGGCGGGCCCGCCGCCGGCGAGCACCTCCACCGACTCCCGGACCTCGAGCGCATTGCCGGCGGTGCGGCCCAGCGGGGTCGACATGTCGGTGAGCAGGGCGGTGGTGCGCACGCCAGCGTCGGTGCCGAGCCGGACCATCGTCGTGGCGAGCTCGCGGGCCCGGTCGAGGTCCTTCATGAAGGCCCCGGAGCCGACCTTGACGTCGAGCACGAGCGAGCCGGTCCCCTCGGCGATCTTCTTGCTCATGATCGAGGACGCGATGAGCGGGATGGCCTCGACGGTCGCGGTGATGTCGCGCAGGGCGTAGAGCTTCTTGTCCGCCGGCGCCAGGCCGGCGCCGGCGGCGCAGATGACGGCGCCGACGTCTTCGAGCTGGGCGAACATCTCCTCGTTGCTCAGCGCCGCCCGCCAGCCGGGGATCGCCTCGAGCTTGTCGAGGGTGCCGCCGGTGTGGCCGAGCCCGCGCCCGGAGAGCTGCGGGACGGCGACGTCGAACACCGCGACCAGCGGGGCGAGCGGCAGGGTGATCTTGTCCCCGACGCCACCCGTCGAGTGCTTGTCCGCGGTGGGACGAGACAGGGTGGCGAAGCTCATCCGCTCCCCCGACGCGATCATCGCCGCGGTCCAGCGCGCGATCTCCTCGCGCGACATCCCGTTGAGGAAGATCGCCATCGCCAGGGCCGACATCTGCTCGTCCGCGACGACGCCGCGGGTGTAGGCGTCCACCACCCAGTCGATCTGCTCGGGCGACAGGACGGCCCCGTCCCGCTTGGTCCGGATGACGTCGACGGTGTCGAAAGGCTCAGTCATGTCCCCACTCTAGGTCGTCGTCCCGGGCCCGGCCTGGGCGCGGCGGGGCGGCCGCGGCGGGGTCGGCCATGAGCGCCCCGCGGACGAGGTCGAGGATCTCCCGGTCGCCCAGACCACCCGCGCGCGCCTCGGTGACGAAGGCGTGCGCGCGGGCCCGGACGGCGGCTCCCGGGCCCGCCGCCCCGGCTCCGGGGGCCACCACGGTGCCCGTCCGACGGCGGGATGTCACCAGGCCGTCGGCCTCGAGCTCGCGGTAGGCCCGCTGTACCGTCCCGACGGCGACCCCAAGGTCGGCGGCGAGGTCGCGGACCGTCGGCAGCCGCTGCCCCGGCACGAGGCCGCCGGCGGCGACGAGGGCGGCGACCTGCCCGCGGATCTGCTCGTAGGGCGGGACGCCGGAGCCGAGGTCGACGCTGACGAGGCGGCTCACCGCTGCGCACCGGCCCGGGGCCCGGCCGGCGCAGCGCCGGGCGCCGGGGCCGGGCGCGGGATGCACGCCGTCGCCGCGGCGCCGAGCGAGACGAGCCCGACCGCGAGCCCGAGCGCCACCGCGGCCCATCCGCCGAGGAGCCACCCGGAGCGGAGCAGCGCCGCGCCGGCGACGAGGAGGACGACACCCACGGTCCCGCCGCTCGCGAGCTGCGCGACGCCGAGCACCGATCGGGCGCTCGTCCGCCGGAGTGCGAGGTCGTCCTCCTCCCGCGTGCCCGCGACCGCCGGGCGACGCGCCACGAGGTGGAGCACCACCCCGGCGACGACGGCGACCGCGAGGAGCCCCGCGCCGAGGGGAAGCGCGTAGGGCGCTCCCGGGTAGGGCCCCGACGCCCCGCCCCCGTACCCCTGCGCGACCGCCTCGCTCGTGATGAGCGCTGGGACCGCCCGGCCGGTGGCGTCGGCCGTGAGCGCGAAGACCGCCAGGCAGGCCAGCCCGAGCGCGGTCGTCCCCCCGAGCAGCCGTCCCCGGCGGGCGGCGAGCTCGGCCACCGTCCGCCGGCGCAACGACGCGGTACGCACGGTGCCGACGGGCCGCGGCCAGGTGCGCTCGCCGGCGGCGAGGACCGCGAGCGCGACGAGGCCGCCGGCCAGCGGGCCGAGCGCCGCCGGGAGCCCCGGTACCCCGGCGAGCCGGACGGGCCCGAGCCCGTCCCCCTGGCTCACGAGGAGGAGCGCGACCACGACGCCCCCGGCCAGCGCCAACACCGCGGCGACCGCGGCGTGCTGGCGGGCGGCCACGAGGGTCGCGGCGGGGGTGTCGTCCGGGCGGGCGCCGCGGCCGGCGGCCACGAGCACCCCCGCGAGGAGGGCGACGACGAGGCCGGCGGCGAGGACGAGCCCGAGGCCGAGGGCGGCGGCAGCAGCCATGGCGGGAATCTCCAATGATCCAATTGGTTGATTCAATGGATCATGGCGGAGGCGTGCGCCCGGCGTCAAGCCGCGGTGGCGTGCGCCCAGCGTCAAGCCCCGGAGCCGTGCGCCGGCGTCAAGCCCCGGTGGCGCTGCGCCGGCCCTCAGCCGGCGGCGGCGGCGAGGTGGTCCGGCCCGAAGGCCTCGGGAAGCACCTCGGTCATGGGGCGGATCCCGCTCGGCATCTCCACGAGCAGCCCCGGCCCGCCGTGCTCCCACAGGAGCTGGCGGCACCGCCCGCAGGGCACGATGACCGTCCCCTCGCCGTCGACGCAGGTGAAGGCCACGAGGCGTCCCCCACCGGAGGCGATGAGCGCGGACACCAGGCCGCACTCGGCGCACAGGGTCACGCCGTACCCCGCGTTCTCCACGTTGCAGCCGGTGACCACGCGTCCGTCGTCGACGAGGGCGGCTGCCCCCACCGGGTAGTGCGAGTAGGGCGCGTAGGCGCGGCGGACGATCTCCCGTGCCGCCTCGCGGAGCTCACGCCAGGTTCCGTCGTCGATGACCATGCTCGCTCCGCTCCCTCGCCGCCCCGGGACCAACCCGGGGCGATCACTTGATGTAGGGCTGATTCTCCGCCGCCGGTGCCCGCACGCGCCCGACGAAACCGGCGACGGCGAAGATGGTCACCACGTACGGCAGCATGAGGAGGAACTCGCTGGGGATCCCCGCGCCGATCGCCGAGAGCACGTTGGCGAGGTTGCGGGAGAAGCCGAACAGCAGTGCCGCCGCCAGGGCGCCCAGGGGGTTCCACTTGCCGAGGATCATCGCCGCGAGCGCGATGTAGCCGTTGCCGGCGGACATGTCCTTGCCGAACGCGAGGCCGGAGCCCACGGTGAAGAACGCCCCGCCCAGGCCCGCGAGGGCGCTGCCGAGGATCGGGGTGACCCAGCGCGTCCGGATGACGTTGATGCCGACGGTGTCCGCCGCGCGGGGGTGCTCGCCCACCGCGCGCACGCGCAGGCCCCAGCGGCTGCGGAACAGGAAGACGTGCAGGAGGACGACGGCCGCGTACATGAGGTACACGAGGATGTTCTGGTCGAAGAGCACCGGGCCGAGCACCGGGATGTCCGAGAGCAGCGGGATCGGCAGGTCGGGCAGGTTCTGGCGGGTGTTCCAGCCCTGGTTCTCCGTGAGCACGGTGGAGAAGAGGAAGCTCGTCAGCCCGACGACGAGCACGTTGAGGACGACGCCGACGATGATCTGGTCGACCCAGTACTTCACGGAGAAGAAGACGAGCAGCACCCCGACGAGCGCACCGGCGAGGGGGGCCACCAGGAGTCCGAGGTAGGGGCTGCCGGTGATGGAGGCGACGATCGCGGCGAGGAAGGCGCCCGCGAGGAGCTGCCCCTCGATGGCGATGTTGACGACGCCGGCCCGCTCGCACATGACGCCGGAGAGCGCGCCGAAGACCAGCGGGACGGACAGGGCCAGCGCACCCGCGAGCAGCGTGGTCACCGGGATGTTCGTCGTCTCCCGGCCGGCCCCCACCGACGTGAGGAAGGCGGCGACGAAGGCGATGCCGACGAGCGCGGGCAGCCACCAGCCCACCCGGCGGCGACCGAGGGCGGCCCACGCCGCGTACGCGGTGAGCGCGGCCAGGAGCGCGGTGCACGCCCAGATGACCAGCGCGGACGGGACCGCGACGTTGGGCAGCTCGACGGCCTCCCCGCCGGCAGCCAGCCGGAAGGTCGTGCTCTCCCCGCCGGGGGTCCGCAGGGCGAACGCCACGAGCGTGACCAGGGTGAGGAGGGCGTAGACGACGGGGTTGCGCCACTTGACGGGCGCCACCACGACGCGGTCGTGGGCGGCGGGGCGGGTGTCGACTGCGGTGCTCATGCCGTCGCCTCCTTGGCGGTCCGGGTGCGGGTCCGGGCGGTGCGGCCGGCGGCGGGCAGCCGGAAGATCGCCCGCACCAGCGGCGGCGCGGCGATGAGCAGGACGATGACCGACTGCACGACGAGGATGATGTCGATAGGCGTGGTCGTCGTCGACTGCATGAGGAACCCTCCGGCGCGCAGCGCGCCGAACAGCAGGCCGGCGAGGAACGTCCCCAGCGGCCGTGAGCGCCCGAGGAGCGCGACCGTGAGGGCGTCGAAGCCGTAGCTCGCGGCGACGCCCGCGGTGAGGACCTGCTCCGTGCCGAGCACCTGCGCCGACCCGCCGAGACCGGCGAGGAACCCGGCGAAGACCATGGCGAAGATCGTCACCCGCTGGACCGACATGCCGGCGGTGCGGGCGGCGTTGGGGTTGGCGCCCACGGCGCGCAGCTCGAACCCGATGGTCGAGCGCTCGAGCAGCCACCACACGAAGACCGTCGCGGCGACGGCGAGCAGGAAGCCGGCGTGCAGCCGGAACGGCTCACCGAGCAGCAGCGGGTAGGTCGCCGAGTCCGTGGGGATGGGCGGTGACTTCGGCAGCGCCGAGCCGGGCTGCTGGAACGGCTGGGTGGTGAGCAGCCACCCGATGAAGAACACCGCGATGTTGTTGAGCATGATCGTGACGATCACCTCGTTGGCCCCGGTCCGGGCCTTGAGGACCCCGGCGATGCCGCCCCAGACCGCTCCCGCGAGGCCCGCGCCGAGGGCGGCGAGCGTGACGTGGAGGACGACGGGCAGGTCGAACGCGAAGCCGATGTACCCGCCCGCGATGGCGCCGAGGATGATCTGCCCCTGGCCGCCGATGTTGAACAGCCCGGCGCGGAACGCGACGGCGATGCCCAGGCCGGTGACGATGAGCGGCACGGCGAAGACCAGTGACTCGGTGAGCGGCCGGATGGCGCGGGCGAAGCTCGCGGCCTCGAAGTCGTAGACGGCCCCGCGGAACATCGCCCGGTAGGCGCCGTAGACGGCGTCCCACACCGCACCGAAGAAGTCGGCCGGGCGGGCGAAGAGGTAGCTGGCGGTCTCCTGCACCCGCTCGTCGGCACCGGCGATGAGGATCCCGCCGACGGCGAGCGCGATGACGATGGCGAGCACGGTGACGAGCCAGCTGCCGGACAGCAGGTCCCGGAAGAACTGGGCGGTCCGCGTCGTCGGCTCGTCGTCGGGCACCTGCGCCCGGCTCGCCGGGGACCGCTCGGCCTGGGCGACGACGTCCCCCGGGGGCTCGGCGGCCGGGGTGCTCTGCTCGTCGCTCACGCGGTGGCCTCCTCTTCTTCGTCGGCCGCTCCGAGGGCCGTGTGGTGCTCGGCCGCCTGGGCGCGTGCCTCTTCCGCGGGGACGCCGGCCATCATGAGGCCGAGGACGTCCCGGTCGGTGCCGCCCGGGACCACGCCGACGACCCGCCCGCGATACATCACGGCGATCCGGTCGGCCAGGGCGAGGACCTCGTCGAGCTCGGTGGAGACGATGAGGACCGGGGTGCCCCCGTCCCGCTCGGCGACGATCCGGGAGTGGACGAACTCGATGGACCCGACGTCCAGGCCACGGGTGGGCTGGGAGGCGATGAGCAGGCGCAGCGGGCGCGACATCTCGCGCGCCAGCACCACCTTCTGCTGGTTGCCGCCCGAGAGGGTGGAGATGGCGTCGTCGACGGAGGTGAACCGGACGTCGAACTCCTGCGTCCGGCGCTCGGCGTTCTCGTGGACCACCTGCGGGCTCAGGGCGGGCCCCGAGGCGAACGGCGCGGTGTCGTAGAGGTCGAGGACGAGGTTCTCGGCGATGGAGAACCCGGCGATGACGCCGTCGGTGGAGCGGTCCTCGGGCACGAAGCCGATCCCGGCCCGCAGCCGGTCCTTGACCCCCCGCCCGAGCAGCTCGGTGCCGTCGAGGGTGATCGAGCCGGCCACCGGCTCGGTGAGGCCGAGGATCGTCTCGGTGAGCTCGGTCTGGCCGTTGCCCTGGACGCCGGCGACGGCGAGGATCTCCCCGCGGCGCACCCCCAGGTCGAGGCCGTCGACGACGACGTTGCCCGCCGGGTCGAGGACGGTGAGGTCGCGGACGGCGAAGGTCTCCTCGCCGGGCTGCGCGGGGGCCTTGTCGACCGCCATGGAGACGGTCCGCCCCACCATGAGGGAGGCGAGCTCCGTCTCGGTCGACGTCGGGCTCGCCTTGCCGACGACGCGGCCGCGGCGGATGACGGTGATGGCGTCCGCGACGGCCCGGACCTCGCGGAGCTTGTGGGTGATGAAGACGATGGACGTCCCGCCGTCGCGCAGCTGGCGCATGATGGCGATGAGCTCGTCGGTCTCCTGCGGGGTGAGCACGGCGGTCGGCTCGTCGAGGATGAGGACCTTGGCGTCGCGGGAGAGCGCCTTGATGATCTCCACCCGCTGCTGCGCGCCGACGGGCAGGTCCTCGATGCGCGCGCCGGGGTCGACGTCGAACCCGAAGCGCTCGGAGATGGCGCGGACCCGGCGGCGGGACTCCTTGAGGTCGAGGATCCCCAGCGGCCCGGTCGCCTCGTACCCCAGGGCCACCGACTCGGCGACGGTGAAGACCGGCACGAGCATGAAGTGCTGGTGGACCATGCCGATCCCGGCGGCGACGGCGTCCCCGGGGCCCGAGAACCGGACGGGCTCCCCGTCGAGGACGATCTCGCCGCCGTCGGGCTCGTAGAGGCCGTAGAGCACGTTCATCAGCGTGCTCTTGCCGGCCCCGTTCTCCCCGAGGAGGGCGTGGATCTCGCCCGGCTGGACGACGAGATCGATGTGGTCGTTGGCGACGAGGGGACCGAACCGCTTGGTGATACCGCGGAGCTCGAGCTTCACGTGAGCGTCTCCGTAGAGGGTGCGGGCGCGACCGTGCGCCCGGTGGATGGGATCGCGGGGCGCCGGCGGACCGGCGCCCCGCGACCAGAGCGATCAGGAGACGGGGGCGTTGTCCGTCTCGACGACGATCTCCCCGGAGATGATCTGCTCCTGGAGCGCCTCGAGGGCCTCCGTGAGCTCGGCCGGGACCTCGTCGGCGAAGTCGTGGAACTCCGCGAGGCTCACGCCGCCGTTCTCCAGGTCACCGACGTAGGGCTCGCCCGAGAAGTCGCCGTCGATGCCCTGCTGGATCGTCTCGAAGACGCCGGCGCCGATCTCCTTCACCACGGAGGTGAGGACGATGGAGCCGTAGTCGGTGGAGTTGTACCAGTCGGAGTCGACGCCGATGATCCAGACGTCACCGGCGGCCTCGGCCGCCGCCGCCGCGCCGAGGCCCACGGGGCCGGCGACGGGCATGATGATGTCCGCGCCCTGGGCGATGAACTGCTCGGTGAGGGCCTGGCCCTGCGCCTGGTCCTCGAACCCGCCGGAGAAGGCACCCTCCTGGGTCTCCTTGTCCCAGCCGAGCACCTGGACGTCCGTGCCGTTGTCCTCGTTGTACTTGGCGACGCCGTCGACGTAGCCGTCCATGAAGATCTTCACCGAGGGGATGGGCAGCCCGCCGAAGGTGGCGACGGTGCCGGTCTGCGTCATCCCGGCGGCGGCGTAGCCGGCCAGGTAGGACGCCTCGGCGGTGTTGAAGATGATCGGCTTGGCGTTCTCGAGCTCGACCGGGGTCGGCGCGTCGTCCTCGGTGGCGCCCGGGTCGGAGAACGTCGCGTCGACGAGGCCGAAGCTGAGCTCGGTGTTCCCCTCCGCCGCGCCCTGGATCGGGTCCTCGAGGAGGAAGCCGACACCGATGGTGAGGTCGCAGCCCTGCTGGACCATCGCCTCGACGTTGGGGCCGAAGTCCGCGTCGGACTGCGACTCGGCGTCCTGCGCCTGGATGCCGAGCTCCTCGACGGCGCGCTCCAGTCCCTCCATCGCGGACTGGTTGAACGACTGGTCGTCCCACCCGCCGGCGTCGGAGATGAGGCAGGCCTGGTAGTCGACCTCCTCGGCGGCCGCGCCGCCGCCCGTGCCGGTCCCGGCCGGCTCCGTCGCCTCGTCCTCGGGGGCAGCTCCGCAGGCCGCCAGCGTCAGCGCGGCGGTGGCCGCGAGCGCGCTCGCGTAGATGCTCTTCTTCACGCGTTCTCCTGGTCATCGTGCCGGGGGGCCGCTGGCGGGCCCCGGCGATCTCGCCGGTGCCAGCCGGTCCCGGATCGGCTGAGTCGGCCCCGAGCCTAGCCCGGCCCGACAGTGGCGCAGGACACTGCGCACCGCGCTGCGGCGGTCGTTACGCAACCGATGCACACGGGCCGGCGCACGCCGTCACCGCGGCGCCGGACCGTCCGGCCACGGGGCCTGCGGGGGGCTCAGGCCACCGGCGCGCGGCGGCTCAGGCCACCGGCGCGTGCGGGCTCGACGGCCGCAGCCCGGCGAGCTGCGCGGTGCGGGCGAGGACCCGCACGCCCACGCCGATGGCGCGCTCGTCGATGAGGAGGTCGCCGCGGTGGATGTCGTAGGCCGGTCCCCCGGGGATGCGCGTGCCGAGCCGCACCATGGCCCCCGGGACATGGGTGAGGTACCAGGCGAAGTCCTCGCCGCCGAGCGACTGCTCGGTGAGGACGACGGCGTCCTCGGCCACGACCTCCCGCGTCGCCGCCTCGATGACGTGGACGCTCCGCTCGTCGTTGACGACCGGCGGCATCCCCCGCACGTGGACCAGCTCGACGGCGACGTCGAACGGGGCGAGCAGGTCGCCGACGACCTCCTCGACGAGGGCGCCCGCGCGCTCCCAGGTCTGCTCGTCGAGGCACCGCAGGGTGCCGGTGACCGAGCCGGAGGTGGGGATGGTGTTGAACGCCTGCCCGGCGTGGACGGCCCCCCAGGTGAGGTTGGCGCCGGCGCGCGGGTCGAGGCGGCGGCCGAGCACGGCCGGCAGCTGGGTGATGACGTGCCCGAGGGCGTAGACGACGTCGCCGGTGAGGTGGGGGCGCGAGGTGTGCCCGCCCGCGGCGCTCACCCGGACGGTGACGTTGTCCGACGCCGCGGTGATGGGCCCGATCCGGGAGCCCACGAGCCCGCAGTCGATCTTCGGTGCCGCGTGCACGGCGTAGATCTCCCCCACGCCGTCCATCGCCCCCTGCTCGAGGACGTCGCGGGCACCACCGGGCTGGACCTCCTCGGCCGGCTGGAAGATGAGCCGCACGCCCACGGGGAGCTGGCCCTCCTCGGCGAGGCGCGCGAGGACGAGGCCGGCCCCGAGCACCGCGGTGGCGTGCAGGTCGTGCCCGCACGCGTGGGAGACGCCGGAGCGCCGCGAGGCGTAGGGCAGGCCCGTGGTCTCGGGCACGGGGAGGGCGTCGAGGTCGCCGCGCAGGGCGACCCGACGGCGCCCCTGCTCGCGCGGGTCGTCTCCGATGTCGCACACGAGGCCGGTGCCCTGGAGGGGGCGCGGGTCGAGGCCGGCGCGGCGCAGCCGATCGAGGAGGAGCGCGGTGGTCTCGTGCTCCATGCGCGCGAGCTCGGGGTTGGCGTGGATCGCTCGGCGGATCTCGCGGAGCTCGGCGTCGAGCTCGGTGGCGAGCTCGACCACGCGGGCGGCGGGCGGCGGGGAGGTCACCCGAGCGACCCTAGCGCCCGGGCCCTGGCCGCGCGTCGCGGGCAGCGCGGGCCGGGCCGGTCAGCGGAGCCGGTCGGGGACGGCGTCGACGACCGCCTTGAGCTCCTGGGCCCGTTCGCGGGTGGTGACGAGGACGGCGTCGGGGGTGTCGACGACGACGACGTCGGGCAGCCCGAGCACCGCGACGAGGCGCCCGGCGGCGGGCACGACGAGGGCGCCGTCGGCCGCGCGGACCAGCGCGTCCGCGGCGTCCCCGAGCACCCGGGCGCCGTCCGCGCCGGGCGGCAGGAGGCCGGCGAGCGAGCGCCAGTCGCCGACGTCGTCCCACCCGAGGTCCGCGGGCACGACGGCGACCCCGCCCTCGGCGGCGACCGGCTCCGCGACGGCGTGGTCGATGGCGATGCGGGTGAGCCGCGGCCAGGTCCGCTCGAGGACCTCCGCCCGCTCGGGGGTGTCCCAGGCGCGGGCCAGGGCGACGAGGCCCTCGTGGAGCGTGGGCTGCAGGCGCTCGAGGTGGCCGAGGAGCACCTCGGCGCGCACGACGAACATGCCGGCGTTCCAGCGGTAGGCCCCGGTGGCGAGGTAGGCGGCGGCCGTGGCGGCGTCGGGCTTCTCGGTGAAGCCGAGGACGTGCCGGACCGACGGCGCCCCCGGGAGGCCGAGCGGCTCCCCCGAGCGGATGTAGCCGAACGCCGTCGAGGGGTGGTCGGGCGCGATGCCCAGGGTGGCGACGTAGCCCGCCCGGGCCGCCTCCTCGGCCTCGCGGACGGCCGTCTCGAAGGCCGCCCGGTCACGGACCACGTGGTCCGCGGCGAAGGAGCCGACGACGACGTCGCCGTGCCGCTCGCGCAGGAGGGCGGCGGCGAGCCCGATGGCCGCCATCGACTCACGCCCCGACGGCTCGGCGAGCAGGGCGTCCTCACCGAGGCCGGGCAGCTGGTCGCGGACCGCGCGCTCGTGGGCGGTCCCGGTGACGACCACGACGCCGCGGGGGCCGGCGAGCGGGACCAGCCGGTCCCACGTGCTCTGCAGGAGCGTGCGCCCGGTGCCGGTGAGGTCGAGGAGGAACTTGGGGTGGTCCCGCCGTGACAACGGCCACAGCCGGGTGCCCGCGCCCCCGGCCGGGACGATGGCGTGGAAGCCGGGGATCTCGGTCGCGTCCGTCATGGGGACGACCCTAGGGCGCGCCCGCGCGCCCGGGCCGCGCGCGACTCCGGCGGCGGGCCGGAGGTCCTGCCCGCGCGCCCCGCGCCTGTGATCGCCGCCGCCCCCCGGGTGGTTACGATGAGGTCGTGTCCATCACCTCCACCCGGGCAGTGCCGCTCGCCGGTCGCCGCACGACCGTCGCGCTCAAGATCGTCATGGCCGTCACCGGGCTCCTGTTCGTCGCCTTCGTCCTGGCGCACATGTACGGCAACCTCAAGATGTTCTCCGGCCAGGAGGCGTTCAACAGCTACGCGGAGCACCTGCGCGAGCTGGGCGACCCGATCCTGCCCTACGGGGGCTTCCTGTGGATCATGCGCGTCGGCCTCATCGTCAGCCTCGTGCTCCACGTCGCCGCGACGGTCATCCTGTGGCGCCGCGCCGGCCGCGCCCGCGGCACGCGCTACGTGAAGAAGAAGTCGGTGGGCTCCTCGCTCTCCTCGCGCACCATGCGCTGGGGCGGCCTGGCCCTGCTCGCCTTCATCGTCTTCCACATCCTCCAGTTCACGACGCTGACCGTGCAGGTGGGCGGCCCCGCGGACAACCCGTACGGCCGGATGGTCGCGGCGTTCGAGGTGTGGTGGCTGCTCCTGCTCTACGTCGTCGCCATGGTCGCCCTCGGGATGCACCTGCGGCACGGGATCTGGAGCGCGACCCAGACGCTCGGCCTGTCCAACCGCCGCCGCGAGCCCGCGCTGCGCCTGGCGGCCGTGACCGTCGCGCTCATCACCGTCGTCGGCTTCCTCGCCCCGCCGTTCGCGGTGTTCTTCGGCCTCATCGACTAGGACCTCACCCCTATGACTGAACAGCTCGTCGCCGGCCTCTACCGCGAGGGTGCGCCCGTCCGGGACACCAAGGCCCCCGCCGGACCGATCGAGTCCCGGTGGTCCAAGCGCCGGTTCGACGCGCGGCTCGTCAACCCCGCGAACCGCCGCAAGCTCAGCGTCATCATCGTCGGCACCGGCCTCGCCGGCGCCTCCGCGGGCGCCACGCTCGGCGAGGCGGGGTACCGGGTGAAGTCGTTCTGCTACCAGGACTCCCCCCGCCGGGCGCACTCCATCGCCGCCCAGGGCGGGATCAACGCGGCGAAGAACTACCGCAACGACAACGACTCGACGTACCGGCTCTTCTACGACACGGTCAAGGGCGGCGACTTCCGCGCCCGGGAGTCGAACGTCTACCGCCTCGCCGAGGTCAGCGCCAACATCATCGACCAGTGCGTCGCGCAGGGCGTCCCGTTCGCGCGCGAGTACGGCGGCCTCCTCGACAACCGGTCCTTCGGCGGCGTCCAGGTCTCCCGCACCTTCTACGCGCGCGGCCAGACCGGCCAGCAGCTCCTCATCGGCGCGTACCAGGCCCTCGAGCGCCAGGTGGCCGCCGGGACGGTGGAGATGTTCACCCGCCACGAGATGCTCGAGCTCGTCGTGGTCGACGGCCGGGCCCGCGGCGTCATCGTCCGGGACATGGTCACCGGCGAGATCGAGACCCACCTCGCCGACGCCGTCGTCCTCGCCACCGGCGGGTACGGCAACGTCTTCTTCCTCTCCACCAACGCCATGGGCTCGAACACCACGGCGATCTGGCGCGCGCACCGCAAGGGCGCCCTGTTCGGCAACCCCTGCTTCACGCAGATCCACCCCACGTGCATCCCCGTCTCCGGCGCGCACCAGTCCAAGCTCACCCTCATGAGCGAGTCGCTGCGCAACGACGGTCGCATCTGGGTGCCCAAGGCCGGCGGCGACACCCGCCACCCGCGGGAGATCCCCGAGGCCGAGCGCGACTACTACCTCGAGCGCATCTACCCGGCGTTCGGCAACCTCGTGCCCCGGGACATCGCCTCCCGCGCGGCGAAGAACGTCTGCGACGAGGGCCGCGGGGTGGGCCCCGAGGTCGAGGGCGTGCGCCGCGGCGTCTACCTCGACTTCGCCGACGCCATCAAGCGGCTGGGCCTGGAGGCCGTCCGCTCGAAGTACGGCAACCTCTTCGACATGTACCAGCGGATCACCGGGGAGAACCCCTACGAGGTCCCCATGCGGATCTACCCGGCCGTCCACTACACGATGGGCGGGCTGTGGGTCGACTACGACCTGCAGTCGACGATCCCCGGCCTCTTCGTCACCGGCGAGGCGAACTTCTCCGACCACGGCGCGAACCGCCTGGGGGCCTCCGCCCTCATGCAGGGACTCGCCGACGGGTACTTCGTCCTGCCCAACACCATCAACGACTACCTCGCCGACGGCCCGTTCGCGACGGTGGGCGAGGACCACCCCGCCGTCGCCGAGGCCGCCGCGAACGTCCAGTCCCGCGTCCAGACGTTCCTCGGGCTGCAGGGCTCCCGCTCGGTCGACTCCTTCCACAAGGAGCTCGGCCAGATCATGTGGGAGTACTGCGGCATGGAGCGCACCGAGGAGGGGCTGCGCACCGCCGTCGAGAAGATCCGGGCGCTGCGCGACCAGTTCTGGACGGACGTCCGGGTGCTCGGCGAGGCGGAGGAGCTCAACCAGTCCCTGGAGAAGGCCGGCCGCGTCGCCGACTTCTTCGAGCTGGCCGAGCTCATGTGCATCGACGCGCTGCACCGCCGCGAGTCCTGCGGCGGCCACTTCCGCGCCGAGAGCCAGACCGAGGACGGTGAGGCCCTGCGGCACGACGACGAGTTCGCCTACGTCGCCGCGTGGGAGTGGGGCGGGATGGTCGGCGCCCCGCCGGTCCTGCACAAGGAGAACCTCGTGTACGAGCACGTCGAGATGAAGCAGCGGAGCTACAAGTGAGAATCACCCTCAAGGTCTGGCGTCAGAAGAACGCCGCGACGCCGGGTCGGATGGTCGACTACCGCCTCGACGACGTCTCCGAGGACATGTCGTTCCTCGAGATGCTCGACGTCCTCAACGAGAGCCTCATCGCCGCCGGGGAGGAGCCGGTCGCGTTCGACCACGACTGCCGTGAGGGCATCTGCGGCATGTGCGGCGTGATGATCGACGGCGTCGCCCACGGCCCCGAGATGACGACGACGTGCCAGCTGCACATGCGCTCGTTCTCCGACGGCGACACCATCACCGTCGAGCCGTGGCGCGCGGACCCCTTCCCCGTCATCAAGGACCTCGTCGTCAACCGCGGGGCCTTCGACCGCATCATCGCCGCCGGCGGCTACATCAGCGCCAACACCGGCGCGGCCCCCGACGCGCACGCCATGCCCGTGCCCAAGGCGGACGCCGACCGCGCCTTCGAGGCGGCGGCCTGCATCAGCTGCGGCGCGTGCGTCGCAGCGTGCCCCAACGGCTCGGCGATGCTCTTCACCGCCGCCAAGGTCACCCACCTCGGCTCCCTCCCCCAGGGCCAGCCCGAGCGCGACGACCGCGTCGTCAACATGCTCCACCAGCACGACGTCGAGGGGTTCGGCGGCTGCACGAACATCGGCGAGTGCACCGCGGTGTGCCCGGTGGGCATCCCGCTGGACACCATCTCCCAGCTGAACTTCGACCTGCGCCACGCGCTCGGCCGGGGGCACTGACCGCCTACCGGCGGCAGTTCGCGCTACCGGGCCCGCCACGCGTTCCACCACCGGCGGGCCCGCCCGGGCAGCCCGCGCACCGCTGAGGTGAGCGTGCCGCCCGGCCCGGCGGGCGCGCCGGCCGGTGGCGCCTGCTCCCGGGCGAACCGGACCTCGAGCTCGTGGGCGCGCGCGGCGAGCTCGCGCTCCCGGTCGCGTGCGGCCTGCCGCTCGGTCCGGGCCTCGAGCACCGCCTCCCCCGCCGGGCCCGCCCGGCGCAGGTCCTCCTCGGCGACGGCGTCACGGTCGTCCGCGGAGGGCTGCACCGTGCCCGTGGTGGCGTCGTAGTCCCACTCGAGGGTGGCCGGCACGGAGACCGTGACGTAGTTGGGCCGCTCGCCGAAGTGGGTGGCCTCGGGGTCCTTGGGCCGCGGCGGTGCCGGGGGGTTGGCCGTCCATGCCGCGATGAACAGGGTGATGCGGGCCAGCAGGTTGACCCACAGCAGCAGGGTGGCGAGCGCCGCGAACGACGCGAGGATCGGGTCGTCGGCCCGGCCCACCACCACCGACGTGCCGAGCTGGCGCAGGGCGCTCGCCGCGACGCCGCCCACCAGGGCGCCGACGAGGAGGTCCCGCCGCGGGGCGCGGACGCCGGCGAGCACCCGGAAGAGCATGACGAACACCGAGCAGTCGACGACGAGCACCACGCCGATGCCCGCCACCCGTAGCAGGACGGCGGCGAGGGTGCCCTGGATACCGAGGAGGTCGACGACCCACCCGCCGGCGGCGCCCGCCCCGATGCCCAGCACTGCCGTGACGAGGACCGCGAGCGCGAGCAGGACGAACGCGCCGAGGTCGCGCAGGCGCGAGCGGACCATGTTCTCCAGGGGGCTGACGATGCCGAACATCGTCTGGATGGACCGCCGCAGCGCGTTCATCATCGAGATCGCGGTCCACACGAGGACCGCGGCGGCGGCGATGCTCGCCGGGCCGAGGGCGGTGGAGAGGATGAGGCTGTCGGGGTCGATGAGCCCCCGGCGGCCGCCGACGCTCACCACCCCCGGCAGCGCGTCGTTGAGCGCGTCGAGGACGCTGCGCCGCAGCGTGGCGTCGTCGCCGAGCACGGTGACGAACGCGGTGTAGCCGATGGTGAGCGCCGCGGAGATGGAGAACAGCGCCGAGTAGGTCACCCCGCCCGCGAGCAGGCCGCCACGACCATTGAAGTAACGGGCCACGGCCCGGCCCACCCGGCTGTGCTGGACGGCCTCCGCCCCGGCGCGCACCCGCGCCGCGAGGCCGGTGCCAGCCCCGGCCGCCCTCTCGCCTGCCCCGTCGCGCGGGATCGCTGTCGCCATGGTGTCGGAGCCTAACGACGCCCGCCGCGCGTCGGCCGCCGCGCCGGCGGCCGGGCCGGGCGCCGGAGGTCGCGCCGAAGCGCCACTGTTAGGTCCTGTTCGGTTCTGGGAGATCAATGGCACAATGCTCCCCATGACTCCCGACGCCCCCGCGGCCGCCGGCCACGACGGTCCCCCACTCCTCGCCCGGCAGCGGCAGAACCACATCCTCGCCACGGTGAGCCAGCACGGCGGGGTGCGCGTGGCGGACATGGTCGACCAGCTCGGGGTGTCCGAGATGACGGTCCGCCGGGACATCACCAGCCTCGTCCGGCGCGGCCTCGTCGCGCGGGTCCACGGCGGGGCGGTGAGCCCCACCCGCTCGGCGCAGGAACCGCGCTTCGCCACCAAGTCGACGCAGCACCAGGGGGAGAAGGCCCGCATCGGGGCGTACGCCGCCGCGCGCGTCCACGAGGGCGACTCCCTCGCGCTGTCCGCCGGGACGACGACGCTCGCCGTCGCCCGGGCCCTCACCCGGCTGCCGCACTTCGGCAGCCTCACCGTCATCACCAACTCCCTGCCCGCGGCCGACGTGCTCCACGCCGGCGTCGAGCAGGCCCGCGAGGCCGGCCGCTCCGCGCCCACGGTCGTCCTCACCGGCGGCGAGCGGACCCGCTCCGACGCCCTCGTCGGCCCGGCGACCGTGGACTACCTGCGCGACATCCGCGTCGAGTGGGTCTTCCTCGGGGCGCACGGCTTCGACCCCACCATCGGCCTCATGACCCCCAACCTCCAGGAGGCCGAGACCAACGCGGCCCTCCTGCGGACGGGCCGGTCCGCCGTCGCCGTGCTGGACTCGACCAAGTGGGGGGTGCGCGGCCTGCGCACCTTCTGCCGGGTGGAGGACCTCGCGGCGCTCGTCACCGACGCCGAGCCCGACGACGCGACGCGCGCGGCGGCCGACACCCACGACTTCACCCTGGAGGTGGCGCAGTGACCCACGACCGGTCCCGGCAGGACATTCGGGTACGCAAGACCGCGACGCGACTCGCCGACGGGCGGGAGCTCTTCTACTTCGACGACTCCGAGCCCTACGTCTCCGGCGCCGCGACCCGGCGCCTCGACGACCCGCGCCCGCTCCCGGAGCGGTTCGCGCCGGTCCCGGGCCCCGACGGCACCCCGCGCCCCGTCACCGGCCCGGAGATGCGCTACGACGTCCTCACCGGGGAGTGGGTCCCCATGGCCTCCCACCGGATGAACCGCACCTTCCTGCCCCCCGCGGACGCGAACCCGCTCGCCCCCGCCAAGCCGGGCGCGGCGTACTCGGACGGGGAGATCCCCGCCGAGGACTACGACGTCGTCGTCTTCGAGAACCGGTTCCCCTCGCTCATGCGGCTGCCGGGCCAGGAGGACACCGTCACCCCCCTCGACGGCGAGGAGCTGTGGCCCACCCGCCCCGCCGTCGGGCGCTGCGAGGTCATCTGCTTCTCCCCCGACCCGTCCTCCTCGCTCGCGACCGTCGGGCCGCGCCGGATGCGCACGGTCATCGAGGCGTGGGCGGACCGCACGACCGCGCTCGGCGCGCTCGAGGGCGTCGAGCAGGTCTTCTGCTTCGAGAACCGGGGCAAGGAGATCGGCGTCACCCTGCACCACCCGCACGGGCAGATCTACGCCTACCCCTACGTCACCCCACGCACCGCGACGATGCTCCGGCAGGCGCGCGCCCACCGCGAGCGCACCGGCCGCAACCTGCTGCGCGACGTCCTCGACGCCGAGCTGCGCTCCGGGCGCCGGGTCGTCGCCGAGTCCGAGCACTGGGTGGCCTACGTGCCCGCGGCGGCCCGCTGGCCCGTCGAGGTGCACCTCGCCCCGCGCCGCGACGTGCCGGACCTCCCGGCCCTCACCGGCGCCGAGCGCGACGACCTCGCCGAGATCTACCTCCGGCTGCTCGCCGCCGGTGACCGGTTCTTCGTCGCCGACGGCGCCGCCGTGCCGCTGCCCTACATCGCCGCCTGGCACCAGGCGCCGGTGCGCGAGGGCCGCGACGACCTGCGCCTGCACCTCCAGCTCTTCTCCGTGCTCCGGGCGCCGGGCAAGCTCAAGTACCTCGCCGGCTCGGAGTCGGGGATGGGCGCCTGGGTCTCCGACACGACGCCGGAGAAGATCGCCGACCGGTTCGCGGAGGTCATGGCGTGAGCGAGCTGCTGCCCGCGTGGGACGACCAGGCCGCCGTCGCCCGGGCCCGCGCCCTCTTCACCGCCACCTTCGACGGCGAGCCCGACGGCGTCTGGGCGGCCCCCGGCCGGGTCAACCTCATCGGTGAGCACACCGACTACAACGGCGGGCTCTGCCTGCCGATCGCCCTGCCGCACCGCACCGTCGTCGCCCTGCGCGCCCGCACGGACGGGCTCGTCCGGCTCGTCTCCGCCCAGGAGGACGGCCTGCGCGAGCTCCGCCTGGCCGACGTCGGCCCGGCCGGCACGCCCGACGCCGTCGAGGGCTGGCCGGCGTACGTCGTCGGCGTCGCGTGGGCGCTCGAGCGCGAGGGCCTCCTCGACGGCGGCGGGTTCGACGTCGCCGTCGACTCGTGCGTGCCCTACGGCGCCGGGCTGTCCTCCTCGGCGGCGCTGGAGTGCGCCGTCGCCGTCGCCCTCGACGACGTCGCCGCCGCGGGCCTGGCGGCCGACGACGCCGGGCGCGCCCGGCTGGCGGCGGCCTGCGTGCGGGCCGAGAACGAGGTGGCCGGGGCCCCCACCGGGGGCATGGACCAGGCCGCGGCGCTGCGCTGCGCGCCGGGGCAGGCCCTCCTCCTCGACTGCCGGGACGGCGCCACCGAGCAGGTCCCCTTCGACCTCGCCGCCGTGGGCCTCGAGCTCCTCGTCATCGACACCCGCGCCGAGCACCAGCTCGCCGACGGCCAGTACGCCGCCCGCCGCACCTCCTGCGAGGACGCCGCGCGCCGGCTGGGCGTGGGGACGCTGCGCGAGGTCACCGACCTCGACGCCGCGCTGGCCGCCCTCGACGACGCGGAGCAGCGCCGCCGCGTGCGCCACGTCGTCACGGAGATCGCCCGCGTGGAGGAGTTCGTCGCCACCCTCCGCTCGGGGGAGCTGCGCGGGGACCTGCTGCGGGCCGCCGCGGCGCTCGTCGACGCCTCGCACACCTCGCTGCGCGACGACTACGAGGTGTCCGCGCCCGAGCTCGACGTCGCCGTGGAGGCGGCCCGCGCCGCCGGGGCGCACGGGGCCCGGATGACCGGCGGAGGGTTCGGGGGCTCGGCCATCGCGCTCGTCGACGCCGGCACCGCCCCGGCCGTGGCCGAGGCGGTCCGGGCGGCCTTCGCCGAGCGCGGCTTCACCGAGCCGGCCTTCCTCCTCGCCGTCCCGTCGGCACCGGCGTCACGCCTCGCCTGACGGGTCAGGGGCGGTGCGTCAGACCTCGTAGGTGACGACGAACGGGGCGTGGTCGGAGAAGCGCTCCGCGTAGGAGGGCGCGCGGTCGACCACGGCCTCGACGGCCCGGGCCGCGAGGCCGGCCGTGGCGAGCTGGTAGTCGATGCGCCAGCCGGCGTCGTTGTCGAACGCCTTGCCCCGCCAGGACCACCACGTGTAGGGCCCCGGGACGTCGCCCGCGAGGCGCCGCCCCACGTCGACCCACCCGAGGTCGTCGAACCAGCGGTCGAGGTAGGCGATCTCGGTGTCGAGCACGCCCGAGGTCTTGTTGTGGTTGCCCTTCCAGTTCTTGAGGTCGAGCGCGCGGTGGACGACGTTGAGGTCCCCGCCCACGACGACGTCGCGCTCGCCCGCCTCGGCCTGCGCGGCGAGCGTGGTCATCCGGGCCGAGACGGCGTCGAGGTGGGCGTACTTCGCCGCCATCTTCTCGGGGTTCGTCGCGGTACCGGAGTGGATGTAGACGGAGACGAGCGTGAGCGGGCGCTCGCCGCCGGGGACCGCGAGGTCCATCTCCACCCACCGGCCCGTGTCGACGGCCGCCTCGGGGCTGCCGTTGCCCAGCCCGACGCGCACGCCGGAGGCCGGGACGCGGGAGGCCACCGCGACGCCGGAGCGCCCCTTGACCGCGCACTCGGCGTGGACCACGTGCCATCCCGGCCCCAGCAGGCCGGTGAGAATCTCGTCCGAGGCCCGGACCTCCTGGAGGAGCAGGACGTCCGGGCGGCGGGTGGCGAGCCACGCGTCCATGCCCCGGGTGAAGGCGGCGCGGATGCCGTTGACGTTGACGCTGGCGACGGTGAGCCGCCGGCCGGGGGTCTCGCTCACGACGCGTCGGCCGCCCGCTCGGCCGACTCGACGACGTTGGCCAGGAGCATCGCGCGGGTCATCGGCCCCACGCCGCCGGGGTTGGGCGAGAGCCACCCGGCGACGTCGGCCACCTCGGGCGCGACGTCCCCCCGCAGGCGGGCCTCGCCCGTCTCGGGGTCGGACACCCGGGAGACGCCGACGTCGAGGACGACGGCGCCCGGCCGGACCATGTCCGCGGTGATGATCCCCGCCTGCCCGGCGGCCGCGACGACGACGTCCCCGGCGCGCACGTGCGCCGCCAGGTCCCGCGTGCCGGTGTGCGTGAGGGTGACGGTGGCGTTGACGTCCTTGCGGGTGAGCAGGAGCCCGATGGTCCGGCCCACGGTCGTGCCCCGGCCGACGACGACGACGTGGGCACCGGCCAGGTCGATCCCGTGCCGCTCGACGAGCTCGATGACGGCGCGCGGCGTGCAGGGCAGGGGGCTGGTCACCGGCTCCTTGACCCGCAGCACGAGGCGCCCGAGGTTGGTCGGGTGCAGCCCGTCGGCGTCCTTGTCGGGGTCGATGAGCTCGAGCACCCGGTTGGTGTCCACCCCCGCCGGCAGGGGCAGCTGGACGATGTACCCCGTGCAGGCGGGGTCCGCGTTGAGCCGCGCGACGGCGGCCTCGACCTCGGCCTGGGTGGCGGTGGCCGGCAAGTCCTCACGCAGGGACGCGATGCCCACCTGGGCGCAGTCGCGGTGCTTGCCGGCGACGTAGCTGCGCGAGCCAGGGTCGTCCCCCACGAGCACGGTGCCGAGCCCGGGGACCACGCCCCGGGCCCGCAGCGCCGCCACCCGGGTGGTGAGCTCGGCCTTGATGGCCGCCGCGGTGGCCTTGCCGTCGAGGACCTGCGCCGTCACTGGACGAGCCCGGTGTAGAGCGGGAACGCCTCGGTGAGCGTCGCGACGCGGCGGCGCAGCGCCTCGACGTCGGCGGCGTGGCCCTCGGTGAGGGCGGTGGCGATGATGTCGGCGACCTCGGTGAACTCCGCCGCCCCGAACCCGCGGGTGGCGAGCGCCGGCGTGCCGATCCGCAGGCCCGAGGTGACCCGCGGCGGGCGCGGGTCGAAGGGCACCGCGTTGCGGTTGACGGTGATGCCGGCGGCGTGGAGGAGGTCCTCGGCCTGCTGGCCGTCGAGCGGCGAGCGGCGCAGGTCGACGAGGACGAGGTGGACGTCGGTGCCGCCGGTGACGACGGAGACGCCGGCCTCGGCGACGGCCGGGGAGAGCAGGCGCTCGGCGATGATCCGGGCGCCCTCGAGGGTGCGGCGCTGCCGGTCGGCGAACTCCTCCCCCGCGGCCACCTTGAGCGCGACGGCCTTGGCGGCGATGACGTGCATGAGCGGCCCGCCCTGCTGGCCGGGGAAGACGGCGGAGTCGAGCTTCTTGCCGAACGCCTCCGCGTCGCGGCTGAGCAGCAGGCCGGAGCGCGGGCCACCCAGGGTCTTGTGGACGGTCGTGGAGACGACGTCGGAGTACGGCACCGGCGTCGGGTGCAGGCCCGCGGCGACGAGTCCCGCGAAGTGCGCCATGTCCGTCCACAGGTACGCGCCGACCTCGTCGGCGATCGCCCGGAACGCGGCGAAGTCGAGGTGCCGGGGGTAGGCCGACCAGCCGGCGATGATGACCTTCGGTCGGGTGGCGAGGGCCTGCTCGCGGACCTGCTCCATCTCGATCCGGTGGCTCGCCTCGTCCACGCCGTAGGCGGCGACGTCGTAGAGCTTGCCGGAGAAGTTGATCTTCATGCCGTGGGTGAGGTGCCCGCCGTGCGGCAGCGAGAGCCCGAGGATCCGGTCGCCGGGCGTGGCGAGCGCGTGGAGCACCGCGGCGTTGGCGGTCGCGCCCGAGTGCGGCTGGACGTTCGCGTAGGCGGCGCCGAAGAGCGTCTTGGCGCGCTCGATCGCCAGCGACTCGGCGATGTCCACCTGCTCGCACCCGCCGTAGTAGCGCCGGCCGGGGTAACCCTCGGCGTACTTGTTCGTCAGGACCGAGCCCTGGGCCTGGAGGACCGCGCGCGGGACGAAGTTCTCGCTCGCGATCATCTCCAGCGTGTCCCGCTGGCGGGTCAGCTCGCCCTCGAGGACGGCGGCAATCTCGGGGTCCAGCTCGGCCAGTGGCTGGTCGGCCACCGGGATGGTGCTCGTGGGGTTCTGGCTCATCGTTCCTCCGCAGCTGCTCACACGTCGGACGGTGCAGGGCACGCGTCATCGGGTGACCCTCGGCCCAGGCGGGCGACCTCGAGGTCTGCATGCTTCGCCGCTCCCCGGTGGTGATCCACCTCAGGCGCCAGTCGCGACGGGAACCGACCCTATCAAGCGGCGCGCCGCGGCGGGATCACGCCGCGCGCCGCGCGCCCGCGTCCCGGCCCCGGGGTCCGACACGTCCCGGCCCCGGCGCCTTGCTCGCGACCCGCACCGGCGTGGAACCGGTCAGTCCTCGGCGTCCTCGCCCTCGCCCTCGCCCTCGCCCTCGCCGAGGATGCGGCGCAGGTAGGCGTACGTGAGGTCGCCGGTGTGCTGGTCGTACTGGTGCTCGTAGCCGTGCTTGGCGTACATCGACAGGTTCTGCTTGGAGTCCTGGCCGGTGAAGACCCAGACCTCCTTGGTCTGCTCGGGCAGGTACTCCAGGACCGCCATGAGCAGCTCCGTCCCGATCCCCCGCCCCTGGAGGTCGGGGACGACGGCGAGGCGGCCGAGGTTGGCCCGCTCGGACTCGAGCTCGACGCGGATGGAGCCGACCATCCGCGGTCCCGCCCACGCCGCGATCGTGACGACGTCGTCCCGGGCGAGGTCGCTGCGCAGGTCCTCGAGCGTCTGCGTGAGGGCCGGGATGTGGGGGTCGCCGTAGAGCTGGGCCTCGGTGACGAAGGCCGCCCGGCGCACCGTGAGCAGCTCACCGGCCGAGGCGTCGTCGACGACGTCGATCCGCAGGTCATCCATGCGGGCCATCCTTGCACCACCGCACGCCCGCCCGTCCACGCCGTCTCAGGGCGCGCGGACCTCATCGGTGACCACGCCCGGCGCCCACGCCCGGTGGGCTAGCCTCGGCAGCGTGAGCGCCGCCCCGACCCACGCCGTCCCGACCCATCTCGTGCTGTCGCTGTCGTGCCCCGACCGGCCCGGCATCGTCAGCGCCGTCGCCGGCCTGCTCGCCGAGCTCGGCGGCAACATCACCGAGTCGCAGCAGTTCGGCGACCCGTCCACGGGCCTGTTCTTCATGCGCGTGCAGGTCGAGGTCACCGCCGCGCCCGAGGCGCTCGAGGCCGCGCTGCGCCCGCTCGCCGAGTCGTTCTCCATGCGTTACCACCTCGACGTCGTGGGCCGGCCGCTGCGCACCCTCGTCCTCGTCTCCACCGCGGCCCACTGCCTCAACGACCTCGCGTTCCGCCAGCGCAGCGAGCGGCTGCCCATCGACGTCGTCGGCGTCGTCTCCAACCACACGGTGCTGGCGCCCATGGCCGAGTTCTACGGGTACGACTTCCAGCACATCCCCGTGACGAAGGCGACCAAGGCCGACGCCGAGGCGCAGCTGCTCGCCCTCGTCCGCGAGCGCGACGTCGAGCTCGTGGTCCTCGCCCGCTACATGCAGATCCTCTCCGACGACCTGTGCCGGGAGCTCGCCGGCAACGTCATCAACATCCACCACTCGTTCCTGCCCAGCTTCAAGGGTGCCCGCCCGTACGCCCAGGCCCACGACCGCGGCGTCAAGCTCATCGGCGCGACCGCCCACTACGTCACCGCCGACCTCGACGAGGGCCCGATCATCGAGCAGGACGTCGAGCGCGTCGACCACGGCGACGACGTCGCCGAGATGGTCGCCCTCGGCGAGGACGTCGAGCGCCGCGTCCTCGCCCGGGCGGTGCGCTGGCACGCCGAGCACCGCGTCCTCCTCGACGGGACGCGGACGGTCGTCTTCCGCTGACCGGGCCCTGCCGGGGCTGACGCCCGGACCCGCGCGTGAGTGCCCGGACCCGCGCGTGAGTGCCCTGCCAGGCGGGTGGGCCGCCCCTCCCCGAGCCGCCGGTCCCCCACGGCGACGACGGGGCCGCCGCGTCGCACGCCCGGGCCGCACCGCTGCGGCCCTGACGGATGACGCCCGGGCCACGGCCAGGCCGCCTGCGGTCGGCCCGACGCCGCGTCCCGCGCGACCTGGCCGAAGGTCGAGCGCTTCGTCCCCGCCGCCGGGCGTTTCTCCAGGACCTTGACAAGACCTTCGGTCCATGGGAGTTAATTAACCCCACAAGCGAATGAAAGGGGTGGCGATGAGCGACCTTGTGGCACCCCGGGGCGCGAGCCGGCTGCGTGAGCGGAACCGTGAGGACCTCCTCCACCTGTTGCGCACGCGCGGCCCCCTCTCCCGAGCCGAGATGGCCCGCGCCCTCGCCGTCTCCCCCACCACCGCCTCGAGCCTCGTCGCCGAGCTGGTGGCGGCCGGGCTCGTCACCGAGGCCGACAGCGCCGACCGCCCGCCGCGACGCGGCCGGCCCGCCCAGGTCGTCCGCCTGACCACGGCGCCGGGCTACCTCGCCGGGGTCGACGTCGGTCGCACGCACGCCCGGGTCGCCGTCACGGACCGGGACCAGCAGGTCCTCGCCGAGCGCAACGTCCACCTCCCGGTGGGGCACGACCGGGAGGCGACCACCGCCCTCGTCCTCGACGTCCTCGACGAGCTGCTCACCGGCCTGGGCGCCGGTCGGGGCGACCTCACCGCGCTGGGCATCGGGCTGCCCGGGCCCCTCGAGTCCGCCACCGAGCTCATCGGGGTCGGCGCGATCCTGCCCGAGTGGGTGGGCTTCGACGTCGCCGGGGTGCTGCGGGCCGAGCTCGGTGTCCCCGTCGGCATCGACAACGACGCCAACCTCGGCATGCTCGCGGAGGCCCGGCACGGGGCGGCCCGCGGGGCCTCCCACGCCATCTACATCAAGGTCTCCACCGGGCTGGGCGCCGGCATGCTGCTGGGCGGGGAGCTCCACCGGGGCGCGGGCGGGAGCGCCGGTGAGCTCGGCCACACCCCCCTCGACCTCGACGGCATGGTCTGCCGCTGCGGGTCGCGGGGGTGCCTCGAGACGGTCGCCTCGGTCCGGGCCGTCCTCGCCATGCTGCGGCCCACGCTCGGCGCCGACCTCACCCTCGAGGACGTGCTCCGGCTGGCCGCCGACGGCAACCGCGCGTGCGAGCGCGCCATCGAGGACGTCGGGCGTGGCATCGGTCGTGGGGTCGCGGTCCTGGCCAACATCCTCGACCCCGAGGTCGTCCTCATCGGTGGGCCCCTGGCGGCCGCGGGAGAACCCCTGCTCGACGCCGTCCGGGAGAGCGTGCGCCGCACGTGCATCCCCTCGGTCAGCTCCCGCGTGCGGGTGGAGCGCTCCGCGCTGGGGGACCGCGCGGAGGTCCTCGGTGCCGTCGCGGTGGCCGCCGACGTGGCGTCCACCGCCGGGCTCGACGGCGGCGCCCGTTCGACCACCAGGTGAGCAGCATCACCACGGGCAGCCGCTGGCGGTAGGCTCTGCGCGGTCCTGAGCGATGTGCCCCGCGAGAGCGGGGTCTCCGCGGGCACAGGACCCCGACCTGTTGGTCACAAACTGATGTCGGTTTCCTCCAGTAGTTGACGTGATGGGTACGTCATGGGAGAGACTGGCGCCTAGCCCGGACCGGTACCCCTACCGGAACGGGATGAGGCCGCGGCGCGGCGCCTCGGCCCGGAGACGACGGAGTTTCTTAAGGAGTAGGAATGCGACGTACGACTATGGTGGCCGCGCTCGCAGCGGCCAGCCTCACCCTGGCCGCCTGTGGCGGTAACTCGGGTGGCTCGAACGCGACGAACGACGACGCGACCGGCGGCGGCGACGAGGCCGCCGGCGGCGACAGCGGAGAGGTCGAGGTCTTCACCTGGTGGGCCGCCGGCTCCGAGAAGCTCGGTCTCGACGCCATGGTCGAGGTGTTCAACACCCAGCACCCGGACATCGAGTTCGTCAACGGCGCCGTCGCCGGTGGCGCCGGCTCGGCGGCCAAGGACCTCCTGCAGTCGCGCCTCCAGGCGAACGACCCGCCGGACACGTTCCAGGGCCACGCCGGTGCGGAGCTCAAGGACTACATCGACGCCGGGCAGCTCGAGGACGTCTCGGACCTCTACGAGGAGTTCGGCCTCACCGAGGTCTTCCCGCAGGACCTCATCGACCTGCTCACCGTGGACGACGCCATCTACTCGGTGCCCTCCAACATCCACCGCTCCAACGTGGTGTGGGCCAACCCGACCGTCCTCGAGGAGGCCGGGATCGACCCCACGGCCGTCCCCGCGTCGATCGACGAGTGGATCACCGACCTCGAGGCCGTCCAGGAGGCGGGGGGCACCCCGCTGTCCGTCGCGACGACGTGGACCCAGGTCCACCTCCTCGAGACCGTCCTCATGGCCGAGCTCGGCGCCGAGGCCTACACCGGCCTCTGGGACGGGTCGACCGACTGGGAGGGCGCTGAGGTCACGGGCGCGCTCGAGACCTTCGAGCAGCTCATGAGCTTCACCAACACCGACCGCGACGGGCTCGACTGGCCCGAGGCCACCCAGATGGTCATCGACGGCAGCGCGGCCTACAACATCATGGGTGACTGGGCCGTCGCCGCGTTCGAGGAGCAGGGCGTGGAGGACTACGTCCACTTCCCGGTCCCCGGCACGGACGGCGTCTTCGGCTTCCTCGCCGACTCCTTCACCCTGCCCGTCGGCTCCCCCAACCCGGACGGCGCCCGCGCGTGGCTCGAGACGGTCGGGTCCCTCGAGGGCCAGGTCGCGTTCAACCAGGCCAAGGGCTCCATCCCGGCCCGTACGGACGCCGACGCCTCGGAGTTCTCCGAGTACCAGCAGACGGCGATCGAGTCGTACGGCCAGGACACCATCGTCCCGTCCGTCGCCCACGGCGCCGCGAGCTCCGTCGCCGTCCTCAACGGCATCTCCGACGCCACGAGCAAGTTCACCACCGGTGGGTCGGACCTCGCCACCTTCCAGAGCGAGCTGGTGGCCGCGGTCGCGGGCTGAGCCCTACACCGTTGAACCCAGGAGCGTGACGTGCGGGCCGGACACCCCAGTCCGGCCCGCACGGGCGCGTCCACCCGCTCACCGTCTCTCGGAGGTGTCCCGATGACCCGAACCATCCGCAGGTGGGGCCCGCCGGTCCTGCTCCTTACTCCCTCCATCATCCTCATCGCGGTCTTCGTCTACGGGTTGATCGGTATCAACTTCCAGACGTCGCTGACCGACTCCCACACCGCGCCCCAGGCCACCGGCCAGGCGCCCACCGCTTTCGTCGGGCTCGAGAACTACTTCGCCCTGCTCGGTGACGACGCGTTCCAGCACTCGCTGAAGAACCTCGTCCTCTACACCGTCGTCTTCCTCGTCGGCACCATGGTCCTCGGCTTCGTCTGGGCCTGGCTGCTCGACAAGCCCATCAAGGGCGAGGGGATCTTCCGCTCGGTGTACCTCTTCCCCATGGCCGTCTCCTTCGTGGCCTCCGGCGTCGTGTGGCGCTGGCTGCTCAACTCCAACGAGGGCGAGAACGCGAGCGGCCTCAACCGGCTGTTCCAGATCATCGGCCTGGACTTCCTCCAGAACCCCTGGTGGAACAACGTCACATGGGGCATCGCGGCCATCGCCCTGCCCGCCATCTGGCAGCTCTCGGGCTACGTCATGGCGCTCTTCCTCGCCGGCTTCCGCGGCATCCCGGAGGAGCTGCGCGAGGCGGGGCGGGTCGACGGCGCCTCAGAGTGGAAGCTCTACCGGCACGTGCTCTTCCCGCAGCTGTCCCCCGTGGCGCTCAGTGCCCTCGTCATCGTCGGGCACATGTCGCTCAAGGCGTTCGACCTCATCATGTCGATCTCCAAGCCCGCGAACTACCAGACCAAGGTTCCGGCGATCGACATGTACCTGTACAAGTCGAGCTTCGACTATGCGAACTCGGCGGCGGTCGGCTCGATCCTGCTGATCATCGTCGCCGCCGTCATCATCCCGTACCTCGTCCACAACGCACGGGCGGAGAGGCGCTGACATGACCACTACTTCCGCACCCGCTCCCCCGATCCCGCCGCTCCACGCCGGCGAGGGCGGCGCCGGCCCGCTCCCCTCGGCCCGGACCCGCCCCACGGGCGGCTTCACGGTCGGGCGCACGCTGCGCTACGCCGCGCTGCTCTTCTTCCTGCTCATCGTCCTCGTGCCGGTGTACGTCCTCTTCGTCACGAGCTTCAAGGGGGCGGGCGACGCCTCGCCCACCCGCGCCTGGGCGCTGCCGACGACGTGGACCACGGACAACTGGGTCGCGGCCTGGGACGCCCTGGCCCCGGCGCTGTGGCGGACCCTGCAGATGGTCATCCCGGCCTCGATCATCGCCGCGGTCCTCGGGTCGATGAACGGCTTCGTCCTGTCCCGGTGGTCGTTCCGCGGAGCGAACATCGTCTTCACGGTGATCCTCTTCGGGATGTTCATCCCGTACCAGGCCGTGATGATCCCGCTCCTGCAGCTCATGCTGGGCCTCAACATCCCGACCGGCGTGCCGTCACTGATCCTCGTGCACGTCATCTACGGCATCCCGATCACGACGCTGATCTTCCGGAACTACTACCAGTCGATCCCCCACGAGCTCATCGAGGCGGCGCGGGTCGACGGCGCGGGCATGCTCCGCACGTACTTCTCGGTGATCCTGCCCGTGTCGGCGCCCGGTTTCGTCGTCGTCCTCATCTGGCAGTTCACCTCGGCGTGGAACGACTTCCTCTTCGCGGTGTTCTTCTCCTCCAGCCAGAACGGCCCGGTGACGCTCGCGCTCAACAACCTCGCGAACGGCGCCCTGCTGCAGAACTACGGCGTGTCGATGGCCGGGGCGCTCTTCGCCTCGCTGCCGACGCTGGTGGTCTACATCCTGCTGGGCAAGTACTTCATCGGCGGTCTGATGTCGGGCTCCGTCAAGGGCTGACCCGCACCCACCCCCGCAGGGGGCGTCCCGCGCACCGCGGGGCGCCCCTGCGTCGTCTCCGCACCCCTCCGCTGCGGATGGCCGCGTGCTCCACCGGCGATCGCGGGTCGCCTCGCCTCCGGCCACCGCCCCCAGCCCCGGCCCCGGCCCCCGCACACTGCCTGCTCCCCCTCCGGCCACGGCCATCCCCCGATACCCCGCTAACGGGTGAGATTGCTGTGCCTATACCGCTGCAATGTCACCCACAGCGGCCAGACCTGGCGACCAGGGCGACCTGACGCCCGGGCGGCAGCGGCCCCCTCACCGCCTGCTCCCCGTCCAGCCACGGCCATCCCCCCGATTCCCCGCTAACGGGTGAGATTGCTGTGCCTATACCGCTGGGATGTCACCCAGAGCGGCCGGATCCGGCGACCAGGACGGCTTGGGGCAGACCCCGACCACGGGGCGGCCCGACCGGCGCCCTCGGCGGTAGCCGCTCTCGGGCCACGCCGACGGGTTATCTGCGCAGCCCGCCCCTGGCGCGCCACTCCCGCGCCTCGGCCGGCCTATCGGTCGCCGCGCGGCGCACTGCCCCCTTCCGCTCCAGCACACGGCCATCCCACCCGATTGCTCACTATCGGGTGAGATTGCTGTGCCTATAGCGCTGGGATGTCACCCATAGCGGCCAGACGGGGCGGCTGGGGCCCGCAGACGCGGCGATGTGGCCGGCGGACGGGGGCGACGCGGGGCCGGCAGACGTGGGCCAGCCAGACGGGGCGGCGTGGCAGGCAGCCGGGGCGCGGCGGGGCGGCGGCTCCAGCGTTTCTGCACGATCACCAACGCGGGAGGGGCTGCATGATCAGCAGAGGGGATGACAGAGGCGGGCGCCGCCCGCGACTCGCGCGGGCGGGAACGACGGCGGCCGCCGCCCCGTCACGCGTGTGACAGGACGGCGGCCGACGGCGGCTGCGCGGGATCAGGCGAGCTGGCGCCTCCGGTGGGCGAGGGCCAGGCCCGCGCCCGCGGCGAGGAGCAGCAGGCCGAGGGCGGCGGCCCCCAGGCCGGCGCCGGTCACCGGCATGTCCCCGCCAGGTGCGCCGGGTCCGTCGGCCTCGGGCGCCCCGTCGCCGGGCTCGCCCGTCGGGTCGCTCGGGTCCGTCGTCGGCCCCGTCGGCCCGGTCGGGTCCGTCGTCGGGTCGGTCGGGTCCGTCGTCGGGTCCGTCGGGTCCGTCGTCGGGTCCGTCGGCGTCTCGGTCGGGGTGTCCGTCGGGTCCGGCGTCGGGGCCGCGGAGGCCTCGACGAGGACCGCGACGGTCCGTGCCGGCACGGTGACGGTGCCGGCGGCGGCGTCCCAGGTGGTCCCCCGGACGACGTCGTCAGCTCCGGCCGCCTGGACCGGGGAGAGCGTGAGCTCACGCCCGGCCAGGTCGGTGACCGCCTGGGTCACCGGCTCCGGCGTCGCGTTGAAGACGACGAGCAGGCCGTCGAGCGCCGGGTCGACGTCCTCACCCACGGTGTCGTCCACCCGCATGGTGACCACGCCGGGGGCCGCCTCCGGGCCGGAGCCCGGGAAGGTGACCTTCTGCGCGATGAGGTCCGCCGAGCCGAGCCGGAACAGCTCGGTGGAGAACCGCAGCTCGAGCAGGTCCTGCGCCATGGCGCTCGACGCCGCGATGTCCTGCGGGGTCGGCGCGAGCGCCGGGTCCGACAGCAGCGGGCGCATGAGGTCCCAGTGCGTGCCGTTGTCCGCCTCCGGCGGCAGGCCGACGCCGAAGTTGTTGTCCTGGCCGGTCCAGTCGATGCGGTTGAAGTGGTCGCCGGAGTTGTAGCTGTTCCGGTCGAGCGACTTGCTGCGCAGCAGGTCCGTGCCGGCGTGCCAGAACGACGGCGTCTGGGACAGGGCCGTGGTGGCCAGCGACAGGGTGTTCATCCGCACCCGCTCCGCCATCGTGGTGTCGGTGGGGAGCTTGAGGGTGAGCAGGTCGAAGAGGGTCTCGTTGTCGTGGGCGTCCACGTACGTGATGACCTCCTCCGGCTGCTCGGCGTACCCGGCCGGTGCGCCGCGGTAGTCGATCTCGTCGCCCCGGCGCACCTCCCCGTCGGCGGTGAGGAAGGAGTACCCGGCGAGGTTGCCGGCCAGACCCAGGCGCACGAGGTCGCTCTGGTGCTGGAGGTCGGCGAGCTCCGCCTCCGGCGTCGGGAAGTACCCGGCGCCGTTGGGGTCGGTGTACAGGCCGGTGCCGAAGCCCTGCTGCTGGATGGTGCTGGAGTCCACCGGCGAGCCGCCGTGGACGGCGTCGCGCAGCCGGTCGGAGAACGTCCCGATGCCGGTGCCGCCCAGCTCACCCTGCTTGGCCTGGACGAAGCGGGCGTTGCCCGCGACCTCTCCGAAGTCCCAGCCCTCGCCGTAGAGGTAGATCGCCGAACCGTCGACGCCGTCCTCCTCGAGCGTGAGGGCGTCGAGCGCCGCGCGGACCGCGAGCATGTTGTCCCGCGAGTGGTGGCCCATGAGGTCGAACCGGAAGCCGTCGACGCGGTAGTCCCGCGCCCACAGGACGACGGAGTCGACCATGAGCCTCTCGGCCATGGCGTGCTCCGTGGCGACGTTCTCGCAGCACGTGGAGGTCTCCACCGAGCCCGTCGGGGACAGGCGATGGTAGTAGCCGGGCACGACCCGGTCGAGGACCGAGCGCTCGGCCTGGCCGGAGGCGGAGGTGTGGTTGTACACCTCGTCGACGACCACCTGGAGGCCGGCCTCGTGCAGGCCGCCCACCATGGTGCGGAACTCGGCGACCCGGGCACCGCCGTCCGGCTGGGTCGCGTAGGACCCCTCCGGGGTGGAGAAGTGCCAGGGGTCGTAGCCCCAGTTGAAGCCGTCCG